>NZ_CP033324.1:0-600833 GCF_003710085.1 Nocardioides pantholopis | reverse complement strand
GATGCGGGTGTCCTCGCCGACCTCCTCGTGCAGGCCGGGCGCGACCAGGTCGCGCTCGCCGACCTCGATGCCCTCCTCGTCGAGGACCTCCTCGACGGTGCCGGCCATCGTGGAGACCTCACGGGTCTCGCCGTCGACGGTCAGTGCCACCGACGCGGAGAGGGCCGAGTAGCCGAGGGCGGTGCCGGCCACGGCCAGGACCACGATCGCCGAGACGGCGACCAGGGCGATCCGGCTGCGGGTGGCGCGGGCCAGCGCGGTGCCGACCTTGGTGCGCAGGGTGGGGAGCAGCGTGGAAGCCACAGTTCTCCGAACGTCGTGCTGCCCGGGTCTCGGCGGCCACCATGCTGCGGCGAACGCCTCGGTGCCGGACCGTCACGAGTTCTTCCCCGAACCGCGACTGCCGCTGTGCACCGGGCGTGTTCCGTCCCGATCCCGGCTGTCAGCGCCCCAGACCACCAATGATCGGGCCCGATTGCAAGTCCTCGTCCCGGTCAGGAGGACGGTGTGGCCAGGGTCATGCCCCTCGTCATGCACCCCACGAACCCCCGAAGGCCGCGTCGGTGTTGGCGTCGACGGCAGCGCAGAGGTCGCCGAGGTCGGCCCCGCGCACCTGGGCCATCAGCCGCATCGTGAGCGGGATCAGGTAGGACCCGTTGGTGCGCCCGCGGTGCGGCACCGGGGTCAGGTACGGCGCGTCGGTCTCGACCAGGATCCGGTCCTGCGGCGCCACGGCCAGCGCGTCCCGCAGCGGCTGGGCGTTGGCGAAGGTCACGGTGCCGGCGAAGGAGAGGTACGCCCCGCGGTCCAGGCAGGCGCGGGCGAAGTCGGCGTCCCCGGAGAAGCAGTGCATCACCCACCGGTCCGGCGCACCCTCCTCGTCGAGCACCGCCAGCACGTCCTCGTGGGCGTCCCGGTCGTGGATCACCAGGGTCTTGTCCAGCCGCTTGGCGAGGTCGATGTGGCGGCGGAAGGCCGCCACCTGCACGGCGTACCCGTCCTCGCCGGTGCGGAAGTGGTCGAGGCCGGTCTCCCCCACCGCCCGGACCTGCTCGTGGGCGGCGAGCCGCTCGATCTCGGCGAGCGCGTCCTCGAGCTCGCCCGCCGCGTCCATGCCCGGCACCTCGTTGGGGTGCAGCGCGACCCCCGCGACCAGCGCGTCGTGGGCCTCGGCGGCCGCGACGGCCCAGCGCGCGCCCGGCAGGTCGCAGCCGATCTGCACGATCCGGGTGACCCCGACGGCGGCGGCCTGCGCGATCGCGTCGGCGACCGGGACCGCCGGCTCGTCGCCGCGGGCGATGTCGAGGTGGCAGTGGTTGTCGACGACGGGGTGGGGCAGCGGCTCCGGCGCGGGGGGCCGCTGGCTCATGCCGCCCCGATCCGCGCCAGCACCGCGTCGGCGAGGGCCCGCGGGGCGTGGGTGGGGATCCAGTGCGACACGCCCTCGAGCACGACCAGCTCGTACGGCGCGTCGACCCAGGCCGCGGTCGCCTCGACCGGGGCCCGGGTGATCGCGCCGTCGCCGTCGCTCCACACCATCGTCGTCGGCACCGTCACCTTGCGGCGCACCGAGCCGCCGCCGCCGAACGGCAGGCCGCGGTACCACGCCAGGCCGCCGGGCAGCGCGCCGTCCTCGAGCACCTCGGTGCGGAACCGGGCCAGGTCGTCGTCGTCCATCCCCGCTCGCCGCAGCCAGGCCTCGAAGAGGCCCCGGCCGGCCAGCAGTTCCGGCACGAAGGGCAGCTGGAAGAACCCCATGTAGGTCGAGTGCAGCCCCTGGGTGGAGGTGAGAAAGGACTGCGCGAACGCCGCGGTGTGCGGCACCGAGACCGCCGTCCAGGTGCGGACCAGCTCGGGGCGGCTCATCGCGAGCCCCCAGCCGACCGCGGCCCCCCAGTCGTGGCCGACCAGGTGCACCGGCCCGCCGACCGCGTCGACGAGGGCAGCGACGTCCGCGACCAGCTTGCCGGCTGCGTAGTCGTGCCGACCCGCCGGCCGGGCGCCGCGCGAGTAGCCGCGCTGGTCCGGGGCCAGCGTGCGCAGGCCGTGCTCGTGCAGCATCGGCGCGACCCGGCGCCAGCTCGTGGACCGCTCCGGGAAGCCGTGCAGCAGCACCACCGGGTCTCCGTCGAGCGGCCCCTCGTCGCGGACGTCGAAGACCAGCCCGTCGCGGGCGAACGACGTGATCCGCCCGGTCATGACTTGTGCACCAGGTCGTAGACCTCGCGGCGGGGCACGCCAGCGCCCCGGGCCACTGCCGCGATCGCGTCCTTGCGGCTCATGCCGTCCTCCTCGTGCGCCGCCACGGCAGCGCGCAGGCTCTCGGGATCGGTGGGCAGCGGGACGTCCTCGGCTCCGGAGACCACCACTGTCACCTCACCCCGTACCCCGTCGGCAGCCCAGGCCACCAGCTCGGCGAGCGGGCCCCGGCGTACCTCCTCGTGGGTCTTGGTCAGCTCCCGGCACACCGCGGCCGCGCGGTCGCCGCCGAAGGCCTCGGCCATCGCCGCCAGCGCCGCCTCGGTGCGGTGCGGGGCCTCGAAGAAGACCATCGTGCGCTGCTCCCCGGCCAGCCCGGCCAGCCGGCGGGACCGCTCCCCGGCCTTGCGCGGCAGGAATCCCTCGAAGCAGAACCGGTCGACGGGCAGCCCGGAGACGGCCAGCGCGGTGAGCACGGCCGAGGGACCGGGGACCGCGGTGACCAGCACGTCGTGCTCGACGGCCGCGGCCACCAGCCGGTAGCCGGGGTCGGACACGCTGGGCATCCCGGCGTCGGTCACCAGCAGCACCCGCTCGCCGGCGAGCAGCGCCTCGAGCAGCACGGGCGTCCGGGCCGCCTCGTTGCCCTCGAAGTACGACACCACCCGCCCGGTCGGAACCACGTCGAGGTCGGAGGTGAGCCGCCGCAGCCGCCGGGTGTCCTCGGCGGCGATCACGTCGGCCCCGGCGAGCTCCTCGGCGAGCCGTGGCGGGGCGTCGGAGACGCGGCCGATGGGAGTGGCCGCGAGCACGAGGACGCCGGTCATGCCCCGATCATCGCAGCCGCGCCGCGGGCCGCGCCGGGGGCCGGGCCTCGTCCTGCGCCGCCGGCCACACCCGGGCCGTAGAGTTCGGGGCCGTGAGGACCAGCCGGCTGCGTGCGGACGACCCGGTGGTGGGCTGGGTCTCCGCCGCCGGCGTCGCGCTGTTCGCCCTGGTGCTGCGGCTGTGGCACCTCGGGACCCCGCACCAGTTCGAGTTCGACGAGACCTACTACGCCAAGGACGCCTGGTCGCTGCTGCACCACGGCTACGTCCGGGAGTACGCCGAGGGCGCCGACGAGGCGATCCTCGACGGCACCACCTCCGGGCTGTGGGAGGGCGACCCGTCGATGATCGTCCACCCCGACGTCGGGAAGTGGCTGATCGCGCTGGGCGAGTGGGCCTTCGGGATGGACCCGTTCGGTTGGCGGGTCTCGGCCGCCGTCGTCGGGTCGCTGATGGTGCTGGTGATGTGCCGGCTGGTGCGCCGGATGACCGGCTCCACGCTGCTCGGCTGCACCGCCGGGCTGCTGCTCAGCCTGGACGGGCTGCAGCTGGTGCTCTCCCGGCTGGCGCTGCTCGACATCTTCCTGGCGTTCTTCACGCTGTGCGCGATCGCCTGCCTGGTCAACGACCGGTTCTGGTACCGCGACCGGCTGGCCCGGCTCGCCCCCGAGCCGGTCCGCAGCGGCTGGGGCCCGGTGCGCGGGCTGCTGTGGCGGCCCTGGCTGCTGGTCGGCGGCGTCTGCTTCGGGCTCGCGGTCGGCACCAAGTGGACGGCGCTCTACCCGCTCGCCGCCTTCGGGATCCTGGTCTGGCTGTGGAGCGCCTCGGCCCGGCGGGCCGCGGGCGTCCGGCGTCCGGTGCTGCGCTCCGCGGTCGTGGACGGGATCCCGGCGTTCGTCCACCTCGTCGTCGTCGGGCTGGTCGTCTACCTGCTGACCTGGACCGGGTGGCTGGTGCACGCCGACGAGTACGAGGAGCACCTCTCCGCGACCCAGTACACCCGCTACGACCACATGGAGGGCGACACCGCGGTCTCCGAGGGTGACGACCAGTGGCCCACCGCCACCGAGCCGGACGCCTCCGGCCCGGCGGAGGTCGTGCAGTCGCTGCGCTCGCTGTGGCACTACCACCGCGACGTCTACGCCTTCCACACCCACTTCCTCAACGACAGCGACCACACCTACGCCTCGAAGCCGTCGGGCTGGCTGCTGCTGAACCGTCCGGTGGGGGTCGCTGCCGACACCGGGATCCAGCCCGGCACCCGCGGCTGCGACGCCCCCGCGGGCAGCGACTGCCTGCGCCAGGTGCTGCTGCTGGGCACCCCGACGATCTGGTGGGGCGGGGCGCTCGCGCTGCTGTACGCCGTGGCGATCTGGCTGGGCGCGCGGGACTGGCGCTTCGGGGTCGCGGTGATCGGCACGGCCTCGACCTGGCTGCCGTGGCTGCTCTACGACGACCGGCCGATCTTCTCGTTCTACGCGGTCGTGACGCTGCCGTTCGTGGTCCTGGCGATCGTGCTGGCCATGGGTCGCGCGATCGGCCCGTCACGGACGCCCACGCCGCGGCGTACCGCCGGAGTGGTGGCGGCCGGCTCGTTCGTGGTGCTCACGATCATCAACTTCGCGTGGTTCTGGCCGATCTGGACCTACGGGCTGCTCACCCACGCGGAGTGGCTGGACCGGATCTGGCTCGAGCGCTGGATCTAGCTGTGCCCGGCCGGGGTCAGCCCGACCAGCGCAGCGTCTCCGCGACCGCGTCGAAGAGCCCGGTGAGCTGGTCGCGCAGCGTCACCAGCGGCGAGGAGAAGGCCAGGAGCAGGCAGGCCCCGGCGCCGTTCGGCACCGGCACGAACCACTCCACGGTGAAGCCCGGCACCGGGCCGAGCTCCTCGGCGACGGGGTCGCCGGGCGGCGGCGGGGTGCGGGTCGTGAGCTCGCGACGGACCGCGGGGCCCGGGGGCTCGCGGCGCACCTCGCAGGAATCGACACTCACGTCGGGGTCCTCGCTGACGGCCAGCACCTCGGCGAGCGTCTCCGCGGTGGCCGCGGCCAGACCCGGCTGCTCGCCGTCGGCGGCGCGCGCGGGGTCCTGCGGCGCTCCGGGGACGAGGCTGACCACGAGCGAGGCGGCGACCGGCATCGGGCCGGCCATCATCCGGGACAGGTGCAGCTCCACGCCGCCGGAGCGGTAGGCCTGCTCGGCCCGCTGCTCGAGCTCGGCGCGGATCTGTCGGCGCAGCAGCGGCTGGTCGTCGGCGGGCACCTGCAGGTCGACGAGCCGGTTGATCGACGCGGCCCGGGCGGCGGGCTCCAGGTCGATGCGCCACCAGTCGGCAGGCGTGGCCAGCCGGTACGCCGCGGGCCGCGACGCGCTCTCGGCCGCGCTCATCGCCCGCGCCCCTGCCGTGCGTCCAGGCGCAGCGCCGCCGCGAGCTCGTCGACCACCGCTGCCAGGTCGTCGCCGAGGACCAGGTCGACCCAGAGCGCGTCGAACCACACGAAGCCGTCCAGGCCCCGGGGCAGCGCGACGTAGGTGATCCCCTCCATCACGTCGTCGACACCCGGCTCCCCGACAGGTACGCCCGCCGCTGCGCCGGCACCGAACATCCGCCGCAGCCGCACCGCACGGCCCAGCGCCAGGTCCAGCTCCTGGACGTGCCGCTGCCCGACCGTCTCGGGCCCGGCGCCGAGGGTCTCCAGCAGCCCGGGCACGGTCAGTGGGCCGTCCTCGAACGGGAAGACGGTGGCCGAGGCGAAGACCAGCACCTGGCCCAGCGGGTCGGGCTGGAAGGCGAGCGCGACGTGGGCGGAGAGGCCGGGGACGGCCGCCTCCTGGGCGCGCTGCACGAACGAGGCCAGCTGAGCCGCGGCCGCCTCCTCGCCGATCGAGTGCTCCGTCGGCTCCAGTCCGGCCGCGGCCTCCGCGACGTTCGCGGTGGCCCAGGCCTGCGGGTCGACGGCCGGGTCGGTGGGCAGCTCGACCCAGCCCTGCGGGAGCGCCGCCCCGAGCCGGACGTAGTCCTCGCGGGGCCCGCCGAGCCTCATCGGCGCTCCTCCGCGGCGGCGCGGCGCGCGCGCATCTCGGCCTGGAGCCGACGCCAGCCGTGACGGCGCTGGCCGGCCCACGAGATCAGTACGGCGCCAGCCGCGAGCGTGATGACGAGCGCCCGCAGACCCGCCGGAGCGCCGCTGACGCCAGCAGGGATGACCGTGAGCGCCGCGAGCCCGGCCACGTTGATCCAGGAGTCGAGCGGGTCGAGCAGCGGAGCCTGTTCCACCCCGGTGATCACCCGGCGGCGCCGCCGGAGCAGCTGCCGCAGGTCCAGCAGCGCCGCGGCGCAGATGGCCGCCGCGGCGACCGCGGCGACGGCCACCGCCGCGGTGGGCTGCGGGCGGGCCAGGGCGAGCGCGACCAGCAGCCCGACGGCGTCCACTGCCATCAGGGCCAGCCGCTGCCAGAACCAGCGGCGGCGCACCGGGTCCTCGGGCCGGACCTGCTGGCCGGGTCGGGTCACGCTGTCGACCTCCCTGCTCACAGCGGCGACCGCCAGCCCCAGGTCTTCGCGCCGTCGAAGAGCCCGGCCTTGTCGGCGGCGTCGACGCCGGTGCCGACGGCCGTCGCGGCGGCTGCCTGCCCCATCTGGACGTTCAGCGAGTGCAGGGAGCTGTTCAGCGCGCTGGTGCTGAACCCGTCGGTGGCGCGCACGACGCTGCTGATGTTCGTGATCGTGTCCGCGTCCAGGGCGATGTTCTGCAGCCCGGAGACCCGGAGGTTCTGCACGCCCTCGCCGATCAGGGCCGGGGTGTTGTGCCAGTTCTGGCCGATCGTGCGCAGGCCGTCCATCGCCTCCGGTCCCATCGAGCTCCAGGCGCTGGGCCGGAAGCCGCTCAGCAGGTCGGCGCCGCGCGGGACGAGGCCCGGGGCCGACGCCATGGTCTGGGTGAGGTGCTTGAAGCCGCCCGGCCCGAAGGTGGCGGTCAGGTCGCCGAACTGGCTGCCCATCATGCCCTTGAGCGAGTTCGCCCGGACCCCGGAGAGGCTGGCGGCACGACCGAGGTCGCCCGAGCTGAGCGCGTCGATGACCGCGTCGGTCGCCCGACCGCCCCGGGCGGTGATCGCCGTGCTCGCGCGGGTCGCCGCGGCGCTCATCTTGCCGCTGGCGTTGACCGCCGAGACCGCGCCACGGACGCCGCTGATGGCGGCCCGCCCGACGCCGAAGGTCGCCAGGCCCACGACGTCGAGGGCGATGTCGAGGAGCCCGCCGTCACCGGTCCAGTACAGCGCGAGGTGGCAGACCAGCGAGACCGCGGTGGCCGCGAGCGCGACGACGGTGAGGACGGCGGCCAGCGCCTGGCCGATCACGGGGATCCAGCCCACCAGCAGCGCGGCGATGCCGCACGCCGTGGCGATCCAGCCCGCCACGTCGGCGATCAGCTTCAGCAGGTCGGCGTGCTCGTGGATCCAGTCCTTGACGTCCTGGATCCGGTCCTGCGCCCACTTCTTGAGGCCCTCGAACCGGCCGTCCTTGAGGCCGTCGTCGTCGATGACCATGGTCAGGCCCCTCGCGGCCTGACGACCGGCGTCGGCGACCCGGTCGGCGCAGAACTGGACCTCCTTCTGGAGTCGGCCCAGGTCGCTGCCGAAGCCCTCGACCGTCGCCTGGTCCATCGCCCGGCCCGGCCGCTCGGGGGCCGTCGAGTCGGTGGGGTCGGCGTCCATCCGGCTCTGGGCCTGGTCGCGGCTCGCCTGCAGCTCCTGGGCCTGGGTGCGCAGCTCCAGCGAGATCCGCTGCTCCTCCTCCAGGACCGGCACGTAGGTCTCGACGGCCTTCGCCGCGGCGTCGTACCGGTCGAAGGCCTTCTCCAGCTTGGTCGCGGTGTCGCGGGCGGTGCTCTCGAAGCGCCGGCCGGCGTCGGAGTCCCAGTACTCGTCGCTGCACAGCGTGCGCAGCTTCGCGGCCTGCTCGGTGATCGCGTCGGCCACCTGCCGCAGCTTCCGGCCCAGTCGGCGGACCTCCTCGGGCTCGCCGGGAACCGGGTCGGCCCCCGCGAGCGGCGACCAGTCAGCGGGACGGCTCACTTCGGGCCCTCCGTCAGCACCGCCGCGAGGTCGGCGTCGGCCTGCGCGTAGCCGTCGGCGGCCTGCACCGCCCAGTCGGCGAACTTCTCCAGGTCCTCGCAGAGCCGCTCGCGGTGGATCTTCCAGTTCGAGGCGAAGTCGTCCAGCGCGTTGGCGAGGTCCGTGCTGCCGAGGTCGGAGCGGTACTCCGCCACCAGGCTGCTGGCGCCGTTGAACCGGCTGCTGGTGCTGCGCACGTCGTACGCCGACGACCGGATCCGGCCGATGTCCGCCACCAAGCGGTCACCCATGTGTCCTCCTAGGAGCCTGCCGTCCGGATCCGTCCCGGCGGCAGGAGGGACATTCCCCCGCCGCCGCGACTTCACACCTGCGATCAGCCGCGCTGCTCCAGGGCCTCGGTGAGCAGCGCGACCAGGGCCTCCAGCTGCACGTCGGCCGAGGAGGCGACCTCCTCGTCGGAGCCGTCCAGCGCCCGGGCGGCGAGCCCGGCCTTGCTGTCGATGAGCTCGGCGATCTTGGTGTCGATGGTCTGCGAGGCGATGATCCGCCACGCCGTCACCGGCTCCTCCTGGCCGATCCGGTGGATCCGGTCGATCGCCTGGGTCTGCTCGGCGTCGGTCCAGGACAGCTCGGCGAGCACCAGGTTGGAGGCGACCTGGAGGTTCAGGCCGACCCCGGCGGCGCTCAGCGAGCACACGACGATCGCGACCTCGGGGTCGTTCACGAACTCGTCGATCGCCTTCTGCCGGGCCTTCGGCGTCTGGTCGCCCCGGATCGAGGAGTACTTCAGGCCGCGGCGGGCGAAGGTGTCCTCGGCCAGGTCCATGACGTCGACGTGCTTGGCGAAGAACACGACCTTGCCGACGTTGCGGGCCAGCTGGGCGGCGTAGTCCGCCGCCAGGCCGGCCTTCGCCTGGCCGATGCGGCGCATCATCGAGAAGACGTTCTCGCCGGTGGCAGTGGTCGTGGTGTCCTCGCGCTCCCAGGTCGCGACCCGGCGGACCAGCTCGCGGTCGATGCCCTCGACGACCTGCCCGGAGGTCCGGGTGGCCAGCGCCATGTCGTAGCGCTGGACCAGGCGCAGGGCGAGCTCGCGCTCGGCCTGCCGGATGGAGCGGCCGACCTCGTCGTCGAGCTCCACGGGCAGGTCCGCGACCCGGCGGGCGGGGATGTCCTTGGCGACGTCGATCTTGCGGCGCCGCACGATGCCCTGGTTGATGACGGCGGTGCGGGCCGCGGGGTAGAACGCCGGGTCGGCCGGGGTCAGCCCGGTCTCCTCCAGGGCGTCCATCAGCGGGCGCAGCGGCTTCTTCTCGTCGATCCAGCCGAGGTACTCCCAGATCGCCTTGAAGTCCTCGATGTCGTTGATCAGCGGGGTGCCGGTCAGCGCCATCAGCAGCGGCCGCGCGGCGCGGGCGCGGATCCGGTCGGCGAGCTGGAGCACGTGCTGGGAGCGCTGGGAGGACTTGTTCTTGATGAAGTGCGCCTCGTCGACGACCATGCCGCGGAAGCCGAGGTCCCCGAGCCAGCCGACGTGGCGGTCGAGCACCTCGTAGTTGACGACGATGATGTCGGCGAAGCCGTCGACGTCGTACCCGTCGCCGTGGATGACAGTGACGTCGCGCTCGGGGGTCCACAGCCGGGCCTCGCGGGCCCAGTTGGTCTTCACGACGTTCGGGACGACGACCAGCAGCGGGTAGGCGTCGGCGGCGCGGGCAGCGACGAGGGCCTGCGCGGTCTTGCCGAGGCCGGGCTCGTCGGCGAGCAGGAAGGTGCGGTGGCCCTCGGCGGCCGCACCCACGACCTGGGCCTGGTGCGGCATCAGCTCGAGGTCGTCGGGCAGCCGCACCCGGGGCGGCTCGGGCAGCGGCATCGAGGAGGTCTTGCCGCCGTACTCGAAGGAGCGGAAGAGCGGGCCGAGCAGCTCCCAGGTCGCCAGCCGGCGCGGGCCGTCCGGCGGCGGGGGCACTGCGGAGAAGTCCGGCACCAGGAACGGGTTCGCGAGCTGGCGGGCGATCACGGAGCGGGGCACGACGCGGCGCGGGGCCGTCGGGTCCTCCTCCGCCGGCGCGTCGGGCTCCGGCTCCGGCTCGGGCTCCATCCCGGCGGCCCGCAGCATCTCCTGCTTGAGGTCCTTGGCGGCCTCCGAGAGCACCGCGCCCTCGTCGAGCAGCGTGAACAGGGACGGCTCGCGGGCGGCGGTCTTGGCGAGGATGGTGCCGATGCCGTCGAGCCGCTTGAGCTCCTCGGCGCGGTGCGCCTCGGTGCTCTCGGTGTCGGCCTTGACCCGGTTGCGCTCCTCACGGGCCAGGATCGCGACGACCTGGAACTTGGTCCGGGTCGAGGGGCGCACGGTCCCGCGCTGCACCGCCGACTCGACCTCGCGCACGGCGCGAGCGAGGACCGGGATGATGCCGTCCTCGTCGAGGTTCCGGGCGCGCCGGCGGTTGCGGGTCGCGGTCCGGGTGCCGCCACCCTGCTGGCGCTGGCCTCGTCGAGCCAAGTGCTCCTCCTACGGAACTGCCCCGGCGCTCACCGGGGCGGGATGTGACCGGGTCACGGTGCGCCCGAGCGTCGTCACGCCGAGCGCGGGCCCGGGGCCCCCTCGGCGGCACGGCTCGGTCCCGACGACGAACGAATCAGACGACAGTCACGGTGCCGATCGATCGAGTCGGGCGGGCGGATGGAGCGCCGGCCTGCATCCGACGGGACCTGGCAGCTGCTGCTGGCGGACCCGTCCGGACTTCTAGAACTCGGCCAGCATAGCCCACCCCCTCCCGCCCGGCCGCGGGGCGACACGCGGGCCGCGCTGCTCCCAGCGGATCCGCTCCGAGCAGCACGCCCTTCGCTCCGGGGCGCCGCGCTGCCACGGTGGAGGACATGACAGAGCCCACCCGCCTCGACGACGACCTCGCCCGCCGCCTCCTCGACCAGCGCACAGTCCTGCTCGGCAGCGCCCTGGACGAGGTGGTCGGCAACCGGATCTGCTCGGCCCTGGTCACGCTGGCCACCGAGGACCCCGCGCGCGACATCTGGCTGTGGATCAACTCCCCCGGCGGCTCGGTCCCGGCGATGCTGGCGATCCGGGACACGATGCGGCTGCTGCCGGCGGACGTGTGCACTGTCAACCTCGGCATGGCCTACAGCGCCGGCCAGTTCCTGCTCAGCTCCGGTACGCCGGGGCGCCGCTACTCGCTGACGCACGCACGGGTGCTGCTGCACCAGGGGTCGGCGGGCATCGGCGGCGTCGCCGATGACATCGCCCTCCAGGCCGAGGACCTGCGGCACACTCGGGACACGGTGCTCGGCCTGATCGCGGAGGACACCGGCCAGCCGGTCGAGCGCGTGGAGCGGGACTCCCGCCGCGACCGGATGTTCACGGCGACCGAGGCGATGGAGTACGGCTTCGTCGACCACGTGGTCACCTCGCTCGCGCAGATCCGGACCCCGGCGCACCGGCCGGTCGGGCTGGGGGTGGGGTCATGAGCAGCTACACGATCCCGTACGTGACCACCCGCACCGAGCGCGGCGAGCGCACCAGCGACATCTTCAGCCGCCTCCTCGAGGACCGGGTGATCTACCTCGGCACGGCCCTCGACGACGGCGTCGCCAACGTGGTCATCGCGCAGCTGCTGCACCTGGAGTCGCAGAACCCCGACGCCCCGATCAGCCTCTACCTGAACTCGCCGGGCGGGTCGGTCCCAGCGATGCTGGCCATCTACGACGCCATGCAGTTCGTCCGGGCGCCGATCGAGACGACCTGCGTGGGCCAGGCGGTCGCGACCGCCGCGGTCCTGCTCGCCGGCGGCGAGCCAGGGCACCGGCAGATGCTGCGCCACGGCCGGGTCGTGCTCCAGCAGCCCGCGGCGGAGGGCCGCGGCGCCGTACCGGACCTGATCCTGGAGGCCGAGGAGATCGCCCGGGTGCGCGCGCTGCTCGAGGAGCTGCTCGCCCTCCACACCGGCCGCACCCCCAGCCAGGTCCGCGAGGACCTCGAGCGCGACCTGGTGCTCACCGCGGACGCGGCCCAGGCCTACGGCCTGGTCGACGCCGTCCTGGACCAGCGCGGTGGCTGAGCGCTCAGGCCGCGAGGCACAGCGGGCCGGAGAGGTGACCGGCGCGGACGCCGACCGCCCGGGTCACCACCTCGGCGACCCGCAGCTCCAGCGCCCCCGCCACGGCGGCGAGGATCTCGGAGGAGGGGTCCTTGAGGCCGCGCTCGACCTCGGAGAGGTACTGCGGCGAGACGCCTGCGCGCTGGGCCACGTCGACCAGCCGCAGGCCGGCCTCGTGGCGCGCCTCGCGCAGGGAGTCGCCGACCAGCTCCCGCCACAGGGGCTCGGTCTGGGTCGGCTCGCTCGACGGGACTGGGAACTCGATCACCTCCGCCATGGACTCACGCTAGCGACGAGCCACCCCGCGGGCGACCCGTTTCGCCCTGAGCAGAACGCGGACCCTCGGGCGGCGGCCCGGATGTCGCTCCCGGGCGATTCCCTCCGGGCCGCGCCGGACCTACCGTCGAGAGCAGCGCGGGAGGAGGGAGACCGGCGCATGACCGCTCGACGGACCGACGTGCTCTTGGGCCTGGGCGTGACCCTGGCCCTCACGGCCGTCGTGAGCGCGAACGAGGGCGATCCCGGGACGGCGAACCCGCTGGCCTACCTGTGGGCGGTCGGGCTCGGACTGCTGATGCTGGTGCGCCGGCAGCGGCCGGTGCTGGTGCTGGTGCTGACGATGCTCGGCTTCGTGACCTACTACATGGCCGGGTTCCCGGCGATCGGGGTCGGCGTCCCGATGGCCGCCGCCGTCTTCTCCGCCGCCGAGACCGGGCACCTGCGCGCGGCGGTCACCGCCGGCGTGCTGATCCTCGCGCTGGCGACCGGCTACCGGATCCTGGACGGCCAGGACGCGACATTCATCCTGGGCTACGAGCTGGTCTCCCACGCCGCGCTGATCGCCGCCGCCATCGCGCTGGGCCACAGCGTCCGCGTCGGCACCGCGCTGCGGCGGCGCACCGAGCAGGTCACCGGGCTGCTGACCCGGCAGGGCGAGCTCGACGCCGACGCCCGGCTGCGCGAGGAGCGGCTCGCGCTGGCCCGCGAGCTGCACGACTCGATCGGCCACTCGCTCGCGGTGGCCGCCCTCTACGCCCAGGTAGCCCGCGAGGCCGGGCCCGACGGTGGGCCCGACGGTCAGCAGCGCCACCAGGCGATCGAGCTGGTGCGCTCCGCGGTCTCGGACGCGCTGGCCCAGCTGCGGCGCACGGTGGCGGTGCTGCGCGGCTCGCGGTCGCCGACCGAGCCGGAGGTGGGGATCGGCGACCTGCCGCAGCTCGCCGCGGCGCCCCGCTCGGTCGGGTACGTCGTCGAGCTCGACCTCGAGCTCGACGACGACGTGGCGGTGCCCGCGGAGGTGGGCGCCGCGGCGTACCGGGTGGCCCAGGAGGCGGTCACCAACGCGATCCGGCACTCGTCCGGGACCCGCATCTCGATCCGGGTGGCCGAGCGGGCCGCCCACGAGCTCGAGGTCGTCGTCCGCGACGACGGTCGGGTCGTGGGCAGCCCGGACCTGCGTCCCGGACACGGCCTGAGCGGCATGGCCGAGCGCCTCGGCGAGCTCGGCGGCGCCCTCGAGGTCAGCGCCGGCACCGACGGCTGGCTGGTGCGCGCGCGGATCCCCTGGGACGGCGCCCGATGATCGAGGTGCTGCTCGTCGACGACCAGACCCTGCTGCGGGCCGGGCTGCGCGCGATCCTGGAGAACGCCGACGACCTCACGGTGGTGGCCGAGGCCGGCACCGGGCGGGAGGCCCTGCACCGGGCCCGCGAGCACCGGCCGACGGTGATCCTGATGGACCTGCAGATGCCGGTGATGGGCGGCGTCGAGGCGATCGAGGCGCTCCGGGCCGACCCGCTGCTCTCCGCGACGCCGGTGCTGGTCCTCACCACCTTCGACGACGAGGACGACGTGGTCGCCGCGATCGCCGCGGGCGCCAACGGCTACCTGCTCAAGGACATCGAGGCCGACGACCTGCGCCGGTCGGTCCGCGAGGCCGCCGGGGGCCGGGCCCAGATGTCCCCGGGCGTGCTGCGCCAGGTGATGGACCGCCTCGCCCGTCTGCCCACCCGCCAGGCGCGCGAGCAGAGCGTGGCCGGCCTGACCGAGCGCGAGCTCGAGATCCTCACCCAGGTGGGCCTGGGCCTGACCAACGAGGAGATCGGCCGGGCGCTGTTCCTGAGCCCGGAGACCGCGCGCACCTACGTCAGCCGGCTGCTCGCGAAGCTCGGGGCCCGCGACCGGGCGCAGCTCGTCGTCCTGGCGCACCGGGCCGGGCTGGTGCCATGAGGCGGCGCCGCCGGGTCGACGGGGCGCCGGGGCCCCCAGTGGGGCGATCAGTGGGGCGATCAGTGGTGCGCGTGCCCCGAGACCGGCTCGGCGTGGTCCCCGGGCTCGACCACGACGAACTGGCCCATCATGCCGTCGTCCTCGTGCAGCAGCAGGTGGCAGTGGAACATGTACGGCGTCCGCGGGTCGGCGTGGTCCTCGAACCGCAGGATCAGCCGGTAGGTGCGCCGGGGCTCCAGGTAGACGGTGTCCTTGCGCCCGGCCAGCTCCGGCGGCGGCGGCTCGCCGTCGATGGTCAGGACCTGGAACTGGACGTCGTGGACGTGGAAGTTGTGGGGGAACAGGTTGCGGTTGCGGACCTCCCACACCTCGGTCGCGCCGAGCGTCACGGTCTCGTCCACCCGATCCATCGCCATCCGGCGGCCGTTGATCTCGCGGCCCTCGAGCTCGAAGCGCCGGACCCGGTCCGCCGCCGTCGGGTCGAGCCGCTCGATGCGGGTCAGCGTGGCCGGCAGCGGCGCGGCGGGCGTGAGGGTCGGGACGGCCCGCAGCTCCAGCAGGTCGGCGGTGTCGTCAGCCCCGAAGACCTCGGGAACGACCACGGCGCCGAGCTCGGCGCCGTCGGAGCGCAGCCGCACCGTCTCACCCGGGCTCAGCCGCACGACCAGCTCCGCCCGCTCGCCCGGGGAGAGCCGGACCCGGGTCTGGCGGACCGGCCGCTCGAGCAGGCCGCCGTCGGTCCCGACCAGGTCGAAGGCCCGGTCGTCGCCGAACCCGAGCCGGTAGCTGCGGGCGGTGGAGCCGTTGAGCAGCCGCAGCCGGACCGCCTGTGCGCCGACGTCGAGATAGGCGCCGTGCACGCCGTTGGTCACGACCCGGTCGCCGAGCAGCCCGATCTCGTTGCCGTGGTCGTCGAACTCCAGCTCCCCGTCCTGGTCCAGCCGCTTGTCCTGCACCAGCACCGGGAAGTCGTCGATCCCGTAGCGGTGCGGGAGCCCGGGGGCGTCGGGACCGTCCGGGGCGTCGAGCAGGAAGAACCCGGCCAGGCCGCGGTAGACGTGCTCCTCGGTCTCGCCGTGCGGGTGCGGGTGGTACCAGAGCGTGGCCGGCGCCTGGTCGACCCGCCAGGTGGGCGTCCAGGTCTCCCCCGGCGCGATCGGCTGGTGCGGGCCCCCGTCCATCGCGGCCGGCAGGTGCATCCCGTGCCAGTGCACGGTGGTCGTCTCGGGGAGCTCGTTCGCGACCGTCACCCGCACCTGCTCCCCCACCCGGGCGCGCAGCGTGGGCCCGAGCTGCGGGCCGTCGTACCCCCAGGTGGCGGTGGGCCGCGGCCCGCCGAGGTCGCTGCGGCCGGCCCGGGCGGTGAGCCGGAGCTCGCGGGTGCCGTCGGCGGCGACCAGCCCCTCCTGCAGCGGCGGCACGGCCAGCGGGGTGTCGAAGCGCGCCGGGGAGCGCAGCCGGGTCGAGCCGGCAGGTGCGGACAGCCGGGCGAGGCCGTCGCACGCCGAGGCGGTCCCGGCGAGCGCGGCCACCGCGAGGCCGGCGCGCAGCAAGGACCGGCGGGAGAGGCGACGGGGCTCGGTGCGCATGCGCCGACGCTAGGAACGGGCGGCGCGCCCGTCGTCAGCCTGGCGGCGACACCGGTGTCGCGTGCGACCGACCGTCCTGTCGCCTGCGCGCGCGGGCGATCTCGCTCCTGGCGGGATTCGCCGGGCCCCCTCCTCCGGCAGCGTCGGCGGCGATCCGCTGACGACTGCGGCCGAGGAGGAGAGGAGGGGATCGCGATGGAACGCATCGCACGCGCGTGCCTGCGGCACCGGCGCACGGTCCTGGCGGGCTGGGTGGCGGCGGTGATCGGCCTGTCGGTCCTGGCCGGCGCGTTCGGCGGCGAGGCCGAGGACGACTACGCCCTGCCGGGGTCCGAGAGCCAGCGCGCGATCGAGATCCTGGACCGGGGCGGCCTGTCGTACGGCGGCGGCACCCAGGTGCAGGTGGTGCTCCAGCACGACGAGGGCCTGGACTCGCCCGAGGCGCGCTCGGCCGTCGACGCCCTGGTCGCCGACGTCGAGGCGCTCGCGCCGGATGCCCGCGTCGTGAGCCCGTGGTCGGCCGAGGGCGCCGACCAGCTCACCGCGGACGGGCGCCTGGGGTTCGTCGCGGTCGAGGTGCCGGAGGACCGGGAGGACCTGGCGCCGCTGCAGGAGGACCTCGGCGAGCTCCGGGACCGGTACGACGACGGCGGCCTCACCGTCGAGGTCGGCGGCCTGCCCGTCGAGAGCGGCACCGAGTCCGGGCCGCCCGCCGAGCTGATCGGGATCGTGGCCGCGATGGTGATCCTGCTGTTCGCGTTCGGCTCGGTCCTCGCGATGGGCCTGCCGATCCTGATCGGGCTGGTGGGCGCCGCGAGCGGCGTCGCGGTCGTGGGCCTGGGCTCGCGCTGGGTGGAGATGCCGACCTTCGCCGCCCCGGTCTCGGCGATGATCGCGATCGGCGTCGGGATCGACTACGCCCTGCTGGTGGTCACCCGCCACCGCGAGGGCCTCGCCTCGGGGCTCTCCCCCGCCCGGTCGGCGGTGCTCGCCCAGGCCACCGCGGGTCGCTCGGTCCTGTTCGCGGGGGTCACCGTGGTCATCGCGTCGCTGGGGCTGGTGCTCATGGACCTGAAGTTCATCACCGGCGTGGCGCTGGGCATCGCCGGCGCGGTGCTGATCACGATGGCCGCCGCGCTCACGCTGCTGCCCGCGATGCTGGGGGTGGTCGGCCTGCGGATCGACAGGTTCTCGGTCCACCGGCGCCGCACAGGTGCCGGAGGCGGGGACGACGATGGCCCGGCGCGCCGCTGGAGCCGCCAGGTCCAGCGGCACCCGCTGCCCTGGGCGCTCGCCTCCACCGCGGTGCTGGTCGTGCTCACGATCCCGGTGCTCGACATCCGGTTGGGCTTCTCCGACGCCGGCACCAGCCCCACGAGCCACACCGACCGGCGCGCCTACGACCTGCTCGCCGACGGCTTCGGAGCCGGCACCAACGGCCCCCTGGTCGTCGCGGTGGACCCGGGCCGGGCGGGCGACGGCCTCCTCGACGGCCTGGCCGACGACCTCGCCAGCACCCCCGGGGTGGCCGAGGTGAGCCCGCCCGTGGTCGCCGAGAACGGCGAGGCCGCAGCCCTCAGGGTGGTCCCGACCACCGGTCCGCAGGCGCAGGCGACGACCGACCTGGTGCACCGGCTGCGCGAGGACGTGATCCCCGCGAGCCTCGAGGGCTCGGGCGCGCAGGCCGCGGTGGGCGGCACCACGGCCGCGGCCGTGGACTTCGCCGACTACAACGCCGATCGACTGCCGGTGTTCCTGGCGGTGGTCCTGGGGCTGGCGATGGTGCTGCTGATGGCGGTGTTCCGCGGGGTGGTGGTCGCGGTGAAGGCGGTGGTGGTCAACCTGCTCTCGCTCGGCGCGGCGTTCGGCGCCACGGTCGCGGTCTTCCAGTGGGGCTGGGGCGTGGACCTGCTCGACCTGGGCGCCAGCGCCCCGTTCGAGGCCTGGGCGCCGATGATGCTGATCGCGATCACGTTCGGGCTGTCGATGGACTACGAGGTCTTCCTGCTCTCCCGGATCCGGGAGGAGTACGACCGCACCGGCGACAACGCCGCGGCGGTGGCCGAGGGGCTGGCGCGGACCGCCCGGGTGATCACCGCGGCGGCGGCGATCATGGTGTGCGTGTTCGGGAGCTTCGTGCTCGGCTCCACCCGGGAGCTCCAGCTGTTCGGGTTCGCCCTGGCCTTCGCGGTCCTCGTCGACGCCACCGTGGTGCGGATGGTGCTGGTCCCGGCGACCATGGAGCTGCTCGGGGACCGGAACTGGTGGCTGCCGCGCTGGCTGGACCGGTCCCTGCCCCGGCTGCGGATCGAGCGCCCGGCGCCGGCGGTGGAGGAGGTCCCGTGAGCCCGGGCGGCCTGGGCGGCCTGGACCACGAGGTCACGCCCGGCCGGGCCGACACGGTGGTCCGCCGCCGGCGGCCCGGCGCCGACGGCCTGGACGTCGCGAGCGAGGCGGCCCTCCTGGCGCTGGTCCGCACCACCACGCCGGTGCCGGTCCCGTGGGTGCTCGGCACCTGGCCCGCCCAGGGCGTCATGGAGCTGGAGCGGGTCGGCGGCACGCCGCTGCTCGACCTGCTGCCCGCGCTCCCGCCCGCCGCCGCGGTCCGGCTCGGGTCCGAGCTCGGCGGCCACATCGCGGCGCTGGCCCTGGCTCCCCGAGCCCGGGTCGAGCGACTGGTCCCCGTGGACCTGCCACTGCTCGGCGACCTGCTGGCCGAAGCCGCCGACGCATGGGCGCAGGCGCGGCACCTGGTGCCCCTCGGCCGGCGCCGGTCGGTGGAGGCGTTCCTGCGCAGCATCCCCGACCTCCACCCGGCCGACCCGGTGCTGACCCACCAGGACCTCGGCGCCGAGCACGTCCTCGTCGACGACGTCGGCATCACCGGCATCATCGACTGGTCCGACGCCGCGCTCGGCGATCCGGCCGTCGACCTCGGCCTGGTGCTGCGCGACCTGGGTCCCGCGGCGGGCGAGCGCGCGATGGTGCGCTTCACCGGCTCCGGGCTCGGCGACCCGGGGCTCCGCGAGCGCGCGCTCGTCCACGCCCGGCTCCGGGCCCTGGAGGACCTGGCCTACGGGCTCGGCGCGGGCCGGTCGACGTACCGCGACAACGCCCTGCGTGCCCTCGCCCGGCTGTTCCCCGGGGACGGGTAGCCGCTACTGGGTGATCGGGGCCTGGAGCATGCCGGCGATCGCGTCGCACAGGAAGGTGCCGACCTGCGACCAGAGAGGCTGCTCACCGGACCTCTCCGCGCGCCCCTCGATCTCCGCGCAGGCGCTGCTGACGATGTGGACCATCAGCGTGGCGCGCCCTTCGACGACCGCCCGGTCCAGGTGCGCGAGCCGGTCGACGACCGACCCGACGATCTCCTTGGCCGCCGGGGCGTGCACGGCGCCCACCTCACGGACCAGGGCAGCGGTGGTCGGGTCGTGCTGGGCCTGGTCGAGGAACCGGGCGCGCCAGCTCGGGATCGGGAGCTCGGCGTACAGCGTGGTCAGGGGGAGCACCAGTGCGCGGATGTCGCCGAGCAGCGAGTCCGACTCCGCAAAGAGCCGGGCCCGCTCGGGCTCCAGGGCGTCCTGATGCCGGTCGAGCAGCGCCCGCAGCAGGCCCGCGCGCCCCCCGAAGTAGTAGCGGACCGCCGAGTGGTTGGTGTTGGCGGCAGCCTCAGCGATCCGACGGTCCGAGACGTTGGGAATGCCGTGGACGGCGAAGAGACGTTCGGCGGCATCGAGGAGCTCGTGCCGGGCGTCGTGACGCGGCATCGCTTCCTCCCACTCGCGGCCTGACCCGGTGGACTCTACTCAAAATGTCCGGTAATACGCCACATGACTTACTATCGACCGTGGCCCACCTGCCGGGTCATATCGAACGTTCTGCGGCAGCGCCTCCTCGAGGCCGCCGCACGAGGAGACATCGTGGCATCACCCGCTTCCGCGCCGCCGGCGCAGCCCGACCGCAGCGCGGCGAAGTATCCGCCGCCGCCGCCCGAGACCCCGGCCGAGCGCAAGGGCCGTCTGATCGCCCTGTTCGTGATGCCGTTCCTGATCGTCACGATGATGTACGCGACGTACATGTCCACCATGCACAACCCGCACCCTCGTGACATGCCGGTCGCGGTGGTGGGCCAGGGCGCGGCGGCCGCGGAGTTCGCCGCCGAGCTGGAGGAGAGCTCCGACGGAGCGCTCGAGGTGCGCACTGTCGACGACCTCGCCGAGGCCGAGGACCTGATCCGCAACCAGGAGGCCGTCGGCGCCATCGAGGTGCCGGAGGCCGGCACCAACGCGACCATCCACCACGCGATGGCCGGCGGCGCCTCCCAGGCGACGGTGTTCGACCAGACGGTGGCACCGGCCGCCCTCGCCGAGGGCTGGACGGTCGAGACCGTCGACATCGAGCCGCTGCCGACCGGTGACGGGTCCGGGACCATGGTGCTCTTCGCCGCCATGGGGATGATGCTGGCCGGCTACGTGCCGCTGAGCGGCATGCTGCTGGGCACTCCGAACCTGCTGCGGGTGCGCCGGTTCCTCCCCATCACCCTCGGCTGGGGCGCGCTCACCAGCTCGCTGATCTGGCTGATCCTCGGGCCGATCGTCGGCGCCGTCGACGGCCACTACCCGCTGTTCCTCGGGGTCGGCACGCTCGCGGTGACCGCGGTCGGCATCGCCCAGCTGCTGTTCACGAAGGTGATGGGCCCGTTCGCGGTCCTGCTGGGGATGCTGCTGTGGGTCGTCTTCGGCGTCCCGTCCTCCAACCTCGCCATGTCGGTGCACACGATGCCGGGGTTCTTCCAGTGGCTCTACGAGGTGCTGCCGCTGCCGGCGGCCGGCGAGGCCCTGCGCTCGGTCATCTACTTCGGCGGGGACGGCGTCTGGAAGCACGTCCTGACCCTGGCCGCCTGGCTGGTCGCGGCCCTGCTGCTCGCGATCCTGAAGGAGCGCAAGTCCGGCGACCTCATCGTCGGCGGACCGCTGTACACCGCCCCGGACGCGCCGCTTCCGGCCCTGTCGGGCGGGCCCGTCGCGCCGTACCGCAACCGGGTGCTGGCGGTCGCGGCCTTCCCGCTCACGATCATGATCACCGTCGTCACGCTGATGAGCCTGTCCATGCACCAGCCGGAGGTGCGCGACGTGCCGGTCGCGGTCGTCGGCCCGGCCGCTGCGGCGGAGCAGTTCGTCGCGGGCGTCGAGCCCCAGCTGGGTCAGTACGTCGACCTGACGGTGGTCGAGTCCGCCGACGAGGCGGCCGACCAGATCCGCAGCCAGGACCTGGTCGCGGCGTACGTGCTGCCGACCGAGCAGGGCGGCCAGCCGACGCTGGTGACCGCCGGCGGCGCCGGCGCCAGCCAGAAGTCGACTGTCGTCCAGATGTTCACGCCGGTCGCCGCGGGCAGCGGTGCCGAGCTCGTCGTCGAGGACATCGCCCCACTCACCGACGACGACGTCAACGGCAGCAACAGCCTCTACGTCGGCATGGGCTGGATCATGGCGGGCTTCCTGTTCTTCGCCGTCATGCGCGGCGGAGCGCCCGACCTGACCCGTACCCGCCAGCTGCTGCCGCTGCTCGGCGGCTGGTCGGTGGGCATGGCGGTGTGGCTGTGGTTCCTCTACGACGTCCTCATCGGGGCGGTCAACGGGCACGCGCTCGCGCTGATCGGATACGGCATCCCGACCATCTTCGCCGTCGGGCTGGCCAGCGCGGTGCTGACCCGGACCCTGGGCCTGTTCGGGCTGATCCCGGTGATGATCGTGGTGATGCTCGCCGGCGTGCCGGCCTCCGGAGGCGGACTCTCGATCTACATGGTCCCGGAGTACTTCCGCCCGCTCGCCGACATCCTGCCGCTGCCGGCTGCTGTCGACATCGCCCGATCGGTGGTCTACCTCGACGGGACCGGGGTCGGGTCCGACCTGCTGGTGCTGGCGGTCTGGGGCGTCGCCGGGCTGCTGCTCAACCTGCTGGTCGTCGACCGGTGGGTCAACCGCACGAACGCGAAGCCGCACGCCCCCATGGGTCCGCGGTACGCCCCGGAGCGCGGGAGCAAGAAGCCGACCTCAGCGGACCCCGAGGGCCCCGAGGGCCCCGGTGGCAAGGCTGTCGGCGCTCCGGGCACCCCGGCCGGGCTTCCCGGCTGAGGTCTTGACAGCACTCCACGACGGCGGCTCCGGCGGCACCCCCCAGGTGCTGCCGGAGCCGCCGTCCGTGGTTGCGGAACCGCGCCGGCGCGCCCGCGACCTGGTCCCGCCCAGCCTGGCGCGCCCGCTGCGCGAGCTGACGCTGGTCCTGGTGCTGTTCGGCCTGTACAAGGTGGGCCGCGCCCTGATCACCGGCCAGGAGGCCGTCGCGCGGCAGCACGCCGACGCCGTGCACCGGATCCAGCACACCCTGGGCCTGCCGTCCGAGGCGGCGATCCAGGCCTGGGTGCACTCCGAGGCCCTGTTCCGGCTCCTGAACACGTACTACACCGGCGTCCACTTCCCGCTCATGGTCGTGTTCCTGGCCTGGGGGTTCCTCCGCCGGCCGGCGGCCGAGTACCGGTGGGCCCGCAACCTGCTCGCCCTGCAGACCGGCGCAGCCCTGGTCATCCACATGGTCTTCCCGCTGGCCCCGCCGCGGATGTTCCCGCAGTGGGGATTCGTCGACACGATGGCCCGCTACGGACCCTCGCCGTACGACGGGGCCAGCGCCGACGTGGCCAACCAGTTCGCCGCCATGCCGAGCCTGCATGTCGGCTGGGCAGTCGTCATCGCCTACGTCGTCGTCCGCACCGGCCCCCGCTGGCTGGCCGCGGTCGCGGTCACCCACGCGCTGCTGACGACGTTCATCGTCATCGTCACCGCCAACCACTGGTGGCTCGACGCGGCCGCCGGAGTGCTGCTGCTCGTCCTCGCCGACGCCTGCCTGCGCCGAGTCGGCCTGACCCCGTTCGATCGCGGTCCTTCCCGCCACCCGGCGACGCGCGTACCATCTGGTTCATCCATCGCGCACTGAGCCGAGGAGGACGCCATGGGCGGTCGCGAGGTCGTCGACGTCGCGGTCGTCGGGGCCGGGCCGACCGGCCTGCTGCTGGCGGGTGACCTGGCGCGCGCCGGCGCGCGGGTGGCGCTGCTGGAGAAGCGGACCGAGGAGTCCAACCTGACCCGGGCGTTCGCCGTCCACGCCCGCACGCTCGAGCACCTGGACGCCCGGGGCCTGGCCGACGCCCTGGTGGCGACCGGCAACGCGGTGGACGGCCTGCGGCTGTTCGGGTCCGTGTCGGTCTCCTTCGCCACCCTGCCGAGCCGGTTCCCGTTCCTGCTGGTCACCCCGCAGTACCACGTCGAGCGGCTGCTGCTCGCGCGCGCGGTCGACGCGGGCGTGGACCTGCGGCGCGGCGCCCGGGTCGTCTCGCTCGCCCAGGACGAGGACGGCGTACGGCTCGACCTCGAGTCGACCCGGAGCCCGGTCCGCGCCCGCTACGTCGTCGGCACGGACGGGCACCACTCGACAGTTCGCAGCCAGCTCGGACTGGACTTCCCGGGGAGGTCAGTCGTCCGCTCGCTGATGCTCGCCGACGTCCGGATGACGCAGCCGCCCGGGGAGCTGCTCACGGTGGTCGGCAACCGCGAGGGCTTCTGCTTCGTCGTGCCGTACGGCGACGGCTGGTACCGGCTCATCGCCCGGGACCCGCGTCGGGAGCCGTCCGAGGACGTCCCGGTCTCGCTGGACGAGCTGCGCGACCTCACCCGACGGGTGCTCGGGACCGACCTCGGCATGCACTCCCCGCGCTGGATGTCGCGCTTCCACAGCGACGAGCGCCAGGTCACCAGCTACCGGGTGGGTCGGGTGCTCCTGGCCGGGGACGCCGCCCACGTGCACTCCCCCGCCGGCGGCATGGGCATGAACACCGGTCTCCAGGACGCCGCCAACCTCGGATGGAAGCTGGCGGCGGTGCTCGACGGCCGGGCCGAGGAGTCGCTGCTGGACACCTACGAGGCCGAGCGCAAGCCGATCGGTGCGAGCGCGGTGCGCACCAGCGGGGCCCTGATCCGGGTGGCGATGCTGCGTAGTCGCCTGGCCCGGGGCGCCCGCGACCTGGCCTTTCGCAGGGCCCTGGGGCTGGCCCCGGTCGGCGCCCGCGCGGCGTTGCGGATCAGCGGGATCGGACTGCGCTACCCCGCGCCTCCGGGTCAGCACGACCTCGTCGGCAGCCGAGCCCCCGACCTGACCGACCGGGACGGCCGGCGCCTGCACCAGTCCCTGGACCCGGCCGGCTTCACACTGGTCGCGCCCGGACCCGTGCTCGCCCGATACGCGTCCGCCGCCGGGCTGTCGACGTTCGCCCCGGCCGCACCGACTCCACCGGTGCCGGGCACGGCGGCGATGCTGGTGCGCCCGGACGGCCACGTCGCCTGGGCCGGACCGGCCGGGCAGCCGCTCGACGACGCGCTCCGGCCGCGCGGGGCCGGCTCCTAGAACCGAGCTAGCGCTCAGGTCGATGCCGATGACGTCTCGCCAGCGTCAGCGGGCTTCGACGACATCGACCATCCGGTCGAGGGCCCGCTGCATGTAGCGACGCCACAGAGGGCGGAACGGGCCGGCCAGGATGAGCCGGCGTCCGCGCAGCGGCTTGAACTCGTAGGTCCACCGGATCAGGCAACCGTCCCCGTCGGGGAGGAATGACCATTCGCCGCGGACGCCGGCGGCAAGCCGTCCGAGGACGTTGGTGAACTCGGTCAGCTCGTAGGCGAAGCCTTGGCCGGCGACGTACTCGGTGAGACGTTCGGTCGCCTGGTAACCGTCGTCGAACGTGGGCGTCCGTGACGGGCCCGGGTGGTCCCACGACTCGGTCTGGTTGCGAACCTCGGTGACCCCCGGGAAGGGGAAGACCGGGTGGAAGACGGTCGCGAGGTCGATGGGCGCGATGATCTCGAAGGCGTCGGCCGGCGGCGCCGTCGTACGGGCGAGGACGGTCACCGGCACCGTCTTGTCGGGGCGGGTGATGAGCGGCGGCCGTGGGTTCGTACTCATGAAGGGCCTTTCAACGTCAGCTGCGTCGAGTCGCTCTGACGACGACGTCGTGGATGGTGTTCTCGCGGCCTTCGGGGCCGGACATGGTCCGGTGTGCCTCCTCAGCGGTCACGATCTCCCACTCGGCCGGATCGAGGCGTGCGGTGATGCTGGCAGCGGTTGCCGAGGCCGAAGCGGGCGGCCCGTCGACGTGCCTGCCGTGCCTGCCGTGCCCATGCCCCTGATCGCTTCCGTGCCGGTGGTCGTCCGCGGTGTCCTCGTGGTGGAGGTGACCGACGATGAGGAGGGTGCCTCCGGGGGCCACCCAGGTGGCAGCGCGGTCGTAGAACTCCAGCTGTGGCATCGCGGGGTGGGCGTAGGAGGTGGTGACCAGGTCGTACTGTGCGTCGGGCTCCCAGGTGGACAGGTCCGCCTGCACCCACTGCACCCGCTGGGCAACTCCAGCGTCGGCGGCGCGGTCGAGCGCCGCGGCGGCGATGTCCGCGCCGGTGACCTGCCAGCCGCGCCCGGCGAGCCAGATCGCCTCGGCTCCGGCGCCGCAGCCTGCGTCGAGCGCGGTCCCGGGCACCAGGTCGCCGACCTCGTGCGCGAGGTGCGGGTTCGGCTGGCCCGATCCCATCGCCGCCGCGCGGTCGCCCTGCCAGATCTGGTCCCAGTACTCGTTGTCGAACGTGTGCTCCATGGCGGCGATTCCTTCACTACTGGGGGCGGCGGATGGCCTCCTCAGCGTGAAGGCCGACCTGCCGGCGTGCAACTGTTCTTGCCGAATGGCAAACTCCCGGCATGGACGAACCCGTGGACCGCACACTCGACGCCGTGGGGCCACGCCTGAGACAACTGCGGCAGCGGCGCGACATCACCTTGAGCGACCTCGCCGTGGAGACCGGGATCTCGACCAGCACCCTGTCCAGGCTCGAGGCCGGGCTCCGGCGCCCGACGCTGGAGCAGCTACTGCCGCTGGCCCGCGCCTACGGCGTCACCCTCGATGAGCTCGTCGACGCACCACCGACGGGCGACCCGCGCGTCAACCTGCGCCCGATACCCACCAACGACGGCCGGACCATCCTGCCCCTCAGCCGCAGGGCCGGAGGCATCCAGGCCTACAAGTTCATCCTCCCCACCGGACGCGACGACGCCGAGCCCGACCTGCGCACCCACGACGGCTACGACTGGGCCTTCGTCCTCAACGGCAGGCTCCGACTCGTCCTCGGCGAGCACGACCTGATCCTCGAGCCCGGCGAGGCCGCAGAGTTCGACACCCGCACCCCGCACTGGTTCGGCGCCACCAGCTCAGGGCCCGTCGAGTTCCTGAGCCTCGTCGGCAAGCAGGGAGAACGCGCACACGTGCGCACCGGACCCACGTAGCGAGACGATCACCATCACCTACGGGACGCGAGTGTCGAACGAGTTGGTCGATTCGGGTGACGGCTCGTCGATCGGGTGAAGACTGGCAGGCGTGTCCATCGAAGTGATGAGCGTCGAGCGGTTGCGTTTCGACGATGGGGCTCCCGTGCGGGCCGCGTCTGCCGTGGTTGCGTTCGCCGGCGGGTTCCTCGTCGTGCCAGACGATGCGACGCACGCCGCTTGGTTCCGAGGGTCATCCGTGACCGCCGTACGACTGCTCCCACCGACCGGCGGACACGAGTTGTTCTCCGATGCGACTGGGACCAAGCACCTGAAACCCGATCTTGAGGCTGCCTGCCACCTGACCGTCGAAGGCGGTCCGGCAGCGTTGATCATGGGCTCGGGGTCTTCCCCCGCCCGGATGCGATGGGTACTCCTCCGGCTCGAGCACGACGAGCCGCGGCCGCACGTTGCGGACATGACACCGCTGTACGCCAGCGTGGCCGACGCCCTGTCGCTGAGGCCTGAGGACCTCAATCTGGAAGGGGTCTGCGTCGTCGGGGACGTGCTGCGCTGGTACCAGCGGGGGCTTCCCTCAGCCGGGCTGCCTTCCGGCAGCGTCGACCTGGACCTCCGCACCGCCGTAGCCGCTGCCTTGGGCCAGGTCGGCCCAGCAGCAGTGGCCGCAATGGAACCGCGGACCTACGACCTCGGTGCGGTAGCGGGGGTCGGCCTGGCGATAACGGACGTGGTGACCCTGCCCGACGGGACCCTCCTCGCCAGCGCCGCGGCCGAGGACAGCCCCAACCCGCGCGACGACGGACCCGTGGTTGCGTCGTGCCTGGTCCGACTTGACGACAACGCCGTGAGAGAAGTCATTCCGTTGCCGCCGGTCGAGGACAGCGTCATCAAGGTGGAGGGCCTCATGGTGCTCGAGGGATACCAGGACGGGGCACTGCTCCTGGCGGTTGCCGACGTCGACGATCCCGACGCAGCGTCTCTAGCCACCAGAGTGCGGGTTCGATTCTGACGCGACAATCCGGGGACGACCTCGCGGTCCCACGTGCATCGCAAGAACCTGAGCCCGGAGATCTCGCCGGCCGGATCGCGCAAGCGTGGGTGCCCCGTTCGTGCTGACTCAATGCTGAGGGGCCACGCGCTTCTCCTGTCTCAGGATCCGCACGTGGCCTCTGACCAGCGGTTTCGGTGGAGCTGAGGGGATTCGAACCCCTGACCTTCTCGAGCCGACAAGCCCCTTGAAAAGCTCGCCGAACCTCGGTCAGTCTCAGCTCGATTTCGCTGAATCTGCAGCCCTGTAACGGATCTGAGCACTTCGACCCTCCGATCGTACGTCGCCACCTCGACACAACTCGGGCAACTTCGGAGGGACTTTCTGCTGATTTTCCGGTATCCACCCGGTGCGCTGGCCACTGCGGGGAGCTTGTCCGCCAACCCGCGGGGAGCGCTCTCGCGAGCGGTCCCAGCTCCTCGGCGAGTGGGATCTCGTCGTCGTCGACCCTGTCGATGGTCGCTCGGTCCCGGGCGACAACTACCTCGTCCCCCTGCTCCCCCAGCGCGGCCATCAGCGCCTGCGATCAGCCATCAGACAGCACGCGCCCTCGGCCGCCCCGAGTGACGAGGACCTGCCAAGCGGAGCGAATGGTCCGCGGGAGGACGGGCTCGTCCCCACAGGCGGGCCGGACCCCAGCCAAGGCGCGTGGGCTCTGGCGGCGGAGGCCTCCCCTTCACTTGCGTCCAAGCGCCCAGAATGGGCTACGACGCCGCACTGAAGTTCAGCAGAATGTGACTCTCTTGAGTGGAAGGGCGATGCGCGGCTGGGCCTTCAGTTCGCGACCGAGCGGACCCTGTCACATGACGCTGGCCGTCCAACTGCCAGCGACCGAGTCCCGCCCACCACAACCACCAGCCCTGCACGCCGCCCGCCGATGCCTCTCGAAAATTGTCCGGAACCGCCACCCGAACCCATAGCCTGCCCAAGTGTGGGAACGCTGGGACGCCGTAGCCGCTTCGGCGCGCGGGCTCAAGTCTGACTACCGCCTCGACGATCGGCCGTTGGGTGCCGGCGGGCAGGCCACCGTCGTTCGCGGCGAGCACCGCACCACGGGCCTCCCCGTCGCGTTCAAGCGACTGCGCCCGGGGCTTGTCGCCGATGCAGACGCGCGTGCCCGTCTACGGCGCGAGGTGCAGATCGGGACGCAGTTGCGACACCCAAACGTCGTTGCAGTCCTCGACTCCAACGTGGACGAGGGCTGGTTCGTCATGCCCCTCGCCGCGGGCACCCTCGAGTCCATGCGCGAGTCGGTAGCCGAGGAGTCCCGGCGCATCGAGACGCTGCTGCGCCAGGTCGGCGCGGGTCTCAGCGCGGCGCATGAACTCGGCTGGACACACCGTGACGTCAAGCCCGCCAACATCTTGATCTTCACCGATGGCTCGACGTCCAGCCCGACCTCGACATGGGTCGTCGCCGACTGGGGTCTCGGTCGTCGCCCGGACGGCGCCACCACTGCGCACGGGCGAACAGTTGTCGGTGTCGCTTACGGCTCTGAGGGCTTCGCAGCGCCAGAACTCGCTGAAGACGCGCATCGCGCAGGTCCGACAGCCGACATCTACAGCCTTGGCCAGGTGGCGGGCTGGGTGCTTACGGGGCGTCTACCGCGTCCGAACATCCCATTGCGCCCAGATGATGACCCGTGGCGCAGCGTCGTCGACCGCGCCACACGAATGGATCCGAATCGTCGGCCACCTGACATCGAGTCGCTGTTGGAGATCGTTGTTGCCGAGATGGCTCCGATGCCGGAGGCACCGACCGCTCGCGCCCAGCTCTTGCTGGCCGAAGCCGGCGCTGGACAGCCAGCCTCGGGGGTCGCACTCATGAACTTGGCCCTCTCTCAGGCAACAACCTCAGCAGGTGCTGATCACGAACTGCTCACCGACCTCATACCGGCCCTGAGCGCCGACGTGGTGCGGCTGGCCGTGACCCATCACAGCGAGATGATGCGCGACCTCATCGCCACGCTCGAGACCGCCGCCGATGACTCTTGGATCCCCTTCCGGACTGCGAGTAGCTGCGCCATCTTCCTAGTCCGCTGTCTCGAGGCGGCACTCGACCGATCCGACGACGACACTGCCGAGGCAGCGTTGCAGGCGTTCTGCCGATGGGACGAAACGTACGACCAGTGGGACGCGCAGAGGGCTCTGCGCCCAGTCCTGCGCAGAGTGCGCGGAGTCCACGCCGAACGTGCAGCACGGATCCTTCGTCGTCACCCCGAGAGTGCTGCCCACTTTTCGGACCTCGTCGGAGAGCGTGACCTAGATCCGGCACTGCGCGGCGTTCTGGCTGCCGCCGGCGGATGAACACACGGGCCGAGCCCGCACCCACACATGCGCCCGTGCTCCCTTGCCCGCGCTGCCCTGCCCGTGCTGACTGCCTGGGCCCGTCTGCGTTCTGAGCTGCGCTCAGGGACCGCGCCTTCGATCAAGACGGGGCTAGCGGGTGCGCCACCTCGATCGCGGGGTCAGCCACTTCAGGCAGACCATCGAGCCAACTCGCCATACCCGAAACGCTTGCCGGTAGATGCGCACCGAAGCCGCGCAGCTCACGTGCCTGGGCAAGTGCTGCACGCGCTTCGGCGTCGGTCAGCACGGCGTCGCAATACGCATAGGCGATTGCGAGCGCGTCGATGTCAGCGATGTGGTTCGACTTCCAGCGATGGGCCGGGTTGCGGTGATAGCGAGTCTTCATCGTGACCGCCACCTGCACCTGGGGCATCGCGGCGAAGAGGCGGACGAGCTCCGCCGATTCCGGGAGGTCGTGCCTGAAACCGTCCTGCTCGCGCTCTTGGAGATGACGTGCGAAGAGGGTCATCCACTCGTGCGCTACATCCCGTGCGAACACCACGTCTCGTAGACGACCTCGTCGCCAAGAGGGGTCAGCATCGAGAATGCTCGAGGTTTCGGCCTCGAAGTCGAGTCGACTCTGCGCGCTGGCCGTGTACTGCTCCGGCACGTAGCCCCGTGCCCGCAACGCGGGAATCTCGGCATCTTGAGGGCCTTCGAGAAGCTTGCGCTCCGTCTCGCGCTGCATGTCAGCCAGCATTCGGTCGAAAGCTTCCTCACCCAACTGCCGGCGGACTTCTGAAGACGAGTCCTCTCCTGTCGTCGAGTCCACGATGCGCAAGCCTCCAGCGCGGCCGAATGCCCAGAGCGCCGAGTTCTTCAACAGTGTCATCGGCGCGTAGCTGGGCGGGTCTCCGTAGAGCCTGTCGATCCCGGCAGCCATCTCCAATAGCACCAAGGACGGGCGCCCGAGGAGATAGTTGAAGTCGGAGAGCTCCTCCATCACGTCGGCGACATGGCCACGCTGTCGTGGACTCGGAACCGAGTGCGCCACCTCGATGAAGTGAATCGCCGAGAGGGGAAACACTGCACGACGTTCCGCCTTGGCTCGACGAGCCGCATCAAGCAGATCGAAGTACCCGTCGCGTACAAGGATGGGCCGGCCGCTCTCGGCGGAGTGCCGGGCCAACGATCGGTTGGCCTTCGCCAGCTCGATGTAGTGGTTCAAGTCCAAGTAGACGAGGGGAACCGGCGGGCGAGTAACACTCGCCCAGACCATCTCCTCAGGTACTGGTGCTTTCAGCATCGATTGACGAGCCTATACACCTGCACTGAGCGACGATGGCGGACGGAGACGATCGAGTTGCAGTCGCCTCCTGAGTAGGTCGTGTTTGGGGGCTCTTCGCAGTTGAGGGTGTAAGTCGGGCTGGCGCGTCGGCCCCGGGTTAGGCGTCGAGGTCTCCCGAGGATGAAGGCTCCTACACGCTCATCTCGAAAGACCTCGACGTGCCTGACGCTACCGTCGGCGACCGCTCGAAAGCGTTCGCCCACCCCGACCTCTCCACCTTCTGCAGGCTTGACGAGCTCGGCCTCGTCGTCACCGGTCAGCGCCTCGAGCCCGATCGCGCGGTCCTGGCCTGCCGGGTCCGTGAACCCGATCAGTGGCGCCAGCGCTGCGGCTGCGAAGGATCGCCACGCGTCACCATCACCCGGACCTTGTCCCACGAACCGCTCGACTGGCGACCCACCACGCTGGTCGTGACGATCCGTCGTTACCGGTGCGCCGACTGTGGGCACGTGTGGCGCCAAGACACCCCCCGGGCCGCCGAGCCACGAGCGAAGCTCTCGTGCCGCGCGCTGCATTGGGCACTGGAAGCGATCGTCGTGCAGCACCTCAGCGTTGCCCGCGTCGCCGACGGCCTCGGGGTCGCCTGGCACACCGCCAACAACACCGTCCTGGCCGAAGGCAGACGGGTCCTGATCAACGATCCCGCTCGCTTCGACGACGTCCGGGTCCTCGGCGTCGACGAGCACATGTGGCGCCACACCCGCCGCGGCGACAAATACGTCACCGTGATCATCGACCTCACCCCGATCCGTAACGGCACCGGCCCCGCACGCCTGCTGGACATGGTCGAGGGACCCTCGAAGCAGGCGTTCAAGACCTGGCTCGCCGCCCGTCTCCAGGCCTGGTGTGACCGAGTGGAGGTGGTCGCGATGGACGGGTTCACCGGCTTCAAGACCGCCACCACCGAGGAACTACCCGACGCGGTGACCGTGATGGATCCCTTCCACGTGGTCCGCCTGGCCGGCGACGCCCTGAACCGCTGCCGCCGCCGGGTTCAACAGAACCTTTACGGCCACCGCGGCCGTAAGAATGATCCACTGTACGAGGCTCGCCGCACCCTGCACACCGGCGCCGCCCTCCTCACCGACAAGCAGCGCAAGCGGTTGAGCGACCTGTTCGCGGTCGACGCCCACGTCGAGGTCGAGGCGACCTGGGGCATCTACCAACGCATGATCGGCGCCTACCGCGAACCCGACCGCGTCCGCGGGCGCGCGCTGATGGAGAAGCTCATTGCCTCGGTCAGCACCGGTGTCCCGGCCGCGCTCGTCGAGCTCACCACGCTGGGCAAGACCTCGACCAAGCGCGCCGCCGACGTGCTGGCCTACTTCGACCGACCCGGCACATCCAACGGACCCACTGAGGCGATCAACGGGCGCCTCGAGCACCTCCGCGGATCCGCCCTCGGCTTCCGCGACCTGACCAACTACATCGCCAGGTCCCTACTCGAGACCGGAGGATTCAGACCCTGACTCCTACACCCTCAAATGCGATGAGCCGCGAATGGTCCCCAGACGGACGAGCTCGTCCCACAGGCGGGCCAGACCTCAGCCAAAGCAGATGGGCTCTGGCGGCGAAGGCCTCCCCTTCACCTGCGTCCAAGCGCCCAGATTCACGCAGCCATCTCCATCGATACAGCCGGGCAGCCTGACCAGATAAGTCAGATTCCGGTCTTGACGGCGACTGCCTCGTCATCCCAGAACTTGGGCTCGTGAGTGGCTCCGTGCTTCCAGAACGCTTTCTGGATCACGAACTCAGTCACACTCGGATGGGCGGGCAGTCGTTGGTTCTCACGCGCCAGCGCCAGCACGATGTCGAAGTCCAGTCGCACGTCGATGACACGCGACACGCGATCAAGCGCCGCGATGTGGTGTTGGTTCACTGGGGCGCTGAGAAGCACCAACTCATCCACTTTCGCGCCACTGTTGATGGCACGCGCTGCCACCTCACCGCCGTAGCTATGCGCGAACACGGTGCCGAGTGCGGCTCCGGACGAGTGGCTGCGCACCCAGCGCGAGAGACGGTGTCCAGCGGTGACGCGGTGCTTCTGGCTGTAGGAACCTGACCAAGAGAACTCCATGCCGTCGCTGTAGAGGCGCGGCCGAAACTGCTGCTTCACGTACGAGTGGAAGTCGCCCTTCCATGCCCACGTCCCATGAACCATCGTTGACGTCGCCGGGTGGGCGGCTGGAGACGATGCATCTGGTGAGGCGCCGGAGTCGAGAGGGCCGTCGGTGCTCCGAGCCAACGCAGGGTGGACGCAAACTCTCGAACCACGCTGTCTGAGGACCGGCCGGCCTCCCTTGCTCTGACCGTCGCGATTCGCAATACGGCCCCGAGGAGAAGCTGAGCGTCGCCTTCCGTCAACCATTCGGCGATCCACTGTGTTGAGAACTCGCGCCAGCGCGCTCCGTCCCAAGTGGCGGCTGATACTCCGTGCTCGCTGACGGGTTCATCGGGCGGCGACAACCACAGTTCGTCGCCCCAAGCGTCCGGCCAATCCCTATTCCACCTCCACCACCACAGATGCCGGGAGTCCCAGAGGCTGCCGGGGAACCGTGTGAGATCCCCATTGCCCCGGAGCAGCCCAACGAGAGCCACTGCCGCGGCCGCCGACTCACGTTCGAGATCGCTGCGCACCCCTTCGGCAAGGAGCATAAGACGACTGCGAAGATCACCCGCTGCTACCTCGGCCCAAGCCTGGAAGCGTCCTTCCCCGCTCAACCAACCTTCGGTGCGCTCGATGAATGCGGCCGCCTCGCCGTACAGACCGTCACGAGACTGGTTCCAAGAAGACTGAGAGCGAGCGAGACTGGTATTGAACCCGAACCGTTCGAGAGTCTCGGGGCGGACGATCGAGAGACTGTCGTCGAATGAGAAAGGGACTGGCGCTGCGAGGGCGCCGACAATCGCGAATCTTGACGCGTTTGTTCCCTCGTGCTCAGGTGTGCTTGCGATGGAACGCTCGCTCGAATGGACGACGAACGTCTCCAGGTCCTCTTCCGCCATTCACTCTTCCCCATCTCAGGTGCGATCAATGAACTGCACCGACGCACACACCCAGAGTCTGAGGTTGGTTGAAACCGGTCACGTGACCTCTTTGGCGCACATCTTAGCGGAGTTCGGGTCTGCCCAAGCTTGGTTGACACCTTGATCATGCTCCTAATTGCCACCCAGGCGGCTAACCGAACCTGTCACCAGGTCGTGCAGCAGACCCGCACATTCGCGCCGACCTTCGAGGTCCTCCGTTATCTTTGGTTCTGACGCGCTCGGGTGAGCATTGCGCGGACCACGGACGGAAGTAGCCGATCAACGTCCAACGACTCGACCAGGCCGGCGAACGTCGTCCAGAACTGCTGCCGCACCGCATCGTCGGCCATGCCATATGCCGCCGCGATCTTGGTCTCAACATCCCTGGTTGATCCCGGCTGCCTCGGGAATGCACCCCGACGGTTGCCGCTCGGGTGATCTGTCTCTGGCAGCAGGCGTTCGGCTGGGACTCCAGCCGCTGCGAGCCGCTGCGGGTCCATGCTGCTGTTGATCGAGAAGAAGCATCCGAGGTCGAGGGCCCGACCCGTCTCAGCGGGGCTCCCCAGCCACCAGTGGAGGATGACGCCGCGAGCACCTGACCTCTCGATAACGTCGAGCGTCCGGTTCGTAGCTCGAGCGCTATGCACCGAAACTATGCGCGGGTCTCCAGCGACGAGGTTCAGGATCTCCGTGAAGACCTCAGTCTGCCGCTCCATCGGGACCTTAGAGACACCGTCCAGACCCACCTCGCCGACGAAGGCTGTGCGCGCCATCTGGTTCTGGAAGAGGTCGGCATCGAATTGGTCCTGGGACGCAGCGACGCCGGGATGACAGCCGGTACCCCAGATCGTGACTGCGTCGACGCGTGCCAGGGCGGCCTCTGCTTCGTCCAGCGACCGGGTCGCCGCGAACACAACGGCTCCCAGCCCCTCTAGCTCGCGGGCACCCACGCCGACGTCGATATGGGCGTGCAGATCGAGTGGTGGCAGTTGACGGCTCATGCCAGGAATGATCTCAACTCAGCGACGCCGCGCCGGCACAGATCGAGTGCCTGGTCAGGCGAATAACTGGCGGGCAGCGACATCCTCATGACGATGTGCGGTTTCGGGTCGTTCGCCACAAAGTCTCGCATCGCCTCAACGATCGACTTCTGCTGGACGAACTCCGCGTACCGGTTGGCGGGATCCGTCGCCAGGTAGGGGGTGGTATCCGCAACGCCACCAGCATGGAACGACGCGCGGCGGACGATGCAACCAAAACAGACCCCACACGAGGCACCCGGAGCTGCGCCCTGGAAGCGCCCGTCCGTGTGGGCGCAGGAATTGGATGCACTGAGGTAGGCCGAGGCCTCATCTGCGCCAACCAAGCCGACGATGCCGGCGAACATCTCACCCTTGGTGAGGGCCTGGAATGGATTCTCGATCAGGCCGTGCGCCCCCACCTTGGTGAGCACGTCCTGCAGTTCCGCCAGGAAGCGTGGGTGTGTTGTGTGTGTCGACAGCGCGCCACGGCGCTCTGGCCCGAGCGGGGGGTTAAGCGAGGCGAAGCCGTTTTCGGGAATGTAGAGCGGGCCATCCGACGGCTCGGCGGCCGCAAGGCCCAGAGCGAGGAACAGTAGCGAACGTGAGCGGCTGGAAGGCTCGGTCGGGAACGCCGTGCCGTCAAGGCGCTTGGAGTTCCGGTTGAGCGCCACGCGCCGGTGGATGATCGTTCGCCCGGGGGCCAGCGCGCGGATCCGCGCGGCCAGATCCTTCTGGAACGGCGAGATTGACGGCGCGCTGAAATGCGAGACAAGCTGGAGCGTTTCTCCGGCTGACATCTCGAGCGCCGCCTCGAGCGCACCCGCAGCCGAGTCGGCTCCGCCGCTGAGCAGCATCGTGCGACTCAGCGCCGGATTCTCGAGCCCGAGCTGCGAAGCCGGGTCCGGGGCCGGCACGCTCTGTATGAAGCGGAACGTCCACCGGTCACCAGTAAGGAAGCCGATCACGGACGCGAGCTCATCGGCATGCGCTGTCCAGGCGTCGGGCTTACCGACCTCGACGGTCAGGTCGATGTCGCGGGTGTTCCAGTCGGATCCGCCACCCTGACGGCGAACAGAACGGTCAGCCGAGAAGACACCGAGCGCGAGCCGAACGAGGTCGACGTTCTCCTGGCGCACACTGCCAAACGAGGTGAGATGCTGGTCGAGAGGCCCACCGAACGTGCTGCGTGGTGACAATCCGCTCCACAGCAGAACCTCATCGAAGCCGCCCGCATCCGCCGTTTCCTCGTCAGTCGCCAGAAGGAAGGTCGTCATTTGGTTTCTCCAAAGATGCGCACCAACTGCTCAATGCCGCCGTGAATGGCGGCAGCAATCTCCTGTTCGGAAGGACCGGTGGAGTTCAGCGTTACCTGACTCGCGTGGACCTGAGCGGCGTAGCGGATCTCTTCCTCGATTTCGGCACGCTTGTCCCGCGACGGCTCCGTACGGATGGTGTCGCCAACCTCAGTGAGGGTGACGTCAGTGATCATGAGTTCAATCGAACGGCGGACGATGTCGTCCGGCGTCGGTGTTTGGTCAGGCGGGCTCTCCAGGATCCACTCCACGACCTTGGCAATCGTCTCGCGTGACTCGTCGTCGGCGATCGTGCTGTCGGCGCGACTGTCGAAGGCCGCCTCGACGATACGGGTGCCGATCGCAACCACGCTGCCGAGTTCCTGCAACTCGCCGTAGTTGAGTCCGGCCTGCTCGAGGGTGGCCCGATCGCCTGTCGCATAGGCGCGGGCTAGGGCTCCAGCTCGACCAGCCGCACGCGACGTGCGGCTGGATGATCGAGTGGCGCCTCCGCCCGAGCGATCGCCCGAACCGCTACCGCCCCCGCGAGCTGCTCCCCCGCCGCCGCCAGGACCATCGCCGCCCCGACCACCACCAGAAATGATGTGGAGGGCTGGCCGTAAGTCGACGTTCGGCACCACGGGTGGTTGGCCAGCGACTGAGGTATCCCCCACAATGTCCGGAGCCGCAGGCGTGGCTGGTGGCGAATCGAGCCAGTCAGCAATCGAGTCGCGGAGATCCTTCGCGTCCTTGCCGCCGCTACCGCCGAACGAACCGCTAGTTCCCATTCGTGGCACTCCAGTGCTGACGGACCTCGCCGATGGTCCGGCGGGTCCGATCCTTCGCTGATGCCACGTCCCAGGCGGCAAGCACCGCCTCGAACACGTCAGCCGACTCCGGCTTGAGAAGCATGACGGTGCCGACCCTCACCTCACCTGGCGGCAGCAGCTTCAGTGCTGCGACAGTCGCTACCTCAGTGCCCGGGTGGGTCCGCGTCAGGCGGAGCATCCCCGGCACCGAGTACGGCTGAAGCGACGGCTGGTCCCTGGTAAGCCTGCCTAAGTATCCGACGAGCAACTGGCTGTCGGCAGCCGAGATCGCCCGGAGCGCGTCATGGGTGATCGCGGCGCGGTCGACCTGGACGCTCGAGGTCAGCGCGCTGGCGATATCGCGCAGGCGCTGCGGCAGCGCGTCGCTCACGAGCTGGATGCCCGCAAAGGACGCTGCCAGGTACAGGTAGCCGCCGATGTCCGACGCATCGAGTTTCGGCGGCAGCTTGGCCCAGCGGATCAGCGAATCGGAGAACTGCTGCTCAGGGGCAGCAGGCGCCATGCCGGCCGGCGCCGCCTTCGAGCTCACCTTCCTCTTCGGCGTGCCATCTGTAGGCTCCTCGGACCCGGGGGCCTCGACCTTCGGCGCCTCGTTGGCCGCACGGTCAAGTGCCTGGAGTTGGTCGCGGAGCTTGGTCTGGGCGAGCCAGGCAAGGACCACCTTGAAGTCATCCTCGAGGAGGCGTTCCAGCATCATGAGCTTGGCGACCGCATCTGGAGCCAGCGCAATGCCGCGACGCGAGGCCACGGCTTGGCGCACGTGCAGATCATTCAGAAAGCGCTTGATTCGGCGCGGGTTGCCACGGAACTTCTCGTAGAGCATTGGCGTCAGGCGCGATGCAGTGGCGAGTTCCCCAGCCAGGTCGACATCCGTTGGAAGCGTCAGGTCATCGAGCGAACCCGCCTTTAAGCGGAGCGCTGCAGTGGAGTCGACAAGTGCGTCGAACGTCGCCGGCTCGAGGTTACCTTCGGCAAGAAGCAGGAAAAGATACGCCTGGGTGTCGAACTGACTTAGCGCAGGGATCGGGATCGTCGTCTGGACGATCTTGTGCAGGTACAGCTCGGCGGGCGTCTCACCGTTGCCGCGCTCATTCGTCGGGGTGCCGAGGCGTTTCTGGATCGCATCTGCCACGCGGTCCTCGTCAGCGGCGATAACGAACGACATTCCCTTTGCCGAGAGGAAGAGGCGAATCGCCTCCAGGGTCTCCACGACCGTCTCAGGAAGGCAGCGATCCAAGTCATCGACAAGCACGACGACACGCGAGATGTGGCTCAGGCCGCCGGACTCGAGTAGTTCCGCGAACTCGTCACGGAACTGCGCAAGGCCGCGCTCGGCAGGCTCAGTCTCGCCATCTGCCGACTCCTCGCTCACCAGGTCGAGAACGTCCTCGACTTTCGGGAGCTGGAGGGTGATCGAGGTCAGTGCCGCTATCTTGATGGCCTTGGCCCACTTCACTCGCTTGGCCAGCTTGAGCAGCAGATTCTGGGCTTCCGCCCCCTTGGACGGGTCGATCTCCCCCTTGAGGGCATCGAGTACTTCGGAGATGAGGCTCTCCTTGGGACCGACACTGGGGTCGTAGCCCCAAGGCTGCGTGGGCACGACTAGAACCCTCGTGTCCGCTACCTTCGCCCGGCTCTCGACCTCCTGCTTCACCAACTCGAGCACGCTCGTCTTACCACTACCCCACGATCCCGAAAGACCCAGGGCAATCGGGTCAAGCCGCTCGTCGAGAACTGCATCTGCGACCGTCTCAGCGACGGCCATGAATGACAGCAGGTCACGAGCCGAGGGCTCGTCGGACCAGAGCGAACTGCGGCCGGTCTCGGTCACGCCCCTTCCCCTTCTGCGAGCGGCGCCGGGTGGAGCACGTCGGCAGTGCTCCGCATGGGAAACCACCGGTCGGACTTCCTGAGAGCCACAGCTGATCTTCCTGGTCGAGATTTGGACAGGCATATCTACGGCTCATTACCATCAATCTCGAACGTGTGTTCGATCTCGATCGCTAGGGCGCAGGGCGCAGGGCGCAGAGGAACCGAGAGACCAACAATCCCCGCTACCGGGGACTTTAGCGATCTGTTCGACAGAGCGCGGCGAACTGACAAGAACCGCATGAGCGCCGCCGTGGCAAGCATTGCCTGGTCATGGGTCGACGACCAGGAGTTCGACGAGAGCATTCGACGACCTCTTGCGGTGGTTCGGCGGGCAAACTGGCTCATCCCAATCGAGGGTGTAGGAGTCGTGGTCTGAACCCACCGGTCTCGAGCAGGGATCTGGCGATGGAGTTGGTCAGGTTGCGGAAGCCGAGGGCTGATCCGCGGAGGTGTTCGAGGCGGCCGTTGATTGCCTCGGTGGGTCCGTTGCTGGTGCCGGGTCGGTCGAAGTAGGCCAGCACGTCGGCGGCGCGCTTGGTCAGCGTCTTGCCCAGCGTGGTGACCTCGACGAGGGCCTTCGGGACACCGGTGCTGACCGAGGCGATGAGCTTCTCCATCAGTGCGCGCCCCCGGAAGCGGTCGGGTTCGCGGTAGGCGCCGATCATCCGTTGGTAGATGCCCCAGGTCGCCTCGACCTCGATATGGGTGTCGGTGGCGAACAGGACGCTCAGTCGTTGCCGCTGTTTGTCGGTGAGGAGGGCGGCGCCGGTGTGCAGGGTGCGGCGCGCCGTAGAGCGGGTCGTTCTTGCGGCCCCGGTGGCCGTGGAGGTTCTGCTGGACCCGACTGCGGCAGCGATCGAGGACGGTCGCCGGCCAGGCGGACCACGTGGAAGGGATCCATCACCGTGACCGCGTCGGGTAATTCCTCGGTGGTGGCGCTCTTGAATTCGGTGAACCCGTCCATCGCGACGACCTCCACTTGGTCACGCCGGCCCTAGGGGCGGGCGGCGAGCCAGGTCTTGAACGTCTGCTTCGAGCGGCCCTCGACCATGTCCAGCAGCCGTGCGGGGCCGGTGCCGTCACGGATCGGAGTCAGGTCGATGATCACCGTGACGTATTTGTCGCCGCGTCTGGTGTGGCGCCACAGGTGTTCGTCGACACCGAGAACTCTGACGCCATCGAACCGAGCGGGATCCTCGATCAGTACCCGTCGACCTTCGGCCAGGACGGCGTCGTTCGCGGTGTCCCACGCGACCCCGAGGCCGCCAGCGGCGCGGGCCACGCTGAGGTGCTGCACCACGATCCCTTCCAACGCCCATCGCAGCCCGCGGCGCGACAGCTTCGCTCGTGGCTCGGCCGCCCGGGCGGTGTCTTGGCGCCACACGTGCCCACAGTCGGCGCAACGGTAGCGACGGATGCTCACGACCAGCGTGGTTGGAAGCCAGCCGAGTGGTTCGTGGGCCAAGGTCCGGGTCACGGTGTCGCGTGGGCGGCCTTCGCAGCCGCAGCGTCGGCACCACTGGTCAGGCTCGACGACCCGACACGCCAGGACCGCCCGATCAGGCTCGAGGCGCTGGCCGACCACGACGAGACCGAGCTCATCGAGTCGGCAGAACTTGGTCAGGTCAGGGCAAGCGAAGGTAGCGTCAGACAAGTCGAGGTCTCCCAAATGGCGAGCGTGAGAACTTCCATCTTGTGGAGACCTCGACCCCTATCCGAGCACTGACGCGCCGACGACCCCGGAGAAGGCCGCTACACCTTCATCTGGGATGTGCCTTTAAAAGGCCGAATGCACCCGCACGACCGTCTTCCACGACGGGCCCTACAAGACCATCGCCGACGTCGAGTACGCCACCGCCGGCTGGGTCGACTGGTACAACAACCGACGCCTGCACTCGACCCTAGGCAACGTCACACCCGTCGAGAACGAGCAAGCCCACTACACTGCCCTCAACCGAGAGCCGTACCCCGTATAGGAACGGCAGAGGACCTGGCGCGCTTCACGTTCGCTTGAACAAGCTGACAAGTTGAACAGTCAGAACTTCCCATTCACAGAAAAGCTAGCAAAGGCGCCGCCATCTGCGACTGCACGAACCCAGATGTCGGTGCCGTCGACGACGCCGACGCCGCGCCACTCCAGCACGTACGCGATGCTGGCGGTGACCGGCGCTGATTCCTCATCCCCGTCGGTGGTGGGCAAGACCCGCAGGGCGCCGAAGTACTTCGACCGCACGCCTTCCGGGCGCATTTCTGGCCGGTTGGTGATGAAGACCTGCACTCGCTCGGCAACCAACTTCCTGTCCGCGTCGAGCAGGCGCGCGGGACCTTCGTACGTCTTCACCTTCGGACCATGCTTCGTCTCACGATGCACCTGAGCAGCAGAGACCTCACCCGGACCGTTTCCAACGCGGGCGCCAGCGCCCACCCCAATGATTCGAGTGGGCGTCGGCTGCCGCTTCGGAGGCAGATTCGCTAGCGCATGCTCCAGGGCATCGAGCCAACCGCCCGGGTGCTCCTCGACTAGTACGACCGCGCCCCCGCGGGGAGCTCCCAGCGTCTCGCTCGCGACCTTGACGATGTCGTGGAAGCGCTTATCCGTAGTGAGCAGGTAGTCACAGTCGGGCAGGTGGGAGGCGTGTGCTGCATCCATGCCGTTGCTGTTCTGGAGTCGTTTTCCTAATTGAAGTATCTCAACAGTTCCGCGCCACCAGCACCGAGGGACGTTCCAGCCCTCGATGTCGAAAAGGAAGAACCTGTTGAACGACCCGCGGTCCTTCCGCATCGCTTTCAGGTCGACGTAGGCGCCGAGGGAGTCCTCTAACGTTTTGTCGCTGTATCCGATGAGTCGTCCAGCAGCCTCGCGCCCGAGGGTCGCCCACATGACGTCTCGCGCGTTCACACGCCACAATAGGACCGGAGTATCCGTTGGCCATCCGAGTCGAGATCTGGGGTCTGAGTCAGGGTGGTCCTCGGCGGTGTTCGCAGCCAGGGCAGCTGACTTGAGGTCACCTTCGAGGAATGGCCACGAAGCCTTGTTCGCGGCCTGGACCCGAGCGATCTCCGCTTCCGCGTCATCTTCTGCTGTCGCCTGGGCCAGTCTCTCAAGGACCTTGTCAGGCTGGGTCTTTGCATCGCGCCAGTACACCTTCGTCCAATAGTCCCGGAACGAGTGCAAGCGGTCGGTCTTCGGTATCGAACGCAACCACTCTGGCCGCAAGCGCCTGACCTCTTCGACGAGCTCCATCGCCTCACCATCAGCAGGAAGCTTGCGCCAGTGCGGCGAGGCCATCATGTTCACGATTGCTGTCCGCTTAGCGACGTCGCAGGTGCGCAGACCTTCGGTGAGCATCATCGAGTTCAGCACGGCTTGGTGGCCGGTTCGCTTGAGAAGCATGGCGACAGCGTCAGGAGTCGTTTCTTCGGCCAGGTAGGACCACACGTTGGTGTCGATTAGCAGTGCGCTCACGCGGGCGCCTCCAAGAGTCTTGAGGGGAACGGATGCCGAATCGACCGGTGCGGTTAGGTCTGCCTGGTCAAGGCAAAGTGGACGCCGTTACGGCCCAGGTGTTCCATCCGTATCCTCGACTGCTTGCCCTGTACGGGAGCCCAGGGGCGTTGCCTCGTGGCCTGACCTGACCCGAGGCAGAACTGCCTGGCCTCGACCTCCATGACCGCGGCTATGGCGACGATCTCGCGGAAGATGCTGGCCGCAACACTTCCGATCTCAGAGAAGTCGAGGATCGGCGACTCGGCGCCCTCATGGGTGGCACGGAGACCGACTCGACGCCGGTGGCGATGACCGATTCGATGACTGGGGCGCGCCATTCCTGGACCCTCGGCAAAGCCCATGCCCGCCACCCGAAGGCCAGCCAGTGTCGGTGGTCTACTGAGAGTCGTCGGCCTGGCGCTCGCTCGACACCGGCGAACCGTGCTGCTCTCGCCGGGCTAGAAACGTCGTCTCGTCGGGGCACGAGCCGTAGCCATGCACAAGCTTCGCGTTCTCCTTCGCGAACTCGTGGTCGAACTGGAGCAAGCCCTTGCGCCCGCACTTCGGACACTCGAAGCGGGCGAAGTTGCCCATCCCCTGGACGCGCTGCAACTCATACCTGAAAGCCATGGTCGGCGGAAGCTCCTACTTCTTGCGGGGGCAATTGCGCTTGTCGTGACCGCGGTTCCCACAGACGCTGCACTTGCCTGCGTTCGCGGGCACCGTGCACGAGCGCCGGTCGTGGCCGGGCATGCCGCAGTGGGAGCACGTCCGAGTACGTCCGGTGATGCTCATGTGGTGGGTGTCCCTCTCGGGTGGTCCGGATACTAGGTCAGCAAGAATATGACGACGAGATCCGGCGCGCTGACGTTTCTGGTTTCCCCCGGTCACCGTATCGACATGCGTTTCGTTTGCCACCTTCCTGGGTGCCACCAGCGGCCACACGTTCAGGGTGCCCCCCAGTACGCCGCGGCCAGCGGGGCGGCCGAACTCGACTAGGTCGGAGACCCGGCACACCCACGAAATGACCTTCCTGGTGTTGACTGCGAGGAAGCCCTAACCGGCCGCGCGACGGCGTCATTCCGTAGCCGCAACCGCGGCGTAAATCGCAGCCTGCCTACAGCGACGTTTCGGTCGCTCACTCGACGATGGGGAGCTGGAAGCTGCCTTGCGACATGCGGCCGATCATGAAGAACGTGACGCCGAGCTGATTCACGGCGTGCTGGTACGCCTGGTTCTCGAGGATGTGGTCCACCGCGATCCGGCACAGGAGGTCGTCCATGAACCGGCCGAGGAGGTAGGGGTCCTGGATGCGCTCCTCGTGGGCGAGGTGGCGACACCGGTCGCTGCAGTAGATGCGGGGTCGCCCCCTCCCGGTCCGTGGCGGAAGCGGGTTCCCGCACAGCTTGCACGTCGTGGTCGGCTCGTCCATGTCGAACAGGTGCGCTCGGATCGCCACCACGCCGCAGGTACCCCTCGATCTGCAAACCGTGTGACGAAAAGACGGTGTGGAGAGCGCGACGGGCGGACGAGGACGAGGCTTCGGAGGCGGTGGCTGATCGAGGGCCTGGACATGTGGCGAGGTGGCGGGCCGGTGGCGGGTGGTGCACCTGGGAGGTGGAGCCGGAGTGCGGGACTCGTGGGCTGTGGACCCGGTCCGGGAGCCGGGCTGAGGGGGTGACTACGGTTCCGCACCCGGTGCGGGGCCGTAGCCAGGCTGCGGGGGCGACTACGGTTCTGCACCCGGTGCAGGACCGCAGCCAGGCCTCACTCGAGGGCGTCGCCGGCGTCTTCCTGGTCGTCGGCCTCGAGCAGGTCCTGCTCGCCGAGCACCGGCCCGGCGGCGAGCAGCGAGCCGTCGGGCCGGTCCGGGCGCAGGGTCCGGTCCAGGTGCCCGGCCGGGGTGCGGTCGACGCTGCGGTCCGGCTCGATGTAGTGGCCCTCGGTGATCACGGTGGAGCTGTGGCCGAGGAAGGTCGCGGCGGCCGCGGTGCCGGCGCTGCGGGCGATCACGGTGGCCCCCGTGCGCCGGTACCAGCGCAGGCTGATTCCGGAGCCGGCCAGGCCGGCGAGGACCAGGAACTCCCGGAAGGTACGCCGCACGTTGTACGGGCTCAGCGGCCCACCGCCGCGGTTGGCGAAGATGGTCCGGTCCCGATCCTCCGGGCCGAGCCCGGCCAGCCGGCGGCGCAGCACCTCGGCCGCGAACTCGGGTACGGCGATCCGGCGGACGGACGCGTCCGTCTTCGGGCGGTCCTGGCGGTCCCGGCGTGCTGGACGACCGTGCCGGTCACGCTCGCGACCATCCCGCCCGGCCGGTCCTCGAGATCGCGGGGGCGCAGGGCGAGGACCTCGCCGGGGCGCATCGCGGTGCCGAGCAGGACCTCGACGATGTCGCGGACCTGGCCGTCCGGCCGGGGCCCGGGCAGACCCGGCTGGGTGCGCCACTGGGCGCCCGCCCGCCGGATCGCGGCGATCTGGTCCAGGGTCAGCGCCCGGGGCGCCTTCTTGGCCGCGCGCAGCGGCGAGGTGCCCTCGACCGGGTTCCGCGCGATCGCGTCGTGCCGCAACGCGAACCCGAAGAGCAGGTTGAGCAGCGTCCGGGCCTGGCCGGCCCGGGACGGCGACACCGCGGCCTGCCCGGCGAGGAACCACTCGACCCGGCCGGTGGTGACCTCGGCGAGCGCGTAGTGCTCGAACCCCGGGCGCACGTGCAGCCGCAGGCAGGTGCGGTAGTTCTCCTTGGTGCTCTGCGCCAGGTCGCGTCGCTCCAGGTCCGCGAGCCACAGGTCCGCGAGGTCGGCGAAGGAGCTGGTGGGGCGCAGCGCGCCGGCGCTCGGCATCGCCGGGCGCTCGCGGATCCGCTCGAGCAGGTGCGCCCGGGCGGCGGCCGCGGTGGGGGCGCTGGCGCGGACCTGGCGCAGCCGCCCGTCGATGTCGCGGACCCGCGTCTCGGCGACCACCCGGCGACCGCGGCGGCGGGTGTTGATGGTGCCGTGGGTGCCGATCGGGGTGCGGGGGCGCCCGGTCATCGGGCCGGGTGCGGGTGTCGGGCGGCGTCGTCGGCCTCCAGCTGCGCCAGCCACGCCTGGACCTCGCTGACCCGGAACCGGAGCACCCGGCCCACCCGGAAGCCGCGCGGGCCGCGGCCCTGGCTGCGCAGGTCGTAGAGCGCCTGGACGCTGACGCCGAGCTCGGCGGCCAGCTCGGCGAGCGTGAGCACCGGGTCCAGGCGACGCTCGAGGCGACGCTCCGAGGAGCCGGGGGCGCCCGCGGGGCGGGGGGTGCTGGGGTCCATGACCCCCAGGTGCGCGAGCCGCGTCGAGCGCGCCCGAGCGCACCCCAGAGGGGCCGAGACGGCCCGGTGCGGCACCGCGTTCGTGCTGACTAAATGCTGAGAGGCCATGTACTTCTCCTGTTTCAGGATCCGTACATGGCCTCTGACCAGCTGATTTGTGGAGCTGAGGGGATTCGAACCCCTGACCTTCTCATTGCGAACGAGACGCGCTACCAACTGCGCCACAGCCCCAACGCGCCGGTGAGGACGCGGAGCGAAACGTTAGCACCCGCGCTCCCGCGGCGCCGAATCGCCCGGGTGGTTCAGGAGCCGACGGCCCGCTGGTCGTCGCCGTCGGCGCGGCGCGCGTCCCGCTCGGCCTGCTCAGCCTCCCGGGCCAGCTGGCTGTCGGCCTCGGTGTGCCCGGAGGTCCACACCCCGGTGCCGTCGAGGTCGATGGTGCGGACCGTGCGCGCGGCCGCCGGCTTCGAGACGTACGTCGGGAGCGTGACCGGCACCGGGTCCCACAGGGCGGGGTCGACCCGGACGTCGGAGCGGACCTCGATCTCCTCGGCCACGACCGGGACGTCCTGGGTGAGCTCGGCGTCCGCGGGGTCGACGGCGTCCGGGGCGGCCGGGACCCCGAGCGGCGCGGAGGCGGACGGAGCCTGACGGCGGGTGATGCCGCGCTCCTGGCGGACCATCACCCGGCAGGCGACCAGCCACGCGACCAGCACGGCGGCCGGGATCGCGACGTACCACCAGGAGAAGAGCGCGAAGGCGGCCAGCGCGACGACCAGCGCGTTCGCGACGAGGATCGCGGTGAGCACGCGACGGCGCCGGCGCGCGGCCCGGTTCGCCGCCTCCCGGCGGGCCCGGCGCTGCGCCGGGGTGAGCTCGGCCGGGGCCGGGCTCGCCGAGGCGACGGCCGTCGACGCGGGACCACCCGGGGTGACCACGAGCCGCGCGCTGCGCTCGTCGACCGGCTCGCGCCGGGCGAGCACGCGCATGGCGTCGGAGAACCCCTCCACCGAGCGGCTGCTCGCGCCCTCGTCGTGGTGCCGCAGGGCCTTGGGGACGAGGTAGACCGCCCACGCCACTGCCAGGGCGACGAAGATCAGCGCACTCATGTCCACGGACCAACCCTAGGGCGCGGCCTCACCGTGGGACGAACGAAAACAGGTGTGTCGCAGAACTACTTCTGAGACTGGTGTGACTGGGGAGTCGACGCCGGGGGATCCAGGCGGGCCAGCAGCCCGCCGGGGCACTCCTCGCGGGTGATCGCGTAGATCCGGTGGTCGCGCCAGGCCCCGTCGATGTGCAGGTAGCGCGGGGCGTAGCCCACCTCGTCGAGGCCGAGCTTCTCCACCACCCGCAGCGAGTTGGAGTTCTCCGGCCGGATCGCCACCTCGATCCGGTGCAGGCCCAGCGGGCCGAAGCAGTGGTCGACCACCAGCGCCACCGCCCGCGGCATCACGCCCCGCCCGGCGACCTCACGGTCCAGCCAGTAGCCGATCGACGCGAACTGCGCCGACCCGCGGACCACGTTGTTCACGGTCACCTGGCCGACGAACCGGCCGTCGACCTCGACCGCGAACGGGTACGTCGTGCCGTGCGCCGCCTCGCGGCGCAGCCGACGCACCAGCGCCCGGTACGTCGTGGGGCGGGCCGGGCTGTCGGGGGGCGCGGTCGCGTCCCACGGCGCGAGCCAGGCGAGGTTGCGCTGCCGGGTCTCGCGCCACGCCCGCTGGTCGCTGCGGCGCAGCGGCCGCAGCGTCACCGGCCCGGACGCGAGCCGAGCCGGCCATCCGGCGGTCAATGGTCGCTCCCCACCACCTGCTCGGCGGCGTGCACGAGGAACGGCTCCAGCACCGCGAGCCCGTCCGCGACGCCGCCGCGGGAGCCGGGCAGGTTCACCACCAGGCAGGTCCCGGCCACCCCGGCGAGGCCGCGGGACAGCACCGCAGAGGGCACCCCCTGCGCCACGCCGTACGCGCGGATCGCCTCGGCGATGCCGGGCACCTCCCGGTCCAGCAGCGGCCGGGTGGCCTCCGGCGTGCGGTCGGTGGGCGTCAGACCGGTGCCGCCGGTGGTCAGCACGACCCGCGCCCCGGCGTCGACGGCGGACCGGATCGCGGCCCCGACCGGCTCGCCGTCGGCCACGACTGCCGGCGCCTGGACCGTGAACCCGAGCCGCCGCAGGAACTCGACGATCACCGGCCCGGTCGTGTCCTCGTAGACCCCCGCCGCCGCGCGGTTGGAGGCCACGACGACCGCCGCGGGCAGGCTCACGACCGGCTCCAGTCGCCGGACCGGCCGCCGGTCTTGGTCTCCACCCGGATGTCGGTGATCACCGCACCCTTGTCGACGGCCTTGACCATGTCCACGACCGTCAGCGCCGCGACCGAGACCGCCGTCAGCGCCTCCATCTCCACGCCGGTCCGGTCGGTGGTGCGCACGGTGGCGCTGATCTCGACGGCCCACGGCGCCGCGTCGGTGACCACCAGGTCCACGCTCACCCCCGAGATCGCCAGCGGGTGGCACAGCGGGACCAGGGTCGGGGTCTGCTTGGCGGCCAGGATGCCGGCGACCCGCGCCACCCCGAGCGCGTCGCCCTTGGGCATCCCCTCGCCGCGCAGCAGGTCCGCGACCGTGGCGGAGACGAGCACCCGCCCGGACGCCGTCGCCGTGCGGGCGGTGACGTCCTTGGCCGAGACGTCGACCATCCGGGCCGCGCCCGTCTCGTCGACGTGGGTCAGGCGGTCGGTCATCGGGTCTCCCGGGGTAAGGGCTCAGTAGGTGGTGTCGAGCGGCAGCACGTCGACCTGGTCGCCGGCGGCGAGGCTGGTCACGTCCTCGGGCACCACGATCAGCGCGTCGGCGGCGGCCAGGTCGCCCACGAGGTGCGACCCCGGGCCGCCGACCGGGCTCACCGAGCGGTGCTCCGGGTCGAGCTCGCCGCGGCGGAACTGGCGGCGGCCGGGCGGCGAGGTGATCGCGTGGGTCAGCCGGGCCCGGACCGGCCGGCGGACGTACGGCGCCATCCCCATCATCTTGCGCAGCGCCGGCACCACGAAGAGCTGGAAGGAGATGTAGGAGGAGACCGGGTTCCCGGGAAGCGTGAAGATCGGGGTGCGGTCCTCGCCGACGTGGCCGAAGCCCTGCGGCTTGCCCGGCTGCATGGCCAGCCCGCCGAACCACACCCCGGTCGGGGCGAGCGCCTCCTTGACGACGTCGAAGTCACCCTGGGAGACCCCGCCGGAGGTGACCACCACGTCGGCGCGCACCAGCTGGTCGTCGAGGGCCTCGAGGAAGGCCGCCGGCTCGTCGGGGACGATCCCGACCCGGTAGGCCAGCGCCCCGGCCCGCCGGGCGGCCGCCGCGAGCAGGAACGAGTTGCCGTCGTAGATCGAGTCGTGGCCGAGCGGCGTGCCGGGCTCGCGCAGCTCGGTGCCGGTGGACAGGATCACCACCCGCGGCCGGGGCCGGGTCCGCACGGTGGCGCGCCCCACCGAGGCGAGCAGGCCGAGGTGCCGCGGCCCGAGCACGGTGCCGCGCTCGAGGACCTGGTCGCCGAACGCGACGTCCTCCCCCGCGGGACGGATGTGCTGGCCGGGCTGCGGAGCCCGGTCGATGCGCACCTGGGCGACGCCGCGGTCGGTCCACTCGTACGGCACCACGGCGTCGGCGCCGGTCGGCACCGGCGCGCCGGTCATGATCTTGACGGCCGTGCCGGGGGCGAGGGCCAGCACGCTGGCGCTGCCGGCCCCGATCTCGCCGACCACCGGCAGGTGCACCGGCGTCTCCGCGGTGGCGGTGGCGACGTCGCGGTGCACGACCGCGTAGCCGTCCATCGCGGAGTTGTCGAACGCCGGGAGCGCGACCTCGGCGACCACGTCCTCGGCCGCGGCCAGGCCGAGCGCGTCCATGAGCGGCTGGGGGAAGTCCGGCAGCGGCTCCACGCCACCCAGGACACGGTCGAGGTGGTCCTCGACGGAGATCAGGTCAGGCATGCGGTGGCCGTCAGGCATCCGCGGAGAGGACGGCGCCCGGCTGCACCCGGCGCGGGGCGTCGGCGGCGAGGCTGACCTCGCCGATCACCTCCACGCCCTTGCCGAAGGTCCAGTCGCCCGCGACCCGCAGCGCGGCGGCCTTGCGCATCGAGGGCGCACCCTCGGGGAAGCGCTTGTCGAACTCCCCGACCAGCTTGTAGTGCGCCGGGTCCAGCTCGACGAACGGCACCTCCTCGCTGGTCTGGTCCAGGACGAAGTCCGGCCCGATGTCGTAGACGTCCGAGCGCAGCACCAGCAGGTCGTTGGTGGTCTTGACCGGCACGAACCGGTCCCGGCCCACCTCGATCAGCCGGGAGCCCTCGAACACCTCCACCGCGGCACCCATGGCGGTCTCGACCTGGACCACCTCGGGGCTGCGGGAGTCCCCGGGGTCGACGTGCTTGACGTTGCGGATCATCGGCAGCCCGAGCACGCCGTCGCGCTCGTCGAGGACCCGCTTCATCGCGACCGGGTCGAACCACAGGTTGTTGGTCGAGCTGAACCGGTGCCGGGTCAGGTCGGCGAGCGCCGCGCGGTCCTCCTCGAGGGTCTGGGCGGTCTCGCGCAGCACGATCCGGCCGTCGGAGCGGCGCCGCGCGAAGTGCCCGCCCTTGCGGTCCGAGGGAGTACGCCGGACGGCCTCGATCGCGAACGGGGCGCCGGTCTGGGCGAACCAGCCCGCCACCCGGGCGTCCGGGACCGCGCCGAGGTTGTCGGAGTTGGAGACGAAGACGTGGCGGTAGCCGGCCTCGATGAGCCGGTCGAGCAGGCCGGTGCCGCGCAGCGCGGTGTACAGGTCGCCGTGGCCGGGGGGACACCACTCCAGGTCGGGGTCCTTGGGCCAGCTGACCGGGGTCAGCTTGTCGAGCAGGAGCTTGGGCTCCTTGTTCTGCAGGAACTCCAGCGGCAGCCCGGCGACCGGCAGGTCCTCGTAGCGGGCCAGCGCGGCCATCGTGTCGGAGCTGGTGCGGAAGCTGTTCATCAGGATCAGCGGCAGCGGGGCGTCGTACTCGCCGCGCAGGTGCAGCACCTGGCGGGCGATGATGTCGAGGAACGACAGCCCGCGGCGCACGCACAGCAGCGACTTGGCGCGGTCCATGCCCATCGAGGTGCCGAGCCCCCCGTTGAGCTTGATCACCGCGGTGTGCCGGATCGCCTCCGCGGCGACGTCCTCGGCCACCTCGACGTCGGCGAGGGCCTCCATCTCGACCGGCTCGATCGACGCCTCCGGGATCATCCCGGTCTCGCCGTGCTCGAGCAGTCGGTAGTAGTGGGCGAAGGTCTCGATCGCGACCTCGTCCACGCCGGCGGCCATCATCTTCTCGCGCGCCTTGGTCAGGCCTGCACTACCCATGAGGCCGATCGTAGGCTCGCGGGGTGACCGAACGGGAACCGAGTGGGACAAATGACCTTTCGGGTGGTCCGGCGGGCAAGCTGGCGCTGCGCGACCAGCTGCTCACGGCCCGCCATCGGCGCCCCCTGCTGGAGGTCGGGAACGCCGGACGGGCCATCGCCCTGCACCTGCTCGCCACCCCCGAGGTACGCCGTGCGGCGAGCGTCGCGGCGTACGTCTCCGTGGGCGCCGAGCCCGGCACCGGCCTGCTGCTGCGGGCCCTGGCCGAGAGCGGGCGGCGGGTGCTGCTGCCGCGGTTGCTGCCCGACCGCGACCTGGACTGGGGCACCTACCGCGGCGACGCCGGGCTCCAGCCCGCACGGCTCGGCCTGCTGGAGCCGCCCGACTCCCTCGGCGTCGAGGCGATCGCGACCGCCGACGTGGTGCTGCTGCCCGGGCTGGCGGCGTCCCCGCACGGCTGGCGGCTCGGGCGCGGCGGCGGCTCCTACGACCGGGCGCTGGCCCGGGTCCCGGCCGGCACCTTCACCTGCGTGCTGCTCTACGACGACGAGGTCGGCGTGCCGGTCCCGGTCGAGCCGCACGACCGGCCGGTGAGCGCGGCCTGCTCCCCCGCGGGGCTGGTGCGGTTCCCGGCACCCCCGCCCGGCTAGCCCGGGACCGGGTGGCCGGTCAGCGGTCCGGGTCCGTGGCCGGCACCAGCTCCAGGCGGTGCCCGGCGGCGTCGGCCACGGCCTCGGCGCTGAACGCCCACGGCAGCGTCTCGCCGCGCGCCCACAGGTCGGTCTGGTCGGTGTAGTGCTCGCTGCCCGGATGCCCGGAGACCCCGGTCAGGTTGATCCAGCGGGAGTCGTCGAGGTCGGCCAGCGAGACCACCATCCGCATCGACGGCGCCGAGGTCACCTGGTAGCCCTCGGCGGCGTCCCACGCGGTGGCGTCGACCGTCGAGCTGCCACCGCCGACCAGCCAGCCGTCCCGGTTCACCAGCCGCTCCACGGGCCCGATCCCGGACTCCCCCAGCGAGGGCGAGCGCAGCTCGAGGCGGTGCAGGTGGCCCCACGACCACTCCCCCGGGTCGCGCGCCTGGCGGCGGGTCATCTCGTCGCGGGCGTCGCGCAGCGCCTGCTCGAGCACGTCGTCGCGGTCCTCGACCACGTCCTCGGTCCGCACGTCGTCCCACCACGGGTCGTCCGGGTCCTCGAGCAGCCGCTCGACGACGGCGTACCACCGCTGCCCGCCGTCGGGCCACAGCTCCTCGGGCAGCTCGTCGTGGAAGGTCAGCGCGAGCAGGTTGCTCCACGCCACGTTGAAGTACGCCGCGGCGCCACTGTCGGCGTCCTGCGCGAAGTCCCAGTCGGCGAGCAGGTCCTGGCCGCCGGACCAGTAGCCGGCCGGCAGCTCCACGTCGAGCAGGTACGGCGTGAGCACCGGCCCCAGCGGGTGCCGGTCGTCGAGCTGGAGCTGCGCGGTCTCGGCGACCGACACCTTCGGCTCGGCCTCCAGCTGGCCCCGGATCCGGCTGGCGCGGTAGCCGCGGTCCCAGTCGTCGGTGAGGTGGTAGGGGTAGCCGGGACCGGTCACGGCCTGGTTGGCGGTCACCACGAACCCCTCCTCGGGGTCCAGCTCGTGCGGCAGGCCCTCGAACGGCACCACCTCGCCGGTCCAGTCGTTCTCCGGGCGCCAGCCGGCCGACGGCACGCTGCCGTCGTTGCCGGACTTGCGGATCGGCACCCGGCCCGGCGCCTGGTAGCCGATGTGGCCGGCCCGGTCGGCGTAGACGAGGTTCTGCGCCGGGACCGCGAAGTCGGCGGCCGCGGCGCGGAAGGAGTCCCAGTCGTCGGCGAGGTTGAGGGCCAGGATCGCGTCGGCGGTCGGCGCCGGCTCCAGGGCCGTCCACGCCAGCGACACGGCGTACTCGACGCTGGAGCCGCGCTGCCCGGCGGCGGTCCGGCCGACGTCCGCGAGCTCCTCGGAGACGTCGGAGAGGATCGGGCCGTGGGCCGTGGAGCGCACAGTCATCTCCACGTCGTCGCCGCCGGCGACCTCGATGGTCTCGGTGCGGGTCTCCAGCTCGCGCCACCGCCCGCCGTGGCGCCAGCGGTCGCCCTCGACCTTCTCCAGGTACAGGTCGGTGACGTCGGGCCCGAGGTTGGTGAAGCCCCACGCGATGTCGGCGTTGTGGCCGATCACGACCCCCGGGACCCCGGAGAACGTGAAGCCGGCGACGTCGAGGGGGCAGGCCTCGGACGTGGTGCGGCAGTGCAGACCCATCTGCATCCAGACCCCCGGCATGCCGACGCCCAGGTGCGGGTCGTTGGCGAGGATCGGCTTCCCGGTCGTGGAGTGGTCGCCGTCGACGACCCAGCTGTTGCTGCCGATGCCGTCGCCGCTGCCGAGCAGGTCCGGCAGCCGCTCCAGGCCGTCGCGGACCCCGGCGAGGGCCGCCGGCGCGGAGCGCCGGTCGGCGGTGAACGCCGGCCGCAGCGGCTTGCGGCTGTCCGGTCCGGAGGCGCCCGGCTCGAAGACGCCGTCGATCACAGCGCCCCCCGAGACGATCGGCGGGTGCTCGGCGAAGGGGTACGCCGGGCGCAGCTGCGCCGCGCGCCGCGCCCCGACCTCGCTCTGCTCGAGGAGCCGGTCGATCTCGTCGCTCATGTTGCCGCGCAGGTCCCAGGCCATCGCCTTGAGCCAGGCCAGCGAGTCGACAGGGGTCCAGTCCGCCGGCGCGTAGTCGAGCCCGCCGAGGTTCAGGACCGTGTACTCGACCGCCAGGTCGGCGGGGTCGTGGGCGTCGAGGTAGGCGTTCACGCCGGCGGCGTACGCCTCCAGCGCACGGCGGGTGTCCGGCGAGACCAGTGCCAGCTCCTGCTCCGCCACCCGGCGCCAGCCCATCGAGCGCACGTAGCTGTCGCTCTCGACGGCGTCCTCGCCGAACAGCTCGGCCAGCCGGCCGGCGGTGGCGTGGCGGCGCACGTCCATCTCGAAGAACCGCTCCTGGGCGTGCACGAACCCCTGCGCCCGGACCAGGTCGGTCAGCGAGTCGCCGTAGAGCTGCGGGATGCCGTGCTCGTCGCGCAGCACCGTGACCGGGGCCGCCAGGCCGGGCACGGCCAGCTCGCCCTCCTCCTGCGGCAGCGGGTGCCGCACCGCGACCACCACCGCGACGAGCCCGGCGACGAGCACCAGGACCAGCGCCACCACGGCGTACGTCGAGGCGCGCAGCGGGCGGGGCAGCGCGCGGAAGCCGGCGCGGGCCCGGCGCAGCCGGCCGCGCTCGGGCGGGGAGTCGCTCGCCGGAACCTCGGTCATCGTGCGGACCATTCTGCCTGTGGCGTATCCTTGGCACTCGCACACGTCGAGTGCCAAGAACACAGCGCAAGATCACAGCGGGGACCAGATGCCGACCTATCAGTACGCCTGCACCGAGTGCGGGCACGCCTTCGAGCAGTTCCAGAGCTTCTCCGACGACGCCCTGACCGAGTGCCCCCAGTGCCAGGGGCGGCTGCGCAAGCTGTTCAACGCGGTCGGCGTCGTGTTCAAGGGCTCCGGCTTCTACCGGACCGACAACCGGACCGGCTCCGCCGCCAGCTCGAGCCCTGCGCCCAGCGGCGACGGCTCCGCCTCGGCGGCATCCTCCGACTCCGGGGGGTCCACCCCCAAGCCGGAGACCAAGAGCGCGGCCAGCACCGCCGACTGACCCCCGCCCACCGGAGCCCGGCTCCGGTGGCCTGTGGAGAGCCGGCGCTGCCGGGCCCCCCGAGCGCCTAGCGTCGACGGGTGCTCCCCGACGTGCCCGACCTGCCAGTGCTGCCCGACCGCCACGTGTCGCGGCTGCGGCGTGCCGCCCTCGGCGTACGCCGTGCGGTGCTGTCGCGGCGCCGGCTCCTCGCCGCCGTGCTGGCCGCCGTCGCCGTGGCTGCCGGGCTCCAGGCCGCGGCGGGTCCGCCGCCAGCGACCGAGCCGGTGCTGGTGGCCGCCCGCGACCTCGATCCCGGGCGGCCGCTGGCCGCGGGCGACCTGGTCGAGGCCCGGTTCGCCGCCGGCACCGCGCCGGCCGGGCTGGCCGGCGACCCCGTCGGGCGGGTGCTCGCGGCCCCGCTGCGCCGCGGCGAGCCGGTCACCGACGTCCGGCTGGTCGGCCCGGAGCTGGCCGCCGGGCACCCGGGCCGCGTCGCGGTGCCCGTGCGGCTGCCCGACCCGGCGATGGCCGGGCTGCTTCGCGTCGGCGACGTGGTCGACCTGGTGGCCGCTGACCCGCAGGGCGACGAGCCGGAGGTCGTCGCCCGGGACGTGCCCGTGCTCGCGGTCCCCGACGTCGTCGCGGACGCCGCCGGAGACGGGGCACCGGGCCGTTTGGTCGTGGTCGGCGCCCTCGATGCCGACGTGCCGGGCCTGGCCGACGCCGCCGTACGCCGCTACCTCACGTACTCCTACAGCCGCTAGCCTGCCGAGAGGCCGGATCTCGGCCGACCCGGCACATCTCGGACCCTGGGAGCGCACCATGCTGAGCGGCTTCAAGAACTTCCTGCTGCGCGGGAACCTGATCGAGCTCGCCGTCGCGTTCATCATCGGTGGCGCGTTCGCGACAGTCGTGGCCGCCACCGTCGACGTGCTCCTCGACCTGGTCGGCAAGATCGGCGGCACCCCGGACTTCTCCAACTACGAGCCCGGTGGCGTCTCGGTCGGCGCCTGGCTGACCGCGGTGATCTCGTTCGTGATCCTGGCGGCGGTCGTCTACTTCTTCATCGTCACGCCGTACACGAAGGCCAAGGAGCGCTACTTCCCCAGCGCCCCGCCCGGTACGCCGGAGGACGTGCAGCTGCTGCGCGAGATCCGGGACCTGATCGCCACCCAGCAGGGCCGGACCCCGCCAGCCTGAGCTCAGACCTGGCCGTGGTGCGGCGGCACCTGGGACCGCAGCCAGGCGTCGGTGCTTCGCTCGTCCCCGGAGCCGCCGGGGTCGCGCTCGTCGCTGGTGGTCTCCGGCAGCGTGTCGCCGAAGACCTCGGCCAGCCGGCGCCGGCGCTCCCAGGCGGCCTGGTCCCGGTCGGGCTCGCTCACGTGCACAGCCCCGCTGCCTCGAGGGCGGCCGTCTGGCTCTCGTCGCGCGGCGCGGTGCTGGCGCCCGGGGACTCCGGTCCACCCGACTCCGACTCCGACTCGGACTCGGAGGCCGAGGGCGACTCGGACTCGTCCTCGTCACCGCCGTCCGGGGTGCTGCGCGGCGAGCCCGGCACGTTGCCGGCCGTGAGCAGGCCGCTGTCGAGCCGCTTGGAGATGGTCTGGTCGTTGCGGATCCGCTGCCAGACCGTCTCGGCCTGCTCGGTCCACACGATCCGGCCGCGGAACTCCTCGCGGCTGTCGTACTCGAACGGCACCGTGATGAACCGGATGTTGTCCAGCCCGATGTCCTGGAAGCCGAGGCCGACCTTGCTGAGCTTCACCACGTTGCCCATGCCGGGGTCGACGGTCAGCGACTTGGTCGCGGCCCGCAGGAACCCGACCAGCCGGTCCGGGCGGGCCAGGACGCCGCCGGAGACGACCTTGTTCGCCATCCCCGCGATGAATGCCTGCTGGCGCTTGACGCGGCCGATGTCCGAGCCGTCGCCGAGGGTGTAGCGGGCCCGGACGTAGTTCAGCGCCTCGTCGCCGCGGATCTCGCGGGAGCCGGCCTCGATGTTGATGCCGTGGGCGGGGTCGGAGATGTCCTCGGGGATGCAGACCGGGACGCCGTCGATGGCGTCGACCATGTCCTTGAACCCGGCGAAGTCCACGACGACGTAGTGGTTGATGCGGACGTCGGTGGTCTGCTCGAACTGCTGGATCGTGCAGGCCGGCCCGCCGACCGCGAAGGCCTCGTTCCACATCGCGTCCTCGGCGCCCGGGATGTTCTCCCCGTCGGGGCCGGTGCAGTCGGGCCGGGTGACCAGGGAGTCGCGCGGGATGCTCACGCCGTACGCGTGCTCGCGGTCGGCGGAGAGGTGGAAGAGGATCGTGGTGTCCGAGCGCTGCCCGTCGCCGGTGAGCCCGTCGATGTTGTTGCCCTCGCCGTCGCGGTCGTCGGAGCCCATCACCAGGATGTTCACCGGCTCCTGCGGGCCCTCGACGTCGACCTCGTCGGGCCGGTCGGTGAGCTGACCGGTGACGTCGGTGACTGTCAGGTTGCCGTTGAGGTCACGGTAGAGCCAGACCGTCGCCAGCGCGGTCACCATGGCCAGGGCGAGGCCGGTGACGACCAGGACCCGGGCGACCGTGTGCCGGCGCGGCGGGCGGGCCCGCCGCCGGCCCCGACGGGCCTGACCGGCGCGTGGGGTCGGTCCATCGTCCGGGGAGCCGGCGGGCTGCTCTTCGGACATGCGGGTCACCTCAGGTCGCATCGGGGCCACGGTGACAGTACGTGGACCCGCCAATTCTCCGCCGCCCGCTCCTGAGCGCCAAACCGCCGTCCCCCTCGGGGGCGATTCTCACGGTCTTCTCAAGATTTCCTCAACTAGCGCCCGACCCGGGCCGATGGGCACCTCGTCCCCCTCCGTCGCAGCATCCCCGTCCCCCCGGGAGCCTCGCGTGTCCGCCGCCGCACCCCCTCCTGTCGACAGTTCCAGCGCCCGCGGCACCTCCCGCCGGCTGCTCTCCCGCGGCCTGGTCGGCGGGCTCGCCGTCACGGCGGTCGGGCCGCTGCTCGGCGCTCAGGACGCCGCCGCGACGACCGCCGACGCCCGGTCGGCCGCGCGCACCAAGCGCCGGCACCGGTCGGTCTGCCGGCACTGGCACCGCTGCCCGCAGCACCCCCGGCACACCTGCCGCCGCAAGCACCGCTGCCGCCACCAGCACCACCGGGCCCCGAGGCGGACCACGGACCCGAGCCCCACGTCACCGGCGCCGACCCCGCAGCCCGCGCCGGGACCGACCCCTGCCGATCCCCCGATCGAGATCCCGACCGAGACTCCGGCCCAGCCCCCGGCCGAGACTCCGTCCGAGCCCCCGACCGAGACTCCCACCGAGCCCCCGACCGAGACTCCGACCGAGCCCCCAGTCCCCCAGCCGGACCCGGACTTCACCAGCGCCCCGCTGCCGACCCCCGCGTCGCTGCACCTGGCCAGCCGGTTCAGCTACGGCATCACCCCGCAGCTGCACGCCGAGATGCAAGCCGCCGGCAGCCCCGCCGGGTGGTTCGAGCAGCAGCTCGACCCCGCCTCGATCCCCGACCCCGACGGCGACGCAACCGCCTCCTGGTGGTTCTCGATCGGCGCCTCCGCCGCCCAGGTCGTCCAGCGTGACGAGGAGGAGGTCGAGAGCGGCTGGAGCGCGATGGCCAACTACGCGCGCTGGTGCCTGGCCCGTCGCATCGTCTCCCGTCGCCAGGTCCTCGAGGTGATGGCGGAGTTCTGGGAGCACCACCTGCACGTCCCGGTGCACGACGACGGCGTGCACCCGTTCCGCGCCGACTACGGCAAGCTGGTCCGCAGCCACGCCCTGGGCCGCTTCGACGACCTCCTGGTCGCGGCGATCACCCACCCCGCGATGGGCGTCTCGCTCGACAACGCGTCCTCGACGAAGCGGGCGCCGAACGAGAACCTCGGCCGCGAGCTGCTCGAGCTGCACACGCTCGGCACCGGCCACCACACCGAGGACGACGTCAAGAACGCCGCCCGGATCCTCACCGGCTACCGGGTGCGCACCTGGTCGACCTGGCAGGTCTGGTACGACGCGGCGAGCCACTGGACCGGCCCGGTCCGCGTCGCCGGCTTCGCCCACCCGAACGCCGCGACCGATGGGCGTCCGGTCGCCGAGGCGTTCCTGCGCCACCTCGCCCACCATCCCGACACCGCCCGCCGGATCGCCCGCAAGCTGGCCGTCCGGTTCGTCTCCGACGACCCCTCCCCCGCGCTCGTCGACCACCTGGCGCAGGTGTTCACCGAGCACGGGACCGAGATCAAGCCGGTGCTGCGCGCCCTGGTGGCGCACCCGGAGTTCGCGGCGGCCGCGGGCGCCAAGGTGCGCACCCCGACCGACGACGTGGCCGCGACGTACCGCGCGCTGCAGGTCCGGCTCGCCCGACCGACCACCGACCAGGCGGCCGCCAACGCGATGATCTGGCAGGCCGCCGACATCGGCCAGGCCCCGTTCGACTGGCCCCGCCCCGACGGCCAGCCCCAGGACAACCGGTCCTGGTCCTCGGTCTCGCGGCTGCTGGCGTCCTTCGACGCGCACTACAGCATCGTCAACGGCTGGTGGCCGAAGATCGACATCACCTACCGGCGGCCCGCCCAGTGGCTGCCGGCGGCGTCGGTCCGCTTCGACGTGCTCGTCGAGCATCTGTGCGGCCAGCTCCTGGGCCGGTCGGCGTCGCCGCGGCTGCTGCAGGCGGCCTGCGAGGCGACCGGCCTCGGGCCCGCGACCGTGATCACCGAGCGTCACGCCCTGGTGCGGTGGAGCTTCGGGATGCTGCTGACCACCCTCCTCGACACCCCGGAGCACCTGCACCGATGACCGAGATCCCCGACTCCAACGCCCCCTGCTGCGACGACTTCCGCGCCACGTCGCGCCGCGGCTTCCTCCGCGGCTCCGTGGCCGTGGGCGGCGCGGCCCTGGTCGGCGTCGCCCACGGCACCGCGTTCACCGAGACGGCGTACGCCGCCACCGGCACGGCCGACCGGGTCCTCGTCGTGCTCTCGATGCGCGGCGCTGCCGACGGCCTCAGCCTCGTGGTCCCGCACGCCGACCCCGCCTACTACGCCGCCCGCCCCTCGATCGCGGTGCCGGCGGACCAGCTGCTCGCCCGGGACGCGATGTTCGGGCTGCACCCCTCCCTCGCGCCGCTGCTGCCGCTGTGGCAGGCGGGCCGGATGGCCGCCGTCCACGCGACCGGGCTCCCGGTGCCGAACCGCTCGCACTTCTCCGCGATGGAAGAGGTCGAGGACGCCGACCCGGGCTCCCCGGAGCGGATCGGCTGGCTGAACCGGCTCGTGGGCCGCAACGGCACCGGGTCGCCGCTGGAGGCCATCCAGTACGGCGGCGGGGTGCCGGCGATGGCCGTCACCGGGCCGCAGCCGACCCTCGCCTCCTCCGACGTGGACAGCGTCTGGCTGGCGGGCCCGACCGAGCCCGACGGCGCGGCGGCCCGGCGGGCGGCCCTGCGCACCGCCTGGGCCGGCAGCAGCGGCCCGCTCGCGAACGGGATGGCCGCGACCATCGACGTCGTCGACGAGTTCGCGGCGGTGCGCGCCGTTCCGGCCGCCCCCGGCCACGGCGCGACGTACCCCGCCGACGACCTGGGCAAGGCGCTGGCCTCCGCCGCGCGCACGATCCGTGCGGACGTCGGCGCCGAGGTGATCACTGTCGACCACGGCTCCTGGGACCACCACACCTGGATCGGCACGACCGCGAGCGGCAACCTGACCAGCATGGCGCAGGTCTTCGCCCGCTCGGTCGCGGCGTTCTTCACCGACCTCGGCCCGCTCGCGGACCGGGTGACGCTGGTGACGATCAGCGAGTTCGGCCGGCGGGTCGTCGAGAACGCGAACGGCGGCCTGGACCACGGCCACGGCAACGTGATGTTCCTGATCGGTGCCGGGGTCCGGGGCGGGCGCTACTACGGCACCTGGCCCGGCCTGACCCGCACCAGCGACGCGGACCTGCTGGTCACCACCGACTACCGCCAGGTGCTCGGCGAGGTCGTCACCACCAGGCTGGGCGCCTCCTCCGCCCAGGTCTTCCCGGGGTTCAGCCCGCAGGACCCGGCGCTGGGCGCGATGAGCTCGCTGTGACCCGCCCTCCCAGCCGTCGCTCCGGCCGGCGGGGCCGACTCGGATCCGGCGACCCGACCTGCCAAGATATGCAGCGTTCGCCCCAGTAGCTCAGTGGATAGAGCAGCCGCCTCCTAAGCGAAAGGTCGCCAGTTCGACTCTGGCCTGGGGCACCCGGACCGGCGTAGGGCTCGCTCCTACGCCGGGGGCGGGCGCCAGCCGCCCTCGTCGCCGATCGTTGCCGTGATCCGCCGGGCGATCGAGCGCAGCTGTCGCGCCTGGGCCTGCGTCAGCGGGTCGAGCACCAGCCGGTGGACGGTCTGCACATGCCCCGGCGTGGCCTCGTCGACCTTCTCGCGCCCCACGTCGGTGAGGACGGCCAGGGTGTAGCGCCCGTCGGCGGGGTCGGGCTCGCGGCGCACCAGTCCCCTGTTCTCCAGGCGCGCGGCAGCACGCGAGAGTCGGGACAGCGAGCTGTTCGCGTAGCCGGCCAGCACGCTCATCCGCAGGGTTCCCCCCTCGGCAGTCGCGAGCGCGTACAGGACGCCGTACTCGAAGTGCGTCAGCCCGGCGTCGCGCTGCAGCTGTGCGTCCAGGGCGGCGGGCAGCCACTCCAGGACTGTCGCCAGGGCCGACCAGGTCTCGAGGTCCTCGCCACGGAGTGCTCCCGACGGGGCGGATTCAGGCATGGGCAGCACAGTACGCGGGCTCCGCTGACTTGATCAAGCAAGTCATTCGGCCTACCTTTCACTTGACCAAGCAAGTGATTGCGCCCGCGGGCGCACCCCAACGGGATGGCAGGAACACCGTGGATCTTCAGCTGGCGGGCAAGACCGCCTTCGTGAGCGGCTCGACGCAGGGAATCGGCTACGCGATCGCCGAGGCGCTCCTGCGCGAGGGAGCCTCGGTGATCGTCAACGGCCGGGATCAGGACCGGGTCCGAGCGGCGGCAGCCGCCCTGGAGGCGGCGGTTCCGGGCGCGGTCGTCTCCGGGATCGCCGCCGACTTCGAGCAGCCCGAGGAGGTGGCCCGGCTGCTCGAGTCGCTGGGCGACCTCGACATCCTGGCCAACAACGTCGGCCTGTTCGAGCTCGGGCAGTTCACGGACCTCACCGATGACGACTGGCAGCGCTACGTCGACGTGAACCTGATGAGCGGCGTTCGCCTGTCCCGACACGCCCTGCCCTCGATGCTCGCCCGGGGCTGGGGCCGGATCATCTTCGTCGCCAGCGAGTCCGGGGTGAACGTTCAGGCCGACATGGTCCACTACGGCGTCACCAAGGCCGGGACCCTGGCCCTGAGCAACGGGCTCGCGAAGCTGACCCGCGGCACCGAGGTGACCGTCAACGCGATCCTCGGCGGGCCGACCTACTCCGACGGCGTCGCACGCACCGTCGAGCAGCTCGCGCGCGTCCAGGGGGTGCCGACCGAGGTGCTGAAGGGGGCGATCATCGGGGAGAACCGGACCTCCCTGCTGCAGCGGTTCATCGAGCCGAGCGAGATCGCGAGCCTGGCGGCGTACCTGGCCAGCCCGATCTCGTCAGCGACCAACGGCGCCGCGGTCCGAGCCGACGGGGGCGTCCTGACCGGCGTGCTGTGAGCCGGTCGGGCTACCAGCTGCCGTGCACCGTCGCGGCGAGCCCGTCGAAGGCCTGCTTGGTGCTCAGCGTGCTGGGGCTGCCGTTCTGCATGAACGCGTAGGCCAGCAGGTCGCCGTCGGCGCCCCGGGTGACGCCGGCGAGCGTGACGACGTCGTGCAGGGAGCCCGTCTTGCCCTTGACCTGTCCGGTCGCGGCCCGCGACTGCGGGGTCGTGAACCGGCCCAGGCTGCTGTGCAGGGTCCCCTTCGTGCCGGCCACCGGGAGCCCCACCTTGAGCGGCCACATCCTGCGGTGCCGGCCCTTGGCGTAGGCGGCCCGGAGGATCGAGGTCAGGTGGGCCGCCGAGACCCGGTCCGACCGGGACAGCCCGGACCCGTCGTAGAGCCGCATCCCCTCGGTCTCGACCCCGAGCCTCCTCAGCACCTCCAGCTGGGCCCGGGCGCCGCCGCGCCAGGTCCCCGGCCGGCCGGTCTCGACAGCCGTCAGCCGCTGCAGGCTCTCGGCCAGGTCGTTGTCGGAGACGAGCAGCATCTCGATGACCACCTCGCAGACCGGGGTGCCGCACCTGGCCACCGTCCTCGCGCCGTCGGGAGCCTCACCCCGTGCGGTGGAGACGACCCGGAGGCCGTGCTCGCGAAGCCGCTGGGCGAAGATCCGCCCGGCGTCCATCGCGGTGTCCATCACCTGCCGCTCGTCGACGACCAGGGACCGGACCGGCGTCACGTTGGAGGTGTAGTAGCCCGGCGACCAGCCCGGACTCAGTCTCGGCGCGGCGAAGAGGGTGTCGTCGACGCGCACCCGGTAGCTCACCCCCCGCTTCACCGACCGGGCCGTCCTGGCGGCCAGGCGGCTCAGGTCCCGGCCGGTCAGCAGGGCGTCGCCGCCGCCGACGATCGTGATGGTCCGACCGGAGGTCCGGACCTCGGTGGTCAGCCTCCGGTTCGGCCCGAGCGCCTGGAGCGCCGCGACCGCAGTCCCGACCTTGGCGGTGGAGGCGGGCATCAGCTCCTTGCGGCCCCCGTCGCTCCACACGGTGCGCCCGCTGCGGACGTCCAGGACCCGGCCCGTGACGTTCCTGCCGAGCCGGCCGTTGCGGACCCGGACCCGGAGCTTGGCGGCCATCCTCCGGTCGGCGCGGCTCAACGGAGCCTTCCGGGCCCGCTCCTTCCGGGCCCGCTCCTTCCCGGCCTGCTCCCCGGTCTCGGTCGGGGCGCGCGCGGCGTCCCGGGCGTCGGCGACCCGTGGTTCCGCGGGCGGCTGGTCGTCGATCGAGGCGACCAGCCCGGGGGCGAGGGACCCGCTGAGCACCAGGCCGATCGAGGCGGCGGTGAGTGCGGTGCGGCGGCGCGGACGGGACAGCAGTCGGGGAAGGCGCGCACGGCGCGGCATGAGGGACGACCTCCGGGTTCGGTTGCCGGACAGCAGCATCCGAGAGCGGTCACGGGGCCGGCCGCACCGGCGCGTGCGTGGCAGACCGCCCTGCGGGGCGACCACGGCCGCCTCACCCCAGCACCCGGGGATCACCCGAGGCATCCCGTGGCCTTGCGAAGGCACCATCCATTCTACGATCCCGCCCGGCTCGTTCACGGGGCTCGGACGCGGACCTCGTCACACCGTGCCGACCCCTGGCCGCCCCTGTGGGAGCCTTGATCGTCCGGAACCGGGAGGGAGCCATGGCCGACGCCGCCTCATCCTCCTCGCCTTCTGCCCCGTCCGCGCCGACCACGCCGACCGGGGCGCCGGTACGACGGGGCCGGCCCGGCTACGACCAGGCCACGGTGCTGCGCCGCGCGATCGAGCTGTTCATCGAGCGCGGCTACGACCGGACCAGCGTCGGCGACCTGGCCCGCGACCTCGGGATCAGCAAGTCCGCGATCTACCACCACGTGCCGAGCAAGGAGCACCTGCTCGCCGCGGCGCTGGACGAGGCCCTCGACGGGCTCTCCGCGGCGCTCGACGCCGCGGTCGCCGCCCCCGCGCCGAGCGCCGCCGAGCGGCTGCGCAGCGCGATCCACCAGTCGGTCGAGATCCTCGTCGAGCACCTGCCCGCTGTCACGCTGCTGCTGCGGGTGCGCGGCAACAGCCCGGTCGAGCTGGCAGCCGTCGAGCGGCGGCGGGCGATCGACGAGCAGCTGGCCGGCCTGGTCGCCGCCGCGGCCGCGGAGGGCTCGCTGCGCGACGACATCGCGCCGGACCTGATCAGCCGGCTGCTCTTCGGCATGGTGAACTCACTGGTCGAGTGGTACCGCCCCGGAGGCCCGGTCGACGCCGCGGTGCTCGCGGACTCGATCACCGCGCTCGCGTTCGACGGGCTCCGCAGACCCTAGGCGTCGAAGTCCACCGCGACCCGGTCGCCGACCGGGTGGGTCTGGCAGGTGAGGACGAAGCCGCGGCGCACCTCGTCCTCGTCGAGGGCGTAGTTGCGCCGCATGTCGACCTCGCCCGCCGTGACCAGCGCCCGGCAGGTCCCGCAGACCCCGCCCCGGCAGGCGAACGGCAGGTCGGCCCGGGTCTGCGACGCCCCGTCGAGGATCGGCTGGTCGCGCGGCAGCCGGACCGTGGTCGTGCGCCCGTCCAGCACCACGGCGACCTCGCTGGTCCCGCCCCCGCCGGCGCCGGTCGCCACGTCCGCGTCCGCGCTCCGGCGTACGTCGGGCGGCGGCTCGTCGACGAAGAACAGCTCCGCGTGCACCCGCCCGGCCGTCACGCCGAGCTCGCCGAGGACGGCCCGCGCGTCGGTGACCAGGCCGAACGGACCGCACAGCCAGACGTGGTCGAGCTCGGCGACGGGGACCAGCGCGGTGAGGATCCGCTGGAGCCGCTCACGGTCCAGGCGGCCCGAGAACAGCTCGACCTCGCGCGGCTCCCGGGAGAGCACGTGGACGACCTCGAGCCGGGCCGGATAGCGGTCCTTGAGGTCGGCGAGCTCCTCGGCGAACATCACCGACCGGCTGGTCCGGTTGCCGTAGAGCACCGTGACGTGGGCGGCCGGGTTGGCCAGCACCGAGGCGGCGATCGAGAGCACCGGGGTGATGCCGGACCCCGCGGCGACGCACAGGTGCCGCCCGCCCGCCTCGGGGTCGGCGCAGAACCGGCCGGTCGGCGGCTGCACCTCGACGACGTCCCCGGGCCGCACCGAGCGCACCAGCCAGGTCGAGAACAGCCCGTCGGGCACCTCGCGGACCCCCACGCGGGGCGGGGCGCCGGCCGGGGCGCAGATCGAGTAGGTCCGGCGCTGCTCGATCCCGTCGACAGTGCGTCGCAGCGTGAGCGACTGCCCGGGCCGGAACGCGAACTCGTCGGCCAGCTCCGCGGGCACCTCGAAGGTGACAGCGGCGGCGTCGTCGGTCAGCCGCTCCACCTCGGCGACCCGCAGGGCGTGGAACGTGGAGCGGCGCGTGGCCGGGGCCACGGCGGGCGACATCCCCGGCGTCATCAGCGCTCCTTGACGTGGGAGAAGATCTCCAGGCAGGCCCGGCACCGGTAGAGCGCCGTGCACGCGGTCGGGCCGAACTCCGAGGTCAGCCCGGCATCGGCGGCGCCGCAGCGCGGGCAGGCCGGAGACCGGCGGGTGGGCAGCAGGCTCAGGGGCACCGGCCCGGTCCCGCGCGGGGCCGGCCCCGGCGGGGAGATCCCGTACGCCGCCAGCGCCTCCCGCCCGCGCGCCGAGATCAGGTCCGTGGACCACGGCGGGCTCAGGCTGACCCGGACCCGGACCTCCGCGAACCCGTCCTCGCGCAACGCATGCACCAGGTCGTCGCGCATGGTGGCCAGCGCCGGGCAGCCGCTGTAGGTCGGGGTGATCGTGACCGTGACGGCCCCTGCGGTGTCGACCTCGACCTCGCGCAGCACACCCAGGTCGGCGAGCGTGAGCACCGGCAGCTCCGGGTCGAGCACCGCGGCCGCGACCTCCCGGGCGCGCCGGGCCCGGGACTCCATCGGGATCACCATCGGGATCACCACCGGGATCTCCATCGGGATCACCACCGGCCCCGCGGGTGCGCGCGGGCCACGACCTGCATCTCGGCCAGCATCGTTCCCAGCGCCTCGGTGTGCCGGCCGGCCCGGCCGGCACCGCCGGCCTGCGGGACCCGGGGCGCCTCGATCCCGGCGGCCGCGAACACCTGCCCCAGCACGTCCTCGACCTCGCCGGCGACCTCGGCCGGGTCCACCCCGATCCCCTCGGCGGCGGCCGTCCGCTCGACCTCGTGGGTGGCGAAGAGCTCGTCGCGGAAGGGCCACACCAGCTCCAGCCCGGCCAGCAGCCGGCGGCGGGACTCCTCGGTCCCGCGGGCCAGGGTCACCAGCCACCGCGCGGCGTAGTCGCGCTGGTAGGCCAGCTCGGGGACGGCCTTCGCGGCGAGCGCCGCCAGCACCGGGTCCCGGCTCGCCGTGAGCCGCTGCATCACCGCGAGCCGGTGGGTGGCGAAGAGGACGAGCCGCGCGACGGTCGCGGCGAAGTCGCCGTTCTCGGCCTCGACCAGGCGCACGTTGCGGAACTCCGCCGCCTCCCGGAAGTAGGCCAGCGCGTCCTCGGCCGGCACCGGCGACCCGGCGGGCAGCGCGGGGACCAGCGTGCTGTCGGCGGCGGCCGCCCGCGCGAGCAGCAGCCGGGCCTGGCCGAGCAGGTCCAGGGCGAGGTTGGCCAGCGCGATGTCGTCCTCGAGGTCGTGGGCGCGCCCGCACCACTGCGCGAGGCGGTGCGAGGCGACCAGCGCGTCGTCGCCGAGCATCAGCGAGTACGCCGCGAGGGCGCGCGCGTCCACGCCGGGCGGCACCGTGGCGTCGATCCCGGCGAGCGGGTCCGCGAAGCCGGTCCCGAAGGCCCACCGGGAGTCGTCGAGGACCGGGTCCAGCTGCAGCTGGGTCGGCTCGGTCGGCTGGGTCATGGGGGCTCCTCCGTGCTCCGCGCTCACAGGTGCGGGACGTCCTCGGGGACGGCGTAGAAGGTGGGGTGCCGGTAGACCTTGTCGCCGGCCGGCGCGAACATCGGGTCCTTCTCGTCCGGGCTGGAGGCGCTGACGGCGTCGGAGCGCACCACCCAGATGCTCACGCCCTCGTTGCGTCGGGTGTAGACGTCTCGGGCATGGTGCAGCGCCATCGCGTCGTCGGCGGCGTGCAGCGACCCCACGTGCACGTGGTTGAGTCCGCGCCGCCCGCGGACGAATACCTCGTAGAGCGGCCACTGGCCCGCGGTCCCGCTCACGGCGCCACCTCCTGCGCCGGGCGCGCGGCGTACGCCCCGGCCGCCTCGCGGACCCAGGCGCCGTCCTCCCAGACCCGGCGGCGGTGCGCGATGCGCTGGGCGTTGCACGGACCCTCGCCGCGGATCACCGCCGCCAGCTCCGCCCAGTCCGGCTCCCCGAAGTCGTGGTGGCCGCGCTCCTCGTTCCAGCGCAGCTCGGGGTCGGGCAGCGTGACGCCGAGCGCGCGGGCCTGCGGCACTGTCATGTCCACGAACTTCTGGCGCAGCTCGTCGTTGGTGTCGCGCTTGATCCCCCAGGCCATCGACTGGGCGGTGTTCGGGGAGTCGGCGTCCGGCGGGCCGAACATCATCAGCGCCGGCCACCAGAAGCGGTCGACGGACTCCTGCACCATCGCGCGCTGCTCCTCGGTGCCGCCCATCATCGTCGCGAGCAGCTCGAAGCCCTGCCGCTGGTGGAAGGACTCCTCCTTGCAGATCCGGACCATGGCCCGCCCGTAGGGGCCGTACGACGTCCGGCACAGCGGCACCTGGTTGCAGATCGCGGCGCCGTCGACCAGCCAGCCGATGGTGCCGACGTCGGCGTAGGACAGGGCCGGGTAGTTGAAGATCGATGAGTACTTCTGCCGACCGTCGAGCAGCCGCTCGACGAGCTCCTCCCGGGTCACCCCGAGGGTCTCGCACGCCCCGTAGAGGTAGAGACCGTGGCCGGCCTCGTCCTGCACCTTGGCCAGCAGCACCGCCTTGCGCCGCAGGCTCGGCGCCCGGGAGATCCAGCCGCCCTCCGGCTGCATGCCGATGATCTCCGAGTGCGCGTGCTGGGCGATCTGGCGCACCAGCGTGGCGCGGTAGCGCTCGGGGACCCAGTCCCGCGGCTCGATGCGGTCGTGGCGGGCGATCGTCTCCTCGAATGCCGCCAGCAGGTCGGGCTCGTGCGTGGTCGCGGCCGTCATGACACCTCCAGCAATTACCGACCGAGCGGTCAGTAAGAGTGAAGCACGTCACCGTCGGCGACGCCAGGGGTCACTCGGGGTCGGGGGCGTCCCGCAGCGGCTCGGAGCTGTCGACCCCGCCCATCCGCCCGGCCGGCCACAGGCGGACGAACACCTTGCCGACGACCAGGTCCTCCGGGACGAACTCGCGGCCCGAGACGCAGTCGGTCTCCCGGGGGGTGCACAGCCGCGCCGAGGAGTCCGAGGAGCTGGCCCGGTTGTCGCCCATCACGAACAGGTAGCCCTCCGGCACCGGGCCGGCCGTCCACGCGCACTGGCCGGGCATCGGCCCGTAGCACTCGGCGTCGTCGGGCCGCGCGTAGCCGGACTCGTCGACCGGCTCGCCGTTCACGATCAGCCGGCCCTCGGCGTCGCAGCACTCGATCACGTCGCCAGCGGTCCCGACGACCCGCTTCACCAGGTGCCCGCCCGCGGGGTACAGCCCGATCTTGGACAGCACGCTCACGACCGGGTTGGACGGCTCGGAGTCGGTGGCGGGCAGCCAGCTGCCCGGGTCCTCGAAGACCACCACGTCGCCGCGCTTCGGCTCCCCGAACCAGTAGGACCACTTCTCGACCAGGATCCGGTCGTTGACCTGCAGGCCCGGCTCCATCGAGGAGGAGGGGATGTAGAAGGCCTGGACGAAGAACGTCTTCACGACCAGCGAGAGCACGACCGCGACGACGAGCAGGACGAGCGTCTCCTGCCACACCTTCCAGTGCTTCTTGGCCCGCGCGGGCCGCTCCCCGTCCCCCGAGCCGCCGTGGGCCTCGTCGCTGCCCTTGCCCTCGGTCTCGCTCACGCGGCCGACCCTATCCCCGCCGTCGGACCCGTCCCGCTCGCCCCTCGACCCGCGGATCCTCACCCGACGACCTCGAACCGCATCCCGCCCGACCGCAGCCGCGCAGTGAGGTTCTCCCCCATGGCCTGGGCGGTCGTGACGGAGCCGGCGGTCGGCGGGTTGTCGTCGAGCAGCAGGCACAGGGCGGACTCCCCGAGCATCCGCGCCGTCTCGTCGTAGCCGGGGTCGCCGCCGCTGACCCGCGCGTGCAGGGCGCGGCCGTCCCCGTCCCCTCCGGGACCGGTCTCGGCGACCACGTCGACGGTGAACCAGGACCGGGCCCGGCGCTGCTCGTCGGGACCCTCGCCCTGCTGGACCCGCTGGAGCAGCTGCCGGCGCAGCGGCGGGACCTGGGCGGCCGCCGCCAGCGCCCCGACGCCGGCGGCGCCGCCCACGGCGTACCGCAGGGTGCGGGTGCCGGCGTAGTGGGAGTAGCGGAAGTCCGGGCCGTACGCCGCGAGCGCGGCACCGCTGCGCGCGACCACGAGCGGGTCGACCGTCGGCAGCGGCAGCAGCCACATCCCCAGCAGCGGGTCGCGGTGCGGGCGGCCAGCGACCGCCCGGGAGGAGCGGCCCTGCGGGCGCGGCTCGACCCGGCGCCGCTCGGCCGCGGCCTCCTTCATCTGCCGGGCCCGGGAGGCGGCGGTGACCGCGGAGTGGAAGGTGCCGCCGGAGAACGTGGCCGAGGCCCGCACGACGCCCCGCACCCGCAGCGGCCCGTCGGCCTGCAGCTGCTGGACGGCGAAGAGCACCCCGAGGTCGTGCGGGACGGAGTCGAAGCCGCAGGCGTGCACGATCCGGGCCCCGGTCCGGACCGCCGTCGCGTGGTGGGCCAGGTACATCCGGTCGATGAACTCCGGCTCCCCGGTGAGGTCCACGTAGTCGGTGCCGGCCTCGGCGCACGCGGCGACCAGCGGCTCGCCGTGGGTGAGGTAGGGGCCGACCGTGGTGACGACGACCTTGGCCCGACCGGCGACGTCGGCCAGCGAGCCGGGGTCGGTGACGTCGGCGTGGAGCAGCTCGAGGTCCCCGAGGTCGGGCCTGATCGCGGCCAGCCGGTCCCGCACCGCGGCGAGCTTCTCGGCGTTGCGGCCGGCCAGTGCCCAGCGCAGCCCGGCGGGAGCGTGCCGGGCGAGGTGCTCGGCGGTCAGCCCCCCGGTGAAGCCGGTGGCGCCGAACACGACCAGGTCGAGATCTCGGATCATGGCCACACTCTGACAGGAGCGCCCAGCGTCGCGGCGCCGTACGCTCGAGGCATGTGCCGCAACATCCGTCCGCTCCACAACTTCGAGCCGCCGGCCACCCGCGACGAGGTCAGCGCCGCGGCGCTGCAGTACGTCCGCAAGGTCAGCGGCGCCACGAAGCCGTCGCAGGCCAACCAGGCCGCCTTCGACCGCGCGGTCGCCGAGATCGCGCACGTCACCGAGCACCTGCTCGCCGAGCTCGTCACGACCGCGCCACCGAAGAACCGCGGGGTGGAGGCCGACAAGGCCCGGGCCCGCGCGGCCCTGCGCTACGCCCGATGACGCTCACCGCCGGCCCCGCAGGCGGGTACGCCGAGGCGCTGGCGCTGCTGCGCGGCCGTCCGCTGGTGGTGCTGACCGGCGCGGGGCTCTCGACCGACTCCGGCATCCCCGACTACCGCGGGCCGGGGTCGCCGGCGCGGGCACCGATGACCTACCAGGAGTTCGTGGCGACGCCGGAGGCGCGGCAGCGCTACTGGGCGCGCAGCCACCTGGGCTGGGGGCGGATGCGGCACGCCGAGCCCAACCCGGGCCACGCGGCCCTGGCCCGGCTCGATCCCGACCTGCTGATCACCCAGAACGTCGACGGCCTGCACGAGCGCGCCGGGTCCCGGCGGGTGGTCGCCCTGCACGGCCGGATCGCCGACGTGGTGTGCCTGGGCTGCCGCGCCACCTCGGCCCGCGACGCACTGCAGCGCCGGCTGGCCGAGCTCAACCCGGGCTGGGCCGAGCGGCACGCGCACGTCGCGGTGCGGCCCGACGGTGACGTGGACCTCGAGGAGACCGACGGGTTCGTGGTGCCGGACTGCGCGGAGTGCGGCGGGCTGCTCAAGCCCGACGTGGTCTTCTTCGGCGAGAACGTCCCCGCGCCGCGGGTGCAGCGCTGCTACGCCGCGGTGGACGCGCTGGCCGACACCGGCGGCGCGCTGCTGGTGGCCGGCTCGAGCCTGACCGTGATGAGCGGCCTGCGGTTCGTGCGCCGGGCCGCGAAGAACGGCACCCCGGTGGTGATCGTCAACCGCGGCGCCACCCGCGGCGACCCGCTCGCGGCGTACACGCTCGAGGTGGGGTGCAGCGAGTTCCTGGTGGGGCTGGCCTCCGGCTAGAGCCGCCGCACGAAGATGTGGTCAGCGGCCTCGGGGACGATCTCGGCGGTCTCGCCGCCGGTGCCGAGCAGGACGCCGTCGGGGGTGGCGATGATCGTGACCGTCTTGTCCGGCAGGGCGCCGACGCGACGCAGGGCGCTCATCAGCATCTCGTCCTTCTGCATCTCCTCGGAGATCCGTCGGATCAGCGCGCGGCCCTCGTGCGGGCCGGCCACCCGCGAGAGCGGCTCGACGCCGTTCATGAAGTCCTCGCCGACGGCCTCCTGGCCGAGCTCGTCGAGGCCCGGGATCGGGTTGCCGTACGGCGACTCGGTGGGCGAGCCCAGCAGGTCCAGCAGCCGGCGCTCCACGGTCTCGGACATGACGTGCTCCCAGCGGCACGCCTCCTCGTGGACCAGCTCCCACTCCAGGCCGATGACGTCGGTGAGCAGCCGCTCGGCGAGGCGGTGCTTGCGCATCACCCGGGTGGCCAGCCGCAGCCCCTCCTCGGTGAGCTCGAGGTGGCGGTCGCCCTCGACGGTCAGCAGGCCGTCGCGCTCCATCCGCGCCACGGTCTGGGAGACGGTGGGGCCGCTCTGGTGCAGCCGCTCGGCGATCCGGGCACGCAGCGGGATGATCCCCTCCTCGACCAGCTCATAGATGGTCCGGAGGTACATCTCGGTGGTGTCGATCAGGTCGCTCACGCGGACCATTGTGTCCCACCGGCGCCGCACAGGCATTTTTGACATCGGCGGCCCTGGACCCTCCCCCGCCCGCCTCCGTCCCGGGCTGGCCCGGTGAGGCACGATCGAGGGGTGAGCGATCCCGAGCTGCTGGTCCCCGCCCGCTACTGCGGACCCCCCGACTCCGGCAACGGCGGCTGGGTCAGCGGCAGCGTCGCGGCCCTGGCCGACCCCGGCACCGGCACCAGCACCGGGCACCGCTGGCCGTCGATCGAGGTGACCCTCACCGCACCGCCACCCCTCGACGTGGCGTTGCGCACCTCCCGGGAGACGCCGGAGGGTCCGCTGACGCTCTGCGCCGGCGAGACCACCGTCGCCGCAGCCCGCCCCTGGGCTACCGATCCCGACCCGGTGCCCCCGGTGAGCCCGGCCGTGGCGCGTGCCGCGGCCGCGGCGTTCTCCGGGGCCGGGCACCCCTTCCCCACCTGCTTCGTCTGCGGCCCCGACCGCGCCGAGGGCGACGGGCTGCGGATCTTTCCCGGCCCCAGCGGCGACGGCCCGGCGGACGCCCGCCGGGTGGCGGCGACCTGGACCCCCGACCGGAGCGACGCCGACGACACCGCTGGCCGCGCGTCGCTGCCGGTGACCTGGGCGGCCCTGGACTGTGCGGGCGGCTGGGCCGGCGGCATCGGCGAGCGGGTGATGGTGCTCGGCCGGATGACCGCGCGCATCGACCGGCTCCCGGCCCTCGACGAGGAGCACGTGGTGGTCGGCGAGGTCCGCGGCCACGAGGGCCGCAAGACCTTCGCCGCCACCAGCCTGTACGACGCGTCGGGCGCCCTGGTCGGGTGCGCCGCCCAGACCTGGATCGAGCTGCGATGAGCGAGCGGGACGCCGAGCACCAGCAGTGGTGGCGGCACGCGGTGACCTACGAGGTCTACGTGCGCAGCTTCGCCGACGCCGACGGCGACGGGGTCGGCGACCTGCCCGGCCTCACCGCCCGGCTGCCGCACCTGCGCGACCTGGGCGTCGACGCCCTGTGGATCACGCCGTTCTATCGCTCGCCGCAGCGCGACCACGGCTACGACGTCGCGGACTACACCGACGTCGACCCGCTCTTCGGGACCCTCGACGACGCCGACGCGCTGGTGGCGCGCGCCCACGAGCTGGACCTGCGGGTGATCGTCGACCTGGTCCCCAACCACACCTCCAGCGAGCACCCCTGGTTCCGCGCGGCCCTCGAGGCGGGCCCGGGCAGCCCCGAGCGGGCCCGCTACCTGTTCCGCGAGGGCCGCGGGGCGGACGGCAGCCTGCCTCCGAACAACTGGCGCTCGGTCTTCGGCGGGGCGGCCTGGACCCGGGTCCCCGACGGGCAGTGGTACCTGCACCTGTTCGACTCCTCCCAGCCCGACCTGAACTGGCGCAACCCCGAGGTCGGGGACATGTTCGAGTCGGTGCTCCGGTTCTGGCTGGACCGCGGCGTGGACGGCTTCCGGATCGACGTCGCGCACGGCCTGGTCAAGGAGGAAGGGCTGCGCGACCAGGTGGTCCCCGAGGGGTCCGAGCCCGGCAGCGCGGCCCCGACCGGCGGCTCGATGATCGAGCGGACGCTGCGCGACGAGCCGATGTGGGACCAGCCCGAGGTGCACGAGGTCTACCGGCGCTGGCGCCGGGTCCTCGACGAGTACGCCGGGCCGCGCGGCGACCGGATCCTGGTGGCCGAGGCGTGGACCCAGACGCCGGAGTCGATGGCCCGCTTCGTGCGTCCCGACGAGATGCACCAGGCCTTCAACTTCTCCTGGCTGCTGGCGCCGTGGTCGGCCGAGGCGTTCGCCGCGGTCGTCACCGGGACGCTGGAGGCGGTCGGCCCGGTCGGCGGCTCGCCGACCTGGGTGCTCAGCAACCACGACGTGATCCGCCACCCCACGCGGTACGGCGGCGGGCCGCGCGGACTGGCCCGGGCCCGGGCCGCGACGCTGACGATGCTGGCCCTGCCCGGCTCGGCGTACCTCTACCAGGGCGAGGAGCTCGGCCTGGAGGAGGTCGACGTGGCCCCCGAGCACCGGACCGACCCGTCCTGGTTCCGCACCGGCGAGGCCGGCCGCGACGGCTGCCGGGTCCCGCTCCCCTGGGACGGCGACGCTGCGCCGTACGGCTTCGGGCCGGGCACCGGCCAGCCCTGGCTGCCCCAGCCCGCGGGCTGGGGCCCCCGGAGCGTGGCCGCCCAGCAGGCGGACCCCGGCTCGACGCTGGCGTTCTACCGGGCGGCGCTCGCCGCCCGGCGCACCTTCGCGACGACCGCCGGCGAGAGCGTCACCGACCTGCGGGTCGAGGGCGCGGTGCTGAGCTTCCGACGCGGACCGGTGACCGTGGTGCTCAACTGCGGCAGCGAGGCGGTCCCGCTGCCGCCCGGCGAGGTGCTGGCCAGCAGCGCCCCCGCCGGGACGGTCCTCAGTCGGGATCTGCCTGCGGACTGCGCCGTCTGGCTTCGGGACCCAGCGGCTCGCTGAGCAGCGCGTTGTAGCGGGCGAGCGACTCGGCGAAGCCGGCGAGCTCCGCAGCGTCCCACTCGCCCAGGCGCTGGTCCAGCCAGGCGAGGCGCTCGTGGGAGACGTCCGCGAGCCGGCGCTTGGCCTCGGCGCTCACCGCCACCTGGGCGGCGCGCCGGTCCTCCGGGTCGGGGGTGCGCTCGGCGAGCTCGAGGTCCACGAGGTGCTGGACCTGGCGACTGATCGCGCCCTTGTCGACGTTGAAGGTCTCGGCGAGGTCGCTGGAGCGCATCGGGCCGTGCTGGGCGAGGTAGTCCAGCATCAGGTACGACGCCGGCTGCAGCGCCGGGTCGACGGCCCGGGCGCGCTCGCCGATCACCCGCTTGATCCGTCGGATCAGGACGCCGACCTCGCGCTCGACGGTGCGCAGCGACTCGGCGCGGTCCCGGTCGTCGGACCCGCTCACCGCTGCGCCTCCGCGTCGACGGTGTCAGCTGCGGTGTCCCCCACCGGAGCGGGCCGCTCCAGGCCGAGGGTGGTCCGCAGCGGGACCTCCTTGATGAACAGCACGCACAGGAAGGCGAGCGCCGCCGCCGGGGCCGCGATCAGGTACAGCTCGCCGATCGAGGCGCCGAAGCCGTGCTCCCAGATCTGCGCCTCCCACCCGGGCAGGCCCCGCAGGTCGGGGATCGCGTGGCTGCCGAAGTCGCCGCTCGGCATCCGCTGGGCCTGCTCGTAGCCGGCCGCCACCCGGTCCGCGACCTGGGTGCCGAGGATCGCCCCGAGGACGGAGACGCCGACCGAGCCACCCATGCTGCGGAAGAAGGCCACCACGGAACTGGCAGCGCCGAGGTCGGCCAGGGAGACGTTGTTCTGCACCGCGAGCACGAGGTTCTGCATGGTGGCGCCCATGCCGAGGCCGAGGACGCCCATGAACAGGCAGACGACCGGGAGGTGGGTGGTCTCGTCGATGGAGCCGAGCAGGGCGAGCCCGGCGACGACCAGGGCCATGCCGCCGACCAGCCAGCGCTTCCACACGCCAGTGCGGGTGATGACCCGGCCGCTGACCAGGCTGGAGAGCATCAGCGGGACGACCATGGCGATCGTCATCAGGCCGGCCTCGGTGGGCGACATCCCCCGGGCGAGCTGGAAGTACTGGCTGAGGTAGACCGTGGAGCCGAACATCGCGACGCCGACCAGGACCGAGGCGATCGTGGCGAGGGTCATCGTGCGGTCCGCGAAGAGCCGCATCGGGACCACCGGGTCGGCGGCCACCTTGATCTCGACATACACCGCGGCGACCAGGACGAGCACGCCCACGGCGACCAGGATCGCGGTGGTCGAGGACATCCAGTCGAACTGGTTGCCGGCCAGCGAGACCCAGACCAGCAGGATCGAGACGCCGGCCATGATCAGGGTCGCGCCGAGGTAGTCGATGCGCACCTCGCGCTTGATCACCGGCAGGTGCAGGGTCTTCTGCAGCAGCACGAACGCGACCGCCGCGAAGGGCAGCCCGATCGCGAAGCAGCCGCGCCAGCCCAGCGGGCTGTCGACGATCAGGCCGCCGACGAGCGGGCCGCTGATCGTGGCGACCGCGAAGACCGCGCCGATGTAGCCCGAGTAGCGCCCGCGCTCCCGGGGGCTCACCATCGTGGCGATGACGACCTGGACCAGGGCGGTCAGGCCGCCGATGCCCAGGCCCTGCACCACCCGGGCCCCGATCAGCACCTCCATGCTGTCGGCCAGCGTGGCCACGACCGACCCGACCGAGAAGATCACCAGCGCCGTCTGCACCAGCACCTTCTTGCTGAACAGGTCCGAGAGCTTGCCCCAGATCGGGGTGGTGGCGGTCATCGCCAGCAGCGTCGCGACCACCACCCAGGTGTAGCCGGTCTGGCTGCCGTCCAGGTCGGTCACGATGCGGGGCAGCGCGTTGCTGACGACGGTGCTGGAGAGCATCGCCACGAACATCGCCAGGAGCAGCCCGGAGAGCGCCTCCAGGATCTGGCGGTGGGTCATCGCCACCTCGCCGGAGGCGGAGGATGCGGGGGGTGCGGGGTGGGTCACGGGCTCTCGCTTCACGGCCGGTCAAAGGTTGTCCCGATCAACTTTATTCCGACGGTTCCACTCCTCGGCCACGACCCCCGGACACCGACGCCCCGGACACCGACGACCCCGGACACGCAGCGACCCGCAGGCGTGGCCGCGGACCTGAAGTCCGGCGGGCCGCCCCCGGGGGACGTTCCCGGGTTCGCCTGCGGGTCGGGCAGCTGCTGTGGATTCGCCAGCAGCGTCACGGGCACTCGGCCCGATCGTCCTGCTGGGCTGCTAGCGGGCAGCCACCTCACGCGTCCTGAAAGAACTCATTCCTCGGACCACCTCCTTTCCCGTGTACGACGACCGTAGATCGCCGCCGCGGGCCGCACAAGGCGATTTGCAGCTCTGTGCGTCGACCGGATCCGCGCCCCGGAGTCAGGTACTGGGGACCGCCTCGCCCTCGAACTGCGAGCGGTACAGCCGCGCGTACGCGCCCTGCGCGGCGAGCAGGTCGTCGTGGCTGCCCTGCTCCACGATCGCGCCGGCCTCCATGACCAGGATCAGGTCCGCGTCGCGGATCGTGGAGAGCCGGTGGGCGATCACGAACGAGGTGCGGTCGGTGCGCAGCGCGGCCATCGCCTGCTGCACGAGCAGCTCGGTGCGGGTGTCCACCGAGGACGTCGCCTCGTCGAGGATCAGCAGGGCCGGGTCGGTCAGGAACGCGCGGGCGATCGTGATCAGCTGCCGCTCCCCCGCCGACAGGTTCGCGCCGTCCTCGTCGACCACCGTGTCGTAGCCCTGCGGGAGCGAGTGCACGAACCTGTCGACGTACGTCGCCCGGGCGGCGGCGAGCACCTCGTCCTCGCTCGCCTCGGGCCGGCCGTAGGCGATGTTCTCGCGGATCGTGCCGCCGAAGAGCCAGGCGTCCTGGAGCACCATCCCGACCCGGCTGCGCAGCTCGGCGCGCGGCAGCGTGGCGACGTCCACGCCGTCCACGGTGATCCGTCCGCCGTCGAGCTCGTAGAAGCGCATCACGAGGTTCACCAGCGTGGTCTTGCCGGCGCCGGTCGGCCCGACGATCGCGACCGTCTGGCCCGGACGGGCCACGAACGACAGGTCGGTGATCAGCGGCCGCTCGGGGTCGTAGGAGAACGTGACGTCCTCGAAGGCCACCTCGCCGCGGGTGACGGCGGGGGCGCCGCTCGACGGCGGGTCCGGGGACTCCTCCTCGGCGTCGAGCAGCTCGAAGACCCGCTCGGCGGAGGCCACCCCGGACTGGAGCAGGTTCACCATGCTCGCGACCTGGGTGAGCGGCTGGTTGAACTGGCGGGCGTACTGCACGAACGCCTGCACCTCGCCCAGGGTCAGCGACCCGCTCGCGACCCGGAGCCCGCCGATGACGGCGATCAGGACGTAGCCGAGGTTCCCGACGAACATCATCGCCGGCATGATCAGGCCGCTGACGAACTGCGCGCCGAAGCTCACCCGGAACAGCTCGTCGTTCTCCCGGCCGAAGGTCTGCTCGACCTCGGCCCGGCGGCCGTAGACCGAGACCAGCGCGTGACCGGAGAACGCCTCCTCGACCTGGGAGTTCAGGACGCCGGTGCGCCGCCACTGGGCGACGAACTGGCCCTGGGAGCGCTTCATGATCGCGCGGGTGATCAGCAGCGAGATCGGGACCGAGACCAGCGAGACCAATGCCAGCGCCGGGGAGATCCACAGCATCATCGAGAGCACCGCGAGGATCGTCAGCACCGCGGTGAGCAGCTGGCTCATCGTCTGCTGCAGGCTCTGGCTGATGTTGTCGATGTCGTTGGTGACCCGGCTCAGCAGCTCCCCGCGCGAGGACTTGTCGACCGCCGCCAGCGGCAGCCGGTGGATCTTGGCCTCCACGTCGGCGCGCATGCCGCGCACGGCGTTCTGGACCACGCCGGTGAGCAGGTAGCCCTGGAGCCAGCCCAGCAGGGACGCGCCGAGATAGACCGCGGCGACCAGCATCAGGACCTGGCCGACGGCGCCGAAGTCGACGCCCGCGCCGGGGACGACGTCCTGGCCGCGGATCGCCTCCGGCAGCTCGGACTCCGGGGTGCCGGCCGGCAGGTCGCCGGCGAGCACGCCGCTGAAGATCAGGTCGGTGGCGTGGCCGAGCAGCCGGGGCCCGATCGCGGTGAGCAGCACCGAGACCACGCCGAGCACGATCACCAGCGCCACCGCGGTCCGGTCCGGGCGCAGCCGGGCGGCCAGGCGGCGGGCCGAGGGTCCGAACGTCATCGCCTTCTGGGCGACCATGCCGGCTCCGGGGCCGCCCGGCCCGCGCCCGGGGCCGCCGGCCGGTGCCTGGATCCGCTCGGTGCTGCGCAGGCCGCCGCTCTGGCGCTCGCTCATGCCACTCCTCCGGTCGCCTCGACGCCGAGCTGCGAGGCGACGATCTCCTGATAGGTGGGGCACTCGGCGAGCAGCTGCGCGTGCGTCCCCTCGCCGACCACGCGGCCGTCGTCGAGGACCACGATCAGGTCGGCCTCGAGGATCGAGGAGACCCGCTGCGCCACGACCACGACCGTCGCGTCGCGGGTGATCGGCCGCAGCGCCGCCCGCAGCCGGGCGTCGGTGGCCACGTCGAGGGCCGAGAAGGCGTCGTCGAGCAGGTAGATGGCCGGGCGCCGCACGACCGCGCGGGCGATCGCCAGGCGCTGGCGCTGGCCGCCGGAGAAGTTGCTGCCGCCCTGGGAGACCGGGGCGTCGAGCCCCTCGGGGGACGCCGCCACGAAGTCGCGGGCCTGCGCGATCTCGAGCGCCTCCCACAGCTCCTCCTCGGTCGCCTCCGGGCGGCCGTGGAGCAGGTTGCTGCGCACCGTGCCGCTGAACAGCCAGGCCCGCTGCGGCACCAGGCCGATCTGCGCCCACAGCTCCTCGGCGCGCCAGCGGCGTACGTCGGTGCCGCCGACGCGCACCGCGCCGACGGTGGCGTCGACCAGCCGCGGCACCAGGTTGACCAGCGTGGTCTTGCCGGACCCGGTGGACCCGACCACGGCCACGGTCTGCCCCGGCCGGGCCGAGAAGGAGACCTCGGCCAGCACCGGCGCGTCCGCGCCCGGATAGGCGAAGCTGACCCGGTCCAGGTCCAGCCAGCCCCGGCGGGCCGGGTCGGGCTCCACCGGGTCGGCCGGCGGGGTCACCGAGGTGCGGGTGTCGAGAACCTCGGCGACCCGTTCCGCGCAGACCGCGGAGCGCGGGACCTGCATGAGCATGAAGGTGGCCATCACCACCGACATGAAGATCAGCATCAGGTAGGACAGGAACGCGGTGAGCGCGCCGACGCCCATCTGGCCCTCGTCCACCCGGTGGCCGCCGAACCAGATCACCGCGACGCTGGCCATGTTGACCACGAGCAGACCGAGCGGGAAGAGCGTGGCCATCCAGCGGCCGGCGCGCACCGCCACCTCGGTCAGGTCGTCGTTGGCCCGGGCGAAGCGCCGGGTCTCGTCGCGCTCGCGGACGAACGCCCGGACCACGCGGATCCCGGCGATCTGCTCGCGCAGGATCCGGTTCACCTCATCGATGCGGACCTGCATCAGCCGGAAGCTCGGCACCATCCGGGAGACCACGCCCGCGACGCACACGCACAGCGCCGGCACGGTCACCGCCAGCACCCAGCCCAGGCCGAGGTCCTCGCGCAGCGCCATCACCACGCCACCGACCATCATGATCGGCGAGGTCACCGCGATGATCGAGGCCATCGCGACCAGCATCTGCACCTGCTGGACGTCGTTGGTGGTCCGGGTGATCAGCGACGGGGCCCCGAAGTGGGCGACCTCGCGGGCCGAGAAGGTGCCGACCCGATGGAAGAGCGCGGCGCGCAGGTCCCGGCCCAGGCTCATCGCGGCGCGGCCGCCGTACCAGGCGGCGCCCACCGAGCAGAGCAGCTGGACCGCCGAGACCGCGAGCATCACGGCGCCGACGCGCCAGATGTAGCCGGTGTCCCCGGCGGCGACGCCGTTGTCGATGATGTCGGCGTTGAGGCTCGGCAGGGTGAGCGCGGCGATCACGCCGAGCCCCTGGAGGACCACGACCGCGACCAGCCAGGTGCGGTACGGCGCGAGGTGGGTGCGCAGCAGGCGGACGAGCATCAGGACTCCTCGCCCTCGGGGCGCCGCAACAGGCCGTGCAGGACGGTGCGCACGGCGGCCTCGGCACCGAGCGTACGCCCGTCGGAGAGCTCGGGATGGCTGCCGACGAAGACCAGGAGCCGCAGCCGGTGCACGAACTCCTCGGCCGGGACGTCGAGGAGGTCGGCGTCCGCGCCCACGATCTCGACCATCAGCGCGGTGAGCCGCTCGAGGTGGGACTCGCGGTGGACGGCTGCCGGGCTCGACTCCGGCGGGCGGACCAGCCCCACCTTCGCCATCAGGTCGAACGTCGCGCGGTAGCGCGCCTGCAGCACCTCGGCGACCAGCACCATCCGCTGCTCGAACGGGGCGTCCCGGTCGATCTCGGCCAGCCGGTCCAGGACCTCCCCGGGGACGAACGCGCGCTCGATGGCCGCGGCGACCAGCTCCTCCTTGGAGGCGCAGGCCCGGAAGATCGTGCCCTCGGCGATCCCGGCGGCCTGCGCGATCTGCCGGGTGGTCACGTCGCGACCGTGCTCGCGCAGCAGCTCCAGGGTGACGTCGACCAGCGCCTCGCGACGCCGCTCGGCCGGCATCGGCGTGGCCCGGGGTGGCGTCATGGCGGCCACCTTAAGTGAGTGAGCACTCACTCACGAGTGGTTTCCACGGATCGGCCCGCTCAGGGCGCGAGCCGCTCGGTGCGCCAGCCGTCCGCCGCTCGTCGGTACACCAGCCGGTCGTGCATCCGGCCCGGCCGGCCCTGCCAGAACTCGACGGCGTCCGGGCGCACGACGTACCCGCCCCACTCGTCGGGCACCGGCACCTCCCCGCCCGCGAAGCGCTCGGCCGCCCGGTCGTGGGCCGCGAGCAGCTCCTCGCGGCCGCCGACCACCCGCGACTGGCGCGACGCCCAGGCCCCGAGCTGGGAGCCCCGCGGCCGACCGGCGAAGTACGTCGCGACCGCGTCGGGCCCCAGGGGCGTGGCGACGCCGTCGACGCGGACCTGCCGCTCGAGCGGGTGCCAGGGGAACAGCAGCGCGCAGCGCGGGTTGGCGGCCAGCTCGCGGCCCTTGCGGGAGGCCTGGTTGGTGTAGAAGACGAAGCCGGCCGCCGAGAGGCCCTTGAGCAGCACCATCCGTGAGGACGGCACCCCGTCGGCGTCGGCGGTGGCGACCACCATCGCGTTGGGCTCGTGCATCCCCGAGGCGAGCGCCTCGCCCAGCCAGCGGCGGAACATGGCCTCCGGGTCCGGGTCGAGGTCCGCCTCCACGAGCCCGGCCCGGGCGTACTCCTCGCGCAGCTCGGCCAGGTCGAGGTCGGGCTCGTGGTCCGGGTCACGGTCGGGCATGGGCAACACCGTAGTTCGGGGGCAGAATGCCGGAGGCCCATCCCGCAGACGAAGGACGCGCACGCCATGAGCGAGGTACAGCACGGACTGGAGGGCGTCGTCGCCTTCGAGACGCAGATCGCGGAACCGGACAAGGAGGGCTCGGCGCTGCGCTACCGCGGCGTCGACATCGAGGACATCGTCGGGCGGGTCCCGTTCGAGAACGTGTGGGGCCTGCTCATCGACGGCAGCTACAGCCCCGGCCTGCCGCCCGCCGAGGCGTTCAACCTGCCCGTGCACACCGGGGACGTGCGGGTCGACGTCCAGGCCGCGATCGCGATGCTCGCGCCGGCGTTCGGCTTCCGCCAGACCTACGACATCTCCGACGAGCAGGCCCGTGAGGACCTCGCCCGGGTCGCGGTGATGGTGCTCTCCTACGCTGCCCAGTCCGCGCGCGGGCTGCACCGGCCGGTGGTGCCGCAGTCGGTGGTCGACGAGGGCGCCAGCCTCGCGGAGAAGTTCCTGCTGCGCTGGAAGGGCGAGGCCGACCCCCAGCACGTCAAGGCGATCGACGCCTACTGGTCCAGCGCCGCCGAGCACGGCATGAACGCCTCGACCTTCACCGCCCGGGTGATCACCTCCACCGGCGCCGACGTCGCGGCGGCGTTCTCCGGCGCCATCGGCGCCATGTCGGGCCCGCTCCACGGCGGCGCCCCCTCGCGGGTGCTCGGCATGATCGAGGACGTCGAGAGGTCCGGCGACGCGCGCGCCTACGTCAAGGGCCTGCTCGACTCCGGGGAGCGGCTGATGGGCTTCGGGCACCGGGTCTACCGCGCCGAGGACCCCCGCGCGCGGGTGCTGCGGCGGACCGCCCGCGAGCTCGACGCGCCGCGCTACCAGGTCGCCGAGGAGCTGGAGAAGGCCGCGCTGGCCGAGCTGCGCGAGCGCCGTCCGGACCGGGTCCTGGAGACGAACGTGGAGTTCTGGGCCGCGATCGTCCTGGACTTCGCCGAGGTGCCGGCGCCGATGTTCACCTCGATGTTCACCTGCGCCCGCACCGGCGGCTGGTCGGCCCACATCCTGGAGCAGAAGCGCACCGGCCGACTGATCCGCCCCTCCGCCGTGTACGCCGGCCCCGCCCCCCGCCCCGCCGACGCCGTCGACGGCTGGCGGACGGAGTGGGCCGACTGAGGGGGCGGGGGATCGGACCGGTCGAGGCTCAGTCGACCCGCTTGGCGAAGCAGCGCGAGATCGGGGAGTCCTGGTAGTAGCCGAAGCCGGGGATCTGGAGGTAGCCGGCGGACTCGTAGAGCGCGATCGCCTCCGGCTGGCGGGTCCCGGTCTCCAGCACCAGCGCGGCGTAGCCGGCCTCGGCCGCGGTGGCCTCCAGGTGCGAGAGCATCCGGCGGGCGTGCCCCTGCCGCTGCGCCGCGGGCACGACGTACATCCGCTTGATCTCGGCGGTCCGGGTGGTGCCGAGCGCCGCCACCCCGGACTCGCGCCAGGCGCCGGTCGCGACAGCCGTCTCGCCGAGGTAGCCGACGAAGAAGCTGCCCACGGGCGGCACGAACATCAGCGGGTCGATCGGGCTCTCGTCGGGGCCGCCGTAGCGGGCGACGTACTCCTCCTGGACCTGCGCCATCAGCCGCATCGCGTCCTGGTGGCCGTAGTCGACCCGGACGATCGTGAGGCCTCCGGCCTGCGGGGAGGTCGACTCCACAGCGGTCACCAGAACCTCGTCTCGTGCTCGGGCGTACGCCGTGCGCGCGGCGTCCGGGCCGCCGGCGCGGCCGCATCCATGATGCCGCGGCCCCGTCCGCGGACCGGCTCCGGGTTCGGTCGCGCCGGTGCGGGGCTGACAGAATGAGCGGGCCACACCACGCGACCTCCGGAAGGCAGCTCATGACCGAGGCCCTGCGCATCCCCGCCGACCTGCTCCCCGCGGACGGCCGCTTCGGTGCGGGCCCGTCGAAGATCCAGACCTCCCACGTCGACGCCCTCGCGGCCACCGGCACCTCGCTGATGGGCACCTCGCACCGCCAGGCGCCGGTGCGCGACCTGGTCGGCCGGGTGCGCGCGGGACTCGCCGAGCTGTTCTCGCTGCCGGACGGCTACGAGATCGTGCTCGGCATCGGCGGGGCGACGGCGTTCTGGGACATCGCGACCTACGGGCTGATCGAGCGCCGCAGCCAGCACCTGCAGTTCGGCGAGTTCACCTCGAAGTTCGCCCGGGCCGCGGCCGCCGCGCCGTGGCTGGCCGAGCCGAGCGTGATCGCCAGCGCCCCGGGCACCCGCCCGTCCCCGGTCGCCGAGGACGGGATCGACGTCTACGCCTGGGCGCACAACGAGACGTCCACGGCCGTGATGGCGCCCGTGGCCCGTCCCGCCGGGACCAGCTCCGAGAGCGCGCTCGTGCTCATCGACGCGACCTCCGGTGCCGGCGGCCTCCCGGTGGACCTCACCGAGTGCGACGTCTACTACTTCGCGCCGCAGAAGTGCTTCGCCTCCGACGGCGGGCTGTGGCTGGCCGCGATGTCCCCGGCCGCCCTGGACCGCGCCGCCCGGATCGCGGCCTCGCCGCGGCACGTGCCGGCGTTCTTCGACCTGCCGACCGCCATCGAGCAGTCCACGAAGAACCAGACCTACAACACGCCGTCGATCGCCACGCTGTTCCTGATGGCCGAGCAGCTGGACTGGATGCTCGCCAACGGCGGCCTGGCCGGGATGGTCGGGCGCACCACCCGTTCCTCCCAGGCGCTCTACGGATGGGCCGAGACGAGCCCGTTCGCCTACCCCTACGTCGCCGACCCCGACCACCGCTCGCTGGTCATCGGCACCATCGACTTCGAGGAGCCGGTCGACGCCGCGGCGATCGCCGCCGTGCTCCGGGCCAACGGGGTCGTGGACACCGAGCCGTACCGCAAGCTCGGGCGCAACCAGCTGCGGATCGCGATGTACCCCGCCGTCGACCCGGCCGACGTCGCGGCGCTCACCGCCTGCATCGACTGGGTGGTCGAGCGGCTCTGAGCCGAGCGCGCCCCGCCGGCTGGGCCTACGGTGGGGTCATGTACCTGGAGAACCTCGTCGTCGACGCCGCGCAGCCGCAGCGGTTGGGCCGGTTCTGGGAGGCGGCGCTCGGCGCCGAGCGGCTCACCGACGAGCCCGAGGGGTTCGAGACCCGGGTCGCCGTCGAGGGCGGGCCGGTGCTCGACGTGTGCTTCCAGCGGGTCGCCGAGCCGGCGACCGAGCCGCCGCGCCTGCACCTGGACCTGGCCGGCGGGACCCGTCAGGCCGAGGAGGTCGAGCGGCTGCTGGGGCTCGGCGCCCGGCACCTCGACATCGGTCAGGGCGACGTGCCGTGGGTGGTGCTCGCCGACCCCGAGGGCAACCCGTTCTGCGTGCTCGAGGACCGGGCGACGTACGCCGGCGCCGGGCCGGTCGCCGCGCTCCCGCTCGCCTCGGCGGACCCGGACCGGGACGCGGTGTTCTGGTCCTGGCTGACCGGTTGGACCGCCACGGACGGCGACGCACCCCGGTCGCTGCGGCACCCGTCGCTGCGCGGCCCGCTCCTCGAGCTGTCCCCGGAGCCGGCACCCAAGAGCAGCGCCAAGAACCGGCTGCACCTCGACCTCCGCCTCGAGGCCGGCGACGAGCTCGACGGTCCCGACGGCATCGCCGCGGGCATCGCCGAGCGCGGCGGCCGCGAGCTGCACCTGGGCTGGGGCGACCTGCCCTGGCGGCACTTCGCCGACCCCTCCGGCAACGAGTTCTGCGTGCTGCCGGCGCGGTCCTGAGCCGACCGGCTCAGCCCACCGCCCGCCGCACCACGTCGTACGCCGCGCGCCCGTACGCCACGAGCCGCACCTCCTCGACCCCGGTGCCTCGCTGTTCCGCGGCGGCGACCCCCTCCAGGGCGGCCGCCACGGACTCCTCGTCGCTCCAGCCGTAGGCCCCCGCCCCGACCAGCGGGAACGCGATCGTCCGCGCGCCCAGCTCGTCGGCCGCCTCCAGCGCCCGCACGTAGCAGGAGAGCAACTGGGACCGGTCCGTCTCGCCCGCGTTCCGGTTGGGCCCGACCACGTGCACCACCCACCGCGCCGGCAGGTCCCCGGCGTCGGTCCAGCCCGCGTCGCCGGTCGCCAGGCCGTGCGGGAAGCGGCGCACGCAGTCGGCCAGCACCGCGGGGCCGCCGACCCGGTGGATCGCCCCGTCGACTCCTCCCCCGCCGCGCATCCCCCGGTTAGCCGCGTTGACGACCGCGTCCACCTCCTGGTCGGTGATGTCGCCCTGGATCGCCGTGACCCGCATCCTCATGCCTCTCTCAGCAGCTCGAGCGTGGCGGCCTCCAGGGCCGCCTGGCGCTCGTCGGGGGTGTCGTACTCCTGGCCGGTCGTCCCGATGATCGTCCGGCCCTCCTCGTAGGCCTCGATGACCCGCGGGTCGACGTAGGAGGACCGGGCCAGGGTCGGGGTGTTCCCGAGGAAGCTCGACACCTCCTTCATCGCGGTGCTCACCGCCCGGCGGCGCGAGGCCTGGGTGGCTCCCGGCTCGTCGGTCTCGGCCAGCGCCGCCGCGGCCAGCACCGTCGCGTGCCAGGTGCGGAAGTCCTTCGCGGTGGCCTCGATCCCGGTGCTGCTCCGGATGTACTCGTTGACCAGCGCCGGCAGCAGGTCGCGCCAGCTGCGGCCCTCGCGGTAGGAGAGCAGGCGCCCCGCGCCGCGGCGCCGGCGCATCGCCTCGATGGTCTCGACGACGACCGCGTCGTCGATCTCGATGCGGTGCTCGACCCCGGACTTCCCGACGAACCCGAAGACCAGCCGGTCCTGGCGCCGGCGCACGTGCCGCCGCTCCAGCGTCGTCAGCCCGAAGCTGCCGTTGGTGTCGGCGTACACGTCGTTGCCGATGCGGAAGTAGCCCAGGTCCAGCAGCCGCACGGCGGCCGCGCAGGCCCGCTCCAGCGGCATCCCCTCGCGGCCCAGGTCGGTGACCACCAGGTCCCGGGCCTGGGCCAGCGCGGCGCCGAACGCGAGCATCCGGTCGAACTTCTCCGCGTCGCGGCGCTCGCGCCAGGCCGGGTGGTAGAGGTACTGGCGTCGCCCGGCGGCGTCGGTGCCGACCGCCTGCAGGTGACCGTTCGGGTGCGGCGTGACCCAGACGTCGGTCCAGGCCGGCGGGATCACCAGGTCGCGCACCCGCTGGGCGTCGTCCGCGTCGAGGCGGGTGCCGTGCTGGTCGAGGTAGACGAAGCCGCGACCGGCCCGGCGGCGGGTCCACCCCGGCTGGTCCGGGGAGGTACGACGCAGGCGCGGCATGGCGGCTCGGTAGCCGGGCCCCGTTCCGGACAAACCTGCCCGGCGTTGGAACGGGCGGGTCAGCGGCGCCCGCGGGCCCGGCGCCACCCGAGCAACGCGGCCGAGCCCACCAGCGCGACGACCAGCACGCCCAGGAGGAGCATCAGCACTCCGGCGCCGATCCAGGGCCACTGCACGCCGGTCAGGTCGGGCTCCTCGCCGACCGCGTCCTGGGCGTCCGACTGCTCGGGCGGGGCCGGCGGGGTGGCCGGAGCCGACGGGGTAGCCGGGGCCAGGGCCGCCGCCAGCTCGGCAGGCACCGGCACCCGGGCGACCGGCGAGTGCAGCCCCTCGGTGCTGACGTAGACCTGGCCGTCGGCGGCGACCGCGATCCCCTCGCCCTGGGGCTGGTCGGGCAGCTCGAGCTCCCCCACCTGCCCCAGCGACGGCCAGGCCAGCACGGTCGCGCCGCGGTAGCCGCGGACCACCAGGTGCCGCCCGTCGGGGAAGAACGCCGCGTCGGTGGCGATCGCGGGCGCCGAGCCGACCGCGCGCAGCCGGTTCGGGCGGTCCGCGTCCAGGCGCCGCGGCGCGACCTCGACGACCCCGCCGAAGAAGCTCTTGGTGATCACGACCAGCTGGCCGGTGACCGGGTGCGCCAGCAGGCTCTCGGCGTCCGCGGCGCCGTCGGCGTGGACCAGCTCGTAGCGCTGCGGGTCGACCTCCCGGTCGCCCCGGCCGACCGGCACCCGCAGCACCTCGACAAAGTCGCGGGCGCCGCGGTTGTCCCCGATGTCGCCGACCCACACCTCGCCCGGACCGGCGGGCGCGAGCGCCTCGACGTCGGTGGGCTCCGCGGCCCAGCTGGTGGTGCCGACGGTCTCGCCGGCGGCGTCGACGGCGAAGACCCGGCCGGCGTCCCCGGAGTCGTTGACGGTCACGAACAGGTCGTCGGTGACGACCAGCCCGCTGGACTCCACGATCGCGGGGTCGGCGAGCTCGAAGACCACGTCTCCGTCGTCGGCCGGCGGTGCGGCGGCCGCGCCCAGCAGGAACGGCACCGCGACGACCAGCGCGAGCAGCCGGTCAGGCATCGGGCCCGGCGCCGGCCGCCAGCAGCTCGGCAAGCCGGGGCCGCACCGACCAGGCGGCCACCAGCTCGTCGTACTCCGAGCGGAGCCCGCCGCCGGAGACCCGGCCGCCGGTCCGGACGGCGCGCAGCAGCGTGTTGCGCGGGGTGTGCTCGCTCTCCACGAACTGCACCACGTCGACCCGGTAGCCCTCCAGCCGCAACAGCGAGGCCCGCAGCGCGTCGGTCAGGGTGTCCGCGAACCGCTCGCGCAGGATGCCGTGCCGGGTCAGCGCGGCGTACGGCGCCGGAGTGGGCGCCTTGCGCAGCTGGGCGGCGATGTCGTGGTGGCAGCACGGCGCCGCCAGCACGACCGAGGCGCCCCAGCCCACGGCCCGGGCCAGCGCCTCGTCGGTGGCGGTGTCGCAGGCGTGCAGCGCCAGCACCACCTCGGGGTCGCGCTCCAGCCGGACGCCGCCGATGCTGCCGACGACGAACTGCGCCTCGGCGAGGCCGGCCTGGTCGGCCAGCTGCCGGGCGACCCCGGTGTTGTGCTCGCGCGACTGCTCCTTGACGTCCACGCCGGTCACCTCGACCGGCAGCCCGCGCACGTCGCTGAGGAAGCGCTGCGCGGCGAAGGTCAGGTAGGCGTTGCCGCAGCCGAGGTCGACGACCCGCAGCGGGTCCTCGGGCGTCGGCCGGCGCAGGTGCCCCTTGTCCAGCGCCTCGGTGATCGAGGCGTCCAGGAGCCGCAGGAACTCCTCGACCTGGCGGTACTTCGCCTGCCGGCTCGGCTTGAGCCGGCCCTGGGCGTCGGTGAGCCCGAGCACCGCGAAGACCGGGTCGTCGGCGGCGAGCAGCCGCTCCTTGCCGCGGTCGTGGCCGCGGCCGACCTCGACCGGGGCAGTGCGCTCGGTCGAGTGCAGCAGCGCCTCGAGCTTCTTGGTGACCCGGACCTGGTGGCTGTGGGTGGTGGTCTCCACGTGCCAGTTGCCGAACGGCTCGTCGAGCAGCGCGTCGACGGCCTCGCGGGCCGGCTCCCCCACCGGGTGGTTCGCGGTGTGCGCCTGGGTCTCGTCGTACGCCGTGACCTGCAGGTGGCGGCCGGCCTTGAGGTCGACGTAGCGCAGCTCGATCCGCTTCCAGCGGGGCTGTCGGCCCTTCTGGCGCCCGGAGCCGACCGCCCGGACCAGCCGGTCGGGGTCGAGCAGGTGGCTGCGCATCTGCGCCAGCACCCGCAGCAGCGGCTCGCTCACAGGACCGCGGCCACCACGACGATCACCAGCAGCAGACCCAGGCAGAGCGGGATGACGAGGCGTCGCTGGCGGGGGCTCACGCCTCCAGTCTAGAAGCGAACAGCTCGGCCAGGTGCATCGCCGGGACCCCGGCAAGGTCGTCGAGCTGGACCCGGCACGACATCCCGTCCGCCAGCACCACCGCGTCGGGCTGGGCCCGCACGGCCGGCAGCAGGTGGGTCTCCGCGACCGCGACCGACACCTCGTAGTGCCCCTGCTCCATGCCGAAGTTCCCGGCCAGGCCGCAGCAGCCCGCCACCCGGGTGACCCGCGCACCGGCCCGGCGCAGCAGCTCCTCGTCGGCGGCCCAGCCGAGCACCGAGGACTGGTGGCAGTGCGGCTGGGCGACGACCTCGACCCCGGTCAGGTCCGGCGGCTCGACCTCGAGCCGGGCGAGCACCTCGGCGAAGGTGAGCACCCCGTCCGCGACGACCGCGGCCGCCGGATCGTCGGTGAGCTCGACGGCGTCCGAGCGCAGCGTGGCCAGGCAGGACGGCTCCAGCCCGACGACCGGCACCCCGCTGGCGACGTACGGCGCCAGGGTGCGGACCGTGCGGGTCATGATCGAGCGCGCCTTGTCGAGCTGGCCGGTGGTCACCCAGGTCAGCGCGCAGCAGGCGCTCTCGTCGATGACCCGGACCCGCAGCCCCCGGGCTTCGAGGAACCGGATCGCGGCGTGCCCACTGTCGGGCAGGAAGTGGTCGGTGAACGAGTCCGCCCAGACCCAGACGTCCGGCTGCTCCGCGGACCCCGGGGCGGGAGCCGGCGTGGTCTCCGCGGCGCGCCGGCTGCGGCGCAGCGTGGTGGGAGCGAAGGTCGGGATCGAGCGGCGCTGGTCGATGCCGGCCACCGCCCGGGCGACGGTGGCGAGCGGCCGCAGTCGCAGCGCGGCGTTGGCGACCGGCGCGAGCGGCGCGGTCAGCGCCGCCCAGCGGGGCAGTCGGCCGAGCAGGTAGTGCCCGCGGGGGCGGACCTTGCCCGCATAGGTCTGGTGCAGCACCTCGGACTTGTAGGTCGCCATGTCGACACCGGTCGGGCAGTCCGAGGAGCAGCCCTTGCAGGACAGGCACAGGTCCAGCGCCTCGTGCACGGCCGGGTCGGCAGGCCCCTTGACCAGGGCGCCGTCGAGGGCCTCCTGCAGCACCCGGGCCCGGCCGCGGGTGGAGTCCTTCTCCTCGCGGGTGGCCAGGTAGGAGGGGCACATCACGCCGGCGGTCGAGGGCGCCACGCACTTGCCGACCCCGGTGCACCGGTGCACTGCGTTGCCGAACGAGCCGTCGTCGTGGAGGAAGCGCAGCGCGGTGCGCGGCTCCTGGCGCGGGCGCGCCGGTCGCAGGTCGGCGTCCAGCGGGGCGGGGTCAACCAGCACCCCGGGGTTGAGCACGCCGGCCGGGTCGCAGATCGCCTTGACCGCGCCGAAGAGCCGCACCGACTCCTCGCCGTACATGATCGGCAGCAGCTCCGAGCGGTGCCGCCCGTCGCCGTGCTCGCCGGACAGCGAGCCGCCGTACTCGGCGAGCTTGTGGGCCCCGGCGGTCATGAAGTCGCGGAACGACGCGCCGCCGTCGGCGAATGTGAAGTCGATGCGCACGTGCACGCAGCCGTCGCCGAAGTGGCCGTACGGCACGCCGTCGAGGTCGTGGGCCTTGAGCAGCGCGTCGAAGTCGCGCAGCCAGGCGCCGAGCTGCTGGGGCGGGACCGCGGCGTCCTCCCACCCGGAGTACGCCGGGGTCGGCAGGCTGCGGGCGGCCAGGCCGGCGCCGTCCTCGCGGATCCGCCACAGCGCGGCGGCCTCGGCGGCGGAGGTGACCACCGCGTGGTCGAGGGACCCGGCGGCCTCGATCACGGTCGTGAGCAGGGCCGGGTCGACGACCTCGACGAAGAGCCAGCCGGCCCCGCGGGGCAGGTCGGGCACGGCCCCGCCGCGAGCACGGACCAGCTCGACGATCCGGGCGTCGAGGCCCTCGCAGGCCACCATCCCGGTGCCGTCGGTGGATGCGGTGCCGGACACGTCGCCCTGGCCGACCGCGGCCAGCAGCGCCGGCACCGCGTCGGCCGCCTCGAACATGCTCGGGTAGCCGAGCACCACGAGGTGCCGCTCGACCTCGGGGACCAGGCGGACGGTGGCCCGGCGCACCAGCGCCAGGGTGCCCTCGGAGCCGACCAGGAACCGGTCCACCGAGCGCCGCTCCGGCAGCAGGTGCTCCAGGGAGTAGCCGCTGACCTGGCGCGAGAAGCGGCCGAAGGAGGTGCGGACGTGGCCCAGGTGGCCCTCGACCAGGGCGGCGAGCCGGCCGGGCACGTCGCCGTCGGCGGCGTACGCCGCGTCCAGCGCGACCACGTTGTCGGAGGTGCGGCCGTAGCCCAGCGCGCGGGAGCCGCAGGCGTTGTTGCCGATCATCCCGCCGATCGTGCAGCGGGTGTGCGTGGACGGGTCCGGCCCGAAGCGCAGCCCGTGCGGCGCGGCGGCGCGCTGCAGGCGGGCGTGCACCACGCCGGGCTCGACGACAGCGGTGCGCGCCTCGGGGTCGATCTCCCCGATCCGGTTCAGGTGCCGCAGGGTGTCCACGACGATGCCCGGGCCGACGGCGTTGCCGGCGATCGAGGTGCCGGCGCCGCGCATGGTCAGCGGCACCCCGAGGGTGCGCGCGGCGTCGAGCAGCGCGTCGAGCTCGTCGACGTGGCGCGGGTGCGCCACCGCCCGCGGCACCACGCGGTACAGCGAGGCGTCCGAGGAGTGCAGCGCCCGCGCGAGCGTGGAGTCCTCGACGTCCGTGACGCCGCGCCGGCGCAGCTCGGCGAGCAGGTCCCCGGCCTCCGGACCGGCGCTCACCAGTGTTCCATCGAGCCGCGGAAGACGCCGGCGAGGTCCTCGGCGTCGACCGCCCGGGGCGCGGTCGCCAGCAGCCGCTGCTGCTTCAGCGCCCCGTCGACCAGCCCGGTCACGTCGTCTTCGCCGTAGCCCACTTCGGCCAGGCCGTTCGGGATGCCGATGTCGCGCATCAGCCGGGTCAGCACCCCCGGCAGCGCGTCGGGGCCCGCGCCCAGGTCCGCGCCGGGCTCGAGGATCCGCGCGGCGCGCAGGTGCCGGTCGGGGTCGGCGTCGAAGGTGAACCGGAACGCCTCGGGCGCCGTCAGCGAGACCGCCATGCCGTGCGGCACGATCGGCTCGTCGTCGGGGTAGTCGGCCGGGCGGAAGTCCCGGACCCGGCCGGCGATCGGATAGGCGTTGGCGTGCGGGATGTGCACGCCGGCGTTACCGAAGCCGAGCCCGGCGAAGGTCGCCGCCATCGCCATCTGCTCCCGGGCAACCGTGAGGTCGCCGTCGCCCCGCACCGCGGTGCGGAACGCACCGGCCAGCAGCGACATCGCCTTCTCCGACCACATGTCCGCGACCGGGTTGGCGCCGCAGTAGGGCACCCGCTGCTCCGGGGTCTTCGCGTCGAAGTCGGCGTACCAGCGGGCGGTGTAGGACTCCAGCGCGTGGCAGAGGATGTCCATGCCGGACGCGGCGGTCACCATCGCCGGCTGGGTGGCGCTCAGCGCCGGGTCCACGACGGCCAGCCGGGGCCGCAGCGCGGGGTGGCTGATGCCGGTCTTGACCTGGAGCGCAAGCACGTCGAGCACGCAGATCGTGGTGCTCTCCGCGCCGGTGCCGGTGGTGGTCGGGACCGCGACCAGCGGCAGCAGCGGCCGGCTCGGTGCCAGCGCCCGGCCCACCGGCGCGTTGACGTAGTCCATCAGCTCGCCGGGGTTGGTGGTCAGCAGGTTGACCGCCTTCGCGGTGTCGATGGCCGAGCCGCCGCCCACCGCGAGGATCGCGTCGAAGGGCCCGGCGTCGCGGGCGAACTCGATCGCGTCGGTGAACGACTCGTCGGTCGGCTCCACCCGCACCCGGTCGTACGTCGTCACCTGCAGGCCGCGGGCGGTGACCTGCTCCGCGATCCGGGCCGGATGGCCGGTGGCGGCGACCCCGGGGTCGGTCACCAGGAGCACGCGGCGGGCGCCGAAGCCCGCCAGGTCGTAGCCGACCTCGGCGGATGCGCCGATCCCGAACTTCAGCGCCGGCGCGGCGTAGGTGAAGACAGTCTCGTGCACGCGGGCCACGATATCCGGCCCGGTCAGCGCGCGCGCCGCTCGTCCGCGGCGAGCCCGGCCCGGACCACGTCGAGCACCGGCACCGAGCCGTCGCGGACCCGCCCGACCGGCACCCAGGCGACTGCGTCGGTGGTGCCGTCGACCTCGCCGACCCGGGGCTCGGCGTCGCCGGGGACGGTGGTCCGGAAGACCAGGTGCAGGCCGTGGAAGTCCTCGCGCCGCCCGCCCGGGGCGGTGCCAGTGAAGTGGGTGTCGTGGACCTCCAGGACCTCGCCGACCTCGCAGTCGACGCCGCACTCCTCGCGGACCTCGCGGCGCAGCGCGGCCCGCGGCTCCTCGCCGTGGTCGATGCCGCCGCCGGGCAGCGTCCAGGCCCCGGCGTGGTGGCCCAGGGCGGAGATCCGGGTCAGCAGCACGTCCTCGCCGCGCCGGGCCAGCGCGTAGGCCGCCACCCGCTGGTGCCGGTGGATGGTGTGCCCGGCCAGCGCCTCGCGCACCAGCGAGGTGGTCGGCACGGTGCCGTCGAGGACCGCGGCCAGGGGCTTCCAGGCCGCGTCGACTGTCGAGCCGTCCACCTCCATGACCCGGGGCGCCGGCGAGTCGACCGGCACCCATCCGTCGTACACGATCCGCACCGACCAGGCGTCGACCCGGCGACCCTCCCAGCGGGCATGCGGGTTGTGGAAGGTCAGCACCCGCGCGGTGTCGCCGACCTCGACCTTCAGGCCGGTCTCCTCCATCACCTCGCGCGCCACCCCCGCCTGGGGGTCCTCGCCGTGGTCGAGGCCGCCGCCGGGCAGCGTCCACAGCTCGCTCTCGCTGATGCGGGCGGCCAGGCGGCTGAGCAGGATCTGGTCGTCCCGGAGGATCACTGCGTACGCCGCGAGGCGCTGGACCGGCGGGGGCGGGCTCATGACCTCAACCTAGGGGGCGGTCAGGAGAACGGCGGACGGTGGTCGCGTGCCAGCGAGCGGCGCCCCGCCCAGCGCCACACCCGGGCGGCCGCGTCGCGGTCCTCCTCGGTGACGAGGTTGCCCATCCACCGCAGCGCCAGCGTCATCAGGGCCCCCGAGCGCATCCCGACCGGACCCAGCGTCGGCAGCACCCGCGGCACCGTGGCGATGCCGGCCAGCCGGCGGGCGATCGAGAACGACTCCCCGTAGTGCTCGCGCAGCACCGCAGGCCACGCGGTCGCCAGGTCCGCGTCCTCGGCCAGCAACCCGGCGACCAGCCGGCCGGTCTCCAGGCCGTAGTCGATCCCCTCGCCGTTCAGCGGGTTCACGCAGCCGGCGGCGTCGCCGATCAGTGCCCAGTTGGCGCCGGCGACTCCGGAGACCGCCCCGCCCATCGGCAGCAGCGCGGAGGTGGGGGCGCGCAGCTCGCCGGAGAGCCCGAACCCGTCGCGGCGCTGCTCGGCGTAGTGCCGCATCAGCGGCTTGACCGCGATGTCGGCAGGCCGCTTCGCGGTCGCGAGGGTGCCGACGCCGAGGTTCACCTCGCCGGTGCCGAGCGGGAAGATCCAGCCGTAGCCGGACAGCACCTGGCCCGCGGGGTCGCGCAGCTCCAGGTGCGAGCTGATCCACGGGTCGTCGCTCTGCGTGGAGGCGACGTAGGACCGGCCGGCCACGCCGTACACGGTCTCGCGGTGCCACTCGCGGCCCAGCAGCTTGCCCAGCGGGGAGCGGACGCCGTCGGCGACGACGAGCCGCTCGCAGGCGATCTCGAAGGTCTCCTCGCCGCTGCGGAAGACGACGGCGGCCACCTGGTCGCCGTTGCGGCGCACGTCGACCGCGCGGGCGCCGTCGATCGCGAGCGCACCGGCCTTGGTGGCGGTGGTGCGCAGGTGGTCGTCGAGCTCGGTGCGCGGGACCGCGGAGCCCCAGTCGGGAAGCGTGCCGCCGGGCCAGGGCAGCAGGAGCGTCTGGCCGAACCCGTGGGCGCGCAGCCCGTGGTTGACGGTGTGGGCGCGCAGCCAGTCCTCGAGTCCGAGCAGGCACAGCTCGGCGATCGCGCGCGGCGTCAGCCCGTCGCCGCAGGTCTTGTCCCGCGGGAAGACGGCGGCGTCGGCCAGGACCACGTCGGCCCCGGAGCGGGCGGCCCAGGCTGCCGCGGCGGACCCGGCGGGGCCGGCGCCGACGACGAGCACGTCGGTCTTGACGGGTTTGCTCACGCCCCGATTGTCGCAGGCACGCCCGAGCGCCCCGGCATCCGGACCGCTCCCCCGGGCTGCCACGGCGAATGCCGAACGGCCCCGTCCCTGGCGGGACGGGGCCGTTCGGTACTGCTAGGGGACCGGACTCAGTTCTGGTAGGAACCGAAGTCGAAGTCGTCCAGGGCCACGGCGGTGCCCCCGGCGGGACCACCGAACTCGTAGTCGTAGGAGTCGTAACCCGAGACGGAGTACGCCGCGGCGCGCGCCTCCTCGGTCGGCTCCACCCGGATGTTGCGGTACCGCTCCAGGCCGGTGCCGGCCGGGATCAGCTTGCCGATGATCACGTTCTCCTTCAGGCCGCGCAGCGAGTCCGAGCGACCGTGGATGGCCGCGTCGGTGAGCACCCGGGTCGTCTCCTGGAAGGAGGCGGCCGAGAGCCACGACTCGGTGGCCAGCGAGGCCTTCGTGATGCCCATGAGGACCGGGCGACCCGAGGCCGGCTTGCCGCCCTCGGAGACCACGCGACGGTTCTCCTCCTCGAACAGGGCCCGGTCGACCAGGTCGGAGGGCAGCAGGTTCGTGTCACCGGACTCGATCACCGTGACCCGGCGCAGCATCTGCCGCACGATGATCTCGATGTGCTTGTCGTGGATCGACACGCCCTGGCTGCGGTAGACCTCCTGCACCTCGTCGACGAGGTGCTCCTGGGCCCGCCGGACCCCGAGGATCCGCAGGACGTCCTGCGGGTCGGGCGTGCCGGAGGTCAGGTGGTGGCCGACCTCGATGTGCTCGCCGTCCTCGACGTTGAGGCGCGAGCGCTTCGAGACGGGGTACTCCTGGACCTCGGAGCCGTCGTCGGGGGTGACCAGGACCTTGCGGGCCTTGTCGGTCTCCTCGATCTCGACCCGGCCTGCGGCCTCGGCGATCGGCGTACGACCCTTGGGCGAGCGGGCCTCGAAGAGCTCGACCACGCGGGGCAGACCCTGCGTGATGTCGTCAGCGGAGGCCACACCACCGGTGTGGAAGGTACGCATGGTCAGCTGCGTGCCGGGCTCACCGATCGACTGGGCGGCGATGATGCCGACCGCCTCGCCGATGTCGACGAGCTTGCCGGTGGCCAGCGAGCGGCCGTAGCACTTCGCGCAGGTGCCGGTGCGGGCCTCGCAGGTCAGGACCGAGCGGACCTTGACCTCCTCGATCCCGGCGGCCACCAGCTCGCCGATCTTGACGTCGCCGAGGTCGTCGCCCGCCGCGGCGAGGATCTCGCCGGTCTTCGGGTGGGCCACGTCGACGGCCGCCGTGCGGGCGTACGCAGCGGTCTCGGCGTTCTCGTTCTTGACCACGACCGAGCCGTTGTCGCGCTCGACGAGGTCGCCGATCCGCTTGGGCAGGCCGCGCTCGGTGCCACAGTCGTCCTCGCGGATGATGACGTCCTGGGAGACGTCGACCAGCCGGCGGGTCAGGTAGCCCGAGTCGGCCGTCCGCAGCGCGGTGTCGGCCAGACCCTTGCGGGCACCGTGGGTCGAGATGAAGTACTCGAGCACCGAGAGGCCCTCGCGGAAGTTGGCCTTGATCGGGCGCGGGATGATCTCGCCCTTCGGGTTGGCCACCAGACCACGCATGGCGCCGACCTGACGGATCTGGTTGAAGTTACCGGAGGCGCCGGAGTCGACCATCATGTAGATCGGGTTCGCCCGGTCGAAGGCCTTCTCCATCGCGTCACCGACGCGCTTGCCGGCCTCGGTCCAGATCTCGACGAGCTCCTGGCGGCGCTCCTCGTCGGTGACGAGGCCGCGCTCGAACTGCTTCTGGACCTTCGCGGCCTGGGCCTCGTACCCGGAGAGGATCTCGGCCTTGTCCGGCGGCGTGGTGACGTCGTCGATCGAGACCGTGACACCCGAGCGGGTGGCCCAGTGGAAGCCGTTGTCCTTCAGCGCGTCCAGCGACGCCGCGACCTCGACCTTGGTGTAGCGCTCGGCCAGGTCGTTGACGATCGCGCCCAGCTGCTTCTTGCCGACCTCGTAGTTCACGTACGGGTAGTCGGAGGGCAGCGTGTCGTTGAAGATCGAGCGGCCCAGCGTGGTGTCGAGCACCAGCGCGTCGCCGGGCTGCCAGCCCTCGGGAACCACGACGTCAGCGGACGGGACGACGCCCTCGAGACGGATCCGGACCCGCGACTGCAGCGAGATCTCGGCCCGGTCGAAGGCCATGATGGCCTCGGCCTGCGAGGAGAAGGAGCGCCCCTCGCCGGGCTGGTCGGTGCGGTCGGCCGTCAGGAAGAACAGGCCGATGATCATGTCCTGGGTAGGCATGGTCACCGGACGGCCGTCCGAGGGCTTGAGGATGTTGTTGGTCGAGAGCATCAGGATCCGCGCCTCGGCCTGGGCCTCGGCGGACAGCGGCAGGTGCACGGCCATCTGGTCACCGTCGAAGTCCGCGTTGAACGCGGTGCAGACCAGCGGGTGCAGCTGGATGGCCTTGCCCTCGATCAGCTGGGGCTCGAAGGCCTGGATGCCGAGGCGGTGCAGGGTGGGTGCCCGGTTCAGCAGCACCGGGTGCTCGGTGATGACCTCCTCGAGCACGTCCCACACGACCGGACGGGCGCGCTCGACCATCCGCTTGGCGGACTTGATGTTCTGCGCGTGGCTCAGGTCGACCAGGCGCTTCATCACGAACGGCTTGAACAGCTCCAGCGCCATCTGCTTGGGCAGACCGCACTGGTGCAGCTTCAGCTGCGGACCGGAGACGATGACCGAACGGCCCGAGTAGTCCACGCGCTTGCCGAGCAGGTTCTGACGGAAGCGACCCTGCTTGCCCTTGAGCATGTCGGAGAGCGACTTCAGCGGCCGGTTGCCCGGGCCGGTGACGGGGCGACCACGACGGCCGTTGTCGAACAGCGAGTCGACGGCCTCCTGGAGCATCCGCTTCTCGTTGTTGACGATGATCTCGGGCGCGCCGAGGTCGAGCAGCCGCTTGAGCCGGTTGTTCCGGTTGATCACGCGGCGGTACAGGTCGTTGAGGTCGGAGGTCGCGAAGCGGCCACCGTCGAGCTGCACCATCGGACGCAGGTCCGGGGGGATGACCGGGACGGCGTCGAGGACCATGCCCTGGGGCTTGTTGCCGGTCTTGCGGAACGCGTCGACGACCTTGAGGCGCTTGAGGGCGCGGACCTTCTTCTGGCCCTTGCCGTTGGCGATCGTGTCGCGCAGCGACTCGATCTCGGCCTCGATGTCGAAGGACTGCAGGCGCTTCTGGATCGCCGTGGCGCCCATGTGGCCCTCGAAGTACTTGCCGAACCAGTTCTTCATCTCCCGGTACAGCATCTCGTCACCGGTGAGGTCCTGGACCTTGAGCGTCTTGAAGGTGTTCCAGACCTCCTCGAGACGGTCGATCTCGCGCTGCGCACGGTCGCGCAGCTGCTTCATCTCCCGCTCGGCGCCGTCGCGGACCTTGCGGCGCTGGTCGGCCTTGGCGCCCTCGGCCTCGAGCTGGGCGAGGTCCTCCTCGAGCTTCTTGGAGCGGTCCTCCAGCGACTGGTCCCGGCGCTTCTCGAGGCGCTCGCGCTCCAGGCCGACCTTGCCCTCGAGGGAGGACAGGTCGCGGTGGCGGGCGTCCTCGTCGACGTCGGTGATCATGTACGCCGCGAAGTAGATGACCTTCTCCAGGTCCTTCGGGGCGAGGTCGAGCAGGTAGCCGAGCCGGCTGGGAACACCCTTGAAGTACCAGATGTGGGTGACCGGCGCGGCCAGCTCGATGTGACCCATCCGCTCACGACGCACCTTGGACCGGGTCACCTCGACGCCGCAGCGCTCGCAGATGATGCCCTTGAAGCGGACTCGCTTGTACTTGCCGCAGTAGCACTCCCAGTCCCGGGTGGGACCGAAGATCTTCTCGCAGAAGAGGCCGTCACGCTCGGGCTTGAGCGTGCGGTAGTTGATGGTCTCCGGCTTCTTGACCTCGCCGTGGCTCCAGGTACGGATGTCGTCCGCGGTGGCCAGGCCGATCTGAAGCTGGTCGAAGAAGTTCACATCAAGCACGATGGCTGTTGTCCTTCGTTAGTTCTGAATCAAAGCTTGTGGACTGGGGGCGGGCCGCCCGCCCGAAGGCGGGCGGCCGCACTCCTCAGACTTCTTCGACGCTGCTGGGCTCGCGACGCGACAGGTCGATGCCGAGCTCCTCCGCCGCGCGGAAGACGTCCTCCTCCGCGTCACGCAGCTCGATGCTGCTGCCGTCCTGGCTGAGCACCTCGACGTTCAGGCACAGCGACTGCATCTCCTTGACGAGCACCTTGAACGACTCGGGGATGCCGGAGTCGGGGATGTTCTCGCCCTTGACGATCGCCTCGTAGACCTTGACGCGTCCGGGGACGTCGTCGGACTTGATCGTGAGCAGCTCCTGCAGGGCGTAGGCGGCGCCGTACGCCTCCATCGCCCAGACCTCCATCTCACCGAACCGCTGGCCGCCGAACTGGGCCTTACCGCCCAGGGGCTGCTGCGTGATCATCGAGTAGGGGCCGGTGCTGCGCGCGTGGATCTTGTCGTCCACCAGGTGGTGCAGCTTCAGGATGTACATGTAGCCGACCGAGACCGGGTCCGGGAACGGCTCGCCGGAGCGGCCGTCGAACAGGTTGGCCTTGCCGGTCTCGTTGATCATCCGGTTGCCGTCGCGGTTCGGGATGGTCGAGCCGAGCAGGCCGGTGATCTCGTCCTCGCGGGCGCCGTCGAACACCGGGGTCGCGACCTTGGTGTTCGGCTCGGCCTTGTCCGCGTGGATCTTGATCAGGCGCTGCTTCCAGTCCGAGTCCGCGGGGTCGTCGGAGAGGTTGAGGTCCCAGCCCTGCTTGGCCAGCCAGCCCAGGTGCAGCTCGAGGATCTGGCCGATGTTCATCCGGCGCGGGACGCCCAGCGGGTTGAGGATCACGTCGACCGGGGTGCCGTCCTCCATGAACGGCATGTCCTCGATCGGCAGGATCTTCGCGATGACGCCCTTGTTGCCGTGGCGACCCGCGAACTTGTCGCCCACGGAGATCTTGCGCTTCTGCGCCACGTAGACGCGGACCAGCTGGTTCACGCCCGGGGGCAGCTCGTCGCCCTCCTCGCGGTCGAAGACGCGCACGCCGATGACCGTGCCGGACTCGCCGTGCGGCACCTTCATCGAGGTGTCGCGGACCTCGCGGGCCTTCTCGCCGAAGATCGCGCGCAGCAGGCGCTCCTCGGGGGTCAGCTCGGTCTCGCCCTTCGGGGTGACCTTGCCGACCAGGATGTCGCCGGTGGTGACCTCGGCGCCGATGCGGATGATGCCGCGCTCGTCGAGGTCGGCCAGCATCTCCTCGGAGACGTTCGGGATGTCCCGGGTGATCTCCTCGGGGCCGAGCTTGGTGTCGCGGGCGTCGACCTCGTGCTCCTCGATGTGGATCGAGGTGAGGTAGTCCTCCTGCACCAGCCGCTGGCTGAGGATGATCGCGTCCTCGTAGTTGTGGCCCTGCCAGGGCATGAACGCCACGAGGAGGTTCGTGCCCAGCGCCATCTCGGCGTCGTCGGTGCACGGACCGTCGGCGATCGGGCTGCCGACCTCGAGCCGGTCGCCCTCGCTCACCAGCGGGCGCTGGTTGATGCAGGTGCCCTGGTTGGAGCGACGGAACTTCGCCAGCCGGTAGGTGGAGTAGGTGCCGTCGTCGTTCATCGTCTCCACGACGTCGGCGGACACGTCCTTGACCACACCGGCCTTCGTGGCGGTGACCACGTCGCCGGCGTCGACCGCGGCGCGGTACTCCATGCCGGTGCCGACCAGGGGGCTGTCGCTCTTGATGAGCGGCACGGCCTGGCGCTGCATGTTGGCGCCCATCAGCGCGCGGTTGGCGTCGTCGTGCTCGAGGAACGGGATCAGGGCGGTCGCGACCGACACCATCTGGCGCGGCGAGACGTCCATGTAGTCGACCTCGTCGGCCAGGATCTCGGAGACCTCGCCGTCGCGCTGGCGGACCAGGACCCGCTCCTCGACGAAGGTGCCCTCGTCGTCGATCGCCGCGTTGGCCTGGGCGATGACGAAGCGGTCCTCGTCGTCGGCGGTCAGGTAGTCGATCTGGTCGGTGACCCGGCCGTTCTCGACCTTGCGGTACGGCGTCTCGACGAAGCCGAACGGGTTGATCCGGCCGTAGGAGGCCAGCGAGCCGATCAGGCCGATGTTCGGGCCTTCCGGCGTCTCGATCGGGCACATGCGGCCGTAGTGCGACGGGTGCACGTCGCGGACCTCCATGCCGGCGCGGTCACGGGACAGACCGCCCGGGCCGAGCGCGGAGAGGCGACGCTTGTGCGTCAGGCCCGCGATCGGGTTGGTCTGGTCCATGAACTGGCTCAGCTGGGAGGTGCCGAAGAACTCCTTCAGCGCCGCCACGACCGGGCGGATGTTGATCAGCGACTGCGGCGTGATCGCCTCGACGTCCTGGGTCGTCATCCGCTCGCGGACCACGCGCTCCATCCGGGCCAGGCCGGTGCGCAGCTGGTTCTGGATCAGCTCGCCGACCGTGCGCATCCGGCGGTTGCCGAAGTGGTCGATGTCGTCGGCCGCGATGTCGAGGGCGCCCTGGGGCGCCTCGACCTGCTGGCGGCCGTCGTGCAGCGCGACGATGTAGCGGATCGCGGCGACGATGTCGTCGACGGTCAGCGTCTGCTGGTCGAAGGCCTCGGTCAGCCCGAGCTTCTTGTTGATCTTGTAGCGACCGACCTTGGCCAGGTCGTAGCGCTTGGGGTTGAAGTAGTAGTTGTTCAGCAGCGTCTGCGCGGCCTCGCGCGTCGGCGGCTCGCCCGGGCGCAGCTTGCGGTAGATGTCGAGCAGCGCGTCGTCCTGGCCCTGGGTGTTGTCCTTCTCCAGGGTCAGCATCATCGACTCGTACTCACCGAACTCCTCGCGGATCTGCTCGTTGGTCCAGCCGAGGGCCTTGAGCAGCACGGTGACGTTCTGCTTGCGCTTGCGGTCCAGGCGGACGCCGACCAGGTCGCGCTTGTCGATCTCGAACTCCAGCCACGCGCCGCGGCTCGGGATCATCTTCGCGGTGTAGATGTCCTTGTCGGAGGTCTTGTCCGCGGAGCGCTCGAAGTAGACGCCGGGGCTGCGGACCAGCTGGCTGACCACGACGCGCTCGGTGCCGTTGATGATGAAGGTGCCCTTGTCGCTCATGAGCGGGAAGTCGCCCATGAAGACCGTCTGGCCCTTGATCTCACCGGTGTCGTTGTTGGTGAACTCCGCGGAGACGTAGAGCGGAGCGGAGTAGGTGAAGTCCTTCTCCTTGCACTCGTCCACGGTGTACTTGGGGTCGTAGAAGACCGGGTTCTCGAACGAGAGCGACATCGTCTCGGAGAAGTCCTCGATCGGGGAGATCTCCTCGAAGATCTCCTGGAGACCGGACTTGCTGGAGACGTCCTCACCCTCGGCGCGGCGGCGCTCGACGGTGGCCTCCCACTTCTCGTTGCCGACGAGCCAGTCGAAGCTGTCGGTCTGGAGAGCGAGGAGCTGGGGGACCTCGATGGGGTCCTGGATCTTGTTGAAAGAGATGCGGCGGGGGTTACCGGAGGTGCTGCGCGTGGCCAACAGGTGTCCTTCGACGGGGTCGCACTGTGAGATGGCGCCACCCACCACTAGGTCATCCACCGGGCAGGAGACAAGCATCTGAGGGCAGGCGCAAAGCGCAACGATACCCTATGCGAGGGCGCGCGACAATCCCGCGGGCCCGGAGCTGCCGGTTCTGCGGAAGATGATGCGTCCCCGGCGCGCACAGGTCAAGCAGCACGGCCGGTCGCCCGGGCGTGTCGCGGCCTCAGGCGCGGGTTTTCATCCCGTCGACGAGCCAGTCCCCGGCCACGCGCGCCATCTCCACGGTGACCCAGTACTTGATGACCGTGGGCTCCTTGGCCGCCTTGTTGGTCGTGGCCTGGTCCACCACCACGAGCACCTCGGCGCGGTCCTCCCCCGAGCGCACGATGCCCGAGCGGATCACGGAGGCCTCCACCACGGTGCCGGTGCGCGGGGCGTTCTCCTCCATCACGCCGCCGAAGAACTGCTCGTACTCCTTGCGGTAGGAGGGGGTGAGGTAGGACACCGCGGCCTCGCGGGACTCCTCCAGCGCGGCCGCGTCGTAGGAGAGCACCGGTACGACGGCGGTCTCGGCAGCCGCCCGCGCGGCGCTGGTGGCCGCCTCGACCTCGCTGTCGGAGGCGTCGCGCTCCTGCCAGAGCCACAGGCTCGCCCCCGCGCAGACCAGTGTCAGCACGGCGAGCACGGCCAGCAGCGCCCCCGGCACCCGGCGGCGTCCGGCCGGCTCCCCCACCGGGTCCGTGTCCTCGGGGTCCGCCGGCTCCACGGGCTGGACGGGCTCGTCTGCCTGGGCTGCCTCGTCTGCCTGGGCTGCCTGGGCAGCCGCGGCCAGCTCGGCGTCGTACGCCGCGCGACGCTCGCCGTCCAGCAGCACCTCCGCGGCCTGGTTGTGCACCCGGAAGCGTCGGTCGGTCGGGTCCAGGTCGGCGATCGCCGCCTTCCAGGCCGCCCGGATCTCGGCCTCGCTCGCCGACGGGTCCACGTCGAGGAGGTCGTACCAGGACGGGGTCGCGGGGCTGACCGCCCGGCTCCCCGGTCCCGCGCTCACTGCTCCGCCTTCGAGACCTGGGCGAAGTCGTCGACCAGCCAGGTGCCGTCGGAGTCGACGAGGTCCACGACCACCCGGAACAGGTCCTCGCCCGCCGAGACGTCCTTGCCCTTCGCGTCCAGGTAGCGGGTGCTGATCTGGCCGGTGACCAGGACGGTGCCCGAGTCGTCGTCCAGCGTCTCGACCCCGACGCCGAGCACCTCGACGCTCCGGCTCACGCCGGACTCCTTCGCGAGCTGGTCGGCCGCCGTGGCCGCCTTCTCGAACTCCGCGTAGAACTTCGGGGTCATGATCTCCTTGTTGAGCCGGCGGTACTCGGCGAGCTGGCCGGCCTCGTCGAGCTGGTCCGGGCCGTAGGTCTGGTTGCGGAGCATGAACTGCCGCGCCTGCGACATCGCCTCCTCGCGCTGGGCCTGCCGCTCGCGTCCGCCGTCGCGGTCGCCGCGGGCCTGCTCGACGCCGAGCCAGCCCAGCGTGCCCAGCGAGGCCAGGAACGCGAGCACGAGCACCGCGAGCAGGACCGGCCGGAGCCGGTCGGGTCGCGCCGGCGCCGGCGCGGCTGGGGTCGGCGCCGCCGCGACCTCGTCGGTGGTCACGGCGTCGTCGAGGTCAGGGGTTGGAGGTAGAGCCACTTCCAGGAATCCTCTCCGAGTGAGGCCGGCGCTGCGCTGCCCGACCCGCGGGCCAGCCGCTCCGCCTTGGCGCCCCAGGTGATCGTGCCGGACTGGGGGTCCAGGGCCGCGACAGGGGTCCCGTCGTAGTCGGCGCCGGCGCGCGGCGCGAGGTTCTGCGCGCCGCGGGCGTTGGTCCGTTCGGCCGGCTCGGTGCAGCCGGCCGCGGTGTTCATCGGGCGGTTCTCCCCGTCCTGCGGGATCCGTCGGTCGGTGCCCTCGTAGCCCTCGAGGCAGGCCGGGTTGGTGGTGAGCACCAGGCCGAAGTGGGCGTCGTACAGGCCGGTGCCCGGGGACTTGGAGACCACCGTGAAGCCGCCCTCCACGATGTAGGGGTAGACCACCAGCAGCTGCTCGACGCCGGGGAGGTTCTTCTGGACCACCTCGCCACTGGTGCGCGCGTCGTTGATCAGCCCGGCGAGCTCGACCTCGTTCTCCTCCAGGAACGTGCGCAGCTGGTTGGCCGCGCTGGACCCGGTGTCGATGAGGCGGCGCAGGTCGCGGTCGGACCCGGCCAGCGTGCCGGTGAACAGCGACAGGTCCCGGGCGAAGGTGCGCAGGGAGCTCTCGGAGTCGGCCTGGCCCTGCAGGACCGTGTTGGCGTCGCGGATCAGGGCCGTGGTCAGGTCGAAGTTGGCGTTGGCGGTCTCGATGAACGACGTGCCGGTGTCGATGATCCGCTGCAGGTCGGGGCCGGTGCCGCCGAAGGCCGTGCCGAGCTCGGTCACCGTCGTGCGCAGCGCGTCCTGGTCGACCGAGGCGACGGTCCGGCTCAGGTCGCCGAGGAGCTTCTCGGTCGCGACCGGGGTGCGGGTGTCGGCCGCCCGGATCCGGGAGCCGTCGCGCAGCGCCCGGCCGGCGTCGACCTGCGGCTGCAGCTCGACGTACTGCTCCCCCACGGCGGAGCGGTTGCCGACGACCGCGAGCGTGTCGGCGGGGATGTCGTCGTACTCGTCCTCGATCTCCAGGTGCACCTCGACGCCCTGCTCGGTGAGCTCGAGCTCGTCGACGCGGCCGATCCCCACCCCGCGGTAGGTCACCTCGGCACCCGCGAAGATCCCGCCGGACTCGGTGAACTGCGCGAGCACGGTGTAGGAGTCGTCGACGAAGAAGCGGTCCAGGTCGGCGTAGCGGGCCCCGACGAACGAGACGCCGGCCAGCGTGATGATCGCGAAGACCAGCAGCTGGAGCCGGGTGCGGCGCGTGATCATCGGGCCTCCTTCCGCTTCGTCCGGGCCGGCGGCGCCGACTCGGAGGCGATCAGCCCGGGCACCAGCAGATCCACCAGCGCCGGGTCGAAGGACTGGCGCAGCTGGTCGCCGGTGAGGCCGCGCCCCACCACCGCGCCCCCGGCGCCGGGCGCGGGCCGGTTGCGGCCGAGCCCGCCGGCGAGGTCGCCGGTCAGCTCGGGCAGCGTCGGCACCCCCTTCAGCGTCGGGAGGCCGGGGACCTGGTTGAGGATCCGGCAGACCACTGTGTCGCGGTTCGCCGGCTTCTGGCACTCCTCCCTGAGCGTGAGCAGCGCCTGCAGGTTGCCGCGCACCTTCTTGCACTCCTCGCCGTTGAAGTCCGCGCTGGCCAGGCAGTCGAGGACGTTGCGCACGATCGTGCCGGGCGCGACGTCGCTGGGCAGCAGCTCGGGCAGCTCCGCGCCGGGCGTGATGCCGAGCGAGAGGTCGATGTCGAGCTCGATGGAGAGGTTGGTGTAGTCGCCCATGTGCAGGTTGCGGGCGACCTGCGGGTCCCGGCCGACGACCTCGTCGACGAAGGGGTAGGTCAAGGCGACGTGGAACGCGTTGACCAGGGAGTCACCGGAGTTCGCGAGCTCGGAGAGCACCGGCTCGAGGTTGCGGACCGTCGCGATGGTCGCGGACTTCGACCGGCGTACGACGTCGACGCCGACGTCGCCGAGCTCGTCGAGCGCCTCGAGCATCCGGACCAGGTCCTCGCGCTGGGAGTCGAGGCTGGTCAGGGCGCTGGGCAGCTCCTCGAGCGCGGCGTCGATGGTCCCCTGCTGCTTGCGCACGGAGACCGCGAGCCGGTTGAGCGACTCGATGGCGCGCACGATGTCTGCCTTGTTGGCGTCCAGGGTCCCGACCAGCTGGTCGACCTGGGTCAGCACCGATCGTGCGGAGTCCTCCCGGCCGTCCAGGGCGAGGTTGATCTCGCTCGCGATGCTCTTGAGCTGGGCGATGCCGCCCCCGTTGAGGACCAGGCTGAGGGCGCCGAGCACCTCCTCGACCTCCGGGTTGCGCCCGGTGTTCTCCAGCGCGATCCGGTCCCCGCTCTCCAGCACGCCCTTGGGGCTCTCCGGCGCGCTCAGCGAGACGAACTTCTCGCCGAGCAGGCTGGTCTGCCGGATCTCGGCGCGGGCGTTGTCGGGCAGCTCGGTGTCCCCGCGCAGCTCGAGGGTCACCTCCGCGGTGTATCCGTCGAGGCTGACCTCCCGGACCTCGCCGACGTTGACGTCGTTGACCTTGACCGCCGACCTGGGCACCAGGTCGAGCACGTCGACGAACGAGGCGGTGATCGTGATCGGGTCGTCGCCGACGTCGGTCCCCCCGGGCAGCGGCAGCTGGTAGACGTCGAAGTCGCAGCCGGTCAGCAGCACCGCTCCGGCCACCATGCCGAGCACGGTGCGCAGCATCCGCCGGGGCCTCATTCGACGACCTCCACGAGTCCGCCGAAGCTCGGGTCGACCGGCTGCTCCTCGCGGGCGGCGCCCCGGTCGCCGGCCAGCGCCCCGGGGCGCGGCAGGATCGTGTCCAGGATGTCGCACAGGGTGCCGGTCTTGTCGACCTGTGCCACGAAGCTGCACAGCAGCAGGGCCGGGTTCGACCCGATCTCGGTGGCCAGGTTCCCGAGGTTCGGGTTGGTGTCCAGGGTCCCGGTCTGCGGGTTGTAGGCGAGATAGAGGTTGTTCAGCGCCAGCGGGCCGGCCCGGAGGATCTCGTCGAGGGCCGAGCGCTGCTTGACCAGCACCTTGGCGACCCGGTTGAGCCCCTTGATGTTGCGCCCGAGGCTGGCCCGGTTGTCCCGCACGAACGTCGTCACCTCGCCGAGGGCGCCGGAGAGGTTCTCCAGCGAGGCCGCGAGCTCCTCCCGCTCGCCGGCGAGCATCGTGGAGACCTCGCCCAGCGACTCGTTGAAGCCGCGCACGGTCTGGTCGTTGCGGGCCAGCGTGCCGACGAACTTCTCCAGCTCCGCGGCGGAGCCGAACAGCTCCTCCTTGTTGTCGTCCAGGGTGGTGCTGAGCTTCCCGAAGTCCCTGATCGTCTGGTTGACCCGGGCCCCCTGCCCGCCGAAGTTCTCAGCGGTGCTGCGCAGCAGGTCGGTCAGCGCGCCGTCCGCGTTGGCGCCGTCCGGGCCCAGGGCGACGGTGAGGTCGTCGATGCTGGAGTAGATCTGGTCCAGCTCGACCGGGACCGCCGTGCGGTCGGTGTCGAGCGTGGCGCCGTCGGCCAGCACCTTGCCCCCGTCGTACGCCGGGGTGAGCTGGATGTAGCGGTCCCCCACCAGCGACGGCGCGACGATCACCGCCTTCGCGTCCGCGGGGAGCTTCACGTCGGTGTCGTAGTGCATGGTGACCACCACGTCGGTGCCCGAGGGCGTCACCGTGTCGACCTCCCCGACCGGCACTCCCAGGACGCGGACGTCGCTGCCCTCGTAGATGGAGATCGTGCGCGGGAAGTGCGCCGTCAGCGTGCGCTGCTCCTCCCCGCCGAAGACGGTCAGCGCGAAGGCCACGGTCAGGGCCAGGACCACCAGCGGCGCCGCCGCGCGTCGCAGCATGCTCATCGCAGTCCCCCCTCGATGCCGCCGTTGCCGGCGGTCAGGTCCGGCACCGGCGGGATGTTCTGGATGTAGGTGTCGAACCAGGGCCCGCCGCCGAGGGTGCTGGAGAAGACCCGGTAGAACGGCGCCATCAGCCGCAGGCTGTTGTCGAGGTTCTCCTCGTTCTTGTTCAGCACCTGCACGACGCTCTCGAGCTGGGCCAGGGCGGGCGCGAGGTCGGCCCGGGTCCTGGTCACCAGCCGGGTCAGCGACTTGGAGAGCCGGGTGGTGGAGACCAGGAGCTCGTGGACTGCCTCACGCCGCGCGACCAGCGAGGTGAACAGCACGTCGGCGTCCCTCATCAGCGCCACGATGTCGTCGTCGCGCTCGCCGAGGACGCCCGAGACCCGGCGCAGGTTCTTCAGCAGCGTGTTGATCTGCCCGTTCTTGGCAGCGATGTTGGTGGAGAGCGACGAGACACCCTCGATCGCCGCCTGGAACTCCTCGGGGGTGTTGCGGGTGAGGTCGGCCAGCGTGCGCAGCGAGGCGGCGAGCTGGTCGGTGTCGATCTCCTCGGCGGTCTCCGCCAGGCCCTCGAACGCCTCCACCACGTCGTACGGCGAGGTGGTGCGGGCCACGGGGATCTCGCTGTCCTCCTCCAGCTGGCCGCCGCCCGCGGGCTCGAGCGCGAGGTACATCGCGCCGAGCAGCGTCTTGACCCGGATCGAGGCCCGGGTGTCGACCCCGAAGGTCGCGTCGGTCTTGATCCGGAAAGTGGCCACCACCCGGTCGCCGTCCAGCTCGACCTTCTCGACCTTGCCGACGCGCACGCCGGCGAGCCGGACCTCGTCGTCGGCCTTGAGCCCGCCCGACTCCGTGAAGGCGGCCCGGTAGGTGTCGCCGCCGCCGATCAGCGGCAGGTCCTGGGCCCGGAACGCGCCGACGATCAGCAGCGCGATGACTGTCAGGCTGACCGCACCGATCACCACCGGGTTGCGCTCCCGGAACGGGATGGAGCTCATCCGAGATCACACCTCTCCGAGGGGATGCTGACCTTGAGGGATGGTGCGATCCCGCCGGGCAGCCGGATCCGGCCGCCCACGTGGCACAGGTAGAAGTTGAAGAACGACCCGTACGTCGCGGTGCGCCCGATCTTCTCCAGCTTGATCGGCAGCACCTGCATGGCCCGGTCCAGCTCGCCCTTGTTCTTCGCGATGTTGCCGGTCAGTCGGCGCAGCTGCTTGACGTCCTCGACGAACGGGTCCTCGATCCCCTCGACGAGCCCGGCGGTCTCGGTGGAGAGCGCCGAGATCGACTCCAGGGATCCCAGGATCGCCTTGCGGTCGTCCTTGAGCCCGCCGACCAGGGTCCGGAAGTTCACGATCAGCCGGGACAGCTGCTCGTCGCGGTCGCCGAGGTGGTCGAGCACGTCGTTGAGGTTGGTGATCAGCGCACTGATCACCTCGTCGCGGTCGGCGAGGGTGGTCGTGACCGAGGCGGTGTGGCCCAGCAGGCTCTCCAGGGTGCCGCCCTCGCCCTGGAACACCTGGACGATCTCGTAGGAGAGCTTGTTGAGGTCGGCGGGCGAGAGCGCCTGGAACAGCGGTTTGAACCCGTTGAAGAGGACCGTGAGGTCGAGCGCGGGCTTGGTCCGGCCGACGGGGATCGTGGTCCCCTCCTCGAGCCGCTTGGTGTCGCCGACCTCCTCGGTCAGCGTGAGGTACCGCTGCCCGACCAGGTTGCGGTAGCGGATCGCGACGTGGGTGGACCCGCTGACCCGGGTCTCCTCGGCGACGTCGAAGGTGACTCGGGCACGACTGTCGTCGACGATCTCGACGGCGCTGACGCTGCCGACCTTGACCCCGGCCACCCGGACGTCGTCGCCCTTCACGACCCCGGTGGCGTCGACGAAGTCGGCGCTGTACTCGCGGCTGTCGGCGAAGGAGAGGTTGCCGATGACGACCACCAGCACGCCGGTGGCCAGCGTCGTCACGACGAAGAACACCAGGAGCTTGACCAGGTCGGCGCCGGTGCGCCGGTCGAGGACCTTCATCGCAGCGACACCTCCGCGCCCCGGGCCATCGGACCCAGCAGCAGCACGCCCAGGTCGTCGACGTCCTCGGGCGGGGTGCCGGACGCGGTGCCGAGCAGCGAGCGCAGCAGCTCGGTCTCGGCCACCGTCCCGGCCCGGTCGCCGCCGGTCAGCCCGTAGTCGGGAGCGACCCGCATGGTGCCCTTCCCGGTCGGCCGGTCCACGCCGTCGTCCATGTTCGGCTGGCGGCGCAGCGGGTTCTCCTGGCTGCCGCCCGGGTTCGGCAGGTGCAGGCAGGTCGGCCCGCGGTCCTCGCCGAAGCGCGGCTTGTCCCCGGGACCGTAGGGCCGGGGCTGGTTGGGCAGCAGCTCGAGCACGATGTGCAGGGTGTAGCCGCGGAACGCCTCGGCCTGCAGGTTGCCCGCGCCCACGATGCCCTCCAGCAGGCACGGGTACTCCGGCGCGTACTTGGCCAGCAGCCGGGTCACCGGCTCGCTGACCTCGCCGAGTCGCACCAGGTTGTCGCCGTTGTCGGCCAGGAAGTCCCGGGTGGTGCCCGCGAAGGCGCCCACGTCGGTGAACAGCGCGTTGAGGTCGCCCTCCCGCTCCTCGAGCGTGCCGGTCGTCTTGATCGTGTCCTTGAGGATCTGCCCGACCTCGGGCAGCACGTCCGCGTAGATCTCGGAGACCTCCGCGGTCAGCCGGAGGTCCTCGACCAGGGCCGGGATCTCCGGGTTGATGCGCTTCAGGTAGCCGTCGAGGACCTCGATGCTCTCGCCGAGCTGGGCGCCCCGGCCGTCGAGGGCGGTCGCCAGCGCGTTCAGGGTCCGGTTCAGGTCCGCCGGCTGCACCGCGCGCAGCAGCGGGTAGAGGTCGGAGAGGACCGCCTCGACCTCGGTCGCGACCCGGGTCCGCTTGATCGTCTGGCCGGTCCGGATCGGCTTGGCGGCCGGCTGCTCGGGCACCACCAGCGAGACGTACTTCTCGCCGAACAGGGTCTTCGGGACGATCGCGCCGGTGACGTTGGCCGGGATCGTGGCGCGCTCGTCGGGATAGATGCCCAGCGTCAGCTCGGCGCCGCCGGCGGTGGTGTCGAAGTCGAGCACCTCGCCGACGATGACCCCGCGGATCTTCACGTCGGCCCGGGTGGGCAGCTGCAGCCCGATCGACGAGGTCTGCAGCGTCACCCGGTCGTAGTCGGTGAACTTCTTGGTGAACGTCGCGTAGGTGAGGTAGACCGCCCCGACCACGAAGGCCAGGAACACGATCCCCAGCAGCCGGGTCCGCAGCACCAGCGCGCTCACCCGGCCAACCTCACCGTGGTCGTCGTCCCCCAGATCGCCATCGACAGCATCAGGTCGATGACGTTGATGGCCACGATGCTGGTGCGCACCGCCCGGCCCACCGCGATCCCCACGCCGGCGGGGCCGCCGCTGGCCGTGTAGCCGTGGTAGCAGTGGATGAGGATCACCACGACCGCGAAGACCATCACCTTCCCGAAGGACCACAGCACGTCCTCGGGTGGGAGGAACTGGTTGAAGTAGTGGTCGTAGGTGCCGGTGGACTGGCCGAAGAACGTGGTCAGGGTCAGCCGGGTCGCGAAGTAGGAGGAGAGCAGCCCGACGACGTACAGCGGGATGATCGCGATCAGGCCGCCGATGATCCGCGTCGTGACCAGGAACGGCAGCGACGGGATCGCCATCACCTCGAGCGCGTCGACCTCCTCGGAGATGCGCATGGCGCCGAGCTGGGCGGTGAAGCCGCACCCGACGGTCGCGGCGAGGGCGATGGCAGCCACCAGCGGCGCGATCTCGCGGGTGTTGAAGTACGCCGAGAGGAAGCCCGAGAACGCCGCGGTGCCGATCTGGTTGAGCGCGGCGTACCCCTGCAGCCCGACCTCGGTGCCGGTGAAGAAGCACATCGCGAGGATCACGCCCACGGTGCCGCCGATGACGGCCAGCGCGCCGGAGCCGAGCGTCACCTCGGCGAGGATCCGCAGGATCTCCGCCTTGTAGCGGCGCACGGTGCGGGGCGTCCACGCGAGCGCGCGGACGTAGAACGCCAGCTGGGCGCCGAGGGCGTCCAGGGACTTCAGGGGCCGTTCGTAGACGGCGCGCAGGTTGGCCACCGGATCACCCCGTCTTCGGTGGGACGAGCTGCAGGTAGATCGCGCTCATCACGAAGTTGACGACGAACAGGAGCAAGAAGGTGATGACGACCGACTCGTTGACCGCGTCGCCCACCCCCTTGGGGCCGCCCTTGGCGTTCATCCCCTTGTAGCAGGCGACGACCGCGGCGATCAGGCCGAAGGCCAGGGCCTTGACCATCCCCTGCCACAGGTCCGGCAGCTGGGCCAGGGCGGTGAAGCTTGCGAGGTAGGCCCCCGGGGTGCCGTCCTGGAGCACGACGTTGAACACGTAGCCACCGGCCACGCCCACGACGCTGACCAGGCCGTTGAGGAAGACCGCGATCAGCATGCAGGCCAGCACCCGTGGGACGACGAGGCGCTGGATCGGGTCGATGCCCAGCACCATCATCGCGTCCAGCTCCTCGCGGATCTTGCGGGCGCCGAGGTCGGCGGCGATCGCCGAGCCGGCGGCGCCGGCGATCAGCAGCGAGGTGGCGATCGGCCCGGCCTCGCGGACCACGGCGAGCACCGCGGCGGACCCGGTGAAGGACTGGGCGCCGAACTGCTTGATCAGCCCACCGACCTGCAGGGCGATGACCGCGCCGAAAGGGATGGCGACCAGCGCCGTGGGGATGATCGTCACCGAGGCGATGAACCAGGCCTGCTGGATGAACTCGCGCAGCTGGAAGGGACGACGGAACAGCGCGCGGGCGACGTCGAGGCCGAACGCGAAGAGCTTGCCGGCGGTGCCGACGGGAGCGAGCACCCGGGGGTGGTGGTCGAGGTCATCGCTCAGCCGCCCGCCGTCAGGGCCAGCTGCGGCGAGAAGGAGCCCGGGGGCGGGGTCACGCCATGCTCGCGGCACCAGGCACCCGGCTCGCGCTGGCTGCGCCGCGGGACGCCGTTGGACGGCTCGAGCTGGAGCGGGATCGGGGGCAGCGGCGGCATCGCGATGTGCTGCTCGGCCGCGAGCTCGTCGGCGTCCTTCTCCTCCGACATCCCGATCGGCCCCACGGTCTGGGCGTTGAGGAACTGGCGGACCACGGGCTCCTCGGACGAGAGCAGCATCTCCCGGGGCCCGAACATCGCCAGGTGCTTGTGGTAGAGCAGGCCGATGTTGTCCGGGACCGTGCGGGCGGTGTTGATGTCGTGGGTGACGATCAGGAACGTCGCGTCGATCTGGGCGTTCAGGTCGATGAAGAGCTGGTTGATGAACGACGTGCGCACCGGGTCCAGCCCGGAGTCGGGCTCGTCGATGAGGAGGATCTCGGGGTCCAGGACCAGCGCCCGGGCCAGGCCCGCGCGCTTGCGCATCCCGCCCGAGATCTCACCGGGGAGCTTGGTCTCGGCGCCCACCAGGCCGACCAGGTCCATCTTCTCCATGACCACGGCACGGATCTCGGACTCGGTCTTCCTGGTGTGCTCGCGCAGCGGGAACGCGACGTTGTCGAAGAGGTTCATCGAGCCGAACATCGCGCCGTCCTGGAACAGCACGCCGAAGAGCTTGCGGATCTCGTAGAGGTCCTTCTCCGAGCAGCTCGCGATGTCGGTGCCCTCGATGAGGATCGAGCCCCGGTCGGGCTTGAGCAGGCCGATGAGGGCCTTGAGGAAGACCGACTTGCCGGTGCCCGAGGGGCCCAGCATCACCGAGACCTCGCCGGCGGGGATGGTGAGCGTGACGCCGCCCCAGATCAGCTGCTTGCCGAAGGACTTGGTGAGGTCGTCCACCCTGATCTCCACGCCCACGCCGTGTCCCCTCTCCGTGCGTCACGCCGCTGTCCGCATCAACACGTGTTCGTACACGTGTCCCACTGACGAGTAACAACGGCAGTACGGCCCGGAGGTTACGCCACTACGTGGTTGTCGTCACATGCAGGGGCCGCGCCCTCGGCGCGGCCTTCCGCGGCATACCCGGCGTGATTGTGACGGAAACCTCATGTCCAGGGGGTGACCGGCGGGATCCCCAGAAACGCCGCAGGGGCGGCCATCCGTCTCCGGATGGCCGCCCCTGGCGGTCGTGCTCAGCCGGCGGGCGCGAACGCCCGGCGGCCGTGGGTCACTTGAGGGTGACGGTGGCCCCGGCGCCCTCGAGCGCCTCCTTGGCCTTGTCCGCAGCGTCCTTGGCAACCTTCTCCAGGATCGCCTTCGGCGCGGCCTCGACCAGCTCCTTGGCCTCCTTCAGGCCGAGGGAGGTCAGGGCGCGCACCTCCTTGATGACGTTGATCTTCTTCTCGCCAGCGGACTCCAGGATGACGTCGAACTCGTCCTGGGCAGCGGCCTCCTCGGCGCCCGCGCCACCGCCGGCGGCGGGAGCAGCGGCAACGGCGACCGGGGCAGCGGCGGTGACGCCGAAGGTCTCCTCGAACTCCTTCACGAACTCGCTGAGCTCGATGAGGGTCATCTCCTTGAACGCGTCAAGCAGCTCGGAGGTGGTGAGCTTCGCCATGATGGCGTTTCCTTCCGTTCGGTGGCCGGGACCGTCGAGCGGCCGGCCGGGGTTTCAGGTGGTGGTGTAGCCGTGACTGAGCGGAGCTCAGGCCTCGGCGGTGTCGCCCTCGTCGGAGGCGGCCGGCTCGGCCGCCTCGTCGGCGGGGGCCTCGTCCGCGGCAGCAGCCTCGGCCGGGGCCTCCTCGGCGGCGACCGGCGTACCGGCACCACCTGCGAGGATCGAGGGGTCCTGCTCGGCCTTTGCCTGCAGGGCGCCGGCGAGCCGGGCAGCCTGCGCGAGCGGGGCGTTGAGCAGGTAGACGGCCTGGCTGAGCGACGCGAGCATCGCGCCAGCCATCTTGCCCAGCAGCACCTCACGCGACTCGAGGGACGCCAGCTTGGCGACCTCGGCAGCGTCGAGGAACTTGCCGTCCAGGACGCCGCCCTTGATGACAAGGGCGGGGTTGGCCTTGGCAAAGTCACGCAGACCCTTGGCGGCCTCGACCACGTCGCCGTTGATGAAGGCGATCGCGGTGGGACCGGTCAGCAGGTCGTCGAAGCCGTCGATGTCCGCCTGGGTGGCGGCCAGCTTGGCCAGCGTGTTCTTGACCACGGCGTAGTTGGCGTTCTCGCCGAGGGAGCGCCGCAGTTCCTGCAGCTGCTTCACGGTGAGACCGCGGTACTCGGTCAGCACGGCACCGGCGGACCCGTTGAAGGACTCAACGATATCCGCGACGGCCGCCTGCTTGTCTGCCCGCGCCATGGGTCTCCTTCCGTACTTAGGAGACCGCCGCACAGGGCCCGACACGACAAACGCCCCGAGCACAGGCTCAGGGCGTGGACTGCGGGCCGGGGCCCGGGTCTGGCTCTTCACCTGCGCTGGCCGTCCGCTGCTGCGGAACCTTCGGTCGTGCTGCTGATGCGGCATGACAACCGGCGGTCTCTGGTTTCAGGTGCAGACTGTACGCAGCACCCGCCCGGTCACCAAATCGGACCGCCGACCCACCGGGTGGACGGCGCTGGCAGGATCGGACCATGACGTCGCGCGCCCCACTCCGCTCCCTGTCCTCCGACGAGCTCGCCGACTTCCGCACGGCGAAGCAGGCCGAGTACGCCGACCTGCAGGCCCGTGGCCTGAAGCTCGACCTCACCCGCGGCAAGCCGTCCCCGGCCCAGCTCGACCTCTCCGATGCGCTGTTGCGGCTCCCGACCACCACCCGCGACCGTTCCGGCGCCGACGTCCGCAACTACGGCGGCCTCGAGGGCCTGGCCGAGCTGCGCGAGATCTTCGCCGAGCTCCTCGACGTCGAGGTCGCCCAGGTCGTCTGCGGCGGCAACTCCAGCCTGACGTTGATGCACCAGGTCATCACCTCGATGGTGCTGCACGGCGGGCCCGGCTCGCAGCGCCCGTGGAAGGACGAGCCGGTGGTGAAGTTCGTCTGCCCGGTGCCGGGCTACGACCGGCACTTCGCACTGCTCGCCGACCTCGGCATCGAGATGGTGACGGTGCCGATGCGCGCCGACGGCCCCGACCCGGACGCGGTCGCCGCTCTCGTGGCCGAGGACCCGGCGGTCAAGGGCATGTGGCTGGTCCCGACGTACGCCAACCCCACCGGCTCGGTCTGCTCCCCCGAGGTCGCCCGGCGGCTGGTGTCGATGCCGACCGCCGCCCCGGACTTCCGCATCATGTGGGACAACGCCTACGCGCTGCACCACCTGACCGACGAGGAGGCCCGCAGCGCCGACGTGCTCACGCTGGCCGCCGGGGCGGGCAACCCGGACCGGCCGGTCCTGTTCGCCTCGACCTCGAAGATCACCTACGCCGGAGCCGGGGTCTCGGTGCTGGCCGCGTCGGCCGCCAACAAGGCCTGGTACCTCCAGCACCTCGGCAAGGCCTCGATCGGCCCCGACAAGGTCAACCAGCTGCGGCACGCGGAGTTCTTCGGCGACGCCGAGGGCGTGCGCGCGCTGATGCGGCGCCACCGCGAGATCATCGCGCCGAAGTTCGCCGCGGTCGACACCGCACTGGAGCAGGGTCTCGGCGGGCTCGACGTCGCGGAGTGGAGCCACCCGGCCGGTGGCTACTTCGTGAACCTCGACGTCCTGGACGGCACCGCCACCCGGGTCGTCGAGCTCGCCGCCCAGGCCGGCATCGCACTGACCCCCGCCGGCTCGGCGTTCCCGCACGGACACGACCCCGGGACCGCAACATCCGCCTGGCACCGACCTTCCCCCAGCTGCCCGAGGTCGAGACGGCCATGGCCGGCGTGGCCACCTGCGTCGCCCTGGCCGCCGCGGAGAAGCTCGCCGCGGACGCGGGCTGACCCGCCGGGCCCCCGGGGTCCCGCATCCCACGACGACGAGGCCCCGGTCACCGAAAGGTGACCGGGGCCTCGTGCGTGGCGTACGGCAGGTCAGGCCTGCGCGTCGTCCTCGAGCGCAACGTTCTTGGTGCGGTTCGGGTCGACCTGGACGCCGGGGCCCATGGTCGTGGAGACCGTCACCTTGCGGATGTAGCGGCCCTTGGAGCTGGCCGGCTTGAGCCGCAGCACCTCCTCGAGCGCCGCGGCGTAGTTCTCCGCGAGCTGGGTCTCGGAGAACGAGGCCTTGCCGATGATGAAGTGCAGGTTCGCGTGCCGGTCGACCCGGAACTCGATCTTGCCGCCCTTGATGTCGGAGACAGCCTTGGCGACGTCCGGCGTGACGGTGCCGGTCTTCGGGTTCGGCATCAGGCCACGGGGGCCGAGCACGCGGCCGAGGCGGCCGACCTTGCCCATCATGTCGGGGGTCGCGACGACGGCGTCGAAGTCGAGCCAGCCGCCGCTGACCTTCTCGATCAGCTCGTCGCCACCGACGACGTCGGCGCCGGCCTCACGCGCCGCCTCGGCCTTGTCGGCGTTGGCGAACACGAGGACCCGGCTGGTCTTGCCGGTGCCGTGGGGCAGGTTGACGGTGCCGCGCACCATCTGGTCAGCCTTGCGGGGGTCCACGCCGAGGCGCATGACCACGTCGACGGTCTCGTCGAACTTCTTCTTGCTCGCGGCCTTGGCGATCTTGATCGCGGCCAGCGGGGCGTAGAGCTCGTCCTTGTCGAACGTGTCCGACGCCGCGCGGTAGGTCTTGCTGCGCTGCATGTCTGGTCTCTCGTTTCTTTCCAGGTGTGGTCACTCGGGCCAGCGCGGCCCTGCCACAGGTGTGTCGTGCGGGGGGATGGGTCAGTCGGTGGTGACGCCCATGGAGCGGGCGGTGCCCTCGACGATCTTCATCGCCGCGTCGACGTCGTTGGCGTTCAGGTCGGGCAGCTTGGTCTGCGCGATCTCACGGATCTGGTCCTTGGTGAGCTTGCCGACCTTCTCCTTGTGCGGGACGCCGGAGCCCTTCTGCAGACCGGCGGCCTTCTTGATCAGCTCCGCGGCCGGCGGGGTCTTCGTGACGAAGGTGAAGGACCGGTCCTCGTAGATCGTGATCTCGACCGGGATGACGTTGCCGCGCATGGACTCCGTCTGGGCGTTGTACGCCTTGCAGAACTCCATGATGTTGACGCCGTGCGGGCCCAGGGCGGTACCGACCGGCGGGGCCGGCGTGGCAGCGCCGGCCTGCAGCTGCACCTTGACCAGGGCAGCGATCTTCTTCTTCTTGGGAGGCATGTGCGCTTCTCTTTCTGTTCTGTGGTCATGACGAGGAGCGTTCGTCCTCTGCCACGGTGGTGCGAGTGCAGCCCGGCGAGTGCTGCCCGGGCGTGCGGTACTGGCCTCAGACCCGCTGGATCTGGCTGAAGCTCAGCTCGACCGGGGTCTCCCGGCCGAAGATCTCGACGAGCGCCTTGACCCGCTGGGCCTCGGCGTTGATCTCGGTGATCGTCGCGTGCAGCGTCGCGAACGGGCCGTCGACGACCATGACCGAGTCGGAGACGTCGAAGTCGGCGACCTCGACCGGCTTGCGGGCGGTGGTGGCCCCGCCACCGGAGGGGGCTGCGGTGCCGGCCGCGGCAGCCTCTGCCTCGGCCTTGGCGACGACGGCCGGGGCCAGCATGCTCTCGACCTCGCTCATGCTCAGCGGCACCGGCTGGTGGCTGTGCCCGACGAAGCCGGTGACCGACGGCGTGTGCCGCACGGCGGACCAGGACTCGTCGGTGAGGTCCATGCGGACCAGGACGTAGCCGGGGAGGACGGTGCGCTTGACCATCTTGCGCTGGCCGTTCTTGATCTCCGCGACCTCTTCGGTGGGGACCACGATCTCGTGGATGTAGTCCTCCATGTTCAAGGAGATGATGCGGTTCTCGAGGTTCGACTTCACCCTGTTCTCCATGCCGGAGTAGGTGTGCACCACGAACCAGTCGCCGGGCTTGGCCCACAGCTCGCGGCGGAACGCCTCGAGCGGGTCGTCCTCGTCGGCGGAGTCCTCGTCCTCGTCGGCGTCCTCGCCGGCGGAGTCCTCGGACTCGTCGCCCGCGGGCTCGACGACGTCGGTGTCGACGGCGCTCGCGCCGTCATCGACGCCCATCGCGGCGTCGGTGTCCTCGTCGGTCACCTCGGTGTCGAGGGCAGGATCGGCCACGACCTCGTCACCCTCGTCGGGCTGGCCGAACTTGTCCTCGAGGTCACCCTCGGGGGTCTCGTCGACCTCGAACGGGTCCTGCTGCTCCGGCACGTGGTGCTCCATCGATTCTGGTGCTCTGGCCGCGCGGGTCAGCCCGTCGCGGACGTGGTCACTACTGGTTCGGCCCGGTGAAGATCGAGAAGGCGAGCCTTCCGAAGGCCAGGTCGAGTAACGAGACCAGGGCCATCATCACGACCACGAACCCGAGGACCACGAAGAAGTACGTGATCAGCTGGTCGCGCGTCGGGTAGACGACCTTGCGCAGCTCGGTGACGACCTGCCGGTAGAACGTGGCCGGTCCGGTGCGCTTGCGCGCCTTCTCGTCCCGGGGCCCGCGGACTGCGTTGCTGTCCGACACGCCGTCACCTCATCTCGTTCGTCCGGCTGGCCGTCTTCGACCAGTTTGTCTCGCAGGGCACGAGGGACTTGAACCCCCAACCTTCGGTTTTGGAGACCGATGCTCTGCCAGTTGAGCTAGTGCCCTTCGGTGGACTCGGGGCATGCCGAAGCATGTGGGAATCCACCAAGCGTGGAGTCTACGGGTAGGACCGAGGCCGCGTCCAAACGTACCGGGCCACACCTACGATGGCGCGGTGACCTCGACGCCCGTGCAGCAGCCTTCCCGGGCACACCGGGCCCGTGATCTGAGCCAGCTCCCCAAGGCCCACCTGCACCTGCACTTCACCGGGTCGATGCGCCACGGGACCCTGCTGGAGCTCGCTGAACGGGACGGCATCGTGCTGCCGGACTCGCTGGTCGAGGACTGGCCGCCGGAGCTCTCGGCGGCCGACGAGAAGGGCTGGTTCCGCTTCCAGCGCCTCTACGACGTGGCCCGCTCGGTGCTGCGCACCGAGGACGACGTACGCCGGCTGGTGCTCGAGGCGGCCGAGGACGACGTCCGCGACGGCAGCCGGTGGCTGGAGATCCAGGTCGACCCCAGCGGGTACGCCGCCCGGTTCGGCGGCATCACCGCGTTCACGGACCTGGTCCTGGACGCCGTTCGCGACGCCTCCGAGCGCACCGGGCTCGGGATGGCCCTGGTGGTGGCCGCCAACCGCACCCGGCACCCGCTCGACGCCCGCACCCTGGCCCGCCTCGCCGCCCAGTACGCCGGGCGCGGCGTGGTCGGCTTCGGCCTCTCCAACGACGAGCGCCGCGGCTCCACCAGCGAGTTCGCCGGGGCGTTCCGGATCGCGGAGCGGGCCGGGCTCGCGCTGGTGCCGCACGGCGGCGAGCTGCGCGGGCCGCGCCACATCGAGACCTGCCTGGACCTGCTGCACCCCGACCGGCTCGGCCACGGCGTCCGCTCCGCGGAGGACCCCGACCTGCTGGCCCGGGTCGTCGACGCGGGCGTGGCGCTCGAGGTCTGCCCGGTCTCCAACGTCGCCCTCGGCGTCTACTCCGACCTCACGTCGGTGCCGCTGCCCACGCTGCTGGCCGCCGGCGCCACGGTCGCGCTCGGCGCTGACGACCCGCTGCTGTTCGGCTCGCGGCTGGCCGGTCAGTACGCCACGATGCGCGCCGCCCACGAGCTGGACGACGCCACGCTGGCCGAGCTCGCCCGGATGTCGGTGCGGGCCTCCCGGGCCCCCGAGGACGTGCGCTCCGCCGTGCTGGCCGACATCGACGAATGGCTGGCCGCGCCGGCGCAGTGAGGGCGCTCAGCTCACGCAGAACTCGTTGCCTTCGGGGTCGTGCATGACGACGTAGTAGAACGGATCCTCCGGGTCGTCGCCGCGCGCCCGGCTCGCCACGCCGGCGCCCAGGCCGACCAGCTCGGCCACCCTCGCCTCGACGATCCCGATGCGCGCCTCCAGCGGCAGCGCGTCGTCGCGGCCCGTGGGAGAGAGGTCGAGGTGAAGCCGGTTCTTGCCGGCCTTCCTCTCGGGCACCTCCTGGAACCAGAGCGGCGGGCCGAGCCCCGCCGGGTCGAAGAGGCGGTCCTCGAACGCCGCGTCGTCGCCCAGGCGGGCGCGGTAGTGGGCGTGCCACGTGGTCCGCGGTGCCTCCGGCGGGACCGGGCGGTAGCCGAGCGCCTGCGCCCAGAACCGTGCCAGGAGGCGAGGATCGTTCGCGTCGATCGTCAGCTGCCAGACGGTCATGCCGCGACGCTAATCGCCGGTGCCGGCCGCCGCCCAGGGCCGGATGGGGCTTCCCAAGCCGGGAGCGCGGCCCAGGTGAGAGGCTCGAGGACTGAAGGTTCCAGCTGCTCGCAACCCCGCGGAAATGTCGGTGGTCACTGCTGGAATGAGTTCATGGACGAGCCGCAGGGACTCGAGGCGATGGCCGAGGACGAGATCCTCGACTACGCGGAGTCCTGCGCCGAGGCCGCACGGCGGGCGGAGGTCGACCTGCTCCGGGCGGCCAACCAGTGGGCGGTGGTGCACTGCGCCGACCGGCTCGACCCCGTCGAGTCCGGGCGGCCCGGGCGGGAGCGGGCCCGGCTACTGGGGGGTCCCGGAGGTGACCGAGTTCGCGGCCGCGACCCTCGGCGCCCGGATCGGGCGGACGACGTACGCCACGTCCCAGCTGATCGCCGACGCCCAGGACCTCCACCACCGCCACCCGATGCTCTGGTCGCGCGTGCGGGCCGGCGAGGTGCGGGCGTCCTACGCGCGCCACGTCACCGCCCGGACCCGCGAGCTCTCGGCAGCCGAGGCGGGGTACGTCGATGCCGCGGTGGCGGAGTCCGCGGACGGCCGGATCCCGTGGACGCGGTTCGAGGCGCTCGTGGAGGCGAAGGTGGCCGCCGCGGCCCCGGAGCTGGCCCGGGCCCGGGAGGAGCGGGCCCGGCGGGCGAGCTTCGCGAAGCGGCTGCACGGCGAGCAGCACGGGATGGCCTCGTTCCTGGTCCGCGCCGACGTCGCGACGATCGCGCAGCTCGACGCCGCCGTCACCGCGATCGCCGCCCGACTGTCGGAGGACCTGCCCGCCGACGACCGGCGGGTGCACGCCGTGCGCCTGCTGGCCGCCGGGACCCCGGCGACCGCCGACCGCGACCTGCGCGACCTGATGCCGACCGCGACCCTGCACCTCCACGCCTTCGCCGGCGGCGCCGCCGGTCTGGTCACCGAGCACGACCAGGAGGGCCGACCGGTGGAGGCGATTGCCCGGCTCGAGGGCCACGGTCCGGTCACGGAGTCGTGGATCCGGCGGGTGCTCGGCCCGAGCTGTCGGTTCACCGTGCGGCCGGTGCTGGACATCGAGGGCCAGGTGCCGGTGGACGCGTACGAGGTCCCGGACCGGCACCGCCGCGCGGTGCGGCTGATGACCCCGGCGGACGTCTTCCCCTGGGGCTCCACCCTCGGCCCCGGGCAGATCGACCACACCGAGCCCTACGTCTCCCCCGACGACGGCGGGCCACCCGGGCAGTCCCGGATCGGGAACTACGGGCCGCTGACCGCCCAGCACCACCGGGTCAAGACCCACGGCGGCTGGGACGTTCAGCAGCCGTTCCCCGGAATCTACGTGTGGCGCGATCCCCACGGCGGGCTCTACCTCGTCGACCACACCGGCACCCGGCGGCTTCGGTCACCGGCACACTCCCCCGCCCCGGCGAGGGCGCCCGTCGTCGAGCTGTGGCGCCCGCCCGTGCAGCTGGAGTACGCCGCCTGAGCGACGCCTCAGAGCTCGCAGCCCACCAGCACCGGCTCGTTGACCAGCCGGACCCCGAAGCGCGCCTGCACGCCGTCGCGGATCTCCCGGGCCAGCGCGAGGACGTCGGCGGCGCTGGCGTCGCCGCGGTTGGTCAGGGCCAGGGTGTGCTTGGCGGAGAGCGAGGCGGCGGGTCCGCCGTACCCCTTGGTGAAGCCGGCGTGCTCGATCAGCCAGGCGGCGCTGGTCTTCACGGTGCCGTCGGGCTGCGGCCAGGCCGGAGCACCCTCGGGGACCTCGGCGGGCGGCAGCACCGGGTTGGTGAAGAACGAGCCGGCGCTCCAGGTGTCGTGGTCCTCGGCGTCCAGGACCATCCCCTTGCCCCGGCGCAGGCCCAGCACCGCAGCGCGGACGTCGGCCAGCGGCGCTCGCTGCCCGGTCTCGACCCCGAGGGTGCGGGCGAGCTCGGCGTACGCCACCGGAGCGCCGAGGTCGCCCTGGCGGAACTGGAAGGTCACGTCGAGCACCACGTGCCGCCCGGGGTCGGCCTTGAAGCGGCTGCTGCGGTAGCCGAAGCCGCAGTCCGCGGCTGCGAACGTGCGCACGCCGCGCAGCCGCCGGTCCCAGACCCGCACCGAGGCGATGGTCTGGGCGACCTCCTGGCCGTAGGCGCCCACGTTCTGGATCGGCGTCGCGCCGACGGTGCCCGGGATCCCCGACAGCGCCTCGACGCCCACCCAGCCCTTCTCGACGGCGGTGCTGACCAGCTCGTCCCAGTCGTGCCCGGCGCCCGCGGTGACGCTCACGCCCCCGCAGGAGGGACCCTCGCCGTCCTGGTCGACGCGCAGCGCGTCATGACGCACCTGCACGACGGTGCCGGGGAAGCCCTCGTCGGCCACCACCAGGTTGCTGCCGCCGCCGAGGACCAGCAGCGGCTCGCCGCGCTCGTCGGCCTCGCCGACGGCCGCGACCAGCTCGCGCTCGTCGGCGGCGACGACCCAGCGGCGCGCGGGCCCGCCGACCCGCAGCGTGGTGTGCGTGCGCAGCAGCTCAGCCACGGACGACGGCCTTCGGCATCCCGAGGACCTTCTGACCCTGGCAGGTGACCTCGAGGCCGATCGTGACCAGGCCGTCCTCGACCGACTTCACGGTGCCGGCCACCCGCACCACCACGCCGCCGTCGTCGTCGGGGACCACTACCGGGTTGGTGAACTTGCAGCCGAGGTCGACGACCTCGGCGCCGTCGGTCCAGGCCGCGACGGCGCGGGCGGCCAGCGCCATCGTGAACATGCCGTGCGCGATCACGCCGGGCAGGCCGACCGCGGAGGCGACCCGGTCCGACCAGTGGATCGGGTTGAAGTCGCCGCTGGCCCCGGCGTAGCGGACCAGGTCGGCGCGGGTGACGGCGTACTCCTGGGGCGCGAGGGAGGCGCCCGCCTCCAGCGCGCTCACGCCTCGCCCCGGTGCACCAGGGTGGCGCTGGTCGAGCAGACCAGGTCGCCGGCGGCGTCGCGGATCTCGCTGGTGGTGCCGATGATGTCGTTGCCGCCGATCTGACGCAGGCTCGCGACGCTCAGGGTCGCGCTCAGCACGTCGCCGGGGACCACCGGGCGCGCGTAGGCGAACTTCTGCTCGCCGTGCACGATGCGGAACAGGTCGACCTGCTCGGCGGCGAGGAAGTCGTTCATCGCGCGGAACGCCACCACGATCGGGAAGGTCGCGGGCGCCGGCCCGCCGGCGTACGGCGTGCCGGTGGCGGCGGCGAACTCGCGGACCTTCTCCTCGGACACGGCGTACGGCGTGGTCGCGGGGAAGACCCGGCCGACCAGGGAGCTGTCGACTGGCATGGGCACACCCTAGGACCCCGGCCGGGGCCGGCTGGAAATGCCGACGACCCGCCCGAGGTCATCGGGCGGGTCGTCGAAACGGACGAGAGTGGTCGCTCAGCGGGTCTCGCGGTGCGCGGTGTGCGCGCGGCAGCGCGGGCAGAACTTCGCCAGCTCCAGACGGTCGGGGTCGTTGCGGCGGTTCTTCTTGGTGATGTAGTTGCGCTCCTTGCAGTCCACGCAGGCGAGCGTGATCTTGGGGCGAACGTCGGAGCTCTTGCTGGCCACGGAAAGTCCTTGAGGTCGAGAGTTGCTGCGGGTCCTGCTCGGTGGTCTGAGTAGCGGGGGCGGGACTCGAACCCGCGACACCACGATTATGAGCCGTGTGCTCTAACCACCTGAGCTACCCCGCCACACGGGCTGAGGCGTGCGGCCAGTGTATCGACGGCCACAACCCTCACCCAGAGCCCCTTTACGGAATCGAACCGTAGACCTTCTCCTTACCATGGAGACGCTCTGCCGACTGAGCTAAAGGGGCAACGACGCAGAACGATACACAGACCCTGACGGAACGAAAAATCGGGCCCCCACCGGGCGTTCTCAGCCCCGGAATGCGGCCTGGATCGAGGCGAACGGAGCGGCCTGCTCGAGCTCCAGCGCCAGCTCCAGCAGGGTCCCCTCGCGGCCGGCGCCGGCGGCCAGCATCATCCCCTGCGGCAGCCCGTCGGCGGCGGTCGCGAGCGGCAGCGAGAGCGCCGGGTCGCCGGTCACGTTGTGCCAGGGCGTGAACGCCACCCAGTCCTCCAGGCGGTCCAGGACCAGCTCCGCGTCCTGGGTCGGGTCGAGGTACCCCACCAGCGGCGTCGGCCCCGCCACGGTGGGCATCAGCGCCACGTCGTACCGCTCGTGGAAGGCGGCCGAGACCCGCCGGGCCCGCTTCAGCCGGCGGATCGCGCCGGGCACGCGGTGCAGCTGGCGGCGACCGCGACGGGCCAGCCCGAGCGTGAGCGCGTCCAGCCGGGTGGGGTCCCAGGTGGGTCCGTTGGTCCGCCGTCCGGTGCTGACCAGCATCGTCGCCAGGAAGGACCAGTAGAGCAGGAAGTCGTCGCGGAAGCCGGGCGTGGCCGGCATCGCGACCTCCTCGACCTGGTGGCCCAGGTCGGCGAGCAGCGCGGCGGTCTCCAGCGTGAGTTTCGCCACCTCCGGCGTCGCGGACCGGCCGGGTCCGGCCGTGTGAACCCCCACCCGCAGCCGGCGGCGGCCGGGCCCCTGCACGTCGCCGATCGGGGGCAGGTGCAGGGCCCGGTAGACCTTCTCGGCCTCCCGCAGGAACGCCGCCGTGTCGCGCACCGTCCGGGTCAGCACGCCGTCGGCGACGATCCGCACCGGCATCTCCCGGGTGAGCCGGTCCTGGGCGAGCCGGCCGCGGGTCGGCTTCAGCCCGACCAGCCCGTTGACCGACGCCGGGATCCGGATCGAGCCTCCGCCGTCGTTGCCGTGCGCCAGCGGGACGGCCCCGGCCGCCACCAGCGCCGCCGAGCCGGCCGAGGACGCGCCCGCGATGTGCTCGGTCGACCAGGGCGAGCGCACCGGCCCCAGCCGGGGGTGCTCGGCGCTCGCGCTCAGGCCGTACTCGGAGAGCCGGGTCTTGCCCAGCGGCACCACGCCGGTGGCGAGGAGCATCCGCGCGAGGTCGCCGTCGCGGCGGCGCGGCGCGTCCACCCAGGCGTCGGTGCCGTGCTGGGTGGGCATGTTCGCGACGTCGACGTTGTCCTTGACGAACGTCGGCACGCCGGCGAAGTAGCCGCCGCGCGGGTGCCGCGCCTCGGCCCGCGCCCGGTCGTAGGCGACGTACGCGACCGCGTTGAGGCGGTCCTCGACGCTGGTGGTGCGGGCGATCGCGGCCTCCACCACCTCCGGGACCGAGACCCGGCGGGCGTGCAGCGCGGTGACGATCCCGACCGCGTCCAGGTCCCCGAGGGCGTCGTCGGTGAAGGCGTGCACGCGCGTCATGCCCACCAACCTAGGGGGCGGCCCGTGGCCCCGACGCCTACGGTGACGGGGTGAGCGCCACCAGCGAGCGCCGGGTCTTCGACGCGGCCGACCCCGACGTGAACGTCTACCGGCTGCTGACCGCGGTGGTGGTGCCCCGGCCGATCGCCTGGGTGTCCACGCTGTCGGGCGACGGGCGGGGCAACCTGGCCCCGCACTCGTTCTTCACTGTCGCCTGCGCCCGGCCGCCGGTCGTGCAGTTCACCTCGGTCGGCTCCAAGGACACCCTGCGCAACGCCCGGGAGACCGGGGAGTTCGTGGTCAACCTGGTGAGCCGCCCGCTGCTCGAGGCGGCGAACGGCACCAGCGCGCCGTTCGACCACGGGGTCGACGAGGCCGAGGCGCTCGGCGTGGAGATGGAGCCCAGCGAGCAGGTCCGCCCGCCGCGGGTGCGCCGCTCCCCCGCCTCCATCGAGTGCCGGCTGCACTCGACGATCGAGCTCGGCGACTCCACGCTGGTCCTGGGCGACGTCGTGGCGATCACCGTGCGCGCCGAGGCCCTCGAGGGCGACCACCCGGCGATCGCGGCCCTGGAGCCGGTCTCCCGGCTCGGCCGCGACGAGTGGGGGCTGCCCCCACAGGTGCTCCGGGTCCCCCGGCCCCGGCGCCCCGAGGACGTCACCGGACGTTGAGACCTCGCCGGTGGCACCCCACCAGGTGCGGGTCGAAGACGCCGATGGCCTCCATCAGCGCGTACATCGTGGTGGGGCCGACGTGGGCGAAGCCGCGCCGCTTCAGCTCCTTCGACAGCGCCAGCGACTCCGGCGAGGTGGTGGCCAGGTCCGCGGTGGTGTGCGGGACCGGAGCCGGCTGCGGGGCGTGGGCCAGCACCAGGCGCTCCAGCCCGCCGTCCGCGCGCAGCGCCACCGTCGCGCGGGCGTTGGTGACCGCGGCCTCCACCTTGCGGCGGTTGCGGACGATGCGCGCGTCGCCCATCAGCCGCTCGACGTCGTCCGGGCCGAAGGCGGCCACGGCGTCGGCGTCGAAGCCGTGGAAGACCTCGCGGAACGCCTCGCGCTTGTTCAGGATCGTCGACCACGACAGCCCGGACTGGAAGGCCTCCAGGGTGAGCCGCTCCAGGTACGCCGACTCGCCGTGCACGCGACACCCCCACTCGGTGTCGTGGTAGTCGCGCATCACTCCGGGTCCGCCGGCCCACGGGCAGCGGGCCAGGCCGTCCTCACCGACGACCGGGCCGGTCCCCGCCATCAGGAGCGTCCGCGCGGGCGCGGTGGTTGCTGCGGTGCGGCGCCGCGAGCGGCGACCTCGTCCTCGGGTGCTCGTCGGGCCATGGCCCATACATACCCGCTCCCCGGCGCGGGGCACTAGGTTCTGGGGGTCCAGTTCCGTCCCGGCGCGCCGAGGAGCACCATGTCCGCCCACGAGCCTCCCGCCAGTCCGCCCGACGGTCCCCGGCCGCCGTACGTCCCCGGCCCGCCGCCGGGTGGCTACGGCCCACCGCCGGGATACGGCCCGCCTCCGGGATACGGTCCGCCGCCCGGCGGGTACGGCCCGCCCCGTCCGGGGTCCCACTGGAACCTCGGCGACGCGCTCGGGTACGGCTGGGCGAAGTTCCAGGCGCACCTCGGCCACATCCTGCTGGCGGCGCTGGCGGTGCTGGTGACCGTGGCGATCGCGGTCGGCATCGCTGCCGTGCTCCAGACGGTGCTGCTGGACCAGGCGAGCGTGCGGTACGACGAGGACTCCGGCAGCTTCCGGACCACCGACGGATCGGGCCTGCTCGCCACCCTCCTCGTCACCGGCCTCACGGTCGTGATCGTGTTCCTCCTCGTCCAGATCGTCACCGCCGGCGTGATCCGGGGCGCGCTCGCGATCACCGAGGGCCGGCCCTTCCAGATCTCCGACGTCTTCCGACTGGACCAGATCGGCGCGGTGGTGGTCACCAGCCTGGTCATCTCCGTCGCCTCCGGCATCGGGACCGCGCTGTGCTACTTCCCCGGCCTCGCCGTCTCGTTCGTGACCAGCTACAGCCTGTACTTCGTGGTCGACAAGGGCCTGGGGCCGATCGAGGCGATCACCGCCAGCGTCACGCTGGTCAAGGACAACCTGGCCAACGCGCTGGTCTGGTACCTCGTCAGCGGCCTCATCGCCGCCAGCGGTGCCCTGCTGTGCGGCGTCGGCCTGCTGGTGACCGTGCCGGTCGTGCTCATCGGCACTGCCTACAGCTACCGGATGTTCACCGGCCAGCCGGTCGCCCCCTGACCTCCCGAGGCCGCAGCCGCCCCGGCGCCGGTGGCTACGGTGACGGGGTGTCGATCCCTGCTGCGCTCGCCGCCCTGCTCGCCGTTCCCGTTCCCACTCCCCCCGCGTCGTCCCCCACCGAGGCGGCCCTGGTCGGGTCGCTGCTCGTCGAGGACACCGGCCTTCCGGGCCTGGACCGCACCCTGGACGCGCCGCTGACCCTGGTCACCACCGGCGGTGCCGGCCAGGTCGCCGGGCCCGCGGCGTACGCCGCGCGGGAGGGGCTCGCGCTGGGCGCCCTGCGGGTCACCCTGCGCGACCTCGACGCCCCGGCCGCCAACGTCCGGCGGGTGCTCGCCGCGGTCGACGCGGCCCGCGCCGACGGGGCCCTGGCCGAGGACGTCCCCGTGCAGGTCGAGGTGCCGGACGTCGAGCCGTCGTACTCCTGGCTCGCGGCCGCGGACGAGATCGCGGGCGCCGAGCTGCACCTGGCGCTGCCGGCGCAGTCGCCGGCGCTGGCCCGCTGGGTCGACGTCGCGCTGGACCGGGAGACCCCGTTCGCGTGCACCCGCGGCACCGGCCGGGCCCTGGCCGCCGCCGGGGCGCCCGGCGCCCTGGGCCTCCTCGCCGCCACGGTCCTGGCCTTCGACGGTGCCGGTTCCGGCGCGGTCGGCGCGGCACTGGCCGCCACCGACCCGACCGCCCTCCCGGACCTCGACGAGCTGGCGCGCGCCCGTCGGTGGCTCACGGCGGTCGACGCGCCGGGGACGGCCGCGGCCGCCGCCGACCTGCGCGACCTCGGGATGCTCGCGTGAGCACGCCGGGGAGCCGGTACGGCGGGTTCGGCCTCGACCACCTGCCGTACGGCGTCTTCTCGGTCGCCGGCGGCGAGCGCCGGGTCGGGGTCCGGTTGGGCGACACAGTGCTCGACCTGCATGCGCTCACCGGGCGGGCGGAGTTCGCGGCGCCCACGCTCAACGTCTTCCTCGCGCTGGGCCCGGAGGTGTGGCGCCAGACCCGTGAGCAGGTCGCCGCCCTGGCCGCCGACGCCGAGGGGATCGAGCTGGCCGACGCCACCCTGCACCTGCCGTTCGAGGTGGCCGACTACGTCGACTTCTACGCCTCCGAGCACCACGCCGCGAACGTCGGCCGGATCCTGCGTCCCGGCCAGGAGCCGCTCGCCCCGAACTGGCGGCACCTGCCGGTCGGCTACCACGGCCGCGCCGGGACCGTCGTGGCCTCCGGCACGCCCGTGGTGCGGCCCGCGGGGCAGCGCCGCGACCCGGGCGCCGAGGCACCCGTGCACGGCCCCACCCGGCAGCTGGACCTCGAGGCCGAGCTCGGGTTCGTCGTGGGCGTGCCGTCCCCGCCGGGGGTGCCGGTGCCGTACGCCGCCTTCAGCGAGCACGTCTTCGGCGTGGTCGGCCTCAACGACTGGTCCGCGCGCGACATCCAGGCCTGGGAGAGCCGGCCGCTGGGCCCGTTCCTCGGCAAGTCCTTCGCGACCAGCATCGCGGCCTGGGTGACCCCGCTGGCCGCACTGGATGCCGCCTGGTGCGACCTGCCGCCCCAGCAGCCCCGCCCGCTGGACTACCTCGGGCCCGGGCACGTGCGGGGGCTCGACGTCGCGGTCGAGGTCGAGGTCGACGGCGAGGTCCTGAGCCGGCCCCGGTTCCGCGACATGTACTGGTCGCCGGCCCAGCTGCTGGCCCAGCTCACCGCCAACGGGGCCGCGCTGCGCACCGGCGACCTGTTCGGGTCCGGCACCATCAGCGGGCCGGCCCCCGACCAGCTCGGCTGCCTGCTGGAGCTGTACGCCGGGGAGCGCTTCCTCGCCGACGGCGCCCGGGTCGTGCTGCGCTACTCCGCGCCCGGCACCTCCGGCGCCCCGATCACGCTCGGCGAGGTCTCGGGCGTGGTCCGCCCGGCCTGAGCAACCGCCGGGGATCCACCGCGAGCGGCGACCCGCGCCCGTAGCCTGCACGGATGCACCTCCAGCTCGGCCAGCACCCCGCGCCCACCCATGCCGTCGCCCACCTCAGCGACCCGCACCTGCTCACCGACGGGGCACGCCAGTACGGCGTGGTCGACACCGAGGCCGGACTGCAGTGCGCCCTGGCCCGGCTGCGGCACGTCCACCCGGCGCCCCAGGTGCTGGTCTTCACCGGCGACCTGGCCGACCGCGCCGAGCCCGCGGCGTACGCCCGCCTGCGGGCGATCGTCGAGCCGGTGGCCGCCGAGCTGGGGGCCCAGACGGTCTGGGTGATGGGCAACCACGACGAGCGGCCGGCGTTCTCCGCGAGCCTGTACGGCACGGCGTCCCAGGAGCCCCAGGACCGCGTGCACGATGTCGACGGGCTGCGGGTCGTCGCCCTGGACACCAGCGTCCCGGGCTACCACCACGGCGACCTCACCGACGCCCAGCTGACCTGGCTCGCCGAGGTGCTGGCGACCCCCGCCGAGCACGGCACGGTGCTGGCGATGCACCACCCGCCGATCCCGGTCCCGATGCTGCGCGCCGGGGAGCTGATCGAGCTCGCGGACCAGGAGCGGCTCGCCGAGGTCGTGCGCGGCACCGACGTGCGGGCGATCCTGGGCGGGCACTTCCACTTCTCGTCGTACTCGACCTTCGCAGGCATCCCGGTCTCGGTGGCCTCGGCCAGCTGCTACACCTCGGACCCGGCTCCGGTGGACCGGTTCGTCTCCGGCGTCGACGGCCACCAGGCGTTCACGATGATGCACGTCTACGCCGACCGGGTCGTGCACACGGTGGTCCCGCTGGCCCCGGCCCCGAGCTCACCGGCTATCCGAGCGACGCGGCGGCGCAGCTGGCGACGCTGAGCCCCGAGGAGCGCCGCGAGCTGCTCTCCCGCAAGGACTCGGACTTCAACGCCACCTACGAGAACCACGAGCCGCGGGCCAGCCCGACTGTGTAGTCCCGCGCCGGCTCGGCGCGCCACGGGCTCCTCGGCGCGACGAACTGGCGTGCAGTCGTTTAAACTCTCCTTTGTCTTGTTTTCTTATTGATAAAGGTTGGTGGATCATGGGCGCTTCCGCGAACGGATCGGCACGGCCCGGGCGACCCACTGTCGCGATCGTCGGCGCCGGCGCCGCCGGGTCCCTGACCGCCCTGCACCTGGCCCGGACCGCCGCCCGTCGCAGCAGCGGCCTCGATCTGGTCCTGATCGACCCGGCCGAGCGCTGTGCCCGCGGGGTCGCGTTCGGCACCAGCGAGGACCAGCACCTGCTCAACGTCCCCGCCTCCGGCATGAGCGCCCTGCCCGAGGACCCCGGCCACTTCGTGGCCTGGCGGCACCGGGAGGACCCCGCGCAGCCCGCCGAGCCCTACGTGTTCGCGCCCCGCCGCCAGTGGGGGCGCTACCTCGACGACACCCTCGAGGACGCCCTGCGCAACGCCCTGGGCGAGGTCTCGGTGCGGCACCTGCGCACCGAGGCGCTCGGGATCCGGCGTACGGCGGACGGGGCGGCGGTCCGCACCGCCGCCGGCGAGGAGATCGCCGCCGACGCCGTCGTGGTCGCGCCCGGGCTCCCCGAGGCCGGTCACGCCTGGGCGCCGGACTCGCTGGCTGCCTCTCCGTTCTTCGTCCCCGACCCCTGGGCGCCCGGCGCCCTCGAGGTCATCCGGCGGGACCGGGTCGGGCCCGCGGACGTGCTCCTGGTCGGCACCGGGCTGACGATGGTCGACGTCGCGTTCTCGGTCACCGACCCCCGCAACCGGTCCGACCGGACCGTGCACGCAACCTCGCGCAACGGCCGCCTGCCCCAGGCGCACGCCACCCAGCTGCAGCTGGCCGCGATCCCGGACATCTCCGACTGGGGCGGGACGCTCGAGGAGATCCGCGCCGAGGTGCACCGCCACGTCGCCGAGGTGCTGGCCAGCGCCGGCGACTGGCGCCCGGCGCTGGACGGGCTGCGCTTCCGCGTGCAGGAGCTGTGGAGCCGGCTCGGCGAGGCGGACCGGGTGGCGTTCCTGGCCCGGGACGCCGGCACCTGGGGGGTGCACCGGCACCGGATGCCGCCCTCGAGCGCGGCGAGGATCGCCACCCTGCGCGACCAGGGCCGGCTTCAGGTCGGAGCCGCGACGGTGGTGGCCGCCGAGCCGCTGCCGGCCGGCGGGCTGCGGGTCACCCTCTCCGACGGCTCCGAGCGCGAGGTCGGCTGGGTGGTCAACTGCACCGGGCCGCAGACCGATGTCCGCCGGCTCGACAACCCCGTGCTCGACGACCTGCTGCGCGGACGCGGAGGCGCGGCGCTGGCCACCCCCGCCACCGCCGGCCTCGGCCTGCGCACCCGCGAGGGCCGACTGATCGCCGCCGACGGCAGCACCGACGCCCCGCTGTGGACGCTGGGCGCCATGCGCCGCGGCGACCTGTGGGAGAGCACCGCGATCCCCGAGATCCGCGCCCAGGCCGCGGCGCTGTCGCGCTCGGTGCTGGACGCCGTCGCGCCGCTCCCCCGCCGGCTCGCCGACGGCCGTCTGGTCGGTGGCCACCACCCGGTCGCCCGGCCGCGGGACCCGCTGGGCCTGCCGCTGTCGACGACCACCGACGCCGCCGCGGCGTACAACGCGGGGCTGGAGCGGGTGATGCGGCTCCAGGACGGCGCCGAGGGGCTGCTGCGCCGGGCGACCGAGCTGGACCCCGGCTTCGCGCTGGCCCACGCGGCCCTGGCGATGCTCGGCCACGAGGCCGGCGCCGACGCCGACGTCCATGCCTCCCTCACCGCTGCCCGCGACGCGGCGCGGGAGCGGGGCGACGAGCGGGAGCGGAGCCTGGTCTCGGTCGTGGACCAGCGGGTCCAGGACGTCCGGCGGGCGGGCGCGGACGCGCTGATGCGCCACATCGCCGCCCACCCGCGCGACGTGCTCGCGGTCTCCGCCGCCGTCCCGACGATCGCGTTCTCGGGGGTCACCGACGTCCAGCAGGAGGCCTGGGACCTGGTCGAGGGCCTGGCCCCGGCGTACGGCGACCACTGGTGGTACATCTCGCTGCTCGCCTTCACCCGCCAGGACCAGGGCCGCTTCGAGGAGGCCGGGCTGCTCGCCGAGAGCGCCCTGTCCTGCGAGCCGTCCTCGGGCCACGCCGTGCACGCCCAGACCCACGTCCTGTACGAGACCGGGCAGCACGAGACCGGCCGGGTCTGGCTGGACCACTGGGTCACCGAGAGCGGCCGCTCGGCCAGCCACGCCGCCCACTTCTCCTGGCACGCCGCCCTGCACGAGCTGGCCATCGGCGACACCGAGGCGGTGCGCCGGCGCTACTACTCCCAGCTGGCAGCGCCGGCCGTCACCGGCGTGCGGGCCCTCATCGACTCTGCCTCGCTGCTGTGGCGCTGGCGGGTCACGACGACCGACTGGGACGGCGCGATCGAGCGCGGGCTGCCGACGGCAGCGGGCGGCGCGTTCGCCGGGGAGATGTCTCCCCCGCCGGTCGAGCCGGTGCTCGCGGCCGTCGACGCCGGGCTGCTGACCCGCCCGGAGACCCCGTTCGTGGCCCTGCACGCGGCGATCGCGCTGGCCGCGGCCGGCGACCTGCCCCGGCTCGCCGGTCTGGCCCGGCACTGCCGCAGCTCCTCGGACGCCGTGGTCCGCGGCACCGTCGCCGCCGTGTGCGACGCGCTGGCGGCGGCCGTCGAGGGGCGCTGGGCCGAGGCCGCGGCCCTGCTGACCGACCTGCTCCCGGCGCTGGTGCGGGTGGGGGGCTCCGCGGCCCAGCGCGAGGTGATCGAGGAGACGCTGCTGCTGTGCCGGGTCAACGCCGGCGACGCCCCCGGGGCGCTGGCGCTCCTGGACCAGCGCCTGGACCGCCGGCCCTCCCCGCTCGACCGGCGCCGGCTCACCTCGCTGGCGCCGCGACCCCCGGTCGGCGTGCCCGGCTGAGGGAGGGCCCGCCCGGGGTCAGGAGGCCGCGCGGCAGGGCGTGGGCGGCCGCAGCACGGCCTCGGGGTCGACCTGGACGGCGTACACGCCGAGGTCGGCGAGCATGGCCCGCAGCCCGGACAGGCTCAGCGCCAGGTGCGGCTGGCCGACGCCCAGGGCGCGCTCCAGGGCCGCTGCCGACCCGAACGCCAGGCCCGTGCGTACGCCGTCCGGTCGGCGGCACAGCACCAGGGTGGTCGCACCGGAAACGTTGAGCCGCACCGGGACGAACACGGTGTCGCGATGTTGAGAGCCATTCACGTGCACCACCCTGTCGGGGCGGCGCGGCCCCCGGTAGTGGCCGGGCCGTCAAGATCGCGGCGTACGCCGTCAGGGTGCCGTCAAGGTTGCGTGAGCGCCCTTCCAGGGGCGGCTGCGGGCCGCGCAGCATCGACCCGTGACCGACTCCGACCTGCACTGCCTGCTCAGCTCCACCACCCGCGCCTTCGAGAAGACCCTGCGCGCCGTGCTCGACGGCGACAAGCCGGCAGCACGCCAGGTGCTGCGCGGCTCCGCCGGTCGACGCCGGGCGCGCGCCGCCGCCAGCGACGCGGTGCGGACCAAGGTCTGGGTGCCGGTGCCGCTGCTGGTCGAGCAGCTGCAGTTCGTCGCCGACCTCGGCCGGGTCGGGGACCTCGTCGACCAGCTCGCGCGGCACGTGGTCGGCGGCGGTGACTCGACGCCGCTCAGCCCCGCCCGGCGCATGGAGGTCACCGTGCTCCTCGATGCGGGCCGGCGCCGGCTGCGCCAGCTCGACGACGGCCCCGTCGCCGCCGGGCTGGAGCCCGGCTACCGCAGCTGCGGCGACGACATCCGCGAGGTCGCCCACCGCTGCTCGCGCGACCGCTCGGCGACCCTGGCCCTCTGCTCGGCCCTCGCCGCCACGTTGCTGCACGCCTCGCGGCACGCGACCCGGGCTGCCTGAGGCGGCCCCCGAAACCCAGAGCGCCCCCGGTCCTGAGGACCGGGGGCGCTTGCTGTGGCAGGTGAAGGATTCGAACCTTCGAAGGTATACACCGACGGATTTACAGTCCGCTCCCATTGGCCGCTCGGGCAACCTGCCTGGGCTGGCTGCCGCGCCGGCTTGGCCGGGCGACAACGAGACGAAAGAATAGCGCAGCCGCAACCGCAGAGAAAAAACGCCGGCGCATCGTCTCGTGGAGGCGTACGCCGGCCCGATGGAGGAGCACCAATCATGGCCGACTCGTCGTTCGACATCGTCAGCAAGCTCGACCGCCAGGAGGTCGACAACGCGCTGGGGCAGACCGCGCGCGAGATCGCCACCCGGTTCGACTTCAAGGGCACCGGCGCCACCATCGAGTGGGCCGGCGACGAGGCGATCGAGATCACCGCGTCCGCGGACGACCGCGCGCGTGCGGTCCTCGACGTCTTCCAGGGCAAGCTCGTCAAGCGCGACGTCAGCCTCAAGGTGCTCGACGCCGGCGAGCCGCGCCAGTCGGGGCAGCAGAGCAAGGTCACCATCGCCCTCAAGGAGGGCATCAAGACCGAGGACGCCAAGAAGATCTCGAAGCTGATCCGCGACGAGGGCCCCAAGGGCGTCAAGGCCCAGATCCAGGGCGACGAGCTGCGGGTCTCCTCGAAGAAGCGCGACGACCTCCAGGCCGTCCAGGCCCTGGTCCGCTCCCAGGACTACGACTTCGCGGTCCAGTTCACCAACTACCGCTGAGGGACAGAAGACCGCCCGCCTGAGGAGGGGTGCAGTCTCCTCAGGCGGGCGGCCGGTCGGGGGCCGTCTCAGACGACGGCGGCGGTGGCCCCGGCCTGGGTGGCGGCGGGGATCGTGATCGCCCCGTCCGCGGGGGTCAGCCAGACCTGCTGGCCCTCCTCGAGACCGAGCTGGCGCACGTGGGTGCGGGTCAGCACGACCGTGACGTCGTGCTCCTCGGTCGCGACGGTGGCGCGCACCTCGAAGCCGATCCGCAGCAGCCGCTTCACGGTGCCGGGGATCGCGGCGCCGCCGGTCGGGACCTGCGAGACCTCGATGTCGTGCGGGCGCAGCTGGATCGAGCCCAGCGTCGTCACCTCGCCGAGGAAGCCCATCACGAAGTCGTTCGCGGGCGCGTCGTAGAGCTGGTCGGGGGTGCCGATCTGCTCCACCCGGCCCTCGTTGATGACGACGATCTCGTCGGAGACCTCCATGGCCTCCTCCTGGTCGTGGGTCACGAAGACAGTGGTCACGTGCACCTCGTCGTGGAGCCGGCGCAGCCAGTCGCGCAGCTCCTTGCGGACCTTCGCGTCCAGGGCCCCGAACGGCTCGTCGAGCAGCAGCACCGTCGGCTCGACGGCCAGGGCCCGCGCCAGCGCCATGCGCTGGCGCTGACCGCCGGAGAGCTGGGCGGGCAGCCGGTGGGCGAACTGGGAGAGGTGGACCAGCTCCAGCAGCTCCGCCACCCGCGCCGCTACCTCCGGCTTGGGCCGCTTGCGGATCTCCAGGCCGAACGCGACGTTCTTCGCCACGGACATGTGCTTGAACGCCGCGTAGTGCTGGAAGACGAAGCCGACGTTGCGCTTCTGGGGCGGCAGCCGGGTGGCGTCCACCCCCTCGATCTCGATGCTGCCGGTGTCGGCCGACTCCAGGCCGGCGATGATCCGCAGCAGGGTGGACTTGCCGCCACCACTCGGGCCGAGCAGGGCGGTCAGCTGACCGCGGGGGATCGAGACGTCGACGTCGTCGAGCGCGACGAAGTCGCCGAACCGCTTGCTCACCCCCTTGACTTCGATGCTCATGAGCTCAGGAACCTTTCGGAGTGCGGGCCGGAGGACCGGGCGAGGCGGATCGGGCCGCTCATCGCCGGTGCTCCTTGGGGCGGATGATCGCGACGATCACGATGCAGGCGACGGAGACCATCGCGAGCAGGAAGGCGACTGCATAGGCGCCCTGCTGGTCGAAGTTGAGGTACTTCTCCTCGACCACCAGCGTCGCCGTGCGGGTCTGGCCCAGGACGTTGCCGGAGACGACCTTGACCGCGCCGAACTCGCCCAGGGACCGGGCCAGGCTCAGCACGACGCCGTACACGACCGCCCACTTGATCGAGGGCAGCGTGATCCGCCAGAACGTCTGCAGGGCGCTGGCGCCCAGGCTGCGGGCCGCCTGCTCCTGCTCGATCCCGATCTCCTCGAGCACCGGGACCACCTCGCGGATCACCAGGGGCAGCGCCACGAACGAGGTCGCCATGATGATCCCCGGCGTGGCGAAGATGACCTGCAGGCCCGCGTTCTCGAGCGAGGGCCCGAACCAGCCGTCCCGCCCGCCGTAGACGAGCACCAGCGAGACGCCGACCACGATCGGGGACACCGAGAGCGGCAGGTCGATCAGCGCGCTGAGGATCCGCTTGCCGGGGAAGGTGTAGCGCACCAGCAGCAGCGAGACGCCGACGCCGAAGACCGTGTTGATCACGACCGCGCAGACCGCGACCAGCACGGTCAGCCGCACCGCGGTGACCACGTCGGGGTCCTCGAGGACCGCCTGGATCGAGTCGAACCCGTCCTCGAAGGTGTTGGTCACGACCAGCGCGACCGGCCAGGCGACCAGCAGCACCAGGTAGGCCACGACGATCAGCCGGAGCAGGTAGGTCAGCGGCCCCTTGCGTCGCCGTGCCGTACGGCGTGGGGCGGGCGCCGGCGCGGCCGGGCGCTCGAGGGTCTGGGCGCTAGCCACGGGAGGCCACCTTCCGCTGGATCACGTCGAGCGTCACGATCACGGCCAGCGAGATCACCAGCAGCACCGTCGCGACCGAGGCCGCGCCGGCGAGGTTGTTGTTCTCGACGCTGCCCAGGATCCGCACCGAGACCACCTCGGTCTGGAACGGCAGGTTCCCCGAGAGCAGCACCAGCGCGCCGTACTCGCTCACCCCGCGGGCGAACGACAGCGCGGCGCCGGCGGCGATCGCCGGCGCCAGGCTCGGCAGGATGACGCGGCGGAACGTCGTGGCCCGGCTCGCGCCGAGCGAGGCGGCGGCGTCCTCGACGTCCTTCTCCATCTCCTCCAGGACCGGCTGCACCGTGCGCACCACGAAGGGCAGCGTCACGAACAGGTAGGCCAGGAAGACCGAGCTCCGCTGGTTGGCCACGTCGAACCCGAGCGGGCTGTCGGTGCCGTAGAGCGAGAGCAGGACCAGGCCCGCCACGATCGTCGGCAGCGCGAACGGGATGTCGATGAGCACCTCGAGGGCGGCCTTGCCGGGAAACCGGTCGCGGACCAGCACCCAGGCGATGAGCGTCCCCATGACGACGTTCACCGCCGTGACGGCGGCAGCTGTGAACACCGTCAGCCGGATCGCGGCGGCAGTCTGGTCGTTGGTGATCGTGGTCCAGAAGGCACCCCATCCCCCCTCGGCCGCGGTGACGACGACCGCGCACAGGGGGATCAGGACCAGCAGGCTGAACCAGATCATGGCGACGCCCAGCCCGATGCCGGACGCCGTGGTCAGGTTGGTGGGTGCGGCCGACCGGCGAGGTCGTCTCCTCGCCGGTCGGGCACCGCTGAGCTGATTCGTGGTCATCTCGCCACGGAGGGGGTGGAGGTGGTCACTCGGCCTTGCCGGAAGCGGCAATGGCCTGGGTGATGATGCCGTTCTCCTCGTCGAAGAACTTCGTGGACAGCGCGTCCCAGTCCCCGAAGTCCTTCTCGACGGTGAGCAGGTTCGGCACGGCCGGGAACGGCTCGCTCGGGTCGGTCGCGCCCTCGACGGTGCCGCCGTAGTCCACGTCGTCGCGGATCGGACGGAAGCCGGTCAGCGCGAACTGGCGCTGGCCCTCGTCACTGAGGACGAACTCCAGCCAGTCCTCGGCCGCCGGGGTGGCCTTCTCGAGGATCGCGCCCGGGTTCTCGATGAGCAGGGTGGTCTCCGGGATGATGTACTCGAAGCCCTCGCCCTTCTGGGCGGCCAGGATCGCCTCGTTCTCGTAGGCCATCAGCACGTCGCCGGTGCCACCGAGGAAGCTGGTGGTGGCGTCGCGGCCGCTGCCGGGCAGCGAGACGACGTTGGCGAAGAACTTCTCCACGTACTCCTGGGCGTCGGCCTCGCTGCCGCCCTCGGCGACGACCTGCCCGTACGCCGCGAGCGCGTTCCAGCGGGCCGCGCCGGAGGAGGCGGGGTTCGGGGTGACGATCTCGACGCCGGGCTTGACCAGGTCGGCCCAGGTCTCGATGTTCTTCGGGTTGCCCTCGCGGACCCCGAAGACCACCACGGACCGGGAGACGATGCCCTTGCTCTCCCCCGCGTCCCAGTCGTCGGCGACCAGGCCGGCGTCGACGAGGCGGGTGACGTCGCTGGCCACCGAGAAGTGGACGTAGTCGGCATCCAGGCCGCTCTCGACGGCGCGGCTCTGGTCGCCGGAGGCGCCGTACGACGTCTGGAACGCGACGTCCTTGCCGGCGTCGGTCTGGGTGAACTCCTCGGCGATCGCCTTGTTGGCCTCCTCGGGGACCGCGAAGCCGACGATGCTGATCGTCTCGGAGTCGCTGCCCTCCGAGTCCCCGCCGCAGGCGGCCAGGCCCAGGGCGAGCGTGCCTGCGGCCAGTCCGGCCGCCAGTGTCTTGAGCTTGCGATTCATGCCGTGCACCCTTCGTTCGCCCGGTTGGTCAACCTGGGCAGATTACTTATGTCGGTCAGACTAGTGCACTTAAGCGACGAATGTGGGACCGATCGCCAGATGGACGTGTCGGTCCAGACCGGAGTGGCGCTCGCCACGCATCCCAGACCGGGAGACGAGTGCTCTCCGGCGAGCCGGCGAACTATCGTGGGGAACGCCGCGCCGTACCAGAAACGCGGGATCGTATATTCGATACGACATACCCCTAGTACGATCGTGCGGAGGTCCGCAGCCGCACGTGGCGTCGGGGAGACCAAGACAGCAAGAGGGAAGTGGCGCGAGGGTGTCCAGCCAGACCACGAAGCAGGTCAAGCAGCTCGATCGGGTGATCATCCGGTTCGCGGGTGACTCCGGTGATGGGATGCAGCTGACCGGTGACCGGTTCACGCAGGAGTCCGCGTCGTTCGGCAACGACTTGGCGACGCTGCCGAATTTCCCGGCCGAGATCCGGGCGCCTCAGGGCACGATCCCGGGGGTCTCCTCGTTCCAGGTGCACTTCGCCGATCACGACATCCTGACCCCCGGTGATGCTCCCGACGTGCTGGTCGCGATGAACCCGGCGGCGTTGAAGGCGAACCTGATGGACCTGCCCAAGGGTGCGACTATCATCGTGGACACCCACGACTTCACCGCCCGGAACCTGACCAAGGCCGGCTACGACACCAACCCGCTCGAGGACGAGTCTCCCGACGGGCCGCTGGCCGACTTCGCGGTGCACCGGGTCGACCTGACCGGGATGACGGTCGCGGCGGTCAAGGAGTTCGGGCTCTCCCGCAAGGACGCCGCGCGGGCGAAGAACATGTTCGCGCTGGGCCTGTTGTCGTGGATGTACGGGCGGCCCACCGAGTCCACGACCGCGTTCTTGACCAAGCGGTTCGCGAAGGTTCCCGCGATCCGGGACGCGAACCTGACCGCGTTCAAGGCCGGCTGGTACTTCGGAGAGACCACCGAGGCGTTCGCGGTCTCCTATGAGATCAAGCCGGCCCCGGTCACCGCGGGCACCTACCGCAACATCACCGGCAACCTCGCCCTGGCCTACGGGCTGGTCGCGGCCGGGGTCCAGTCCGGGCTCCCGGTGTTCTTGGGCACCTACCCGATCACGCCGGCCTCCGACATCCTCCACGAGCTGTCCAAGCACAAGTCGTTCGGGATCATGACCTTCCAGGCCGAGGACGAGATCGCCGGCATCGGTGCCGCGATCGGGGCCTCGTTCGGTGGCGCGCTGGGCGTGACCTCGACCTCGGGGCCCGGGGTGGCGCTGAAGTCCGAGGCCCTGGGCCTGGCGGTGATGACCGAGCTGCCGCTGCTGGTGGTCAACGTCCAGCGCGGCGGCCCCTCCACCGGGCTGCCCACCAAGACCGAGCAGTCCGACCTGCTCCAGGCCATGTTCGGCCGCAACGGCGAGGCCCCGGTCCCGATCGTGGCCCCCCAGTCGCCCGGGGACTGCTTCTCCGCCGCGGTCGAGGCCGCCCGGATCGCGATCACCTACCGCACCCCGGTGCTGCTGCTCTCCGACGGCTACCTCGCCAACGGCTCGGAGCCCTGGGCGATCCCCGACGTGGCCGACCTGCCGGTCATCGACCCCAACTTCGCCACCGAGCACAACCACACCAAGGCCGACGGAACCACCGAGTTCTGGCCCTACCTGCGCGACGAGGACACCCTGGCCCGCCCCTGGGCCGTGCCCGGCACCCCGGGCCTGGAGAACCGGATCGGTGGCCTGGAGAAGGGCGACGGACACGGCAACATCTCCTACGACCCCGCCAACCACGAGCTGATGGTCCGGACCCGGCAGGCCAAGATCGACAGAATCGCCGACTCCCTGCCCCCGCTGCAGGTCGACGACCCCTCCGGACAGGCCAAGGTCCTCGCGATCGGCTGGGGCTCCACCTACGGCCCCATCGGCGCCGGCGTACGCCGAGTCCGCAAGGCCGGCTTCAACGTCGCCCAGGTCCACCTGCGCCACCTCAACCCGTTCCCCAAGGACCTCGGCGAGATCCTCGCCCGCTACGACAAGGTCCTGGTCCCCGAGATGAACCTCGGCCAGCTCTCCAAGCTCCTGCGCGCCGAGTACCTCGTCGACGCCATCGGCTACAACCGCGTCAACGGCCTCCCGCTCAAGGCCGCCGAGCTCGCCGAAGCCATCGCCGACCTCGTCGGCCAGGCCGAGGGCCGCACCGTCGACCTCACCAACACCGACACCGACGACACCGACGTCACTCCCCTCAGCACCGGCACCGACACCGCGGAGGCACTCTCGTGACCGCCCAGCCCACCGATCTCCCCCAGCCGACCCTGCGCTCGGGCACCGATCTGGTCCCGACCACCGATGCCCCGCAGACCGGCAAGGACTTCACCTCCGACCAGGAGGTCCGCTGGTGCCCCGGCTGCGGGGACTACGCAGTGCTCAAGGCCGTCCAGGGCTTCCTGCCCGGCCTCGGGCTGCGCCGGGAGAACATCGTGTTCGTCTCCGGGATCGGCTGCTCCAGCCGGTTCCCCTACTACCTCGACACCTACGGGATGCACTCCATCCACGGCCGCGCCCCCGCGATCGCGACCGGGCTGGCCACCAGCCGCGAGGACCTCTCGGTCTGGGTCATCACCGGCGACGGCGACGCGCTCTCCATCGGCGGCAACCACCTCATCCACGCCCTGCGCCGCAACGTGAACATGACCATCCTGCTGTTCAACAACCGCATCTACGGCCTCACCAAGGGCCAGTACTCCCCCACCAGCGAGGCCGGCAAGGTCACCAAGTCCACCCCCATGGGCTCGGTCGACCACCCCTTCAACCCCGTCTCCCTGGCCCTGGGCGCCGAGGGCACCTTCGTGGCCCGCACCATCGATTCGGACCGCAAGCACCTCACCTCGGTACTCTCCGCGGCCGCCGCCCACCGCGGCACCAGCCTGGTCGAGATCTACCAGAACTGCCCGATCTTCAACGACGGCGCCTTCGACGCCATCAAGAACCCCGACACCAAGGCCGACGCGATCATCCCGCTCGTCCACGGCGAGCCGATCCGCTTCGGCAACCCCGACGAGAGCGGCGCCGGGTCCAAGGGCCTGATCCGCGACCCCGCCACCGGCGGCGTCACCGTCGCCGAGGTCGCCGAGGTCGGCACCGACGCGATCCTGGTCCACAACGCCACCAACCCCGACCCCTCCACCGCGTTCGCGATCTCCCGCCTCACCGAGATGGGCTACCTCAACCAGACCCCCATCGGCATCTTCCGCCAGGTCGAACGCCCCACCTACGACGACCAGGCCCGCACCCAGGTCAACACCGCCACCACCGACGCCACCGGCGACCCCACCGACCGCCTCACCGCCCTCCTCGGCAGCGGCGACACCTGGACCGTCGTCTGAGCCGACCCGACGAACCGCGCTAGACCACGCAGGGCCCCCGCCGACCGGCGGGGGCCTTCTGCTGTCCGGAGCGGTCCGGACCTGATGGAGTTCGACAGCACCCCGCCCGTCGCCCCGGCGCAGCGGCCTGACCTCCGGAGGAACTGTGAACCGACGCATCGCGAGCACCGTGGCCGTGGTGGCGGGCCTGGCCCTCACGGCCGGCGCCGGGGCCGGCCCCGCGGCGGCTGAGCCCGCCGGGACCACCACCGCGGCGTACGCCGACCAGCGCACCGCCGAGGCCGCCACCCGCCGACCCGACGACCGCACCGACCACCTCGAGGAGCGCCGCCGGGCCCTGCGGGAGCGGGCCAGCGAGCTCGTGGCCCGCGGCAAGGCCGCGGTCCAGCGACGCGGCTCCTCACGCTCGGTGCGCGTCGCCCCCGGGCAGTGGGTCGAGCACGGCGTCCAGGACACCTCGCAGCTGCTGTCGTTCCTCGTCGAGTTCGGCGACCAGACCGACCCGCGCTTCCCCGACGCCCCCGCCGGGCCGCTGCACAACGAGATCCCGGAGCCCACGAAGCTGGACAACAGCAGCTACTGGGTCGAGGACTTCGACCGCGAGCACTACCGCGACATGCTCTTCGACGGCCTGCGTGCGCAGCGCGGGGAGTCGATGCGCGACCTGTACCGGGAGATGTCCAGCGGCCGCTTCGACCTGCGCGGCGACGTCAGCGACTGGGTGCAGGTCCCGTTCCACGAGGCCAGCTACGGCACCACCGAGACCCTCGAGGACCTCACCCGCTACATCGGCGACACCGCGACCGCCTGGTACGACGCGCAGGTGGCCGCCGGCCGGACGCCGGCCCAGATCCGGACCTACTTGGAGCGGTTCGACGCCTGGGACCGCTACGACCACGACGGCGACGGCGTCTTCGCCGAGCCGGACGGCTACGTCGACCACTTCCAGGCCATCCACGCCGGCCCCGGCGAGGAGAGCGGCGCCCCGCCGTGGACGATCGGCTCGCACCGCTCGGCGGCGAACCCGACCGGCACCGACGGTCCCGAGGCAGCGCCGTTCGGCGGCGTGCAGATCGGCGAGACCGGCATCTGGATCCGGGAGTACACGACCGAGCCGGAGAACGGCGCGCTCGGCGTCTTCGCCCACGAGTTCGGCCACGACCTCGGGCTGGCCGACTACTACGACACCCTCGGCGCCGAGAACGGCACCGGCTTCTGGAACCTGATGAGCCACGGCTCCTGGCTCAACCACGGCACCGACACCATCGGCACCACGCCCAGCCACCTCGGCGCCCACGAGAAGCTCCAGCTCGGGTGGCTCGACCACACGGTCGTCGCCGCCGGGGACTCCGCCACCGTCGACCTCGGGCCGGCCTTCCACGCCACGAAGAAGTCCCAGGCGGTGCTGGTCGAGCTGCCGCCCGGCACCGAGCAGACCGACGTCGGCCCGGCGGCCTCGGGCCGCCGCCAGCTCTACTCCGGCGCCGGCGACAACCGCACCGCCACCGTCACCAGCCCCGCGTTCACGGTCCCGAGCGGCGGCGAGCTCACCGCCCGGGCCAGCTACGAGATCGAGGCCGGCTACGACTGGGCCTACGTGGAGGTCTCCGCCGACGACGGCGCGACCTGGACCGCCCTGGAGACCGACCGGTCCGAGCCCGGCGACCCCCGCCACGGCATCACCGGCAGCACCGACGGCGCCTGGGTCGGGCTCACCGCCGACCTCGCGGCGTACGCCGGCCGCTCGGTGCGGGTGCGCTTCCGGACGGTCACCGACCAGGCGCTGCACCTGCTCGGCCTCCGGGTCGACGACATCGCCGTCACCGGGGACCCGGGGACCGTGCTCGCCACCGACGTCGAGGACGGCGCCCCGGGGTGGACCCGCGACGGCTTCGTGGTCGTCACCGACGGGCAGCACGAGACGACGTACTCGCACTACTACCTGGCCGAGAACCGGGTCTACGGCGGCTACGACGTGGCGCTGCGCGAGGGGCCGCTGCACTTCCCGTACTGGACGCCGGAGAGGTACAACACCGTGCAGCGCTTCCCCTACCAGGACGGCCTGCTGGTCTGGTACGTCAACGGCCGCTACGCCGACAACAACACCAGCCAGCACCCCGGGGGCGGCGCGGCCCTGCCGGTCGACGCGATGCCGCAGCCGCTGACCTGGTCCGACGGCCGGGTCGCGCGGAACCGGATCCAGACCTCCGACGCCACCTTCGGGCTCGGGCTGACGACGCCCTGGACGCTCACCGAGCAGGGCTGGCCGGACGGCACGTCCACGCTGCGGGCCCGCACCCGGGTGCAGCCGTCGGTCTTCGACGACAGCGATCCCGAGCGCTACTGGGACCCCGCGAACCCGACCCACAGCACGCTGGTCGCCGGCAGCGGCACCCGGATCCGGGTGCTGAGCCGGAACCCGGTCCACGGCACGATGCGGGTCCGGGTGAACTGAGCACCTATCCTCCTGAGGTGTCCGACCCCCGCCGTGGCCTCCTGCTCGGCGCGGCGGCGTACGTCATGTGGGGGGCCTTCCCGCTCTACTTCCCGCTCCTCGAGCCCGCCGGGGCCGTCGAGATCCTGGCGCACCGGGTGCTGTGGTCGGCGGTCACGATGGGCCTGCTGGTCGTGGCGCTGCGCCGCACCGCGCGGTTCCGGGCGCTCGCCGGGGACCGGCGGCTGCTCGGCCTGCTCACGCTGGCAGCGGCCCTGATCAGCGTCAACTGGGGCGTCTACATCTGGGGCGTCAACAACGGCCGCGTGGTGGAGGCCTCGCTGGGCTACTTCATCAACCCGCTGGTCACGGTCCTGATCGGCGTGCTGCTGCTCGGCGAGCGGCTGCGCCCGCTGCAGTGGGGGCGATGGGGGTGGCCGGTGCGGCGGTCGGGGTGCTGACCTGGGACTACGGCCGGCTGCCGTGGGTGGCGCTGGTCCTGGCGCTGTCCTTCGGCACCTACGGGCTGCTGAAGAAGACAGCCAACGCCGGCGCCATCGAGAGCCTGGCCCTGGAGACCGCTGTGCTCGGGCCGGTCGCGGCGGCGTACGTCGGCTGGCTGATGCTGACCGGCGGCTCCAGCTTCGGCACCGAGGGCATCGGCCACTCGCTGCTGTTCCTCACCCTCGGCGTCGTCACCGCGGCGCCGCTGATCTGCTTCGGCGCGGCCGCCACCCGGGTCACGATGGTGAGCCTCGGGCTGCTGCAGTACATCACCCCGGTGCTGCAGTTCGCCGTCGGCGTGTTCCTGCTGGGCGAGGACATGCCGCCCGGGCGCTGGGCCGGCTTCGCGCTGGTCTGGATCGCGCTGATGGTGTTCACGGTCGAGGCCCTGAGCCACCACCGGCGCCAGCTGCGGCTGATCGCCCAGGCCAGCACGGCGGCGTAGCCGCCGGGCCGCTGGGCTCAGGCCGAGCGGACCGCGACGATGTCGGCGAACGACTCCAGGGCCGAGCGCACCGGCCCGGGCGGCAGCACGTCGAGCTGGGCCTTGGCCTGCTCGGCGCGGGCCACGACGTAGGCCCGGGCCTGGTCCATGGCCGGGTGCCGGCGCAGCAGCTCCAGGGCCTCCGCGTGCAGCGCGTCGTCGGCGAGGTCGGCGTCCAGCAGCTCCAGGAGCCGGGCGTCGGCGGGGTCGGTGGAGGCCCGCGCCATCAGCACCGGCAGGGTCGGCACGCCCTCGCGCAGGTCGGTGCCGGCCACCTTGCCGGACTCCTCGGACTCCGAGGCGATGTCGAGGATGTCGTCGGAGAGCTGGAAGGCGCCGCCGACGATCTCGCCGTAGGCCGTGAGCGCTTCCTCGACCTCGCGGCTGGCGCCGCCGAAGCGGGCGCCGTAGCGGGCCGAGGTGGCGATCAGGGAGCCGGTCTTGCCGGCCACGACCTCCAGGTAGTGAGCCAGCGGGTCCTCGTCCGGACCGGGCGCGACCGTCTCCATGATCTGGCCCTCGACCAGCCGGGTGAACGTCTCGGCCTGGATCCGCACGGCGTCCGCGCCGAGGGTCGCGGTCAGCTCGGAGGACCGGGCGAAGAGGAAGTCGCCGGTGAGGATCGCTACGTGGTTGTCCCACCGGGCGTTGGCCGAGTCGGCGCCGCGGCGCAGCGCGGCCTCGTCCATGACGTCGTCGTGGTACAGCGAGCCGAGGTGGGTCACCTCGACGACGCAGGCCGCGGTGACGACCTCCTCCGCCGCGGGGTGCTCCCCCGCCTCGGCCGCCAGCAGCACCAGCAGCGGGCGGAACCGCTTGCCGCCGGCGTCGAGGAGGTGGCTGGCCGCCTCGGTGACGTAGGGGAACCGACTCTGGACATGGCCGTAGAGGGCCTTCTCGACGACCGCGAGGCGCTCACGCAGCCGCGCCTCGAGCGCGGGATCGGTGACGGGCAGGGCCAGGCTGGAGCTCACCTGAGGAATTGTCCCGCATCGGCCGCGAGATCGAGCACGGGGCCGGGCACGACGCCCAGCAGGAGCGTGCCGAGCACCGCCACCACGATAGTGGCGGTGGTCAGCGGGGAGGACCTGGTGACGACACCGACCTCCGGCTCGGGATCGGTGAAGAACATCAGCCGGATGTGGCGCACGTAGAAGTAGATCGTCACCACGCTGCACCCGATCGCCACCGCGACCACCGGCCAGGCGCCCGCCGACATCGCGACAGTGAAGACCGCCCACTTGCCGACGAAGCCCGCCGTCAGCGGGATGCCGGCCATCGAGAGCAGGAAGAACGCGAACGCCCCGGCGACCAGCGGCGAGCGTCGGCCCAGGCCGGCCCAGCGCGGGAACGAGGTGGCCTCGCCGCCCGCGTCGCGGACCAGCGTGATCACGGCGAACGCGCCGACGGTCGCGAAGCTGTAGGTGGCCAGGTAGAACAGCACCGACTGCATCGAGGTGATCTCGCCGTCGGCCAGCGCGTCGGCGCCCTGGGCGCCGAGCACGCCGGTGAGCAGGAAGCCGGTGTGGGCGATCGCCGAGTACGCCAGCATCCGCTTCACGTCGGTCTGGGTGACCGCGAGCACCGCGCCGAGGACCATGGTCAGGATCGCGACCAGCCACAGCATCGGCTGCCAGTTCCACTGCTCGGCGCCGAAGCCGACGTAGAACAGCCGCATCAGCGCGCCGAAGGCGGCGATCTTGGTGCAGGCGGCCATGAAGGCCGTCACCGCGGTCGGGGCGCCCTGGTAGACGTCGGGGGTCCAGGAGTGGAACGGCGCGGCGCCGATCTTGAACAGCAGGCCGACCGACAGCATCCCGATGCCGACCAGGAGCAGTGTCTGGTTCCCGGTCTCGTTGCGGACTGCCTCGTTGATCCGCTCCAGCTGCATCGACCCGGCGTAGCCGTAGACGAGCGCGACGCCGTAGAGGAAGAAGCCCGAGGAGAACGCGCCGAGCAGGAAGTACTTCATCGCCGCCTCCTGGCTCAGCAGCCGGCGACGGCGGGCGAGCCCGCACAGCAGGTACAGCGGCAGCGAGAGCACCTCGAGGGCCACGAACATCGTGAGCAGGTCGTTGGCCGCCGGGAAGAGCATCATGCCGCCGACCGCGAACATCAGCAGCGGGTAGACCTCGGTGTGGTCCAGGCCCTTGGTGGAGGCCTGCCGCTCCGCGTCGGTGCCGGGGAGCGCGGCGGCCTGGCCCGCGAACGCCGACACCCCGCCCTCCAGGCGGCGCTCGGCGAAGAGCAGCACGCCGGCGATCGCGAAGACCAGCACCAGACCCCAGAGGAAGACGCTGGGGCCGTCGACGGCGATCGTGCCGCCGGCGGTGACCAGCCCGCGGCCGCCGCCGACCTTGTCCAGGCCGGTCCCGACCAGCACGGTCCCGACCAGCGCCGCGACCAGGCCGGCCAGCGCCAGCCCGACCTGCACCGGGTGCCGCCGCTCGCGGGGCAGCGCGGCCTCGACGACCACGCCGAGGCAGGCGACGACGAGGACCACGATCAGCGGCCACAGCTCGGCGTACTCGATGGTGGGCTTGATGAACTCCATCAGTGTCCGCCTTCCTCGGTCCCGTGGTCCCCGCCGTCGGCGACCGTCGGCGGGTCGTCACTGACCCCCACGTGCTCCAGCAGCGAGTCGATCGCGGGGTTGCTGACGTCGAGCAGCGGCGCCGGGTAGAACCCGAAGAGCACCAGACCGACCATGAGCGGGGCGACCGCGAGCACCTCCCGGAGTCCCAGGTCCCGGCGCGCGCCGGGGGCCATGTCTTCGGGGAGGGCCTCGGGACGGGTGTCGGGCCCGGTCATGATCCGCTGGTAGGTCCACAGCACGTAGATCGCGGCCAGCACGATGCCGGTCACGGCGACCGCGCCCACGAACCAGTGGTAGTCGAAGGCCGCGATGATCACCAGGAACTCGGAGATGAACGGGCTCAGGCCGGGCAGGCTCAGCGTCGCCAGGCCGGCCACCAGGAACAGCCCGGCCAGCAGCGGGGTGGCCTTCTCGATGCCGCCCATCTCGCTGATCAGCGTGGTGCCGCGGCGCCGGATCAGGTAGCCGGCCACCAGGAACAGCGCGGCGGTGCCGAGGCCGTGGTTGACCATGTACAGGATCGAGCCGGAGCCGCCCTGGCTGCTGAACACGAAGATGCCGAGCGTGATGAACCCGAAGTGGCTCAGCGAGGTCAGCCCGATGAGCCGCAGCACGTCGTCCTGGCCGATCGCCAGCAGCGCGCCGTACACGATCGAGATCAGCGCGAGCGTGACCACGAGCGGGGTGGCCCACTGCGAGGCCTCGGGGAACAGCCCCAGGCAGAAGCGCAGCATCCCGAAGGTGCCGATCTTGTCGAGCACGCAGACCAGCAGGATGCTGGTGCCGGGCGTGGCGTTCTCGGTGGTGTCGGCCAGCCAGGTGTGCAGCGGGAACAGCGGGGCCTTGACCGCGAACGCGATGAAGAACCCGGCGAACAGCCAGCGGCCGGCGTCGGTGGAGATGTCGAGCTCGGCGAGGTCGGAGAGCAGGTACGACGGGGTCCCGGCGTCCGCGGAGACGACGTAGAGCCCGATCACCGAGCCCAGCAGCACCAGCCCGCCGGCGAGCTGGAACATCAGGAACTTGAGAGCGGCGGCCGAGCGGCCGGCGCGGCCGAAGCCGCCGATCAGGAAGTACGCCGGGATCAGCGTCGCCTCGAAGACGACGTAGAAGAGGAACACGTCGGTGGCCGCGAAGACCGCGAGCGAGAGCCCCTCGAGGGCCAGCGTCCAGGCCACGAACGAGGACGGGTGCGCGTCGCCGTCGTGCCAGGCGCCGACGAGGACGACCGGGACCAGCACCGCGGTGAGCAGGATCAGGAGCAGCCCGAGGCCGTCGACGCCGAGGGCGTAGTGGACGCCGAACGCCTCGATCCAGCTGTGGTCCTCCTCCAGCTGCATGCCGCCGTCGACGTCGAACTGGAGCGCCACCGCGACCGCCACCGCGAGGGTGACCAGCGAGACCGCCACGCCGACCTGCTTCGCCAGGGCCGGGGAGGTGCGAGGCAGGAACGGCACCACGGCGGCGCCCACGAGCGGGATCGCCACCAGCACCGTGAGCCAGGGGAAGTCGTTCATCGGCGTCCTCGTTCGGAGCGGAGCGAAGCGATCAGGAGCAGGGGGCGATTCGTCACAGGTTCACCGCCAGGAGGGCCAGCACGACGAGCACGGAGCCGCCGAGGACGGAGAGGGCGTAGGAGCGCACGAAACCGTTCTGGGTGCGCCGCAGCAGGCCGCCGAGGCCGCCCACGACGCGGGCGCCGCCGGTGAACAGACCGTCCACCCCGACCCGGTCGCCGACGACCAGGTCGCGGACCAGCGCCCCGCCGGGCCGGACGACCAGGGTGTCGTTGATGGCGTCGCCGTAGAGGTCCGCCCGGGCCGCGCGGGTGGCCAGGGAGACCTCCCGCGGCGCGGTCACCGGGACATCGCGCCGCCCGACCAGGAACCAGGCCGCAGCCACGCCGCAGGCGACCACGACGACCACGAGCGCGGTGACCGCCAGCGCCGGCAGCGGCGCGTCGTGGTGGGCGACCTCGCCGACCACCGGGGCCAGCCAGCTCTCGATCCACCCGCCGAGCAGCAGCACCCCGCCGAGGACCGAGAGCGCGGCCAGTACGACCAGCGGGCCGGTCATCACCGAGGGCGACTCGTGGGGGTGGGCGTCCTCCTTCCAGCGCTTGCTGGTGAAGAACGTGAGCAGCATCAGCCGGGTCATGTAGAACCCGGTGATCCCGGCGCCGAGGAGCGCGAGCAGCCCGACCAGCCAGTTCTCGGCCAGGGCGGTCTCGATGATCTTGTCCTTGGACCAGAAGCCGGAGAAGCCCGGGAAGCCGATGATCGCGAGGTAGCCCATCGCGAAGGTCAGGAACGTGACCGGCATGGCGTGGCGCAGCGCGCCGTAGCGGCGCATGTCGACCTCGTCGTTCATGCCGTGCATCACCGAGCCGGCGCCCAGGAACATGTTCGCCTTGAAGAACCCGTGGGTCAGCAGGTGGAAGATCGCGAACGCGTATCCGGCGGGGCCGAGGCCCGCGGCCAGCATCATGTAGCCGATCTGGCTCATCGTGGAGCCGGCCAGCACCTTCTTGATGTCGTCCTTGGCGCAGCCGATGATCGCGCCCCACAGCAGCGTGACCGTGGCGACGACGACCACCGCGGTCTGGGCGTGCGGGGCGAGGTCGAAGACGAAGTTCGAGCGCACGACCAGGTAGACGCCGGCGGTGACCATGGTCGCCGCGTGGATCAGCGCAGAGACCGGCGTAGGGCCCTCCATGGCGTCGAGCAGCCAGGCCTGCAGCGGCACCTGGGCGGACTTGCCGCAGGCGGCCAGGAGCAGCAGCAGCCCCACGGCGGTGAGGGTGCTCTCGCTGGCTCCCGCGGTGAGCTCGCTGACGCCGGAGAAGCTGGTGGTGCCGAAGGTGACGAAGAGCAGCGCGATCGCCAGCGCCATGCCGATGTCGCCGACCCGGTTGATCACGAATGCCTTCTTGGCCGCCGCGGCGGCGGAGGGCTTGTGCTGCCAGAAGCCGATGAGCAGGTACGACGCCAGGCCGACGCCCTCCCAGCCGAGGAAGAGGACCAGGTAGTTCTCGGCCAGCACCAGGAGCAGCATCGAGGCCACGAACAGGTTGAGGTAGCCGAAGAACCGGCGCCGTCGCGGGTCGTGGTCCATGTAGCCGATGGAGTAGACGTGGATCAGCGCGCCGACGCCGGTGATCAGCAGCAGGAACAGCGCCGAGAGCGGGTCGTAGAGCAGGTCCATGCCGACGTCGAGACGGCCGACCTGGATCCAGTCGTAGAGGTGCTGGACGACCTGCCGGTCGGACTCCTCGCGGCCGGTCAGGTCGACGAAGAGGACCAGGCTGACGACGAACGACGCGGCCACCGTCGCGGTGCCGAGCAGGTGGCCCCACCGGTCGGTCGCGCGGCCGCCGAGCAGCAGCACGGCGGCGCCCAGCAGGGGCAGCGCCACGACGAGCCACAGCAGCGACTGGACGCCGTCGGCGGTCGCGGGAGCCACCACCGGGACGCTCTCGGAGAGTGCATACATCGGGCTGCGGCTCCTAGTTCTTCAGCAGGCTCGCGTCGTCGACCGAGGCCGAGCGACGCGTCCGGAAGATGGTCATGATGATCGCGAGCCCGACGACGACCTCCGCGGCGGCCACGACCATGACGAAGAACGCCGCGACCTGCCCCTCGAGGTTGCCGTGCTGCTTGGCGAAGGCCACCAGCGCGAGGTTGCAGGCGTTGAGCATCAGCTCCACGCACATGAACACCACGATGGCGTTGCGCCGGGTCAGGACGCCCACGCAGCCGATCGCGAACAGGATCGAGGAGAGCAGGATGAAGGGGGTCACGTCGTCCATCAGCGGCCGCCCTCCCCGGTGTCCTGCCCGGTGTCCTGCCCGGTGATCTGCCCGTAGTCCTGCCCGGTGTCGTTCCCGACGTGGTGCCCGGACCCGGCGGAGGTGTCCCCGGGCGACCCGGAGCCACCCGGTACGCCGCCCAGCGAGCGCTGCACCTGCTCGATGTCCTCGGCGAGCGCCGGGGCGGAGCGCACCGTCCCGCGCGCCGCCAGCACCCGGCTCACCGAGGAGCCGGCGGCCGTGCCGTCGGGCAGCAGCGCCGGGGTGCCGACGGCGTTGTGCCGGGCGTAGACGCCCGGGGCCGGCAGCGGGCCGAGCGAGGTGCCCTTCTCGGCGTGGTCGCGCAGCCGCTGGGCGGCCAGGGCCTGCTGGCCGGGCTTCGGCGTGAGCCGCTCGCGGTGGGCCAGCACCATGGCGCCGAGGGCCGCGGTGATCAGCAGCGCGCTGGTGGTCTCGAACGCGAAGACGTAGCGGGAGAACAGGATGTTCGCCAGCGCCTCGATGTTGCCGCCCTCGTTGACCTCCTCGAGCCCCACGACGGTCCCGAAGGTGACCTGGCTCAGCGCCACCACGAGGACCGAGCCGAGGAGCAGCCCGCCGAGGATCGCCAGCACCCGCTGGCCGCGGATGGTCTCCACGACCGAGTCGGAGGCGTCGACGCCGACCAGCATCACCACGAACAGGAACAGCATCAAGATGGCGCCGGTGTAGACGATGATCTGCACCGCGAAGAGGAACGGCGCCTCCAGCACGGCGTAGAGGACCGCGAGGCTGATCATCACCACCGCGAGCAGCAGCGCGGCGTGCACCGCCTTGCGGACGAACAGGATGCCGAGCGCGGCGATCACCATGATCGGGGCGAGGATCCAGAACGCGGTCATGCGCCCGCCCCGCTGCCCGGAGCGGACGGCGCCGTCTGGGCCGTCGGGGCCGGCGCGGCGTACGCGCCGCGGTAGTAGTCGCCCTCGTCGTCCCCGAGCAGCATCGGGTGCGGCGGCTGCTCCATGCCCGGCAGCAGCGGGGCGAGCAGGTCGGACTTCTCGTAGATCAGGTCGGCGCGGTTGTCGTCGGCCAGCTCGTACTCGTTGGTCATCGTCAGCGCCCGGGTCGGGCAGGCCTCGATGCACAGCCCGCACAGGATGCAGCGCAGGTAGTTGATCTGGTAGACGCGGCCGTAGCGCTCCCCGGGGCTGAAGCGTCCCGAGCCGTCGGGCAGGTCGACGTTCGAGGCGCCCTCGACGTAGATCGCGTCGGCCGGGCAGGCCCAGGCGCACAGCTCGCAGCCGATGCACTTCTCCAGCCCGTCGGGCCACCGGTTGAGCTGGTGGCGGCCGTGGAAGCGCGGCGCCGTCGGGAACTTCTCGAAGGGGTACTGCTCGGTCACCACCTTCTTGAACATCGTGCGGAAGGTGACCCCGAACCCGGCGACCGGGTCCCAGAACTGCTCCTTGAGCGTGGCCATGTCAGGACTCCTCCGATGCGCCCGCGCGGACCGTGGGACTGGTGGGGAAGCGCAGCGGCGGGGCCGCTCCGCGGACCGGGCCGCCGGCCGGCATCGGCGGCACCGGGAAGCCGGCGGTGGTGGTGGGGCCCGGGGCTGGCTGGGCTCGGCCGCCGCCGGGGTCTCCTCGTCCTCGTCCTCGCCCACGAAGAACAGGACCAGGAAGAGGACGGCGAGGATGCCGGCGCCGATGAGCAGGTAGCGCCGGTCCAGGCCACCCTCCAGGGAGATCGCCCGGACGGTGGCGACCGCGACGATCCACAGCAGCGCGACCGGGATCAGCCGCTTCCAGCCGAACGCCATGAACTGGTCGTAGCGCAGCCGCGGCAGGGTGCCGCGCAGCCAGATGAACAAGAAGATGAAGAACAGCACCTTGCCGAGGAACCACAGCACCGGCCAGTAGCCCTCGTTGAACCCGGGGTAGAGCTCGTCGATCCAGAACGGCGCGTGCCAGCCGCCGAGGAACAGCGTCGTGGCCAGCGCGGAGACCGTGGCCATGTTGATGTACTCGGCCAGGAAGAACAGCGCGAACGTCATCGAGGAGTACTCGGTGTGGAACCCGCCGACCAGCTCGCCCTCGGCCTCGGGCAGGTCGAACGGGGCGCGGTTGGTCTCGCCGACCATCGCGATCACGTAGATCACGAACGAGGGCAGCAGGATCAGCCCGAACCACAGGTCGTCCTGGGCGTTGACGATCTGGGAGGTCGACATCGACCCGGCGTAGAGGAAGACCGCGACCAGCGCCAGGCCCATCGCGACCTCGTAGGAGATCATCTGGGCGCTGGAGCGCAGCCCGCCGAGCAGGGAGTACGTCGAGCCGCTGGACCAGCCGCCGAGCACGATGCCGTAGATGCCGATCGAGGCGATCGCCATCACGAACAGCACCGCCACCGGGATGTCGGTCAGCTGGAGCGGAGTCCTGATGTCGGTGAACGGCACGTCCACGACCGGCCCGAACGGGATCACCGCGAACGTGATGAACGAGGGGATGACCGCGATCAGCGGCGCCAGGAGGTAGACCGTCCGGTCGGCGGCCTTGGGGATGATCCCCTCCTTGAAGATCAGCTTCAGGGCGTCGGCCAGCGACTGCAGCAGCCCGAAGGGGCCGTTGACGTTGGGGCCGGGGCGGTGCTGCATGCGGCCCACGACCCGGCGCTCGAACCAGATGTTGAACAGCGTCAGCAGCAGCAGGAGGACCAGGATCAGCACGGCCTTGACCAGGACCAGCCACCACGGGTCGTGCCCGAAGTCGTCCAGGCTCACGTCGGTCGTCAGGGGCAGCGGCACCGGGCTCATGACATCCCTCCCGTCAGGTGCACCCGGGACCCGGGCGAGGCGAGCCCGGCGAGGACGCCGCGCCCGAAGGAGTTGCCCGGCACCCAGACCACGTCGGGCGGCAGCTCACGGTTGATCACGGCCGGCAGGGTCACCGATCCCCGGTCGCCGGTGATCGTGACCATCTGGCCGTACCGCTCGAAGACGCCGGTCGGGACCCGGACCACCGGGACCCGCGCGGTGGCGTGCAGGTTGTCGTCGCCGTCCTGCATCGAGCCGTTGTCGATCATCAGCTTCCAGCTGGCGAGTCGGTAGGCCTCCCCCTCCGGGGCGGCCGGCGCCGCCGGCGCGGGGACGTCGTACGCCGTGGCCCGCTCGCCGTCCCAGGGGCCCATCTCGATCATCCGGGCGCGGACCTCCGCGACGGTGCGGAACCCCAGGGGCCGGCCGAGCTCCTCGGCGATGCCGGCGAGCACCCGGGAGTCGGCGAGCGCGGACGGGTTCACGAACACCGGCTCGAAGGGGCGGGTCCGGCCCTCCCAGGTCACGAAGGTGCCGGGCTTCTCGGCGACCGAGGCCACCGGGAAGACCACGTCGGCGGCCCGGGTCACCTCGGTCTCGCGCAGCTCCAGGGCGACCACGAAGGACGCGGCCGCGACCGCGGCGCGGGTGGCGGCGGGATCGGCGGTGTCGTCGGGGTCCACCCCGCCGATCACCAGGCCGCCGAGCTCGCCCGCGACCAGGGCCGCGACGATCGCGTCGGCGTCCCGACCGGGGGCCTCGGGGAGGTGCTCGACCCCCCAGGCGGTCGCGGCGTCGACGCGGGCGGCGGGGTCGGCGACCGGACGGCCGCCGGGCAGCAGGTTCGGCAGGCAGCCGGCCTCGACCGAGCCGCGGTCCCCCGCGCGGCGCGGGACCCAGGCCAGCCTGGCCCCGGTGCGCCGGGCCAGCCGGGCCGCTGCGCTGAGCGCGCCCGGGGAGGTCGCGAGCCGCTCGCCCACGAGGACCACCGAGGTGGCGTCGATGCCGTGCTCCCCGTGCTCGACGAGGGAGTCGAGGACCGCTGCCTCCTCGCCGGGACCAGCGATCAGGGCCTTGCCGCCGGCCTTGCGCAGCCCGCGACTGCGGTACGGCGCGACCGAGAGCACACGGGTGCCGTGCCGGGAGGCCTTGCGCAGCCGCAGGAACAGGGTGCCGGCCTCCTCCTCGGGCTCCAGCCCGGCCAGCACGACCGTGCCGGCCGCCTCCAGGTCGGCGTACGTGACCCCGCCGGCGCCGGGCGCGCCGAGGACGACCTCGGCCGCCAGGAAGCCGGCCTCCTCGGCGGAGAGCGGGCGGGCCCGGAAGTCGACGTCGTTGGTGCCGAGGGCGACCCGGGCGAAGGCGCTGTAGGCGAACGCGTCCTCCGCGGTGACGCGCCCGCCGGGAAGCACGCCGACGGCTCCCGCCGCGCGCAGCCCGCGCGCCGCAACCGCGAACGCCTCGGTCCAGGACGCCGGGCGCAGGTCGCCGTCCCCGCCGTCCTCGACCCGGTCGCGGACCATCGGGTAGCCGAGCCGGTCGGGCTGCCGGGCGTAGTGGAACGCGAAGCGGTCCTTGTCGGTGATCCACTCCTCGTTGACCTCGGGGTCGTTGCCGGCCAGCCGGCGCATCACCTTGCCGCGCCGGTGGTCCACGCGGATCGCGGCGCCGCAGGCGTCGTGCTCGGCCACGGCCGGGGTGGAGACCAGGTCGAAGGGCCGGGAGCGGAAGCGGTACTCCGCGGAGGTGAGCGCGCCGACCGGGCAGATCTGGATCGTGTTGCCCGAGAAGTAGCTCTGCAGCGGCTCCTTCTCGTAGATGCCGACCTGCTGGAGCGCACCCCGCTCGAGCAGCGCGATGAACGGGTCACCGGCGATGTCCTCGGAGAACCGGGTGCACCGGGCGCACAGCACGCAGCGCTCGCGGTCGAGCAGCACCTGGGCGGAGAGGTTGATCGGCTTGGGGTAGGTGCGCTTCACGCCGGTGAACCGCGACTCGCCCCGCCCGTTGCTCATCGCCTGGTTCTGCAGCGGGCACTCGCCGCCCTTGTCGCAGACCGGGCAGTCGAGCGGGTGGTTGATCAGCAGGAACTCCATGATCCCCTGCTGCGCCTTGTCGGCGACGGCGCTGGTGGCCTGGGTGCTGACGACCATGCCCTCGGCGACCGGGATCGTGCAGGACGCCTGGGGCTTGGGGAACCCCCGGCCGTTGCCGGCGTCGGGGATGTCGACCAGGCACTGGCGACAGGCGCCGACCGGGTCCAGGAGCGGGTGGTCGCAGAAGCGCGGGATCTGGACCCCGACCTGCTCGGCGGCGCGGATCACCAGGGTTCCGGCCGGGACGCTGACCTGGATGCCGTCGATGGTGAGCGTGACCAGGTCCGTCTCGGTCGAGACCTTGTCCGGTGTGGTGGTCACGAGACCCCCTCGGTCGCGAAGGCGGTGGCGGCCACCGGGTCGAACGGGCAGCCGCCGTGGGTCAGGTGGGCGAGGTACTCCTCGCGGAAGTGCTGGATCGAGCTGGTGATCGGGCTGGTCGCGCCGTCGCCGAGCGCGCAGAAGGCGCGGCCGAGGATGTTGTCGCACTGGTCCAGCAGCAGCTCGAGGTCGGCCTCGGTGCCCTGGCCCCGCTCCAGCGCGGCCAGGGTCTGCACCAGCCACCAGGTGCCCTCGCGGCAGGGCGTGCACTTGCCGCAGGACTCGTGCTTGTAGAACTCGGTCCAGCGCAGCACGGCCCGGAGCACGCACACCGAGTCGTCGAAGATCTGCAGCGCGCGGGTCCCGAGCATCGACCCGGCGGCCGCGACCCCCTCGAAGTCCAGCGGGACGTCGAGGTGCTCGGCGGTGAACAGCGGTGTGCTCGACCCGCCGGGGGTCCAGAACTTCAGCTCGTGACCGGCCCGGACGCCGCCGGCGAGGTCGAGCAGCTCGCGCAGCGTGATGCCCAGCGGCGCCTCGTACTGGCCGGGGCGGGTCACGTGCCCGGAGAGCGAGAAGATGCCGAAGCCCTTGGACTTCTCGGTGCCCATCGAGGCGAACCAGTCAGCGCCGTTGCCGACGATGCTCGGGACCGAGGCGATCGACTCGACGTTGTTGATCACGGTCGGGCTGGCGTACAGGCCCGCGACGGCCGGGAACGGCGGGCGCAGCCGGGGCTGGCCGCGTCGGCCCTCGAGCCCCTCGAGCAGGGCCGTCTCCTCGCCGCAGATGTAGGCGCCGGCGCCGGCGTGCACGACCACGTCGAGGTCGAAGCCGGACCCGTGGATGTTCGTGCCGAGGTGGCCGGCGGCGTACGCCTCGGCGACCGCGGCCTGGACCCGGCGGATGACGTGCAGCACCTCGCCGCGGATGTAGATGAACGCGGTGTTGGCGCGGATGGCGTAGGAGCTGATGATCACGCCCTCGACGAGCGTGTGCGGGCTGGCCATCATCAGCGGGATGTCCTTGCAGGTGCCCGGCTCGGACTCGTCGGCGTTGACCACGAGGTACTTCGGGCGCGGGTTGTCCTGCGGGATGAACGACCACTTCATGCCGGTCGGGAAGCCGGCGCCGCCGCGGCCGCGCAGGCCGGCGTCCTTGACCGCCTCCACGACCGCGCTGGGCTCCATGGCCAGCGCCCGGTCCAGGGCCCGGTAGCCGCCGGACTCGGTGTACGCCGCGAGCGTCCAGGCCCGCTCGGTGTCCCAGGTGTCGGTGAGGACCGGGGTCAGGACTCCCCCGTCGCGCCCACGCTCGTCGAGCTCAGTCATCGTGGGTCTCCTGCTCGATCGTCTCGGACTCCGCCCGGGAGGTGTCGGCGGTGGAGGCGGCCGAGAGCTTGCTGGTGTCGGTCCCGGAGTCGGCGGCGCTCGCGGCCCGGGTGCTGGAGTCGGGCGCCGTCCAGCCGTGCTCGCGGGCCAGGGTCAGACCGGCCAGCGACGCCGGCCCGGCGGCCGGCCCCTCGTCGACCCGGCCGTCGGGGAAGCCGGCGAGCACCCGCTCGGCCTCCCGCCAGGTGCAGATCCGCGGGCCGCGGGTGGAGCGCACCTCGGCCCCGGCGCGCAGGTCGTCGACCAGCTGGACCGCCGAGGACGGGGTCTGGTTGTCCATGAACTCCCAGTTCACCATCACCACCGGCGCGTAGTCGCAGGCCGCGTTGCACTCGACGTGCTCCAGGGAGATCGTCGCGCTGTCGCCGTCGCGCAGCAGCGTCGTCTCGTCGTTGCCGACGTCGAGGTGCTCCTGGAGCCGCTCGAAGATCGCGTCGCCGCCCATCACCGCGCACAGCGTGTTCGTGCAGACGCCGACCAGGTAGTCGCCGACCGGCTTGCGCTTGTACATCGTGTAGAACGTGGCGACGCCGCTGACGTCGGCGGCGGAGATGCCGAGGATGTCGGCGCAGGCCTCGATGCCCTCGGGGGTGATCCGGCCCTGCACCGACTGCACCAGGTGCAGCATCGGCAGCAGCCCCGAGCGGGGCTGCGGGTAGCGGGCCGCGATCTGCTCCAGCTCGGCGTACGCCGTGTCGTCGAGCGCGGGGGTCGTGCTCATCGGTCGACTCCTCCCATGACCGGGTCGAGGGAGGCGATCGCGACCACCACGTCGGCGACCATGCCGCCCTCGCTCATCACGCTGGTCCCCTGCAGGTTGTTGAACGACGGGTCGCGGAAGTGCGCCCGGAACGGGCGGGTGCCGCCGTCGGAGACCAGGTGCGCGCCGAGCTCGCCGCGCGGCGACTCGATCGGCACGTAGGCCTGCCCGGCCGGCACCCGGAAGCCCTCGGTGACCAGCTTGAAGTGGTGGATCAGGGCCTCCATCGACTCGCCCATGATGTGGCGGATGTGGTCGAGGCTGTTGCCCTGGCCGTCGCTGCCGATCGAGAGCTGGCTGGGCCAGGCGATCTTCCGGTCGGCGATCATCACCGGCGCGCCCTCGAGCCCGGCCAGCCGGTCGGCGGCCTGCTCGACGATGCGCAGGGACTCCCACATCTCGGCCAGGCGGATCCGGAACCGGCCGTAGGCGTCGCTGGTGTCCCAGGTCTGGACGTCGAAGTCGTACTCCTCGTAGCCGCAGTAGGGCTGGGTCTTGCGCAGGTCCCACGGGTAGCCGGTGCTGCGCAGCACCGGGCCGGTGATGCCGAGCGCGAGGCAGCCCTCGAGGTCGAGGTGGCCGACGCCCTCGAGGCGGCCCTTGAAGATCGGGTTCGCGTTGCAGAACGCGGCGTACTCGGGCAGCCGCTTGCGCATCAGGGCGATGAAGGCCCGGATCTCGTCCAGCGCCCCGACCGGGAGGTCCTGGGCGACGCCGCCGGGGCGGATGAACCCGTGGTTCATCCGCAGGCCGGTGATCAGCTCGAACAGGTCCAGGACCAGCTCGCGCTCGCGGAAGCCGATCGTCATCACGGTCAGCGCGCCGAGCTCCATGCCGCCGGTCGCGATCGCGACCAGGTGCGAGGAGATCCGGTTGAGCTCCATCAGGAGCACCCGCATGACCTGGGCCTTCTCGGGGACCTCGTCCTCGATGTCGAGCAGCCGCTCCACGCCCAGCACGTAGGTCGTCTCGTTGAACAGCGGGGCGAGGTAGTCCATCCGCGTGCAGAACGTGACGCCCTGGGTCCAGGTGCGGTACTCCATGTTCTTCTCGATGCCGGTGTGCAGGTAGCCGATGCCGCACCGGGCCTCGGTGACCGTCTCGCCGTCCAGCTCGAGGATCAGCCGCAGCACGCCGTGGGTCGAGGGGTGCTGGGGCCCCATGTTGACGACGACCCGCTCCTCGGCCTCCTCGGCGAGGCCGTCGGCGATCTGGTCCCAGTCCTGGCCGGAGACGGTGAAGACCCGCCCCTCGGCGGTGTCGGCACCGGCGGCGTAGGTGTCCTGGTCGGATCCGGTGGTCGAGCTCGTGGTGACCATCAGCTGTAGCTCCTCCGCTGGTCGGGAGGCGGCACGGAGCCGCCCTTGTACTCCACCGGGATGCCGCCCAGGGGGTACTCCTTGCGCTGCGGGTGGCCCGGCCAGTCGTCGGGCATCAGGATCCGGGTCAGGGCGGGGTGGCCGTCGAAGATCAGCCCGAACATGTCCCAGGTCTCGCGCTCGTGCCAGTCCAGCGCCGGGTAGACCGACACCGTCGACGGGACGTGCGGGTCGGCGTCCGGTGCGGTGGTCTCCACCCGGAGCCGGCGGTTGTGGGTCATCGAGCACAGGTGGTAGACCGCGTGCAGCTCGCGGCCGTGGTCCTCGGGGTAGTGCACCCCGCTCACGCCGGTGCACAGCTCGAAGCGGAGTGCCGGCTGGTCGCGCAGCTGGCGCATCACCGCGAGCAGGTCGTTGCGGCGCACGTGCAGGGTCAGCTCGCCGCGGTGGATGACCACGCCCTCCAGCGCGTGCTCGACCCCCTCGGAGGCCAGCGCGGCCTCGAGCGCGTCGGCCACCTCGTCGTACCAGCCGCCGTAGGGGCGCCGGGCGTTGCCGGGGTAGGCGATCGCGGTGCGCAGGCCGCCGTACCCACTGGTGTCGCCGGAGCCGCTCGCGCCGAACATGCCGTGCCGCTCGCCGACCTGCCGGACCTCGTGGCCGGTCGGGGCCGGGACGTTGACCGGGGACTGGTCGACCGCAGCCTGCTCGGGCCCGGTGGTGCGCTCGGGCTTGCTCTCGGGGTCGCTCACCGCAGCAGGCCCTTCATCTCGGTGAGCGGCAGGGCCCGCAGCGCGGCGGTCTCGGTCTCCTCGATCTCGGCGAGCCGGTGCGGGCCGAGCTTGGTGGCCTGGACCTTGTCGTGGAGCTTGAGGATCGCGTCGATCAGCATCTGCGGGCGCGGCGGGCAGCCCGGCAGGTACATGTCGACCGGAACGACGTGGTCGACGCCCTGCACGATCGCGTAGTTGTTGAACATGCCGCCCGAGCTGGCGCACACGCCCATGGCCAGCACCCACTTCGGCTCGGGCATCTGGTCGTAGATCTGGCGCAGGACCGGCGCCATCTTCTGGCTCACCCGCCCGGCGACGATCATCAGGTCGGCCTGGCGGGGGCTGGCCCGGAAGACCTCCATGCCGAAGCGGCCGGTGTCGTGCTTCGGGCCGCCGGAGGTCATCATCTCGATCGCGCAGCACGCGAGACCGAAGGTGGCCGGCCAGAACGAGGCCTTGCGCATGTAGCCGGCCAGGCCCTCGACAGTGGTCAGCAGAACTCCGCTGGGGAGCTTCTCCTCGATACCCATCTCAGCTCTCTTCTCTTCCCACGCCGTCGCGCCCGGTCAGTCCCACTCGAGCCCGCCGCGGCGCCAGACGTAGGCGTAGGCGATGAAGACGGTGGCGATGAACAGCACCATCTCGACCAGACCGAAGATCCCGAGCGCGTCGAAGTGGACGGCCCACGGATAGAGGAAGACGATCTCGATGTCGAAGACGATGAACAGCATCGCGGTGATGTAGTACTTCACGGGGAACCGGCCGCCGCCGACCGGCTGGGGAGTCGGCTCGATGCCGCACTCGTAGGAGTCGAGCTTCGCCCGGTTGTAGCGGCGCGGCCCGACGAGGAAGGCCATGGCCAGCCCGCCCAAGGCGAAGACGGTGGCGATCACCGTCAGCACGACCACCGGGACGTACAGCTCCACGGGCACTCCTCCGCGCAATCGTGAACTTGTGAATAGAATCACTAAGTGGTGTGGGGCACAGTGTGCCACTGATCCCCACGTTGCGCACAGCGGGTCGGCGATCACCGCCCGGAGGGGTGGATCCGGTCCACGGGCGGGCGCGCGGGCGGGCCCGCGGGCCCGTGGGGCAGCGGTGAGCAGGCCACCGTTCGGCCGAGGATTTCGGTGGCAGGCTCACCGCCCACGATCGCGCTCGGTGGCAGGCTCACCGCTCGCCCGGGATCCGGGCAGCAGCGGGGATGAGTACGGCGGGGTCGGCGCCCTCAGGCGGTGGCGCGGTGCAGCGCGACGATCCCGCCGGACAGGTCGCGCCACTCCGGGCGCTGCCAGCCCGCGGCGGCGACCAGGTCGGCGAGGCCGCGCTGGTCGGGCCAGGCCCGGATCGACTCGGCCAGGTAGACGTAGGCGTCGGGGCTGGAGGAGACCGCCCGGGCGATCGGGGGGAGCGCCTTCATCAGGTACTCGAGGTAGACGAGCCGGAACGGCGACCAGGTGGGGTGGCTGAACTCGCAGACCAGGAGCCGGCCCCCGGGCTTGGTCACACGTCGCATCTCGGCGAGACCGGCGAGCGGGTCGACGATGTTGCGCAGGCCGAAGGAGATCGTGACCGCGTCGAAGGTGTCGTCGGCGAACGGCAGCTGGGTGCCGTCGCCGGCGGTGAACGGCAGGTGCGGCCTCGCCTGCTTGCCGACCCGGAGCATGCCGAGGGAGAAGTCGCAGGGGACCACCGTGGCGCCGCGGTCGGCGAAGGGCTGGCTGGAGGTGCCGGTGCCGGCCGCCAGGTCGAGCACCAGCTCGCCGGGGCGGGGGTCGACCGCCGCGATCACCGCGGTGCGCCAGCGCCGGTCCTGGCCCAGCGAGAGCACGTCGTTGGTGAGGTCGTAGCGCTTCGCCACGGCGTCGAACATGCGCCGTACGTCGGAGGGCTGCTTGTCGAGTTCTGCGCGGGCCACGCGCCGAACACTAGGCCGTCGCCGAGCGGCGGCGGACATCCGGCCGCCGGCCCGGGCCTCAGGCCGCGAGGTTCTCGAGCACCTCGATGGCCTCCTCGGGGTCGAGGCCGACACCCTCGAGCAGCCAGGTGGTCCCGTCCGCCCCGAGCTGGCACTGCAGACCGGAGGGCTGCTCGTCGGGGATCTCCTCGCCCTCCGCGACCGGCTGGGACCAGTAGACCGCGCACACGCCCTCGCCGACCTTGACCAGCTCGCGGGTGCTGCGCTCCAGGCCCAGCAGCGCGGCGTCGACCGGCGGGCCGGCCGGCGTGTAGGCGCCGGCCTCCACGGCGACGGCCGTCACCGTGAGCTGGACCTGCTGCTGCTCGTCGGAGTAGGAGCGCACAGCGGCCTTGGCGCCGAAGATCGTCTCCAGCTCCTCGGCGGACTTCGCGTAGAGCTCGCCCTGGGTCTCGGCGGTCTCGACCTCGGCGCCGGATTTGCCGGCGGTGAGGTCCATCGCCGTCAGCTCGACGGGCACCTCGATGGTGTCGGGCAGCTTCGGCGCGTCGGAGTCCGTGGACCCCTCCGCCTCCGGCAGGAGCACAGTCAGGACCACGAGCAGTCCGAGGCTGACCAGTCCGAGGGCGATACCGGTGATGCGCTGGGCGGCAGGAGTACGACTCACAGGCTCGACGGTACCGAGCCCCGGTGGCCCGACCGTCGCCCGGCCACCCCTGACCGGTCCCGGAAGGCCTGCGGGCGCGGCGTAGGCTCGCAGGCGTGACGACGAGTTCGACCCCGGCAGGCCCGCCGACCGGCGGTGCGCCGGACGGTCCGCTGGTCGCCCGGACCGTGGCACTGGACCCGGCCGACGTTGACGACCTGCTCGCGCTGCTGCCGGCCGACCGGCCCGTGACCTGGCTGCGCCGCGGGGAGGGCCTCGTGGGCTGGGGCGTCGCCGCGGAGATCCGGACCAGCGGCCCCACCCGGTTCGCCGACGCGGCCAAGTGGTGGAGCGAGACGACGGCCCGCGCGGACGTCGAGGACGAGGTCCAGGAGCCGGGCACCGGCCTAGTCTCGTTCGGCTCGTTCGCGTTCGGTGCCGAGCCGGGCCACTCCGTCCTGGTCGTGCCGCGGGTCGTGGTCGGCCGCCGGGGCGACCGGACCTGGCTGACCACCGTCGGCGCCGACGCCCCCGCGCCCCGCCCCGAGCTGACCGCCCAGGAGCCGCCGGAGGCGCCGGTCGGCATCGCGTTCGCCGACGGCGCCCTCGACGGCGAGCGGTGGATGAGCGTGGTCGCGGACGCCGTGGCCCGGATCTCCCGTGGCGACCTGGAGAAGGTCGTCCTGGCCCGCGACCTGATCGCGACCGCCACCGAGCCGGTCGACGTGCGCTGGCCGCTGCGGCGGCTCACGCAGCTCTATCCGATGTGCTGGACCTTCCACGTCGACGGCATGTTCGGCGCCACCCCGGAGATGCTGGTGCGCCGCGAGCGCGGGCTGGTGACCTCCCGCGTGCTGGCCGGCACGATCCGGCGTACCGGCGACGACGAGCGCGACCTCGCCCTGGCCGCCACCCTGGCCCGCTCCTCGAAGGACCTCGAGGAGCACGAGTACGCCGTGCGCTCGGTCGCGGACGCGCTGGACCCGCACTGCTCCTCGATGAACGTGCCCGAGGCGCCGTTCGTGCTGCACCTGCCCAACGTCATGCACCTGGCCACCGACGTGGCCGGCGTCGTCCACGACGCGGCGACGGTCTCCTCGCTCCAGCTCGCCGAGGCGCTGCACCCCTCCGCTGCGGTCGGCGGCACCCCCACCCCGGTCGCCACTGCCCTGATCGCGCAGATCGAGGGCATGGACCGGGGCCGGTACGCCGGCCCGGTGGGCTGGATGGACGCCGCCGGTGACGGCGAGTGGGGTATCGCGCTGCGCTCGGCCTCGGTGGAGGGCGCCGCCGTGCGGCTCTTCGCCGGCTGCGGCATCGTCGGCGACTCCGACCCGGAGGCCGAGCTCGCCGAGGCGCAGGCGAAGTTCGTCCCGGTCCGGGACTCGCTCGCCCCCTGACCTCAGAGGTCGGTGCCGTCGGCGCGCCGGAGGTACTCCTGGCCCGCCTGCGGCAGGAACGCGTTCATCTGCGTCTCGACGACCCCGTGCCCGAAGTCGGAGTAGACCCGGTCGTGGATCGCGAGGTTGCGGGGGGCGCCCACCGCGCGGGCGAACTCCACGGCCTCCGAGGTGCGCATCCACGGCGCGGAGGCGGGGACCAGGAGCACGTCCACGGGCTCGCCGGGCACGGTCAGCGCGTCGCCGGGGTGGTAGACCTTCCGGTCCCCGCAGGTCAGCACGTAGCCGCTGTTGAAGACCCGCGGGAACTCCGGGTGGATGACCGCGTGCAGCTCGCCGACGACCCGCACCGGCAGGCCCAGGTCCAGCTCCTGGCCGGGCTGCACCACCGTGACCCGCTCGGCGACGTCGGGGGCGTCCTCGGCGATCTTCGCCGCGACGGCGTCGACGGTGAACACGGCGGCGTCGGTGCCGCGCAGCAGGTCGGGCTGGTAGTGGTCGAAGTGCTCGTGGGTGATCAGCACCGCGTCGGCCCCGTCGAGCGCCTCGGGCGTCGCGAAGAGGCCCGGGTCGACCACGACAGTCGTGCCGTCGTGCTCGATCCGGACGCAGGCATGGCCGAACTTCGTGATCCGCATGGCGCTCAATCTAAACGGCCGGGTCGCCCGCCGGTCCCGGCTCCCTACGATGCTGCCATGACCGAGCACGCGCTGGACCACGTGGCGGTCCGTCGGGCCACGCCCGCGGACGCCGAGCTCCTCGCCCACCTGCACCCCGACGTGCTCGACGACGTCCTCGACGACGCCGGCGCCGGCCTGATGCCGCGCCAGCTGCTCGACGACCGCCAGGACCGGGTCGCCGCGCGGGTCGAGCGCTGGCGAGAGCTCCTCGCGGGCGACCAGCCCACCTGGGTCGCCGTCGACACCACCGCGGAGGGCGAGCTGATCGGGCTCGCCAGCACCGGCCCGGGCCGCGACAACGACCTCGCCGACGACATCGCGCTCGAGCTCACCGCGCTCTACGTCCGGGCCGCGTGGTGGGGCAGCGGGGTCGGCTACGAGCTGTTCCGGACCGCGGTCGGCGACCGCGCGGCGTACCTGTGGGTGCCGGGCGCCAACGAGCACGCGATCCGGTTCTACGAGCGGCAGGGGTTCCGCCTCGACGGGACCGAGGACGAGCTCGACGAGGGCCGGCACGTCCGGATGGTGCGGGCCGGCCGGTGACCGCGACGCCGGTGCGCCACCTCGACCTCGCCGACCCGGCCTTCGACGTCACCTCCGCGCAGGTGCACGCCGCCCGCGCCGAGGGCTGGTACGCCGAGACGCCGTGGGGCTGGGCGGTGCTGCGGTACGCCGAGGCCGCCGAGCTGCTGCGCGACCGCCGGTTCCGGCAGGGCAACGCCCGCTGGCCCGAGCAGAACGGCATCTCCTCCGGGCTGTTCGCGGGCTGGTGGAAGGAGACCCTGCTCAGCCTCGAGGGCGAGGACCACACCCGGATCCGCCGGCTGATGGTGCCGGCGTTCCGCAAGCGTGCGATCGAGGCGATGGCCCCGTCCTTCCGGGCCCTCGCCGAGGAGCTGGTCGACGGGTTCGCGGCCCGCGGCGAGGTGGAGTTCATCGGCGAGTTCGCCGAGCCGTACTCCGCCCGGATCATCTGCCGGCTGCTCGGGCTGGACGAGGCGCACTGGAAGCAGGTGGCCCGGTGGGCCGACGACCTCGGGGCCTCCTTCTCCGTCGACGTCGCCCGACAGGTGCCGCGGATCGAGGCGGCCATCACCGGCCTGCACGGCTATCTGGACGAGGTAGTGGCCGACCGGATCGCCCGGCCCCGCGAGGACCTGGTGACGACGCTGGTCCGGGCCAGCGAGGACGGCGAGCGGCTCAGCCGCCACGAGCTGGGCGTCGCGCTGGTCTTCCTGGCCTTCGCGGGGATGGAGACGACCCGCAACCAGCTGGGCCTCGCGCTGCAGACGCTGCTCGCCCGGCCGGACCAGTGGCGGCTGCTCGCCGAGCGTCCCGACCTGGGCCCGAACGCGGTCGAGGAAGTGATGCGGGTGAACCCGACAGTCACCTGGGTGACCCGCGAGGCGATCGAGGATGTGGACTTCCACGGCCTGCACATCCCCCGCGGCGGCATCGTGCAGGCGCTCTCCCACAGCGCCGGGACCGACCCCGAGGCCATGGGCGACCCGGCCCTCGACATCACCGCCACCCGACCGCCGCACCACGGCTTCGGGGCCGGCATCCACCACTGCCTCGGCCACCTCGTGGCACGCACCGACCTGGCGGTCGCGCTCCCGCTGCTGGCCCGTCGGATGCCGGACGCGGTGCCGGACGGGCCCGGCGTGTGGCTGCCGGTCTCCGGGAACACCGGGGCGGTCCGGTTCCCGATCCGGTTCCGCCCCGACCCGGGCTGACCCGGGCTGGGTAACGATGGGGTCATGACGACTGCCATCGCCCTGACGGGCGTGACCGGCGCGCTCGGCGGCCTGGTCGTGCGCGCGCTGGCCGACGACTTCCGCCTCGACCTGCGGCTGCTGGCCCGCGATCCCAGCCGGGCCCCGGACCTGGACACCGACCTGCGGGCCTGCGACTACGCCGACCCGGCCGGCGCCGAGGAGGCGCTGCGCGGGGTGCGGACCCTGTTCATGGTCTCCGCCTCGGAGTCGGCCGACCGTCGCGCCCAGCACCGCGCGTTCATCGGCGCCGCGGCCCGGGCGGGGGTCGAGCACGTCGTCTACACCTCGTTCGCCGGCGCCGCGCCGGACGCGACCTTCACGCTGGGCCGCGACCACGCGGACGCCGAGGCCGCGATCCGGGAGTCCGGGATGGCGTTCACGATCCTGCGCACGCTGAGCGGGCCGGAGGCGCTCACGCTGGCCGAGGTCGCCGAGCGGGCCGGTGCCGCGCTCGGCCGCGAGCTGCGCTTCGTCGACGAGACCGAGGACGAGGCCTACGCCTGGCGGCGGGACCGGTACGGCGCCGAGCAGTGGCAGCTGGACGCCTGGGTGAGCACCTACACAGCGATCCGGGACGGCTCGGTCGCCGAGGTCACCGACGACGTACGCCGGGTCGCCGGGCATCCGCCGCGCACCCTGGAGGAGGCGCTCAGGTCCTGACCGGCCGGCCCGCCGCGCTCGCCTCGAGCGCGGCGATCAGCGTCCGGGCGTCGTGCGGGCCCTCGTGGCGCCGCTCGCCGATGAAGAACGTGGGGGTCCCGCGGACCCCGCTGGCCTGCGCGCTGGCGACGTCGCGCTGGAGCCGGGCCGCGAGCCGGTCGTCCTCGAGGTCGCGCAGGAACTGCTCCACGTCGAGCCCGAGGTCGGCGGCGTACCCGGCCAGGTCGGCGAGCTCGAGCTCGTCCTGGTGCTGGAACAGCAGGTCGTGCATCTCCCAGAAGCGCCCCTGCCGGTCGGCCGCCTCCGCGGCCACCCCGGCGAGCTCCGCGTGCGGGTGCACCGCGAGCGGGAGGTGCCGGGCGACGTAGCGCAGCCGGTCCCCGAAGTAGGCGCGCACCTCCCGGGCCATGCCGGTGGCCCGTCCGCAGAACGGGCACTCGAAGTCGAGGTACTCGACGAGGGTCAGCTCGGCGTCGACCGGGCCGCGGACGTGGTCGACCTCCGGGTCGACGGGCTCGCTGAGCAGGGTCGGGAGCGCGGCGTCGTGCTGGCCGAACATCCGCGCCGCCACCTGGAACAGCAGCCAGCCCACCACGCTGGCCAGCACCGCGGCGAGCAGCACGCCGACGGTGGCCTGGTCCTGGACGGCCGGGTCGTCGGCGAAGGCCAGCCCGATGATCAGCAGCGAGACCGTGAAGCCGATCCCGGACAGGGCGGCGCCGCCCATCAGGTGCCCGGTGCCGACCCCCTGCGGGAGCCGGCCGAGCCCAAGCCGGACCGCCAGCAGCGCGCCGCCTCCGATGCCGACCAGCTTGCCCACCACCAGCCCGAGCACCACGCCCCAGGTCACCGCCGACGTCAGCGCCTCGCCCAGCACCCCGTCGCGCAGGTCGACCCCGGCGTTGGCCAGGGCGAACAGCGGCACGACGACGTAGCTGGTCGGGGCGTGCAGCACCTCCTGGAGGCGCTCGTTGACCGAGATCGCCCGGTTCAGGGTCCGCCGCGCCGCGCGCTGCACGTCGGGCATCGGCGACTGCCGGAAGGCGCGGAACCCGACGGCCGCGGACTCGACCAGGCGGCGGCTCGGTGCCTCGGCCGGCACCAGCAGCCCGGCCACCATCCCCGCGATCGAGGCGTGCAGCCCGGACTCCAGGGTCGCGACCCAGAGCACGACCACCAGGACGACGTAGGGCCAGGCCCGCCACTGGCCGACCCGGTCCAGCACCACCAGGCCGACCAGGCAGGCGGCCGCGACCAGCAGCGGCCGCAGCGCCAGCGACTCGGAGTAGACCAGCCCGATCACGCTGACCGCGACGATGTCGTCGATGACGGTGAGCGTGAGCAGGAAGATCCGCAGCTGGGTGGAGACCGCCGGGCCCACCAGCGCCAGCACGCCGAGCAGGAAGGCGGTGTCGGTGCCGATCACGATGCCCCAGCCGCGCGCGGCGTCGCCGGCGGGATTCAGCGCCAGGTACAGCGCCGCGGGCACCAGCATCCCGCCGATGCCCGCGACCAGCGGCACCACGACCCGGCGGCGGTCGGTGAGCTCGCCGACCGCCAGCTCGCGGCGTACCTCCAGGCCGATGACGAAGAAGAACAGCACCATCACGCCGTCGTTGATCCAGTGGTGCAGGTCCAGGGAGATCCCGCCGCTCCCGACGGACACCGAGACGACCGTGTGCCACAGGTCCACGTAGGAGTCCGACCAGGGCGAGTTGGCCCAGGCCAGCGCGAGCAGCGAGACCGCCACGAGCAGGCCGGCGCTGCCCGCCTCGGTGGAGATGAAGGCCCGCAGCGGCGAGGGCGCCTGACGCTCGAAGTCGTCGGTGCCGCCGGCGCCGCACCGCGTCGCTCCGGTGTCCAGGCCGCTCACGGGGCCCAGGATAGGGCCCGGTCCCAGGGCCTGCGGTTGCTCTCGGCGGCGAGCCGGGAGAGCCTGGCCCCGTGACCACCTCCTCGCGGCTGCGGACCACCGTCCTTCCCATCCTCGTCGGCGCCGGCGCCGTGGCCGCGGTCGTCGGCTTCACACTGCTCCCCTCGGGGCCCTCCCCGGACCCGGCCGCGTCGGAGGGCGACGCGGCCGCCGAGCGGACAGCGGCGGCGCACACGACTGCCTGCCGGACCTGGCGGACGCAGTACCCCGAGCCCCGGCTGAGCGAGGAGCTGGAGACGGTCCAGGCGGGGGCGTCCTCGGTGGGCGGCCTCGACGGCGTCGAGTTCTACTTCGACTGGGTGGACGTGGAGGCGACAGCGGCCACGCTGGACGAGGCGGTCGCGGCTACCCAGCAGGCGGCGACCACCCCCGACCTCGACGAGACGACGTACGCCGCCGCGGCCGCGCACGCCGAGGCCCTGGGCGCCTACCGCGCCGTCGTGCCAGAGGTCGCCACCGGCGAGGACCTGACCGCGCTCACCGGCGAGCTCGCCGTCGCGCTCACCGACACCCGCGAGCAGCTCGAGGCGGCGTGTGCCGACGTCGCCGACCCCGCGGCCGGCTAGGGAGCCAGGGCCCGGATCCGGGCGTCCAGGTCGCGCCGCCCCGCGCGGCCCACGACGGCCTCGACCACCTCGATGCCGCCGTTGGGGCTGGCCAGCGCGTGCTCGAGCTCGGCGCGGGTTCCGACCTGCCAGTGCGGGGTCCGGGTCGCGGCGCACAGCGCGGCGAGGTCGACGCGGTGCGGCGTCGCGAAGATCCGCTCGAACGGCCCGGCGTGCTCGGCAGCGCCCTGCTCCAGGGTGGCGAAGATCGACCCGCCGTCGTCGTTGACGACCACGATCGTCAGGTCCGGCCGCGGCTCGTCGGGGCCCAGGATCAGCCCGTTGGCGTCGTGGAGGAACGTGACGTCGCCCAGCAGCGCGAGGCTGCGGCTGCCGTAGGGGCGACCCAGCGCGGCGCCGATCGCCGTCGACACGACGCCGTCGATGCCGGCCAGCCCGCGGTTGGCGATCACCTTGCGGCGCTCGTGGACCGGATGGGCGGGCGCCATCAGGTCCAGGTCGCGGATCGGGTTCGAGGCCCCGACGTGCAGCAGCCCCCGGGGCGGCAGCGCGCGTGCGACCGCGCCGGCCACGTCGTACGGCGTGAGCGCGGGCTCGGCGGCCAGCAGCGCGTCGAGCTGCCGGGAGACCGAGCGGTCGGCCGCCAGCCAGGCGGCCAGCCAGCCCGGGTCGGCCGCCGGAGCGTCGTCGAGCTCGGGCGCGGTCCCCAGCAGCAGCGCCGGGTACGCCGGGTCCGACCAGGTCCCGCGGTGGCGCACCGCGATCGTCTCGACGTCGGGACGGGCCAGCAGCCGGCTGACCGGCCGGGACAGGGTCGGGTGGCCCAGCACCACCACCCGCTCGATGCTGCTGGCCAGCTCGGTGTCGAGCAGCAGCCGGCAGCAGCGCAGCGCGTTCGGCCCGGTCCGCGACCCGCTGCTGGGCTCGGCCAGCACCGGCCAGCCGCCCCGCTCGGCCAGCACCCGGGCGGCCGCGCCGGCGTCGTCACCGGCGACCACGACGGTCCGTGGCCCGCGGGCCAGGCGGTGCGGGGCACCGGTGCCGGCGGGGACGCCGGCCCCGGCCTCGGTCTCGATCTCGGTCTCGGCGGAAGTGCCCGCGGGCGGGAGCACCCACCGGTCGGCCGGCACCAGCGGCTCGTCGAGCTGGACGTTCCAGTGCGTCGGCCCGGCGGCCTCCGGCTCGGGGAGCGGGTCGCCGGCCGCGAGGTCGCGGGTCGTCACCAGGGGCCCGAAGATGCCGACCTGGTCGGTGGTCTGGTTCGCGCCGGTGCCGCGCAGCCGGGCCGGGCGGTCGGCGGTGAGGACCACCAGCGGCAGCCCGGCGTGCGCCGCCTCGAGGACGGCGGGATGCAGGTTGGCCACCGCGGTCCCGGACGTGCACAGCACCGCCGCCCGGGCCCCGACCTTGGTCAGGCCCAGGGCGACGAAGCCGGCCGAGCGCTCGTCGATGCGGGTGTGCAGCCGCAGCCGGCCCGCCGCCGCGGCGTCGTACGCCGCGAAGGACAGCGGCGCGTTGCGGGAGCCGGGAGCCAGCACGACCTCGCTCACCCCGGCGTCGAGCAGGGCCGTCAGCACGGCCCGGGCGTGGGCGGTCGCGGAACCGGTCTCGGGGCTGGTCACGACCGGCGATCCTGCCGCACGGCGCGCACCGCCGCGAGCCGCGCCTCCCAGGCCGCCACCCGCTCCGGGTCGGCGCTCAGCCGATCCAGCGCCGCCGGGTCCACCGTCGGCAGCCGCACCGGCAGGGCGCCGTCGACCGGCAGCAGCGGGTCGACCGTGACGTCGTCGGTGAGCAGCTGGACGGTCGCCAGCCCGCAGGCGTGCGGCAGCTCGGGCAGCGCCGCGGCCAGGGCCACGCCCGCGGCGATCCCGACCGAGGACTCCAGGGCGGAGGAGACGACCACCGGCAGCCCGATGTCCTCGGCGATCCGCAGGCAGGCCCGGACCCCGCCGAGGGGCTGGACCTTGAGCACCGCGATGTCGGCGGCCTCCAGGTCGCGCACCCGGTAGGGGTCGGCGGCCCGGCGGATGGACTCGTCGGCCGCGACCGGCACGTCCACGCGGCGGCGCACCCGGGCCAGGTCCTCGACCGACGCGCACGGCTGCTCGACGTACTCCAGGCCGCCGGCGGCGCGGTCCAGCGCCCGGACGGCGGCCACGGCCTCCTCGACCGGCCAGCCGCCGTTCGCGTCGACCCGGACCCGGCCCTCGGGGCCCAGCGCGTCGCGGACCGCCTCCACCCGCGCCAGGTCGTCGGCGAGCGTCTGGCCGGGCTCGGCGACCTTGACCTTCGCGGTGCGGCAGCCCCCGCGGCGCACGACGTCGTACGCCGCCTGGGGACCGACCGCGGGCACTGTGACGTTGACCGGCACGCTGGCCCGCAGCGGCTCCGGCCAGTCCCCGGCCGCGGCCTCCTCGGCGCAGCGCAGCCAGGGCTCGCTGACCGCCGGGTCGTAGTCCAGGAACGGGCTCCACTCCCCCCACCGGCCGGTGTCGGGGTCCTGGAACAGCACTCCCTCGCGCACCGTGATGCCGCGGAAGCGGGTCCGCATCGGGATGCTCCAGACCCTCACCGCTCCGCCTCCCCGGCCAGGGCGCGCAGCCGCAGCCGGTCCGGCTTGCCGTTGGCCAGCATCGGCAGGTCGTCGAGCGCGACCACCTGGCGCGGCGCCCAGGATCGGGGATGCGCCGCCGCCACCCAGTCGCGGGCATCGGCCAGCGGGAGCCGGCCCACGACGAACGCCACCAGCCGGTTGCCCCACTCCTCGTCGGGGACGCCGAGCACCTCGGCGGCCACCACGTCGGGGTGCTCGCGCAGCCGGGCGGCGACGGCCGGGCCCGGCACGTTGACGCCGCCCGTGACCACGACATCGTCGAGGCGGCCGAGCACCTGCAGCCGGCCGTCCTCGTCGAAGCGGCCCGCGTCGGAGGTCCGGAACCAGCCGTCCACGAGGACCTCCGCGGTCAGCGCCGGGTCGCCCTCGTAGCCGGCGAACAGCGTCGGGCCGCCGAGCCGGATCCGCCCGTCCGCCTCCAGCGCGACAGCCACCCCGTCCAGTGGCACGCCGTCGTAGACGCAGCCGCCCGCGGTCTCCGCCGAGCCATAGGTCGCCACCACCCGCACCCCGGCCGCCTCGGCCCGAGCGCGCAGCGCAGGGTCGATCGGCCCGCCGCCGAGCAGCAGCGTGTGGAAGGTGACCAGCGCCGCGGCCGACTCCGGGTCCGCCAGCAGCCGGTGCAGCTGGGTCGGCACCAGCGAGACGAACCGGTCGCCGGGGCCCATCGCCTCGGTCGCCGCCGCGAAGGACTGGTGGTCCTCGAGCAGCACCGGCTCGTGGCCCGCCGCCAGCGAGCGGCACACGACCTGCACGCCCGCGACGTACGCCGCCGGGACCGCGAGCAGCCAGCGGCCGGTCGCGCCGACCCGCCGCGCCGAGGCCGCCACCGAGGCCAGCACCGCTGAGCGCGGCAGCAGGACGCGCTTGGGGCGACCGGTCGACCCCGACGTCTGGACCGTCCACGGGTCGGGCTCGGCCTGTGAGGTCAGCCACGTCCTGAGCGCGGCGACGGTGGCGCGGGCGTCGGTCGGAGCGGAATCCACCAGACGAACGCTAGTCCTGCGTGGTCCCATGCTCCGGTGCCGACCCGCCTGGACCAGCTCAAGCCCCCCACGCCGCTGGCCGGTCGTCTCTCCACCCAGTCGGTGCTCTACGCCGTCGGCGACGGGGCCGCGATCACCGCCAGCGCGGTCTTCTTCACCCAGGTGGTGGGGCTGAGCGCCGCCCAGGTGGGGCTCGGCATCACGATCGCCGGCGTCGTGTCGTTCCTGGTCGCCGTCCCGGCCGGCAAGCTCGCCGACCGGATCGGCCCGCAGCGGACCTGGGCGCTCGGCGCAGTCGCGACGGCCGGCATGTACGCCGTGTGGCCGTTCGTGCACGGGTTCGCCGCCTACCTGGTGGTCAGCGTGATCCTGGAGGTCGTCAACAGCGCCGGCGGCGCCGGTCGCGGCGCCTACGTGCTGGACCTGGTCCCCCGCGACGAGCGGGTCCGCACCCAGGCGTACATGTACTCCGCGCTCAATCTGGGCTTCACGCTCGGCGCCGCCCTGGGCGGCATCGCGCTCGGCGTCGGCAGCCTGGACCTGGTCCGCGGGCTGCCGTGGCTGGTGGCCGCGCTGGGGCTGGTGAACGCCTACTGGATCACCCGGCTCCCCGCCGCCCGGCACCGCGAGCGGCCGTCGGCGCTGGAGGAGGCCGTGGCCGGCGCGGTCGCCGACGCCCACGAGCCGGCGCAGCGCCAGGTGCCCGGGGCGCTGCGCAACCGGGGCTTCCTGGTCACCTCGTTCTTCACCGGGGTGCTCAACACCAACCAGGTGCTGCTGCAGATCGTGATCCCGCTGTGGCTGGTCGAGGCGACCGACGCCCCGCGGGTGCTGCTCGCCTGGCTGTTCGCCACCAACACCGTGATGTGCGTGCTGCTGCCGATGGCCGCCTCCCGCGGCGTGCGCGACGTGTCCTCGGCCCTCAAGGCCGTCCGGGTCAGCAGCGTGTTCTTCGTCGTCTCCTGCCTGATCACGCTGGCCACCCACGACACCGTCGGGTGGCCCACGATCGCGCTGGTCTGGGTCGGCCACGTCACCGTGACCGGGGCCGAGCTCTACCTCTCCGCCGCCAGCTGGGCCCTGGAGTCCGAGCTCTCCGACCCGGACCGGCGCGGGGAGTACCAGGGAGCCGGCAACCTCGGCAGCACCCTCGGCTACGTGTGGGCTCCGGCCCTGTACACCTACCTGGCCATGGAGTGGGGCGCCACCGGCTGGCTGGTGATCGCCGGGATCGTGGTGGTCGCCGCGATCGGGATCCACCCCGCCGCCCGGGCCGCGCAGCGCTTCCTGGAGCGCCACGACCTCGACCCGACGCGCTGAACCGGGCCGGAGCGGTGTTGAATCACCCCCCGTGGCAACCTCGTCCCCGACCCCTGGCCAGTGGCTCGCCGGCGCCCGCCCGCGCACCCTGCCGGCGGCGCTCGCCCCGGTGCTCGCCGGCAGCGGCGTCGCGGCGTACGCCGACGGCTTCGTGTGGTGGAAGGCGCTGCTCGCCCTGGTGGTGAGCCTGGCGCTGCAGGTGGCCGTCAACTACGCCAACGACTACTCCGACGGGATCCGCGGCACCGACGCCGACCGGGTCGGCCCGATGCGGCTGGTCGGCTCCGGGGTCGCCACCCCCGCGGCGGTGAAGCGCGCGGCGTTCCTCGCCTTCGGCGTGGCCGGCGTGGCCGGCGTGGCGCTCGCCGCCACGACCGCCTGGTGGCTGGTGGCCGTCGGCGTCGTGTGCGTGCTCGCCGCCTGGTACTACACCGGCGGCTCCCGGCCCTACGGCTACCTGGGCCTGGGCGAGGTGATGGTGTTCGTCTTCTTCGGCCTGGTCGCGGTGCTCGGCACGACGTACGTGCAGACCGGGACCTGGGAGTGGCCGGCGCTGTGGGCGGCCATCGGGATCGGGGCGCTGGCCTGCGCGATCCTGGTCGTGAACAACCTGCGCGACATCCCCACCGACACCGAGTCCGGCAAGCGCACCCTCGCGGTCCTGATCGGGGACCGGGCCACCCGGCTGCTGTACGCCGCCCTGCTGCTGGTCGCCGCGGCCGCCGTCGTCGCGGTCGCCGCCGCCACGACCTGGTGGGTGCTGGTCGGGCTGCTCTTCCTGCTGCCGGCAGCCCCCGGGCTGCGCGCCGTGCTCGGCGGCGCCACCGGGCCCGCCCTGGTCCCCGTCCTGCAGACCACCGGCACCGGCGAGCTGGCCTGGGCCGCGCTGGTCGGCGTCGCGCTGGCCGTCTGCGGCTGAGCGGCGGGCGGGCGCGGACCCCGGGTCAGGGGCGGCTCAGTCCTCGCGGGCCTTGCGCTCCTCGAAGCGGATCTTGGCCGACTCGGCCCGCTGCTCGACCCGGCGGGCGAACGCCTGCCGGGGCGCCGAGAGCAGGAAGTAGGAGCCGATGCCGCTGAGCACGAGCGCGATGATCGCGACGAAGAAGAGCTCGGCGGTGTCGGCGACCAGCAGCCAGACAGCCAGGACGAGCGCGAACGACCCGAGGAACAACAGGGCGCGCAGACCGGTGTAGACCCAGAACTCCTTCACGCCCTCAGGGTAGTTGCTCACCAACGACGCCCTACCCTGGAGGGGTGCTCAAGATCCTGCTGGTGGTGGCGCTCGTCGCAGTGCTGGTCTACCTGGTCGTCCGGGTCGCCGAGCGCCGTGGGGGCGCAGTCGTGCGCCGGCGCTCCCCGAGGCCGCAGCCGCCCCGGATGGTCGCGCCGGACGACGACGAGGACTTCCTGCGCGGCCTGGACCGCAAGCGCCGGGACCCCGAGGCCCCCGAGGAGCCCGAGGCCCCCTGAGGAGCCCGAGGCCTCCTGAGCCCGGACGTCAGCCGGCGCCAGGCGGGCCCTGCGCCTCGAGGCCCGGCACGGCCGGCGCCTCGATCGCCGGAGCGGCGTCGGCGTAGGAGTGCTGGCTGGTCGTGGAGAAGAAGTTGATCCCGATGAAGTTGAACCACAGCGTCGCCAGGCCCACCAGCGCCAGGATCGCGGCGTGGCGGCCCTTCCAGCCGGCCGTCGCGCGGGCGTGCAGGTACGCCGCGTAGACGACCCAGGTGATGAAGGCCCAGACCTCCTTGGGGTCCCAGTTCCAGTACGACGACCAGGCCTGGTGCGCCCAGATCGGGCCGGAGATCAGGGCCGCGAACGTCCACACCGGAAACGCGAAGGCGTGCATCCGGTAGGAGATCAGGTCGAGCCGGTCGGGGCCGGGCACCCGGGCGAGGTAGCCGCCGGTCGAGCCCTTGCGCAGCGCCCGCTCCTTGAGCAGGAACAGCACCGAGGTGATGCCGCCCAGCGTGAAGGCGCCGGTCGCGATCACCGCGGACACCACGTGCAGGACCAGCCACGGGGAGTTGAGCGCCTCGGCCAGCGGGGCGACCTCGTCGTGCAGCCAGATCACCGCGGCCATCAGCAGCCCGACCTCGACGAAGGCCACGATCGGCGCCATCCAGGCCAGCTGGAACTTCCGGTAGAGCAGCAGGTAGCCGAGGCTGACCACGAAGGTGCCCGAGAGCGTGAACTCGTACATGTTGCCCCACGGCACCCGGTTCGGGTCGGCGGCCATGCCGCGGCCCAGCAGCGCCACGAAGTGCACGGCTGTCGCGAGCACGAGCAGCAGCAGCCCGAGCCGCCCGAAGAGCGCGGTACGGCGCTCGGTGTCGGGGTCGGCGGGCCCGCCCTCGGCCACCGCGACGGACCCGTCGCCCCGATCGGCGGTGCGGGTGGCCTCGGCGGCCGGGATCGAGCCGGCGGTGACCGGCAGCCGGCGCAGGGCCGACCACTCGACGAGGTGGGCGAGCAGGGCCAGGAAGTACACGACGCCACAGGCGGCGACCGCCTGGTTGCTCAACGTCTCCCACGCGGAGTTGGTCACGAGTCCTCCTTGGACCGGGGTGCTGCGGCTGACTGGTGGTGGTCGGGGGCGGCCGGCTCGGCCGGCGCGTCACGCAGGGCGTCGGCGACGGCCTGGATCTCGGCGGTGACGTCGCCCCCGCCGGAGCGGTCGAGCGCGGCGATCTCCACCAGTGTCTCCCCGTCCACCCGGCGAGCACGAACCCAGACCCGCCGCGGGCGGATGAACAGCGACCCGCACAGGCCGATCAGGGCCAGCACGACGCCGCCGAGGGCCAGCTCCTTGCCGGGGGTCTGGCTGATCTGGAGCCGGTTCCACTGCTCGACGCCCTCGAAGGTGACCGAGCCGAGACCGTCGGGCAGCTCGGCGGTCTGGCCCTCCTGCAGGTCCAGGCGCAGCGGCTCCCCGTCGGCGTTGCGGACCTGCTCGGCGTCCCCCTTCGGCAGCACGTACACCGACTGCGGGGAGCCGTCGTCGAGGCCGAGGTCGCCGGTGTAGACGAGCATCGAGAGCAGCGGGTTGTTCAGGTCGCCCATCAGGTTCGTCGGGTCGCCGTCGACGTTGATGAACGTCGGGTAGAACAGCCCCTCCAGGCCGATCTGGGCGGGCCGGGCGTCGGGTGCCTTCACGACGCCGAAGGAGAGCAGCCCCTGGTCCTGGGGCAGGAAGATCGTCGGGCCGCTGTAGGCGACCTCGCCGGTGCCGTCGCGGACCGTGATCACCGGGGCGTAGCCGTGGCCGATCAGGAACACCTCGGTGTCGCCGATCGCGAGCGGGTGGTTGACGCGCAGGTCGTAGGACTTCTCCTCGGCGTCGGGGCGCTCCCGGTAGCGCAGGTCGGCGCTGAACCCCTGGGCCATGCCCTTGCGGGGACCGTCGAGGAGCCAGTCGACGTCGAACTCGTCGACGGTGAACGAGAACGGCTCCATCTCGTCGGCGTCGAACAGGTCGCCGGGCACGAAGTCGTCGTACTGGGTCAGGCTGTTGGAGAAGCCCTGCCCGACGACCAGCAGCACGCCGCCCTTGTAGCCGAACAGGCTGCCGATCGCGAAGCCGACCAGCACCACGAGCACCGAGAGGTGGAAGACCAGGTTGCCGGCCTCGCGCAGGTGGCCACGCTCGCTGCTGACCGCGCCCTCCCCCGGGTCGTCCAGCTCGGCGGCGCGGACCCGGTAGCGGCGCCCGCGCAGCACGGTCCGGGCCCGCGACAGCACCGCGTCGACGTCCTCGGAGGTCGTGTACGCCGTGGAGTCGGGCAGCCGGGACAGGTTGCGCGGGGCCCGGGGCGGGGCGGCGCGCAGGGCGCGGGCGTAGACGAACAGCCGCGGCACGATGCAGCCGACCAGCGAGATCATCAGCAGGATGTAGATCGCGGAGAACCAGGGCGCGTCGTAGACGTCGAAGAGCCCGAGCCGCTCGTAGACCGGCGTCAGGTCGGGGTGCTCCTCCTGCCACTGGCTGGTCTTGAGGGAGTCGACCCCCTCCTGCGGGATGATCGAGCCCGGCACCGCGGCCAGCGCCAGCAGGAGCAGCAGCACCAGCGCGGTGCGCATCGAGGTGAGCTGGCGCCACGCCCAGCGCAGCAGCTCACGGAAGGTCAGCTCGCCGGAGCGGCGCGATGGGTCCACGGTCTCGCCCTGGGTCTCGTCGGGGGTGCTGGGGTCGGGGGTGGTCTCGGCCGGAGGCCTGCGGGTGCTCACACCGACACCTCGAAGTCGCTGATCAGGTGCAGCTGGAGCCAGGTGACTGCCCAGTCCCACCAGCCGGTGAGGAGCGCGAGCCCGACCAGGATCAGCATCCCGCCGCCGATCCGGGTCAGCCACTGCTGGTGGCGACGCAGCACCGCCAGGGCCCGGGTGGCGTGGTCCCAGAACAGCCCGGCCAGGATGAACGGCAGCCCGATGCCGACGGAGTAGGCGCCGAGCAGCAGGGCCCCGCGGCCGGCGGTGCCCTCGGCGTACGCGAGCGTGCTGATCACGCCCAGCGTGGGACCGGCGCACGGGGTCCAGCCCAGGCCGAACAGGAAGCCGATCAGCGGCGCGGCGGCCAGCCCGACCGACGGCACCTTGTGCACCCGCACGTCGCGCTGGAGGAACGGCACCAGGCCCATGAACGCCAGTCCGAGCACGATCGCTACCAGGCCGAGCACGATGTCGAGGGTGTCGTCGTTGACCTTGAACCAGTACGCCACGCTGCCGCTGGCGACGCCGAGCAGCACGAAGACGGAGCTGAAGCCCAGCACGAACAGCACCGAGCCGAGCAGCATCCGGCCGCGCCGGACCCGACCGCTCGCGGCGTCGGCGGCCAGGTCCGCGCCGGAGAGCCCGGTCGCGTAGGACAGGTACGCCGGCAGCAGCGGGATCACGCAGGGCGAGAAGAACGAGACCAGGCCGGCCAGCAGCGCGACCGGGACCGCGAGCACCAGCGCGCCGGAGCCGGCGATGTCGCTGAACGTCTCACCCACGGCTCACGCCCCGCTGCCGGCCGGGGCGTCCTCCGCCGCGACCTCCTCGACCACGTCGACCAGCGTCAGCTTCGAGGGGATGTCGCCGTTGACCAGCGCCGCGACCCGGCCCTCACGGTCCAGGACCAGCGTCGTGGGGATCGTGCGCAGGTTGGTCACGCCGGAGAACGCCAGCAGGGCCTGACCGTCGACTGCATAGATCGAGGGGTAGTCCACGCCGAACTGGCGCTGGAAGGCCAGCCCGTTGGCGGGGCTGTTGTCGCGGATGTTGACGCCCACGAACGAGACGTCGAGCTCGGCGAGCTCGCGCTCGGCCTCCACCAGCATCGGCATCTCGGTGCGGCACGGCGGGCAGCCGGACCACCAGGCGTTGACGACGACCACCTCGCCCCGACGCTCGGCGAGGTCGATCGGGTCGCCCTCCAGGGTCTTCCCGGCCAGCTCGATCGGGTCGGACCGGTCACCGGGCTCGAACTGCACGACCCGCCCCTCGCCGGAGATGTATCCGCCGTCGTTGGTGCCGCCCAGCGAGGAGCAGCCGGGAAGCAGCAGGAGCAGGCAGGCGAGCAGGACGCCCGACCGGGCGCGGGAACCGGACATGACTAGGGCTTGTGCTCCTCGGGTGCGCCTCCGGCCGAGAACGGCGCGCTGCGGTCCGCGACCGGGATCAGGTCGCCGGCCGGCTCGGAGTAGGAGACCTGGGTCAGGCGGTCCCCGACGAAGTGGAAGGAGGTCAGCGAGCACAGCGTGCACTGGCGGCTGCGCGGGTCGTGCGCGAACGAGCGCTTCTCCACGTGCAGGCGGGTGGTCCAGATCGGGAGCTGGTGGGAGACCACGACGGCCTCGTGGCCGGCGGCGGCGACCCGGGCGTCCTCGACGGCGGCCATCATCCGCGCCGCGATGTCCCGGTAGGGCTCGCCCCACGACGGCCGGAACGGGTTCCACAGGTGCTTCCACAGCTGCGGGCGCTTGAGCAGCGTGCGCGCCCCCTCGCCGAAGCTGATCCCCTCGAAGACGTTCGTGGACTCGATGACGCGCTCGTCGGTGACGACCTCGAGCTCGCGGACCTTCGCCAGCGGGGCGACGGTCTCCCTGGCCCGCTCCAGCGGCGAGGAGACCAGGTGGGTGATGTCGCGCTCGCCGAGGACGTCGGCGACCCGCTGCGCCATCTGCTGGCCGCGCTCGGAGAGGTGGAAGCCGTCGCGGCGGCCGTAGAGCACGCCGCCGGGGTTGTAGACCTCGCCGTGGCGCAGCAGGTGGACGATCGTGTCGGGCGTGGCGCTCACGCGCTCACCTCCGTGGCTCGGGCGGCGGCACGCGCGGCGCCGGGCAGCGCGTCCAGGACGGTCTGCACCGCGCGGTCGTCGTGCGCGCTGGAGAGGAACCAGGTCTCGTACGCCGAGGGCGGCAGGTAGACCCCGGCCTCGAGCATCGCGTGGAAGAACGCGGCGTACGCCGCGGTGTCGGTGCGGGAGGCGTCGGTGAAGTCGCGCACCGGCCCCTCGCACAGGAAGACCGAGAACATGGTGCCGCTGGCCTGCACGGTGTGCGGGACGCCGGCCTCGGCGAGCGCGGTCGCGACGGCCGAGCGGATGGTGTCGCCGGCCGCGCCGATGTGGGCGTAGACCTCGTCGGTGGCCAGCCGCAGCGTCGCCAGCCCGGCGGTGGTGGCGACGGGGTTCCCGGCGAGCGTGCCGGCCTGGTAGACCGGCCCCTGCGGGGCGAGGTGGGCCATCACGTCGGCGCGGCCGCCGAACGCGGCGGCCGGGAAGCCACCGCCCATCACCTTGCCGAACGTGGTCAGGTCCGGGGCCCAGCCCTCGACGGCGCCGTCGAGGCCCCACTGGCCCTGCCTGGAGGCGCGGAACCCGGTCATCACCTCGTCGCTGACGAACAGCGCACCGTGACGCCGGCAGGTCGCGGCGAGGAACTCGTTGAAGCCGGGCTCGGGCGGAACGATGCCCATGTTGCCGGGAGCGGCCTCGGTGATCAGGCACGCGATCCGGTCGCCGTGCTCGGCGAAGGCCGCCTCGACGGCGGCCCGGTCGTTGTAGGGCAGCACCAGCGTCAGCTCGGTCGAGGAGACCGGGACGCCCGGCGTGCCGGGGACCGCGAAGGTCGCCAGCCCGGAGCCGGCCGACGCCAGCAGCGCGTCGACGTGGCCGTGGTAGCAGCCGGCGAACTTGACCACGACGTCGCGGCCGGTGAAGCCGCGCGCCAGCCGGATCGCGGACATCGTCGCCTCGGTGCCGGAGGAGACGAACCGGACGGCCTCGACGGAGGTCCTGGCCACGATCTCCTCGGCCAGCTCGACCTCGGGCTCGGTCGGGGTGCCGTACGACGTGCCCCGGGCGACCGCGGCCTGCACGGCGGCCAGCACCTCGGGGTGGGCGTGGCCCAGCAGCATCGGGCCCCAGGAGCAGACCAGGTCGACGTACTCGTTGCCGTCGACGTCGCTCAGCCAGGCACCGGCCGCGGACCGGATGAACCGAGGGGTGCCGCCGACCGCGTTGAAGGCGCGCACCGGGGAGTTCACCCCGCCGGGGGTCACTGCGCGGGCGCGCGCGAACAGGTCCTCCGAGCGCGTGGTCCCCTGCGCGGGGGCGTGAGGCTCGGACGAGGTGGGGGCAGGCACGGACTCATTGTCCCCCAGCGGACCAACCTGCTCCGGGCCCGCCGCGGGGCCGCGCCTGGTTTGCGTGACGCGGGTCACGGGAACAGAGTCGGTGTCCGCCGATCCTCCCCCATCCGTGGGAGGCCCCGGAAAGGCCCACGGCCGTAACCTGGCCGTGACACCATTCGTTCCAGATTCGTTCCAGCAGTAACTCCGGGTGCCGCGGGCACCCGGTCAGGCAGAGCCCGGCGTCCAGCCGTGTCACAGGAGTCGCGAGATGTCAGCCAACCGTTTCGGGCGAGCACAGAAGGCCACCGCACTGGTCCCGCTCGCGCTCCTGTCGGCGGCCTGGACCGCCAGCCTCGCGGGCGTCGGCTCGGCGACCACCTCCGTCTCCGCCCCGGCCCCGGCGGTGGCCGAGGGCCTCCCCGACGGCACCAGCGTGCCGACCCGCGCGATCGAGGCCCCCGCGAGCGTGTCCGCTCCCGACGTCGTCGCCCCCGGGCTGCGCGGCACCGACCCGGCCCAGGTCGTCTCCTCCGCCTCCACCTCCGGCATCCCGGCGGTCGCCCTCGCCGCCTACCAGCGTGCCGAGACCGTGATCAACGCCGCGGACACCTCCTGCAACGTCAGCTGGCAGCTGGTCGCCGCGATCGGCCGGGTCGAGTCCGACCACGGCCGCTACGGCGGCAACCGCCTCGACGACGCCGGCCTGGCCGTGCCCGGCATCTTCGGCCCGGCGCTGGACGGGACCAAGAAGACCCGCGCGATCAGCGACACCGACGCCGGCCAGTTCGACAGCGACGCCGTCTGGGACCGCGCCGTGGGCCCGATGCAGTTCATTCCCTCCACCTGGTCGGTGGTGGGCGTCGACGCGGACGGCGACGGCCGCCGCAACCCGCAGGACGTCGACGACGCCGCCCTGGCCAGCGCCGTGTACCTCTGCTCCGGCGCGGACGACCTCGCCACCGAGGCCGGCCAGCGGGCCGCCGTGCACCGCTACAACAACAGCGACTCCTACGTCGACCTGGTGCTCTCGATCGCGGCCTCCTACCTCGCCGGCGAGTTCGCCCCGGTGCCCAACGCGACCACCTCGGCCGGCTACTTCCTCCCGGACCCGCAGAGCAACGGGCCCGGCACGACCGCCGGCGCGCCCAGCGCGAAGAAGCCCGGCGCGAGCACGAAGCTGCGCGAGGGCACGACCGGCGGCGGCCGGGTCACCCAGCCCGAGGACGACGAGGGCATCGCGGCGGCACCGGCACCGGTGAAGCCCCCCAAGCCTGCCAAGCCGACCCAGCCCCAGCAGCCCGGCAACGGCGGCGGTGCGGGCGACGGTGCTGGCGACAGTGGGGGCGGCACCGTCGACAAGGGCGGCCCCGGCATCCCCGGCGCGCCCACCGTGACGCTGCCTCCGCTGCCCGGCACCGGCATCCCGCCCGTCGACCAGCTGCTCAACCAGACCCAGGCCCGCGCCCAGTGCGTGCTGGACGGGTACGTCGTGCTGACTCCGGCGTTCCGCGCCTGCGTCGAGCGCTACACGCAGCCCTGACCCGGCCCTGACCCGGGCCCGACCGGCCCCCGGCCGACCCGTGGCTCAGCGCGCGAGCAGGCGGGCCGCCTCGGTGGCCCAGTAGGTCAGCACCACGTCGGCACCGGCCCGCCGGATCGAGGTGAGGGTCTCGAGGATGGCCGGCTCCCGGTCGATCCAGCCGTTCGCGGCGGCCGCCTCGACCATCGCGTACTCCCCCGAGATGTTGTACGCCGCCACCGGCACGTCGACGGCGTCGCGGACCCGGCGTAGCACGTCGAGGTAGGCCAGCGCCGGCTTCACCATCACCAGGTCGGCGCCCTCGGCGACGTCGAGCAGGGCCTCGCGCACGCCCTCGACGGCGTTGGCCCCGTCCTGCTGGTAGGTGCGCCGGTCGCCCTGGAGCGCGGAGTCCACGGCCTCCCGGAACGGCCCGTAGAACGCCGAGGCGTACTTCGCGGAGTACGCCAGGATCGAGACGTCGGTGTGGTCGGCCCGGTCGAGCGCCGCGCGGATCACCGCCACCTGGCCGTCCATCATGCCGCTGGGGCCGACCATGTCGACGCCGGCGTCGGCCTGGACCTGCGCCATCTCGGCGTACACCGCGAGGGTGCGGTCGTTGTCGACCCGCCCGTCCGGGGTGAGCAGCCCGCAGTGGCCGTGGTCGGTGAACTCGTCGAGGCACAGGTCGCTCATCACCGTGAGCGCGTCGCCGACCTCGGCGACCACGTCGGTGATCGCGAGGTTGAGGATCCCGGCCGGGTCGGTCGCGCCGGAGCCGACGGCGTCCTTCTGGGCGGGGATGCCGAAGAGCATCACCCCGCCGAGCCCGAGCTCCGCGGCCTCGGTCACCGCCGCCAGCAGGCTGGAGCGGGTGTGCTGGACCACGCCGGGCATCGAGGAGATCGCGACCGGCTCGTCGATGCCCTCGCGCACGAAGACCGGGAGCACCAGCTGGCGCGCCTCGAGCGAGGTCTCGGCCACCATCCGGCGCAGGGCCGGGGTGGTGCGCAGCCGGCGCGGGCGCACCGTGGGACCGGGGACGGGGGCGTTGCTCTCCATGGGCCGATCCTCTCTCGCCGCCGGTTGCGGACGCGCAGAGACCCCGCGCCGGTACGACGCGGGGTCTCGCTCTGGGTCTCGACACGCTCGCTCGCGCTCGCGGCTCGACCACCGTGGTTGCTACTCGGCGCGGACCTTGCGGGAGCGCGCGCTGGGCTTGCGGTCCGACGGCTTGGTGACCGGCTGGTCGGCCTCGACCAGCGCGGCGCGGCGGGCGGCGCCGAAGTCCGCGAGGGCGTCGGCGAGCTCCTCGACGTCCGGGTTGGGGGCCAGCACGTCGACCCGCAGGCCGTGCTCCTCGGCGGTCTTCGCCGTGGCCGGCCCGATCACCGCGATGATCGTCGACGGGTGCGGCTTGCCGGCGATGCCGACCAGGTTGCGCACGGTCGAGGACGACGTGAACACGACAGCGTCGAACTTGCCGGTCTTGATCGCGTCCCGGGTCGGCGCCGGCGGCGGGGTGGCCCGCACCGTCCGGTACGCCGTGACGTCGTCGCACTCCCAGCCCAGGTCGATCAGGCCCGCGACGAGGTTCTCGGTCGCGATGTCGGCGCGCGGCAGGAAGACCCGGTTGATCGGGTCCAGCACGTCGTCGTACTCGGGCCAGTCGGCCAGCAGCCCGGCCGCCGACTGCTCGCCGGAGGGCATCAGGTCCGCGCGCAGGCCCCAGGCCGCGATCGCCTGGGCGGTCTTGTCGCCGACCGCCGCGATCTTCAGCCCGGAGAAGGCACGGGCGTCGAGCCCGTACTCCTCGAACTTCTCGCGGACGGCCTTGACCGCGTTGACCGAGGTGAAGGCGATCCACTCGTAGCGGCCCTCGACCAGGCCCCGGATGGCCTTGTCCATCTGCTGGGGGTTGCGCGGCGGCTCCACGGAGATCGTCGGCACCTCCTCGGGCACCGCACCGTACCCGCGCAGCCGCGCGGTGAGCGGGCCGGCCTGGTCCTTGGTGCGCGGCACCAGGACCCGCCAGCCGAACAGGGCCTTGGTCTCGAACCACGACAGGGTCGAGCGCAGGTCGACCACGTCGCCCACGACGGTGACCGCCGGCGGCGCCATCCGGGCCGCGCGGGCGTCGGCCGCGATGTTCTCCAGCGTCGAGGTCACGGTCTCCTGGGTGGTGGTGGTCCCCACCCGGGTCATCGCGACCGGCGTGCTGGGCCGGCGACCGGCGTCGAGCAGCGCCTTGCTGATGTCCGCGATCTGGCCGACGGCCGAGAGCAGCACCAGGGTGCGGCGGTCGGCGTACTGGCTCCAGTCGATGCTGCCGTCACAGGTGACGACGGCGACCTCGCGGTGGTCCTTGGTGGTCAGCGGGATGCCGGCGTACGCCGGGACCGCGCTCACCGAGGTGACCCCCGGCACGATCTCGAACCCGAGGCCGGCCTTGACGCAGGCCTGCGCCTCCTCGGGGCCGGAGGCGTAGACGAACGGGTCGCCGGTCATCAGCCGGACCACCCGCAGGCCCTTCTTGGCCTGCTTGACCACGACCTTCGCCCGCGCCGCGTGGGTCAGCGGCTGGCCGTCCTCGCCGAAGCCGCCGTCGACCAGGATCGGGCCGACCGGCGCCTCGGCCGGTGTCTCGTCCTCGGCGGCCGGCTCCGGCAGCCCCAGCAGCGTGCGCACCATCGGTGCGTGCTCGGGCGCCTCGGTCACGACGACCTCGGCCTGCCGCAGCAGGTCGACGGCGCGCACCGTCAGGAGGTCGGGGTCGCCCGGTCCGCTTCCGACGAACGACACCCAGCCGCGCCCGGTTGCCTCGGTGGTGGTGATCTTGCCTCGCGTCATGCCTTCTGCACCCTGTCTGACTCTCGGTCTTCTGGTTCGTCTCGCGTCGGCGGCCGGACCTCGTCCAGCTCACCAGCACCGTCGGCGAGCATCTCGCTCGCAAGCCGGGTTCCTAGCCCGGCGGCGTCCTGGGGGGACCCGGTGGCGGACTTGCGCACCGAGAGGGCCCCATCGGGTGAGAGCGCCACGGCTCGCACCCACAGCTCTTCGCCGTCCTCGCCCTCGACCACCTCGGCCAGGGCGCCGATCGGCGCCGCGCAGCCACCCTCGAGGGTGGCCAGCACCGCCCGCTCCGCCTCGACGGCGGCCCGGGTGGGCGGGTCGTCGAGGTCGGCCAGGGACGCCCGCAGCGGGTCGTCGCTGCGGCACTCCACGCCCAGGGCGCCCTGCCCGGGGGCGGAGAGCATCTGCAGCGGGTCGAGCACCTCGGTGATCTCCTCGAGGCGACCGATCCGGGCCAGTCCCGCGCGGGCCAGCACGACGGCGTCGTACTCCCCGGAGCGGACCTTGCCGATCCGGGTGTCGACGTTGCCGCGCACGCCGGCGATGTCCAGGCCCAGCCCGAGGGCGCGCAGCTGCGCCTCGCGCCGCGGGGAGCCGGTGCCGACCCGGGAGCCGGGCGGCAGCTCGGCGAGGGTGAGCCCGTCGCGGGCGACGACGACGTCGCGGGGGTCCTCCCGCGGTGGCACCGCCACCAGCGTGACGCCCTCGGTCGGGTAGGTGGGCAGGTCCTTGAGCGAGTGCACAGCCACGTCGACGTCGCCGGCCAGCAGCGCCTCGCGCAGCGCGGCGACGAAGACGCCGGTGCCGCCGGCGGCCGCGAGCGGGGTGCCGGCGGCCTGGGTCCGGTCGCCGTCGGTCGTGACCTGGACCAGCTCGACCTCGCGGCCCAGCCGCGCGCGGATCAGCTCCGCGACGTGCCCGGACTGGGTAGTGGCCAGCAGCGAGGCCCGGGTCCCGACCCGGACCGGGCGGGCGGTGGTCACCGTGGTCATCACAGGCCCTCCGGACGGGTGACGGCGCTGACCGCGCCGGGGTCGAGCGCGAACAGGTCGGCCAGCGCCTCGGCGTAGGAGACGACGCCCGCGGTGTTGGAGAGCTCCTTGACCCGCACGGTGGGCTCGTGCAGCAGCTTGTCGGCGACCCGCCGCACGGTCTGCAGCACCTCGGCGCGGGTCTCCTCGTCGAGGTCGGGCAGCCGGTTGGCCAGCCGCTCCATCTCGGTGTCGACCACTGTCGTCGCCATCGTCCGCAGGGCCACCACTGTCGGCGTGACGCTGGCCTGGCGCCGGGCGGCGAGGAACGCGGCCACCTCCTGGCCCACGATGCGCCGCACCTCGTCGACCTCGTCGGCGGCCTCGGTGCCGCGCAGGGCGGTCGCGAGGTCGGCCAGGCCGACCAGTGTCACACCGGGCAGGTCGCGGACCTCGGGATCGATGTCGTGGGGCAGCGCCAGGTCGACCAGCGCCAGCGGCCGCCCGCCCGCGGTGGCCTCGCGCACCATCGCCGCGGTCACCAGCGTGCCGCGCGCGCCGGCGCAGGCCAGCACGACGTCGGCCTCGGCGAGGGCGGCGGGCAGGTCGGCCAGCGCGACCGGGGTGCCGCCGTACTCGGCGGCGAGGCGCTCGGCGCGCTCCGGGGTGCGGTTGGCGATCACGACGTCGGTGGCACCACGGCGTACGGCGGTCGCGGTCGCGAGCCCGGCCATGGCGCCGGCGCCGACCACGAGGACCCGCCGGCCGGCGAGGCCGCCGCCGTGCAGCGCCTGGTCGAGCGCCGCGGAGACCAGCGAGGGCGCGACCCGGTCGATGCCGGTCTCGGCGCGGGCCCGCTTGCCGACCCGCAGCGCCTGCTGGAACAGCACGTTCAGGGTCGAGCCGACGGTGCCGAGCTCCTGGCCGGTGCGCAGCGCGTTGCGGGTCTGGCCCAGGATCTGCGCCTCGCCGACGGCCATCGAGTCCAGCCCCGCGGCCACCTGGAACAGGTGGGAGACCGCGGCGTCGTCGTAGCGGACGTAGAGGTGGGGGACGAACAGCTCGGGCTCGCCGCCGGCCTTCTCGACCAGGTGGGCGGAGAGCTCCTCGACCGAGCCGTGGAAGCGCTCCACCTCGGCGTACACCTCGAGGCGGTTGCAGGTGGCGATCGCCACGGCCTCGGTGACGTGGGAGCTGCTGCTCACGTCGAGGACCAGCTTGTGCACGCCCTCGGGGTCGAGGGCGAGGCGCTCGAGGAGTGCCACCGGGGCGGTGTTGTGGGAGATGCCCACGACCAGGACGCTCACGCGGACGCTCCTTCGGTCTCGCCGTGAGCCTTGCGCTGCTCGTGGTAGGCGAGGATCTGCAGCTCGATGGACAGGTCGACCTTGCGGACGTCGACCCCGGCCGGCACCGCCAGCACGGTCGGTGCGAAGTTCAGGATGCTGCCGATGCCGGCGGCGACCATCCGGTCGGCGACGGCCTGGGCGGCGACGGCGGGCGTGGCGACCACGCCGATCGCGACCCGCTGCTCGCGCACGATCTGCTCGAGGTCGTCGAAGGGCCGCACGGCGACCCCCGCCACGACCTCGCCGTGCCGAGCGGGGTCGGCGTCGAGCAGCGCGACCACCTGGAAGCCGCGGCTGCGCACGCCGGAGTAGTTGGCCAGCGCGTGCCCGAGGTTGCCGATGCCGACGATGACGACCGGCCAGTCCTGGGTCACGCCGATCTCGCGGGCGATCTGGTAGCGCAGGTACTCCACGTCGTACCCGACGCCGCGGGTGCCGTAGCTGCCGAGGTAGGAGAGGTCCTTGCGCAGCTTGGCGCTGTTGACGCCCGCCGCCGCGGCCAGGTCCTCGCTGGAGCAGGTGGTGGTGCCGGCCTCGGTGAGGGAGGAGAGGGCCCGCAGATAGATCGGCAGTCGAGCGACGGTGGCCTCGGGAATCTCCCGGGCGCTCTCGCTGGGTGTCCGTGCGCTCACGTGTCTTCTCTCCACTGCCACTGACGCTCGCCGCGGAGGGGGCCGGCCCGACCCGGAGTCGTCCGACGGCTCGATCACTGTAGGAGTTTGTGAACGTGAGAACAAACCGAGCGGACCCGTTCTCGCCCCGCGGGCTAGCACATGTGAGATGACCCACGCGCGGCGGGGTCGACCCGGCGCGGCCCGGCCTGGCGGGGCCTCAGCCGGTCAGCGCGGCGCGCAGCCGGTCCTCGCTGACCCGCCAGAAGTCGTGCTGGCGACCGTCGACGAACGTGACCGGGATCTCCTCGGCGAACCGCTGCAGCAGTGCCGGGTCGTCGAGGATCGAGACCTCGACGTAGGACTCCCCCAGCTCCGCGCACACCCGCTCGATCACCGCGCGGGCGTCCTCGCACAGGTGGCAGCCCGGCTTCGCGTACAGGGTCACCCGGGGCTCGCTCATGGCCCCCATTCCAGCACTGCCCCGGTCAGTCCACGAGGCCCAGGGTCCGCCGCCGCTCGACGCCGCGCAGCCCCGCCCGGTGCACGGTGCCGACGCGGGTCATCGGGAGCTCGGCCACGACCTCCACCCGGGTCGGCCGCTTGAACCGCGCCAGCCGGGCGCCGGCGTGCCGGTGGACGGCGTCCGTGACCTCCGCGGGGTCCGCGTCGGGCGCCACGACGTAGACCACCACCGCCTCCCCCGTGTGCTCGTCGGGCACGCCGATCACGGCCGCGGCCCGGACCCCCTCCACCTCGCCGACGACGTCCTCGACCTCGGCGGGGTAGACGTTGAACCCGGAGACGCTCACCAGGTCCCGGAGCCGGTCGACGAGGACCAGGTCGCCCTGGGCGTCGAGGTAGCCGACGTCCCCGGTCGACCACCAGCCGGCGGCGTCGGGCGCGTCCGCGCCGTCGGGCCAGTAGCCGCTGAACAGGTTGGGCCCGCGGACCTGGATCTCGCCGGGGTCACCGCCGTCGAGCGGCCGGCCGGCGTCGTCGACCAGGCGCAGCTCGATGCCGGGCAGCGCTGCGCCGAGCGAGCCCGGCGCCGGGTGCGCGCTGCGCAGCGTGCTGGTGACCACCGGCGCCGCCTCGGTGAGCCCGTACCCCTGGTGGACCAGGACCCCGGTGCGGCCCACGAACTCCTGGACCGCCTCGGCCGAGAGCGGCGCCGAGCCGGAGAGCACCAGCCGCACCGGCCCGAGCCGCTCGGCCAGGTGCTCGGCGTCGCGCCAACGGGCGAAGACCGGAGGCGCCACGGGCAGCACGCTGCACGCCTCGTCGTCGATGACATCGAGGGTCCCCTCGGGGTCGAACCGGTCGACGAGGACCAGCTTCGCCCGGTGCCGCAGCACGCCGCCGAGCACCGCGTTGAGGCCGTAGACGTGGAACAGCGGCAGCACGCCGAGGACCACGTCGTCGCCGTGCATCAGCGGCGGCTCGACCGCGGCGACCTGCTCGACGTTCGCGAGCAGCGCGCGGTGGGTCAGCATCGCCGCCCGGGGCCGGCCGGAAGTCCCCGCGGTGTAGAGCAGGCAGGCCAGCTTCTCGGGGTCCTGGAGCGGCGGCACCGGGCGCGCCGGCTCGGCGCGCAGGTCGTCGTAGGCCTGCTCGCCGGGGAGCGGCGGGGCGCCGACGACCACGACCCGCGGGGGCACGGCCTCGCGGCCCCCGGTGAGCCCGGTGAGGCCCGTGAGTGCAGCGCGCACGGCGCCGACGGTGTCGGCCCCGGCGACCACCACCCGGGCGCCGCTGTCGGCGAGCATCGCGGTCAGCTCCTCGGGGGTCGACCCGGGGTTGACCGGCACCGCGACCGCCTGGGCCCGCAGCGCCCCCAGGTACGTCGTGACGAACTCGAGCCGGTTGCCCAGCACCACCAGCACCCGGAAGCCGGCGACGATCCCCGCGGCGCCGAGGCCGGTCGCCACCCGGCCCACCTCGTCCTCGAGCTGGGCCCAGGTCAGGCTGCGTCCGGAGGCCTCGACGAGCGCGAGGCGGTCCGGTGCCGCCTCGGCGGCGGTCGCCACCAGCTCGGCCACGTCGCGGACAGCGGAACCTCGCTCCGGCTCACCCATGGCCGGATCCTTCCACACGATCCGGCGGGCGTCGCGGCGTGAGGTTGGTCGCACTACTGTGTGCCGGGTGACCCCGCCTGCACGCCGGCGCACCCTGCCCAACCTCCAGCAGCGGTCCACGCTGGCGGGTGAGGCCGCGGCCGCCGCCGCCGAGGTGGAGACCGCGCTGCACCAGCCGGGCGACCCGCGCGCCGCGGCGTTCTTCGACGTCGACAACACCCTGATGCAGGGCGCCAGCATCTTCCACCTGGCCCGCGGCCTGCACCGGCGCGAGTTCTTCACCACCCGCGAGCTCCTCGGCGCCGCCTGGAAGCAGGCCTACTTCCGGATGGTGGGCGTCGAGGACCCTGAGCACGTCGCGGCGGCCCGCCACTCCGCGCTGGCGTTCATCGCCGGGCACACCGTCTCCGAGCTGGAGACCCTGGTCGCGGAGATCTTCGACGAGGCGATGGCGCACCGCATCTGGCCCGGCACCCGTGCCCTGGCCCAGCTCCACCTCGACCGCGGCCAGCGGGTCTGGCTGGTCACCGCGGCCCCGATCGAGGTCGCCCGGGTGATCGCCCGACGGCTGGGCCTCACCGGCGCGCTCGGCACCGTCGCCGAGCACGAGGACGGCGTCTACACCGGCCGCCTGGTCGGAGACCTGCTGCACGGGCCGGCCAAGGCCGAGGCGGTCCGGGCGCTCGCCGCGCGCGAGGACCTCGACCTGGAGGCCTGCTCGGCGTACTCCGACTCCGCCAACGACCTGCCGATGCTCGGGCTGGTCGGGAACCCCTGCGCGATCAACCCCGACCCCCGGCTGCGCGCCCACGCCCGCGCCCGCGGCTGGCTGGTGCGCGACTATCGCACCGGCCGCAAGGCGGCCCGGGCCGGCGTGGTCCTCGGCGCCGTCGCGGGCGCGGCGACCGGCACGATCGCGGCCGGCGCCGCCCTGCGTCGCCGCCGCTGAGCCAGTCCCTGAGCCGCCCCTGAGCCGCGCCCGGACCGCCCCGGGGCGGGCGTCCTCGACAACGGTTCCCCGGCCGTCCTCCCGGGGTTAGAGTCGAATCCGCTTCGCGAGGAAGCGGTGGGGGGAACGTGGCGCTGTCGGGCGTGGCTGACCAGGGATCGCGGGGGCTCGACGCCCTGCGCGTCGTGGTCGCGCGCGTGCTGTGCGGCAGGGCTCCCTGGGCCGCTCCCTGGGGCCCCGGCGCGGACGCCGGGATGCTGCTGGCCGAGGCGGGTGGCCGGGCAGGTGGCGGGCGACCGCCCCGCGACGAGGGGCCGGCCGCGTCCGCGGAGGAGTCGGAGGCCGACCGGTCCCGACTGATCGGGCTGGTCGAGCTCGCCCGTCAGGGCGACGCCGACGCCTTCGGGCTGCTCTACGACCACTACCAGGGCCCGGTCTTCCGCTTCCTGTGGTACCGCACCCGGTCGCGGGTGCTGGCCGAGGACCTGACCTCCGAGACGTTCTTCCGGGCGCTGCGCAGCGTGCGCACGTTCCGATGGCAGGGCAAGGACTTCGGGGCCTGGCTGATGACGATCGCCCGCAACCTGGCCACCGACCACGCCAAGGCCGGCCGGACCCGCCTGGAGGTCAGCACCGAGGACATGACCCAGCACGACGGCAGCGCCGAGGGACCGGAGAGCACGGTGCTCGCCCGCCTCACCCGCGAGGTGCTGGTCGACGCGCTCACCCGGCTTCCCGGCGAGCAGCGCGACTGCCTGGTCCTGCGGTTCCTCGAGGGGCTCAGCATCGCCGAGACCGCCGCCGTCCTCGGGCGCAGCGACGGCGCTGTCAAGCAGCTCCAGCTGCGCGGGGTCCGCAACCTCGCCAAGCTGATGCCCGAGGGGATCCGGGGATGAGGGCGCCCTGGCGCGGCCGCCGCGACGCCGAGGAGCTGCAGCGGCTCCTCGAGGGCGCGCCGGCGCGCAGCTCCGGAGCCACCGCCGCCCCGGTCGCCGACCCCGAGCTGGCCCGGCTGGTCGCCCTGACCGGCGAGCTGCGCGCGCTGCCACAGCCCGAGGCCCGGCCCGACTTCGTCGCCGACCTGCGCGAGCGGCTGATGGCGCAGGCGGCCACCACGCTCGCGACCGACCCGGGGCCGGACCCGGCTCCCCGACCCGCCGCTCCGGACCCCGACGCCCGCGCCCGCCTGCGCGCGCCGTACGGCCGGAACCGGCGGGAGCGCCGGGTGGCCGTCCTGGCCGGCACCGCCGCGGTGCTCGCCGCCACGACCTCGGTGGCGGTCGCCTCCCAGTCCGCGGTCCCCGGCGACGTGCTCTACCCGGTCAAGCGCGCGATCGAGAACACCCACAGCGGCGTCACCCTCGACGAGCGCAGCAAGGGCACCACGCTGCTCGCCCAGGCCCGCAGCCGGCTCGAGGAGCTCCAGGAGCTCACCCGGCGCACCGACGACGGGGCCTCCTCCGAGGACGTCGCGGTGATCGAGGAGACCCTCACCAGCTTCTCCGAGCAGGCCACCGAGGCCTCCGACCTGCTGCTCGCCGACTTCGACGACCGTGGCGAGCAGGAGTCCGTCGACCGCGTCCAGGAGTTCGTCGTCGACAGCTTCGCCCGGCTCGACGAGATCGCCCCGCTGGTGCCGCCGGACGCCCGGGAGGCGCTGGTCGAGGCCGGCCGCGTCCTGACCGGCATCCAGCGGACGCTGCAGTCGGCCTGCCCGGCCTGCCCGGTCAGCCCGACCGAGATCCCGCAGTGGCTGGTCAGCCAGGCCGGACCGGTACTCGACGGCCTGCTCCCCCCGGCGACCGGCACGCCCGCCCCGACCCCGGCTCCGTCACCGGCCCCGAGCGTCGAGCCGGTCCGCCCTCCGAAGCCCGCCCCGGCCCCCAGCCCGCCCGCTCCGCAGCCCAGCGTGCCGCCCCCCTCGGCGCTCCCCCCGCCGCCGGCCCCGGCTCCGGCCCAGCCGGAGCGTCCCGGCGGCGCCCCGTCCCGCAAGCCCAAGGGCCCCGCCGGCAAGCTCCTCGAGGACCTGACCACGCCGCCGTCCGGGGCGCCGACGCTGCCGGTGGTCCCCGAGGTGCTCCAGGGCGTCGGCGACCTGCTCGACGACCTCACGGGACCGCTGCTGCCGCCGACCCCGCGGCCGTAGCGCGGCCGGGCCCGGGCGCCCGGGCGTCCTCAGCCGAAGACGGAGGGGCGCTGGACCAGCAGCGAGTACAGCGTCTGCTGGATCGTCTCGCGGACCTGGTCGGTCACGTCGAAGACCAGCATCGGGTCGTCGGCCGCACCGTGGTCGTACTCGTCGGTGCGGATCGGCTCGCCGAACTCCAGCAGCCACTTCGAGGGCAGCGGGATCATCCCGAGCGGGCCGAGCAGCGGGAAGAACGGCGTGATCGGGATGTAGGGCAGCCCCAGCAGCCGCGCCAGCGTCGGCAGGTTGCCGACCATCGGGTAGATCTCCTCCGCGCCGACCACCGAGAGCGGCACGATCGGCACGCCGGTGCGCAGCGCGGCCGACACGAAGCCGCCCCGACCGAAGCGCTGGAGCTTGTAGCGCTCGCTGAACGGCTTGCCGACGCCCTTGAAGCCCTCGGGCCAGACGCCCACCAGCTCACCGTCGGCGAGCATCCGCTCCGCGTCCTCGTTGCAGGCGAGGGTCGCACCGGCCTTGCGGGCCAGCACGCCCACCCCGGGCAGCCGGAACATCAGGTCCGCGCCGAGCGGGCGCAGGAACCGGCCGGTGTGGTCGTGGACCGAGAGCATCGTCATCAGGCCGTCGACGGGCAGCGTGCCGGAGTGGTTGGAGACCACGAGGGCGCCGCCCTCGGTCGGGATGTTCTCCGCGCCACGGACCTCGACCCGGAACCAGCGCTGGGCGATGGGGCGCAGCGCGGCGAGGAAGAACCGCCGGGTGACCTCCTCGTCGAAGCCGTACTCGTCGACCGTGAAGTCGCCGGTCACGCGGCGCCGCAGAAAGGCCAGGAACCGGGCCAGCTGGCGCTCGGCGTCGTCGCCGAGCACCTCGTGGGCAGCCTCGCGGAACGCCGCGAGCAGGTCGGCCTCCGACAGCGGGGCGGGCCCCCCGGACCCGGTCTCGGGATCTGCCGGCTCCGGGGTCGGCACGGCGCGCGGCCCCTCCTCGGAGCCGCGGGGCGGGGTACGCCGCGGCGCCGGGCGGCCGGGGGCCAGGTCCCGGGCGGCGGCGGAGGGCCGCTGGCCGGTGCCGCGGCCGGGACGGCCCCGGGTCCCGATCGGGATGATCTCGGCGTCAGCCACGACCGCTTCCTCCCGCGAGCTCGCGCTCGGCGGCGCCGAGCAGCCGGTCCACCAGGTCGGCGCCGCCCACCGGCGGCAGGCCGGCACCGAAGTCGGCGAACGCCTCGGGGGTGGTCAGTGCGGGCTCGAAGCCCAGCTGGGTGCGCATCCGCGTGGTGTCCACACCCCGACCGTAGGTCAGGAACCCGAGCTGCTCGGGGGAGAAGTCCGCGACCCGCGCCGAGCGCAGCGTCGCGCCGATCCGGCCGACCGCGACCGAGGGCAGCGGGACCGAGGGCCGGCGGATGCGCCGCAGCGCCTGGGAGAGCACGAGGACCTCGTCGCCGGCGACGTTGAAGGTGCCCTCGACCTCGGTGGCGACAGCGTGGCGCAGCACGGCGTACAGGTCGCGCTCGTGCAGGAACTGCATGCGCGGGTCGTAGCCCAGGACGGTCGGCACCACCGGCAGCCGGAAGTACGACGTGAGCGGGCTGACCACGCTGGGCCCGATGACGTTGGCGCAGCGCAGCGTCGTCACCCGCACGTCGGAGCGACGCCGGGCGAAGCCGCGCACGTAGCCCTCGATCTCGGCGACGTCCTTGACGTACCCCGACCTGGGGGCCCGTCGGGGCCCCATCTCCTCGGTGAACATCGCCGGGTCCCGGCTGCTGGCCCCGTAGACGGTGGTCGTCGACTTCACGACCAGGCGCCGCAGCGCTGGCGCCTTCTGGCACGCGGCGAGGAGCTGCATCGTCCCGATGACGTTGAGCTCCTTCATCGTGTTCCGCCCGCCGGCGCTGCCGGGGGTGGAGATGACGCTCATGTGGACGACGGTGTCGACGTCCTCCTTGGCGATCACCTTGGCGATCACCGGAGTGCGGATGTCGGCCCGGACGAACGAGACCGAGCCGAGGTCTCCGCGCGGCGGCACGACGTCGACGCCGATGACACGACGTACGCCGGGGTCGGCGGCCAGGTCGCGCGCGAAGGTCCGGCCGAGGTCTCGAGAGACCCCGGTGACCAGCACGACCTTGCCGTCCTCACCCATGCAGTCCGCCTGCCGTTCGCCGTCCGAGCCGTCGTCCGCCCGAGCGCGGAGGACCTACTTGCCGAGCTTGCGACGCTGAACGCGCGTCTTCTTCAGCAGCTTGCGGTGCTTCTTCTTGGCCATGCGCTTGCGCCGCTTCTTGATGACAGAACCCACGGGACACCTTTCAGACGATCGGCCCCCGGGCAGACACCCGGCGGACCGGGCCAGCCTATCCGTAGCGCGGAAGGGCGAGGAATCGCGGCCGCCACGCGGTCGGCGCGCGGTTCAGCGCACCGGTCAGCCGGCGTCGTAGAAGCTCTTGCGGATGTACTCGTTCGCGTCCTCCTCGCGGACGCGGAACGACCGGCCCACCCGGACGGCAGGCAGCTCGCCGCCGTGGACGAGCCGGTAGACGGTCATCTTGGAGACGCGCATCATCGCGGCGACCTCCGCGACGGTCAGGAACTTCGCCTCGGAGATATCCCCCGTGGAGTTGGCAGCCATCGTGCACCGTTCTTTCTCTGCAGCGCGCCACTGACTTCCCACCAGTGCTCACCCGGCTGCGTGCTTGGGAGAATAGGGCCAGAAGTGACTGTTGGGGAAGAGGAACAGGAAAGGAACTTGAGTGGTCTCCGGCGTGTCGCCTTGCATTTGACAAGTCCAGCCCCGGCCGGAACCTCCGACCGACCCCTCCACCCTGCCACGGGAGTCCGCGCCCGGCCCGGGCTCGCGGGTCAGGGCATCGGGTCCAGACCGTGCAGCGGGAACGCCGCCGTCCGGGTCGCGTGCACCGCGCGGTCCAGCCAGGTCTCGGGGTCGTAGCCGCCCGTCCAGTCCCGGTAGTCGACGGCCCGGCCGTCGCCCATCAGCGACGGCGCCGTGCGCCCGAACCGCTCCCGGACGTGCTCGCGCCAGCCGCCCGGGGTCTCCAGGGCGGGGTCGAGCGGCTGCCCCCCGACCACCGCCAGCAGGTGGGTCCAGGTGCGCGGGACCACGCCGACCACCGAGTACCCGCCGCCGCCGGTGACGACCCACCGGCCGCCGGTGACCTCGTGGGCGAGGTCGTGGATCGCCAGGTACGCCGCGCGCTGGCCCTCGACCGAGACCATCAGGTGCGCCAGCGGGTCGTCGGCGTGGGTGTCGCAGCCGTGCTGGGTGACCAGCACGTCGGGGGCGAACTCGCGCACCAGCGGGGGCACCACTGCGTGGAAGGCGCGCAGCCAGCCGGCGTCGCCGGTGCCGGGCGGCAGCGCCACGTTCACCGCGCTGCCGCGAGCCCCGGGCCCGCCCAGGTCCGTGGCGTGCCCGGTGCCGGGGAAGAGCATCTGGCCGGTCTCGTGCAGGGAGATCGTGAGCACCCGGGGGTCGTCCCAGAACACCGCCTCGACCCCGTCCCCGTGGTGCACGTCGAGGTCGACGTAGGCGACGCGCGCCGTGCCGGTGTCGAGCAGGTGCCGGATCCCCACCGCGACGTCGTTGTAGATGCAGAACCCGCTGGCCCGGCCCGGCATCGCGTGGTGCAGCCCGCCGCAGATGCTCACCGCGTGCAGCGACTCCCCGCTGCCGACCTGCCGGCAGGCCTCGACGGTCGCCCCGACGACGTGGGCCGAGGCCTGGTGCATGTCGTGGAAGAGCGGGTTGTCCTCGGTCCCGAGCCCGCGGGCGTGGTCCGGGGTCGCCCGGCGCCCCGCCAGCTCCACCGCCTCGATCAGGGCGGGCTCGTGGACCGAGGCGATCAGGTCGTCGGAGGCGACCGGCGCGACGACCGTGCGCAGCCCGCGATCGAGCACCCCGAGCTCCGCGGCCAGCCGCATCGTCAGGTCGACGCGCAGCGGCGACATCGGGTGCTCGGGGCCGAAGTCGTACTCGGTGAGGACCTGGTCGAAGACGACAGTGGCCGGTCCCTCGCAAGCGGGCATGGGCGGGACGCTACCGCCGGGCCGGGCGCCGTGGCGGCATGCTCACGTGCTGGCCGCCGCCGGCGCGGCGATCGGGTTGTCGTGACCCCAACCGGTCCCGGCGCGGCTACGCTCCTGCGGTGCCCGAGCCCACGGCTGCCGAACGCCGCCCCCTGCCGCCCGTCTGGCGACGCCGCGACCGGGCGCGCGCGCAACGGCGCCGCCGGGTCACGATCCTGGCCAAGAACGCCTACGGCACCGGGGGCATCCCGCGCACGATCTTCCTGGTCGCCAACGAGCTGGCGGCCCGCGGGCACGCGGTCGAGGTGCTCAGCGTCTACCGGCTGCGCCAGCGGCCCTACGTCGAGGTGCACCCGGACGTCCGGCTGAGCTTCCTGGTCGACCGGGCGGGCGAGACCCCGGCCGCACCGCTGCCCCGGCCGCGGCGCGACCCGGCGGCCACCGAGCGCGACCGGGAGCTCGACCGCCGGCCCAGTGAGCTCGCCGAGGGCATCGACGAGGTCCTCTCCGCACTCACCGACCGGCTGCTGCGCGAGCGGCTGAAGGCGCTGCCACCAGGCATCGTGCTGGCCACCCGCCCGGCGCTCGCCGTGGCCGCGGCGCGCTGGGCGCACCCGGACGCGCTGGTGGTCACCCAGGAGCACATGACCCACGTGCGCCGCCTCAGCCAGCTCAAGCGGGCGCTGCGCGAGGTCGGCGACCGACTCGACGCGTTCACGACGCTGACCATCGCCGACCTGGACCGCTGGCGCGCGGAGCTCGGGCCGACGCCGGCGCGGCTGGCGGTGATCCCGAACGCCACGCCGTTCGCGGTCACCGAGCCGGCGCCGCTCACCGCCCCGGTCATCATCAGCGCCGGCCGGCTGGCCACCCAGAAGGCGTTCGACCGCCTGGTCGAGGCGTTCGCGCCGGTCGCCGCCGCGCACCCGGACTGGGAGCTGCACATCTACGGCAGCGGGCCGGAGCGGCCGGTCATCGAGCGGCGCATCGCCGAGCTCGGTCTGGTCGGCCGGGCCCGGCTGATGGGGTTCACCGACGACATGGAGGGCCGGCTGCGGGAGGCCTCGGCGTACGCGATGTCGTCGCGCTACGAGGGCCTGCCGATGGTGCTCCTGGAGGCGATGAGCACCGGGCTCCCGCCGGTCAGCCTGGACTGCCCGGAGGGGCCGCGCCAGCTGATCGTGGACGGCGTCAACGGGCTGCTGGTCGGGCGCGAGGACATCGCGGGCCTCTCCCGGGCCCTGCTCCGCGTGGTCGAGGACCCCGCGCTGCGCCGGAGGCTCGGAGCGGAGGCGATGGAGACCGCCCGCGGCTACGGGCTGGCCGCCGTGGTCGACCAGTGGGAGGCGCTCTTCGACAACCTCGACGCCCGCCGCGGTCGCACCCGGATGCCGCGCGACTGAGGCCCGTGGACTGAGGGGCGGGACTGAGGGCCGGGGCGGCTAGCTGCCGGCGGCGAGCTCGCGGGACCGGTCCCGCGCGGCCTCCATGGCGGCGAGGAACGCCGCGCGCACCTTGTGGTCCTCCAGCTCCCGCAGCGCCGCCGCGGTGGTGCCGGCCGGCGAGGTCACCTGCTCGCGCAGGACCACGGGATGGGTGCCGGTCTCGCGCAGCATCTTCCCGGAGCCGACCATCGTCTGGATCGCCAGCTCGCTCGCCGTCGCCCGGGGCAGCCCGAGGTGGACACCCGCCTCGATCATCGACTCCACGACGAAGAACAGGTAGGCCGGGCCGGAGCCGGAGATCGCCGTGACCGCGTCCTGCTGCCGCTCGGGGATGCGCAGCACCTTGCCGACCGACGCCATCAGCGACTCGACCTCGGCGAGCTGCTCCTCGCTGCAGTGCGAGCCCGCCGAGACCGCGGACATCCCCTCGTCGACCAGGGCCGGGGTGTTCGGCATCACCCGGACCACGGCGACGCCGGCCGGGACCCGCGACTCGATGAAGGAGGTGGTGATGCCCGCCGCCAGCGAGGCCACCAGCTGGCCGGCCCGCAGCACCGGCGCGATCTCCTCGAGCACCACCGCCATGTCCTGGGGCTTGACCACGAGCACGACGGTGTCGGCCCGCGCGGCCGCGTCGGTGTTGGCGACCACTGACACGCCGTACCGCTCCTCGAGCTCGCGGGCGCGCTCGGCCCGCTTCTCCCCCACCAGCAGCTGGTCGACGCGGCGGCCGGCCCGGACCAGGCCCGACAACAGCGTCTCGCCCATGACGCCGGCTCCCAGGATCGCGGTCTGCGACATCGAGTTACCTACTTCTCACTTCTTTGACAGCAGCGACGAGACGAACAATGACAGGTTGCCCGGACGCTCGGCGAGTCTGCGCATCAGGTAGCCGTACCACTGGCCGCCGTACGGCACGTAGACCCGCACCGACTCCCCGGCGGCGCTGAGCCGGCGCTGCTCCTCGGGCCGGACGCCGTAGAGCATCTGGAACTCATAGCTCCCCCGGGGCCGGCCGTTGCGGCTGGCGAGCACCAGCGCGATCTCGACCAGGCGCGGGTCGTGGGTGGCCACCATCGGGTGCCCCTGCCCGTTCATCAGGACCTTCAGGCAGCGCACGAACGACTTGTCGATCTCGAGGCGGTCGGTGAACGCGACCTCCTCGGACTCGGCGTAGGCGCCCTTGCACAGCCGCACCCGGGAGCCCTCGTAGGCGAGCGCGCGGCAGTCGGCCTCGGTGCGGTGCAGGTAGGCCTGGAGCACCGCCCCGGTCTCGGGGAAGTCCTTGCGCAGCTCGCGCAGGATCCCCAGGGTCGCGTCGGTGGTGGTGTGCTCCTCCATGTCGATGGTGACAGTGGTGCCGGCGTTGCGGGCGGCGCGACAGATGATGCGGGCGTTCTCCAGCGCGATCCCCGGCCCGTCGTCCGGCAGCGCCAGCCCGACCGCGGTGAGCTTCACCGAGACCTCGGCCCGGTGGTGCAGGCCGCGCTCGGAGAGCCGCCGCAGCAGCTCGACGTACGCCGCGACCGTGGCGTCGGCCTGCCCGCGGTCCCGGGTGTCCTCACCGAGGAAGTCGAGGCTGACCCCGAGCCCGTCGGTGCTGAGCGCCGCCGCCGCGGCCACGGCGTCCTCCACCCCCTCGCCCGGCACGTAGCCCGCCACCATCCGCGAGGCGACCGGGAGCGTCTCGGCCAGACGCTTGACCCGGTCGCTGCGGGCGAGGAGGAGGATCGGCTGTCTCAGCAGGGACATGTGGCCGAGATTACGTCCCCGTGGTTGCCCTCCGACCGGAACCTGCCGAGCCGGCCCGGTCCCGGCGGGACCGGTCCAGGGCCACGGTGGCGAGCACCGCGACCACGATCCCGATCAGCGGCGGGACGCCGATCTCGGCCGCCTTGGAGCCCCAGGCCGCGAGGCTGCCCAGGGCGTAGGCGGCCAGGTTGCGCAGGTCGAACGCGGTCGTGGCCTGTCCCTCCGGGATGCCCCGGCGCCAGCGCAGGAACCAGTCAGCGATGATCACGCCGCCCAGGGGCGGGATGAAGGTGCCGAGCAGGCCCAGGTAGTCGACCAGGTGGTTCTGCACCCCGGTCAGCGCCAGCAGCGTGCCCAGCACCGAGCCGCCGACCACGAACGGCGTCTTGCGCGGCCGCTCGAACAGCTCGGCGCCCGCGACCCCGAAGGCGTAGGCGGTGTCGGCGTTGGACTTCCACAGGTTGCCGAAGAGCAGGAACACGCCCCACCCGACCAGGCCGAGGTTGTAGAGCACCAGCACGAAGTCGCCCTCGCCGAAGGTGATCGCGCCGATCGCCCCGAACAGGATCATCAGCCCGTTGCCGATCAGGAACCCGATCAGGCAGGCCCAGACGGCCTGGCTCCCGGTGCGCCCGAAGCGGGTCCAGTTCGGTGCCTGGGTGCCCGCGGAGACGAAGGTCCCGACCACCGTGGTGATCGCGACCGGGATCGCCATCGTCGCGGTCGGCTCCACGTCCAGCAGCCCGGACAGGCCGTCGACCTCGTCCAGGGAGCGGATCACGACCCACACCGCGAGGACCAGGATCAGCGGGGTGGAGACCGCCGAGACCCAGTACATCCCGCGGTAGCCGTAGCAGGCGGTGGCGCACATCAGGATGCTGGTCGCCACCATGATCGCGGCCTTGGCGCCGTAGGACTCCCAGCCGGCGGCCTCGGCGGTGAGGTCGCCGATGGTGCCGACGATGACGCCGTACCAGCCGATCTGGGTGCCGCCGAGCAGCAGCGAGGCGAGCTTGGAGCCGCCGTGGCCGAAGCTGTAGCGGGCCATCACGACGGTGGTCAGGCCGGTGCGCGCCCCGACGTACCCGAGCAGCGCGACGTAGGTCCCGAGGATCAGCGAGCCGGCCAGGATCACCAGCAGCAGGTCGCCGAAGGCGAACGCCGGGCCGAGCGCGGCGCCCGCCAGCATCGTCGGCGTGAAGACCGTGAAGCCGAGCAGCACCACGGCCAGCGAGAGGAACGACTTGCGGGCGTGCAGCGGGACCGGGGTGACCGGGTAGTCCGGGTCGACCGGCGCCGCCTCCTCGACCGGGCCGGCGCCGGTGCGGGCGCTCATCCCTCCTCCCCGATGTCCTCGGCCCACAGCTGCGGCCGCTCGGCGAGCATCCGCTCCATCAGCGCGACGCACTCGGCGTCGTCGACGACGTCGACCCGCACGCCGCGGCTGCGCAGCCAGTCCTCGGACGCCCGGAAGGAGCGGTTCTCACCGACCACGATCCGCGGGATGTCGTAGAGCACGGCGGTGCCGGCGCACATGAAGCACGGCGAGAGCGTCGTGTAGAGCACGCTCTCGCGGTAGACCCGGGCCGGCTGGCGGCCGGCGTTGTCGATGCAGTCGGTCTCGCCGTGGCGGATCGGGCTGCCGAGCTGGATGCGGCGGTTGCGGCCGACCGCGAGCACGCTCCCGTCGTGGACCAGCGCGGCGCCGATCGGGACGCCGCCCTCGTCCCAGCCGATCCGGGCCTGCTCGATCGCGAGACCGAGGAAGCGCCGGTCGTCGTCGTGGTCGGTCATGGGTCCTCCTGGGGACGTGGGACGGCGGACCCCCACCCGACCAGAGGCCCGGAAGACCCGGCAAGGGACGTTTCGCCCCTTTCAGGCATCGTGATGCTTGACACTTCGTCCTACGCCGACAGGATGGGCGCGTGCTGCCCAGCCTGCGCGAGGTGCTCGCCCTGCCCTCCTTCCGCGCCTCCGCCCCCGACCTGCTGGTCGGCGACCCGGACGCGGTGACCGTGCGCTGGGTGCACTCCTCCGAGGTCTACGAGATGGGCGGGCTGCTCGCCGGCGGCGAGCTCCTGCTGACCACCGGGCTCGGCCTGCACGGGCGCACCGTCGACCAGCTCACGGCGTACGTCGACGAGCTGGTCGACGCCGGGTGCTCGGCCCTCGGCCTGGAGCTGGGCCGCTCGTTCTTCGAGATCCCCGGCGAGCTGGTCCGGGCCGCGGAGCGCCGCGGCCTGGCGCTGCTGGCGTTCCACGCGGTGGTGCCGTTCGAGCGGATGATCGAGGACTTCCACGACCTGCTGATCCGGCGGCGCCCGGACGCCCCGCGCGCCGCCGAGCGGATCTGGCAGGAGCTGCTCGCGCCGGTCGTGCACGGGCAGGGCATGACCGCGCTGCTGGACGCCGCCGCCCGGCTGGCGGGCTGCCCGGCGGAGCTCCTGGACGTGGAGGGCAACCTGGTCGAGCGCAGTCGGGTGGCGGTGGCCGCCGCCGGTCCCGAGCGGATGTCGGCGCAGGTCCGCGGGCCCGCCGGCCCCGCCGGGCAGGTCGTGCTCCGCGGCCGGCCGGGCTCGCGGCGCGCCGCCGTCCTGCAGCGCGCCGCTGTCGCCGCCGCGCTGGAGCTGGGCCGCCACCCCGGCGAGGGTCGCCGGCCGTCGCTGGCGCAGGCGGTCGTGACCGACCTGGTGGCCGGCACGGTGGCCTCCGGGCAGGACCTGCGGGACCGGCTGGCCGCGGCCGGCTGGACCCTGTCCACGGACCACCACCTGCTCGTGGCCGCGCTCGACGTCGACCCCCGGATCCCCGCCCACGAGCTGGTCGCGCCGCTGCGCGAGGCGCTGGTGGGCGCCGAGCTCGGACCGGCAGTGGTCGGGGCCGCCGGCCGCCAGGTCGTCGCACTGTGCCAGGGCTGGAACCGGCCGCTCCCCCAGCGGGTCCGCGGCGCCTTCACCGCGGCGTACGGCGCGCTGGGCGCGCATGCGGGCGGGGCCCGGGTGCTGGCCGTGGCGGCCCCGGTCGCCGACCCCGCCGACGCGGCCCCGGCGGTGGCGCAGGCCCGCGAGGTGGTCCAGCTCGCCCGCCGCCTCGGCACCCGGTCGGGGGTGGTCCTGGCCCGCGACCTCGGGGTGCCCCGGCTGCTCGCCGCGGGCGCCGACGCCACCGCGACCGCGACGTTCGTGGCCGAGCAGCTCGGCCCGCTGCTGGGCTACGACACCGCCGCGTCGGCCGACCTGGTGCGGACCCTGGACGCCTTCGTCGTCCACGGCGGCAGCAAGGCCCGGACCGCGGCGGCGCTGGGGATCCGCCGCCAGTCGCTCTACGCCCGGCTGGAGCGGATCGAGCGGCTGCTCGGGGTCTCCCTGGACGATGCCGCCCAGCAGACCTGCCTCGCCGTGGCGCTGACCGCCTGGCGGCTGCGCGCGGGCCTGGACCCGCAGACCGCGTTCCGCTGACGCCGCGCTTCAGGGAGTACGCCGCGGCAGGGTCGCCGCCCCGAGGCCGAGACAGGCGACCGCGAAGGCCGCCACGACCGCGAGGTCCCGCCAGACCTCGCCCGTCGAGGTGGAGCCGGTCAGCTGGATCATCGCGTCGGTCGCGTAGGACAGCGGCAGCGCGTCGCTGATCGCTGCCAGCGCGCCCGGCAGCCCCTCGCGCGGGACCAGCAGCCCGCACAGCAGGATCTGCGGGATCACGACGGCCGGCATGAACTGCACGGCCTGGAACTCGGTGCGCGCGAAGGCGCTCACGAACAGCCCGAGCGCGGTGCCGAGCACGGCGTCGGTGACGGCGACCACGACCAGCAGCCAGACCGGCCCGACCAGGTCCAGGCCCAGCAGGGTCGTGCTGACCAGGACCGCGAGGCCCGACTGCACGGTCGCGACCAACCCGAAGGCGAGGGCGTAGCCCAGCAGCAGGTCCAGCTTGCCCATCGGCATCGTCAGCAGCCGTTCCAGCGTCCCGCTGGTCCGCTCGCGCAGGGTGGTCACGCTGGTCACCAGGAACATCACCGTGAACGGGAAGATGGCGAGCAGGGGCGGCCCGATCCGGTCGAAGGTGGCCGGGTCCGCGGCGTCGTACATCCACCACAGCAGGGTGATCAGCAGGCACGGCACCAGCAGCAACAGCGCCAGCGTCCGGTGGTCGCGGCGCAGCTGGCGCAGCACCCGGGCCGCGACCGCCAGCGTCGTGCGGGGCGTCATGACGCCACCAGCGCCAGGAACGCGCCCTCCACGTCGGCGGCCCCGGTCCGGACCTTGATCGCCGCGGGCGTCCCGTCAGCGAGGATCCGGCCCTCGCGCATCAGCAGCAGCCGGTCGCAGCGCTCGGCCTCGTCCATGACATGGCTGGAGACGACCACCGCGGTGCCCCGGTCCGCCAGCCGGTGGAACAGGGCCCACAGGTCGCGGCGCAGCACGGGGTCCAGGCCGACGGTGGGCTCGTCGAGCACCAGCAGCGCCGGCTCGCCGAGCAGGGCGACGGCCAGGCTGGCCCGGGACCGCTGGCCCCCGGACAGGGTGCCCACCACCTGGTCGCGGTGGTCCTCGAGGTCGACGGCCGCCAGTGCCGTGTCGACCCGGTCGGCGGCGACGCCGAGCACCCGCGCGAAGAAGCGCAGGTTCTCGGCGACGGTGAGGTCGTCGTACACGCTCGCGGCCTGGGTGACGTAGCCGACCCGGCTGCGCAGCGCCGTGCTGCCGGCCGGCTCGCCGAGCACGGCGACCGTGCCGCCGGCCACCTTCTGCACCCCCACCAGGCAGCGCATCAGCGTGGACTTCCCGCAGCCCGACGGCCCGAGCAGCCCGGTCACGCCGCCGCCGATGGTCAGGTCGAGGCCGTCGAGCACGGCCCGGCCACCGCGCACGACCCGGAGGCCGGTGATCTCCACGGCAGTTTTCGTCATGTCGGATTATGCGCCCCCGCAGGCGCGCTCAGGGAGTGCCGACCGCCAGGTGCCGGCGGGCGAAGTCCAGGGACTCGCGCAGGTCGCGCTCGCGCTCCTGCGGGGTCGAGCACCGACGGGTGTTGATCTCCACGACCACCTCGCCGCCGAAGCCCTCGGCAGCCAGGTGCCTCAGGAACTCGGCGGCACCGGCGGTGCCGCGGCCCGGCACGAGGTGCTCGTCGCGGGCCGACCCGGTGCCGTCGGTGAGGTGCACGTGGCGCAGCCGCGGGCCCAGCCGGCGCGCCATCGCGACCGGGTCGTCTGCGGCGATCGCCGCGTGCGAGAGGTCGATGGTGGTGTTGGCGTACGGCTCCTCGGACGGGTCGCGGCCGGGCACGTACATCTCGACCCCGCGCCGCTGGGAGGCCCGCCAGGGATACATGTTCTCGACCGCGAACGCGATCCCGGTGGACTCCTCGAGCGCGGCGATGCCGGTCACGAAGTCCCGGGCGTAGTCCTTCTGCCAGCGGAACGGCGGGTGCACGACGACCACCTCGGCCCCGACCACCGCCGCCATCTCCGCGGAGCGCTCCAGCTTGCCCCACGGCTCGGTGCCCCAGACCCGCTGGGTGAACAGCAGGCAGGGCGCGTGCACCGCGGAGACCGGGACGCCGTGGTGGTCGGAGAGCTGCCGGACCGCCGCGGTCTGCTGGGAGAGCGCGTCCATGCCGACCATCACCTCGACCGCGTCGTAGCCGAGCGCCGCGGCGTACCCGAAGGCGTGGGCGGAGGACTCGGGATAGACCGAGGAGGTCGACAGGCCGATCCGGTTGGCGGGGCGGGTCACCGGTCGTCCAGGATGCTCAGCCGGTCGATGCGCTCCAGGATCACGCCCTCGCGCAGCGCCCAGGGGCAGATCTCGAGGGCCGGCAGGTCGAAGACGTCCATGCAGGCCTCGGCGACCAGCGCGCCCGGCACGATCTGGTGGGCCCGCCCCGGGGAGACTCCGGGCAGCCGGGCGAGGTCGTCGAGGGGCATCGCGCTCAGCTTCGGGATCCAGGCCTGCAGCTCGGCGAGCGGCAGGGTCCGCGGAACCAGCGAGCCCTGGGCCGACGGTGCCGCCCCGCAGATGCGGGCCAGGGAGCGGAACGTCTTCGAGGTCGCGGCCGCCCGGTCCGGGCGCCCGCCGCGCAGCAGGTGGCCGGCGTCGCGGGCGATCTCGGCCCGGATCCGCCGCCGGCCCTCCCGCAGCGTGTCCTCGTCCATGGGTCCCCCGACTTTGCCCCCCGCCGGGCCCCCGGCCGCGGGGCCGAACCAGGTCCGGGCCAGCCGGGCCGCGCCCAGCGGCAGCGACCAGGCGACGTCGGGCGCCTCGTCCCGGCCGGCGGCGATCTCCAGGGAGCCGCCGCCGATGTCGAAGACCGCGAGCCGGCCCGCGGACCAGCCGAACCAGCGACGCACCGCCAGGAAGGTCAGCCGCGCCTCGGCGTCCCCGGGCAGCACGAGGATCTCGACCCCGGTGCGCTCCCGGACGTGGTCCAGCACCGCGTCGGCGTTGGCGGAGTCGCGCACCGCGGACGTCGCGAAGGCCAGCAGCTCCTCGCAGCCCTTGTCCTCGGCGACGGTCCGGGCCTCGGCGGTGAACGCGGTCAGCGCGTCGATGCCCTCGCGGGAGACCGCCCCGTCGTCGGGGCCGCCCTGGACCAGCATCTCGGCCAGCCGCAGCGGCTGCTTGTGCGAGGAGGTCGGCAGCGGGGCCGCGCCACCGTGCGCGTCGACCACGAGCAGGTGCCCGGTGTTCGAGCCGATGTCCAGGACGCCCAGCCGCATGCCTCCAACCTACTCGGCCCTACCCGGCCCGGTTCTGCACCGTAGGCTGGCGGGGTGCCTGAGGTCGACCTGGTGTTCCCCCGTGCGTGGGTCGAGTTCGCGAACCCCGACGACGACGCCGAGATGATGCGCTGCGACCTCACCTGGCTGACCTCGTCCTACACCTGCATCTTCGGCCAGGGCTGTCCGGGCATCTACGCCGACGCCCCCGACGTCGGGTGCTGCACGCTCGGCGCGCACTTCGCCGGCGCCGAGGACGAGCAGCGGGTCGCGGCGTACGTCGGGATGCTCGACCACGACCTGTGGCAGCTGCGGCCCGAGGGCGAGGTCCGCACCGAGGACTGGGTCGAGACCGACGACGAGGGCGAGCGCAAGACCCGGGTCGTCGAGGTCGACGGCCAGCAGGCCTGCGTGTTCCACAACCGCACCGACTTCGCCCCCGCCTCGGGCGGCGGCGGCGCCGGCTGCGCGCTGCACGCCTTGGCCTACGTCATCGGCAAGGACCCCGTCGAGACCAAGCCCGACGTGTGCTGGCAGCTGCCGATCCGGCGCACCTTCCGCGACGTCGAGCGCACCGACGGCAGCACCTACACCGAGGTCTCGATCGGGGAGTACGACCGGCGCGGCTGGGGCCCGGGCGGCCATGACCTGGACTGGTACTGCTCGGGGAACACCGAGGCCCATGTCGCGGTGGAGCCGGTCTACCTCACCCACGCCGCCGAGCTGACCGCGCTGATGGGCGCCGCGGCGTACGCCGAGCTGGTCCGGCACTGCGAGGCGCACGTGCGCTCCCGGTCCCTGCTGGCGCTGCACCCGGCCGACCCGCCCCACCGTTCCTGAGCGGGCTCTTTACTTTTCTCTCGACGTCAAGAGACCCGACCCCACTGTCGAAAGCCCCCGACGACTCGCCCACAATTCTGGGCATGCGCCTGGACCACCTCTCGTACGCCGCCGGCCCCGACGGCCTGGCGGGCACCGCGCAGCGCATCGGCGCGCTGCTCGGCAAGGAGTTCGTCGACGGCGGGATGCACCCCCGCTTCGGCACCCGCAACATGATCCTGCCGCTGGCCGGCCGGACCTACCTCGAGATCGTCGAGGCCCTCGACCACCCGGCGTCCGACAAGGCGCCCTTCGGCCAGGCGGTCCGGGCCCGCTCCGCGCTCGGCGGGGGATGGCTCGGCTGGGTCGTCGCGGTCGCCGACATCACCGTCCTCGAGCAGCGGCTGGGCCGGCACGCGGCGGACGGCAACCGGCACCTGCCCGACGGCGGCGAGCTGCGCTGGAAGCAGATCGGCATCAACGGGCTGATCGCCGACCCGCAGGTGCCGTACTTCATCGAGTGGGACGCCAACACCGGGCCGCACCCGAGCACCGGCGCCTCGCCGCTGTGGTCGCTGCACTCCCTGGAGATCGCCGGCGACCCGCAGCGGGTCAGCGAGTGGCTCGGCGAGACCGTCGACGCGCCGCTGGAGGACGTCAAGGTCGAGTGGGTGGCCCCGCACGGCACCCCTGGCGTGGTCGCCGTGCAGGTGCAGACCCCGAACGGGCTGGTCCGGATCTGAGCATCCCGACCGGGGCCCGCCCCAGCCCGAACATCTGGCACCACACCGCCACCTACGAGATCGAGAACCGGGCCGTCGACCCGGAGGGCGTCCTCGAGGCGGCGATGCTCGCCCGGCTCGGCCGGGCCGGCTGGACCGGCCGCACGGTGCTCGACCTCGGCTGCGGCACCGGCTTCCACCTGCCGCGCTTCGCCGAGGACGCCGGGTCGGTCCTCGGCGTCGAGCCGCACCCGGACCTGGTGGTGATCGCCCGACGGCGCACCCGCCGGCTGCGCAACGTCGCCGTGCACCAGGGCACCGCGCAGGCGCTGCCGCTGCCGGACCGCTCGGTCGACGTCGTGCACGCCCGCTGGGCCTACTTCTTCGGGCCGGGGTGCGAGCCCGGCCTGGCCGAGCTCGAGCGCGTCGTACGCCGCGGCGGGACGGCGTTCGTGATCGACAACGACCCGACCCGCTCCACGTTCGGCGGCTGGTTCCGCCGCGGCTACCCGGAGGTCGACCCGGTCGCGGTCGAGCGGTTCTGGTCGGCCCGCGGCTGGCGGCGCACCCCGCTGGACGTGCGGTGGTCGTTCTCCTCGCGCGAGGACCTGGCCGCGGTGGTCCGCATCGAGCTGCCTGCACCGGTCGCCGAGGCGGTGCTGGCCGAGCACGCCGGCACCGAGGTGGACTATGCAGTCAACCTCTGGTCCCGGGAGTTCTGAGCCGGCTCAGCTCGAGCCGCGCACCGCGAGGGTCGGGGCCAGCAGCACGCTCTCGCCGGCGGCGGCCGGACGGGCGAGCAGGCCCTCGAGGGCCCGGACCACGTGCACGGCCACCTCCTCCAGCGGCTGGCGCACGGAGGTGAGCCCGGGCGGGACGACCTGGGCGACCTGGGAGTCGTCGAAGCCGACCACCGCGACGTCCCGGCCGGGGGCCAGGCCCTGCGCGGCGAGCGTGTGCAGGACGCCCATCGCGAGGGTGTCGGAGGCGCACACGAACGCCGAGGGCCGCGACTGCGCGAGCAGCGCCGCGGCCGCCTCCTGGCCGGAGCCGACGGTGTCCTCCACGCGCGAGGCGAGCCCCGCGGTCGGCAGGCCACGGGCCCGCATCGCCCGGCTCCACCCCGCCCGGCGGTCCTCGCCGATGAACGAGTCCTTGCGCCACCCGATCCACGCGACCCGCTCGTGGCCGCGGTCGAGCAGGTGGGTGGTGGCCAGCTCGCACCCGGCGGCGCCGTCGACGTCGACCCAGGGATGGCCCGCAGCCGGATCGTCCCAGGGCCGTCCGAAGGCGACGAACGGCGCGCGGCGGCTGCGCAGCCAGGCGGCCTGCGGGTTGCCCAGGTAGGTGTCGGTGACGACGAACGCGTCGACGGCGGTGGAGCGCAGCAGGTCGTCGTACCCGGAGAGCGGGTCCTCGGGCGCGCCGGCGAAGAGCAGCACGTGGTAGCCGGCATCGCGGGAGGTCTCGACCAGGGAGTGCACGAACCGGTCCATGGTGGCGTTGGCCGTGCCCTCCTGGGCCGGCGTGATCCGCAGCCCGATCAGGTGCGAGGCGCGGGTGCGCAGGTTCCGCGCCGCCCGGTTGGGCAGGTAGCCGAGCTCGGCGATGGCCTGCTGGACCCGGTGCAGGGTGTCGGCACGCAGCAGGTCGGGGTTGTTGACGGCGTTCGAGACGGTCTGCCGCGAGACCCCGGCGCGCTCAGCCACGTCGGCGAGCGTCGGCGGCGCGGCCGGCACCCGGCCCGGACGTCTGTGCACGCCGTTCCTCCCACCCCCGCGCTGCCCGGGTTGATCGTTCCAATCGGCTCCGGCCAGCATAGTGAGGACGGCCGCCGCTGGCCCGCCGTCGGCGCGCGCCGGGCCCGGAAGCACCCGCCGGGGTGGGGAGCCCGCCGGTGTCGGCGCGATCGCCTAGCGTCTGGCCCATGTCGAAGACCGCCCGGCCCGCCCGCCCCGCCTACCGCTGCACCGAGTGCGGCTGGGAGGCGGCGAAGTGGGTCGGCCGCTGCGGGGAGTGCCAGGCCTGGGGCTCGGTCGCCGAGGCCGCCGCGCCGAGCGGCCGCTCCGCCGCCGGCCCGGTGACCACGCCGGCGGTGCCCATCGGCCAGGTCTCGGTCGCGGAGTCGGCGTTCCGGAGCAGCGGCGTGCCCGAGCTCGACCGGGTGCTGGGCGGCGGCCTGGTGCCCGGCGCCGCGATCCTGCTCGCCGGCGAGCCCGGCGTCGGCAAGAGCACCCTCCTGCTCGAGGTCGCCGCGCAGACCGCCCGCTACCAGCGCCGGACCCTCTACGTCACCGGCGAGGAGTCCGCCTCGCAGGTGCGGCTGCGCGCCGACCGCACCGGCGGCGTGCACGACCAGCTCTACCTCGCCGCCGAGACCGACCTGGGCGCGGTGCTCACCCACATCGAGGAGGTCCGCCCGGAGCTGATCGTCGTCGACTCGGTGCAGACCATCGGCGCCTCCGGGATCGACGGCGTCCCCGGCGGCGTCACCCAGGTCAAGGAGGTCGCGGCCGCGCTGATCCGGGTGGCCAAGACCCGCAACATCACCACGGTCCTGGTCGGCCACGTCACCAAGGACGGCTCGATCGCCGGGCCGCGGGTCCTCGAGCACCTCGTCGACGTGGTCCTGCACTTCGAGGGCGACCGCAACTCCCGGTTCCGGATGGTGCGGGCGATGAAGAACCGCTTCGGCCCGGTGGACGAGGTCGGCTGCTTCGACCTCGGTCCCGAGGGGATCACCGCGGTCACCGACCCGACCGGCCTGTTCGTCGAGACCCACCACGCCCGGGTCCCGGGCACCTGCGTGGCGGTCACCATGGAGGGGCGCCGCCCGATGCTCGCGGAGGTCCAGGCCCTGGTCACCCACTCCGCGCTGGAACGGCCCCGGCGCACCACCTCGGGGCTGGACTCCTCACGCGTCGCGATGGTGCTCGCGGTGCTCCAGCAGCACTGCGGGGTGCGCCTGCACCAGAAGGACGTCTTCGCCTCGACCGTCGGCGGCGCCCGGCTCGGGGAGCCCGCCAGCGACCTCGGGGTCGCGGTCGCGCTCGCCTCGGCGCACTTCGGCGCCTCCCCGCCCCACCGGACCGTGGCCATGGGTGAGATCGGCCTGGCCGGCGAGCTGCGCCGGGTCCGCGACCTGCCGCAGCGGCTGGCCGAGGCGGCGCGGCTCGGCTTCGCGCTGGCCGTGGTCCCGAGCGAGCCGCGCGACCGGGTCCCGGGCGGTCGGCGGCCGGCGCCGCGCACCGTCGACGGGATGCGCGTGGTCGAGGTGGCCGACCTCGAGGGGGCGCTGCGGGTGCTGGGGCTCGCCGGGGACCAGAACGCGCCGCTGCCGCCGGGCCCGGGATACTAGAATCGCCAGGCGGCGCCTGCCGCGGGAACGAAAGGGAACCCATTCTCGTGGCCACGGACCGCTCCGAGGACGTGCTCCGCCTTCGGGCGACGCTGGCGTCCATCGCCCCCGGCACCGCCATGCGCGACGGACTGGAGCGCATCCTCCGGGGGCGCACCGGCGCGCTGATCGTGCTCGGCTACGACCGGACCGTCGAGTCGATCTCCACCGGCGGCTTCACCCTCGAGGTGCCGTTCACCGCGACCGGGCTGCGCGAGCTGGCGAAGATGGACGGCGGCATCATCGTCGACAAGGACCTCACCCGGATCATCAAGGCCGCGGTGCACCTGATGCCCGACCACACGATCCCCTCCGAGGAGACCGGCACCCGGCACCGCACCGCCGACCGGGTGGCGCGCCAGACCGGCTTCCCGGTCATCTCGGTCTCGCAGTCGATGCAGATCATCGCGGCGTACGTCGGCGAGACCCGCCACGTCCTGGAGGGCTCCGGCCAGATCCTGTCCCGGGCCAACCAGGCCCTGGCGACCCTGGAGCGCTACAAGATGCGCCTCGACGAGGTCTCCAGCACCCTCTCCGCCCTGGAGATCGAGGACCTGGTCACGGTCCGCGACGTCGCGGTGGTCGCCCAGCGCCTGGAGATGGTCACCCGGATCGCCCGCGAGATCGAGGACTACGTCCTCGAGCTCGGCACCGACGGCCGGCTGCTCTCCCTCCAGCTCGAGGAGCTGATCACCGGGGTCGACGCCGAGCGCGAGCTGGTGATCCGCGACTACCTCCCCTCCGGGCGGCGGGCCCGGAGCCCCGAGGACCTGCTGCGCCAGCTCGAGGGGCTCTCCCCGACCGAGCTGGTCGACCCGGCCTCCGCGGCGCGGGTGCTCGGCCTCGGCAACGGCGAGCACCTCGACGGCGCGGTGGCGCCCCGGGGCTACCGGCTGCTGGCCAAGGTCCCCCGGCTTCCGAGCTCGGTGGTCGACCGGCTGGTCGAGCACTTCGGCACCCTGCAGAAGCTGCTCTCGGCCGGCATCGACGACCTCCAGGCCGTCGAGGGCGTCGGCGAGCTGCGGGCCCGCAGCGTGCGCGAGGGGCTGTCCCGGCTGGCCGAGTCCACGATCCTCGAGCGCTACGTCTGAGCCGGTCCGCCGGGGGCGAGGCCGGGTCAGGGCTCGACGGCGCCGGAGGGCGACTGACCCAGCGGCTCGTCCACCGGGGCGCTGGGCTGCCGGCCCGGCTTCGTCCCGCGGCCGGCCTTCGGGTCCTGCTTCGGCTTAGCGGTCCTGGTCACCGTCGGCGCGGTCGGGGCGACCAGCTGGAACTGGACCTTCGCCGGCTCGCCGGTCAGCGCGGCCGCGGCCACGTGGTAGTAGCCGGGCATCGCGTAGTCGGTCTGGCGCGAGCAGTCCTCGTCGGAGCGGCGCGCGGTCCAGGCCAGCGTGACCCGGGTGCTCTCCGCCTTGCGGACCACGACGTCCTGGGAGGGCACGGCGCGCGGGCAGTCCTGGGTCGACCAGATGTCGTCGCGACCCGATGTCACCTTGAGCGTCAGCGTCCGCGGGGACACCCGCCAGGTGCAGGCCTCGGCCGTGATCGTGCGCAGGTCGAGGTCGATCGTGACGCCACCCCGGGGGCCGGCCACCGCGGTCGGGACCGACGGCGTCACCGCGACGTCCCGGTCCGCGCAGGGCCCGCTCGGCGGGGCCGGCGGGGTGCTCGTCGGCGGGCTGGCGGGGGTGGTCGGCGCGGCGGCGCTCGGGGTCCGGCCGTCGGTGGCGCCTGCGGTCGGCGAGGCGCTGCCCGAGCTGCTCGTCGGCGCCCCGGCGAGCACGGCGGCACCGCCCTCGTCCGAGGAGCCGTCGCTGCCGCCGGTGAGCAGCCGGGCCAGCCCCACCACGAGCGCGACAGCGAGCCCCAGCACGATCAGGCGGCGGCGCCAGTAGACCCGGGCGGGCAGCGGCCCACGGGGACTCAGCGACGTCATGAGGGTCACGCTAGCCAGCGCGGGCCGTCCGGTTCCGGTGCCACTCCGAGGCGGCGGGCACCGATCGGCGGGCACCGGTCAGAATGGTCGCGATGAGCGAGCTCCACGACCGGGTCCTGGCCTGGTACGACGTCAACGCCCGGGAGCTGCCGTGGCGCTCCGCGCAGGCCAGCCCCTGGTCGGTCATGGTCTCGGAGTTCATGCTCCAGCAGACGCCCGTCAGCCGGGTGCTGCCCGTCCACGAGCAGTGGCTCGAGCGCTGGCCCACCCCGGCCGACCTGGCGGCCGAGCCCGCCGGCGAGGCGGTCCGGGCCTGGGGACGCCTGGGCTACCCCCGCCGGGCGCTGCGCCTGCACGCCGCCGCGGCCGCGATCGTGGAGCGGTTCGGCGGTGCGGTCCCGGCCGAGTACGCCGACCTGCGCTCGCTGCCCGGGGTCGGGGACTACACCGCCGCCGCGATCGCCACCTTCGCCCACGGGCGACGCCACGTCGTGCTCGACACCAACGTGCGCCGGGTCCTCGCCCGCACCCTGGGCGGCGTGGAGCTGCCCGCCCTCAGCGTGACCCGGGCGGAGCGCGACGCCGCGGCCGCCGTCCTGCCCGACGACGAGCCGACCGCGGCGACCTGGTCGGTCGCGGTCATGGAGCTGGGCGCCCTGGTGTGCACCGCGGCCCGGCCGCGCTGCGCGGCCTGTCCGGTCGAGGACCTCTGCGCCTGGCGAGCCGCCGGCCACCCGGCGTACGACGGGCCGCCGCGCAAGGCGCAGGCCTGGGCCGGCACCGACCGGCAGTGCCGCGGCCGGCTCCTGGCGGTGCTGCGCGAGTCCGAGGGTCCGGTGCACCGGACCCGCCTGGACGCCGTCTGGGCCGAGGACGGCCAGCGCACCCGGTGCCTGGCGAGCCTCGTCGAGGACGGCCTGGTCGCCGTGGCCGGTCCCGAGAGCTACGCCCTGCCCTGACCGACCCGCCGGCGCAGCCGCGCCAGCAGGCCCGCCAGGCCGGCCAGGCGGTCCCCGGGCTCGGCGGCCGCGTCCAGCCGGGCCCGCTGCCGGGCGCGGCGCTCGTCGGTCTCGGCGACCCGGTCCACGAGCAGGGCGGCCAGCGCCTCCTCGGCCGCCTCGAGCAGCTCGCCGTCCGTGACCGGCTCCGCGTCCTGCGCCGCGAACGAGGCGGGGTCCGGGCGCAGGTCGGCCAGGTCGCCGACCACGTCGTAGCCCCGGTCACGGACCGCGGCCACGACCTCGTCGGCCCGCTCGACGCACCAGGACTGCCAGGCGGCCGGCATCCGGGCGGGCCGGCCGGTCTGGGCGGCGAGGACCTGCTGGGCGAAGTAGCGCTTCCCGACGTCGCCGTAGCGGTCGCGGCGCCGCGCGGCGTCGGGCAGCCGGCCGTTGACCCGGGCCAGCAGCTCGGCCTGGACCCGGCCGATCGAGTGGTTGAACGTGGCGCCCTCGGAGAGTCCCGCCGGGTCCACGCCGAGCAGGCCGAAGAACCGCTCCGCGAGCACCCCGGGCGGGGCGCCGCGCTGCGGCACGGTCACCAGGTGCACCCGCTCGGGCGGCAGCCCGCCAGCCCAGCGGTCCAGCACGTCGAGGACGTCCTGGGACCGGCGGAAGCGGCGGGCGCCGGGACCGGCGCCGCGGACCACGGCGTCGACGTACCGGTCGAACGGGATCGAGCCGCGGGCCTGCACCGACTGCTGCCACGCGGAGGGCACCTGCCGGGCGAGGTCGCGCACGGTGAGCACCAGGTGGACCTCGTGGCCCGCCAGCGCCGCCCGCATCCGGTCCGCCTGCTCGCGGGTCGCCACCGACAGCGACTCCTCGCTCACCAGCGCCGCCCGGGCACCGGCGGCACGGACCTGGCCGGGGAGCCGGTCCAGCGCGCCCCGCACCCGCGCGGGGTCCGCCTCGGGGTCGTAGCGGTCCCGCACGTCCAGCATCAGGTCGAACATCTCGCGCTGCGAGCCGGGCACCAGGGCGAGCCCCTGGGCGGCGAGCGCCTCGCGGGACGCCCACGCCACGCCCTGCAGGTAGGAGGTGCCGGTCTTCTTCAGGCCGACGTGCAGGTAGATCGGGGTGGCCACCGCGCCATTAAAGCCCAGCCGCACGCACGAGGGGGGACCGCCCTGCGGCGGTCCCCCCTCGTGCGGCGCTCAGCGGGTCGGCGACCCGCGTCGGCTCAGTCGTTCTCGGCGCGCGGGACGTCGATCGGCCCCTCGGAGTCGTCCGGGCCTTCGGTCGTCGCCTCGCCGATCGCCACCGTCTCGAGCGGCGGCAGGTCGGGCAGCTCGCCGACCTTCTGGCCGTGGAAGGTGAACGACGCGGTCGGGCCCTCGCCCTCGACGTCGACCAGCACGATCATGCCGGGGCCGATCTCGCCGAAGAGCATCTTCTCGGCCATCACGTCCTCGATCTCGCGCTGGATCGTGCGACGCAGCGGCCGGGCACCGAGCACCGGGTCGAAGCCGCGCTCCGCCAGGAGGTTCTTGGCCGCCTGGGTCAGCTCGAGCTTCATGTCCCGGTCGCGCAGCCGGATCTCCACCGTGGCGATCATGTTGTCGACCATCGCCACGATCTGCTCCTGCGAGAGCGGCGGGAACACGATGACCTCGTCGACGCGGTTGAGGAACTCGGGCCGGAAGTGCTGCTTGAGCTCGTCGGAGACCTTCGCCTTCATCCGGTCGTAGGAGCCGGGACCGCCCAGCCCCTGCCCGAAGCCGAGGTTGACGCCCTTGGCGATGTCGCGGGTGCCGAGGTTGGTGGTCATGATGATGACGGTGTTCTTGAAGTCCACCACCCGGCCCTGCGAGTCGGTCAGGCGACCTTCCTCGAGGATCTGCAGCAGGCTGTTGAAGATGTCCGGGTGGGCCTTCTCGACCTCGTCGAAGAGCACCACCGAGAACGGCTTGCGGCGCACCTTCTCGGTGAGCTGGCCGCCCTCCTCGTAGCCGACGTAGCCGGGGGGCGAGCCGAAGAGCCGCGAGACCGTGTGCTTCTCGCCGAACTCGCTCATGTCGAGCTGGATCAGCGCGTCCTCGTCGCCGAAGAGGAACTCGGCGAGGGTCTTCGACAGCCACGTCTTGCCGACGCCCGAGGGGCCGGCGAAGATGAACGACCCGCCGGGACGCTTCGGGTCCTTCAGCCCGGCGCGGGTACGCCGGATCGCGCGGGAGAGCGCCTTGACGGCCTCGTCCTGGCCGATCACCCGACGGTGCAGCTCGTCCTCCATCTTGAGCAGCCGCGTGGACTCCTCCTCGGAGAGCTTGACGATCGGGATGCCGGTCGCGACCGCGAGGACCTCGGCGATGAGCTCCTCGTCGACCTCGGCCACCTCGTCCATGTCGCCGGCGCGCCACTGCTTCTCGCGGTCGGACTTCTTCGCGATCAGCTGCTTCTCCTCGTCGCGGAGGCGGGCAGCGGCCTCGAAGTCCTGGCCGTCGATGGCGGCCTCCTTGCGCTGGCGCACGTCGTCGATCTTGTCGTCGAACTCGCGCAGGTCGGCGGGGGCCGTCATCCGGCGGATCCGCAGCCGGGAGCCGGCCTCGTCGATCAGGTCGATCGCCTTGTCCGGCAGGAAGCGGTCGGAGATGTAGCGGTCGGCGAGGGTCGCGGCCGAGACCAGCGCCTCGTCGGTGATCGTGACGCGGTGGTGCGCCTCGTAGCGGTCGCGCAGCCCCTTGAGCATCTCGATGGTGTGCGCGATGGACGGCTCGGCGACCTGGATCGGCTGGAAGCGGCGCTCCAGCGCGGCGTCCTTCTCGAGGTACTTGCGGTACTCGTCGAGCGTGGTCGCACCGATGGTCTGCAGCTCGCCGCGGGCCAGCATCGGCTTGAGGATGCTGGCGGCGTCGATCGCGCCCTCGGCCGCGCCCGCACCGACGAGGGTGTGGATCTCGTCGATGAACAGCACGATGTCGCCGCGGGTGCGGATCTCCTTGAGGACCTTCTTCAGCCGCTCCTCGAAGTCACCGCGGTAGCGGGAGCCGGCGACCAGCGCGCCGAGGTCGAGGGTGTAGATCTGCTTGTCCTTCAGCGTCTCGGGCACGTTGCCCTTGACGATGTCCTGGGCCAGGCCCTCGACGATCGTGGTCTTGCCGACGCCGGGCTCGCCGATCAGCACCGGGTTGTTCTTCGTGCGCCGCGAGAGGATCTGCATGACCCGCTCGATCTCCTGGTCACGGCCGATGACCGGGTCCAGCTTGCCCTCGCGGGCGTCCTGGGTCAGGTTGCGGCCGAACTGGTCGAGGACCAGCGAGGAGGACGGCGCGTCGCCGGAGGCGCCGGTGGCGGCAGCCGACTGCGAGGACTCCTTGCCCTGGAAGCCGGAGAGCAGCTGGATCACCTGCTGGCGGACCCGGTTCAGGTCGGCGCCGAGCTTCTGCAGCACCTGGGCGGCGACGCCCTCGCCCTCGCGGATCAGGCCGAGCAGGATGTGCTCGGTCCCGATGTAGCTGTGGCCGAGCTGCAGCGCCTCGCGCAGGGACAGCTCGAGAACCTTCTTCGCACGCGGCGTGAAGGGGATGTGGCCGCTCGGGGCCTGCTGGCCCTGGCCGATGATCTCCTCGACCTGGGCACGCACGGCCTCGAGCGAGATGTCGAGGCTCTCGAGCGCCTTGGCCGCGACGCCCTCGCCCTCGTGGATCAGACCGAGCAGGATGTGCTCGGTGCCGATGTAGTTGTGGGAGAGCATGCGGGCCTCTTCCTGGGCCAGCACGACAACTCGTCGGGCTCGGTCGGTGAACCGCTCGAACATGCGTATCGCTCCTGAACTTCGGGTCCTCCCGGCCTGGGCAGCGCGGGTGGTGTTGGTAGAACTAACCCCGCTGACAGCCTACGCGTTCCCACCCGGGCGGCCACGGGCATCCGCTGTGAGCGAACACGGACCCCGCCCGGTCGCGGCGCCTCGGCCGCGGGACCCGCCCCACCCCGGGGTGGGGCGGGCCCGTCGCCGGTGCCTCTAGTGCGCGGCCTCGTACGCCTCGCGGACCTCCGCGGAGACCCGGCCGCGGTCGGGGACGTCGTGGCCGTTGGCCCGGGCCCAGTCGCGGATCTCGCGGGCGCTCGGCCCACCGGCGGGCGCGCTCGCCGCGGAGCGTCGGCCGGAGCCGCTGCCACGACGGGGAGTCGAGCCGACCTTGCGGGCGTGGCCGACGTACGGCGCGAGGAGGTCGCGCAGGGCGGCGGCATTCTTGTCGTTGAGGTCGATCTCGTACGAGGTCCCGTCGAGACCGAAGGTGACGGTCTCGTTCGCCTCGCCGCCGTCGATGTCGTCTTCGAGAACGATGTGGATCTTCTGCACCATGGTTCCTCACTCAGAGTCTGAATGCATTTCCCGTTGCGGGCCGGGAATGCGCCAATTCTCTGATCATGGCACGGCGGCTTCCCCACCGCCATTTCTTACCGGACAAACCTCGAAAATAGGTGAGGAATGTCGCTGCGCCTTTCCTGCCCCACGCGGCCGCACCCCGCCGGGCGGCACCGGGTGTGGTGCGGTTTTCTCGACATTTGCCAGGGCAACCAATTCGACCGCCGGAGTGCTCTCGGTCAGCAGTTGCGCCCGAAGACCATTTCCAGTCCGAGGAGGGTGAGCCACGGGGAATGGTCGGTGAATACCGAGCACTCGCCGGTGACCAGCGGCGCGAGGTAGCCGGTGGCGACGACGTGCACCGACTCCGCGGGCACGCCGAGCTCGGCGACCATCCGGGTCACGATTCCCTCGACCTGGCTGGCGACGCCGAAGAGCAGCCCGGACTGGAGCGCCTCCACGGTGTTCTTCGCTATCACCGCCCGCGGCCGCTGGATCTCGACCTTGCGCAGCTGCGCGCCCCGGTCGCCCAGGGCCTCGAGCGAGAGCTCGATGCCGGGGGCGATCGCCCCGCCGACGTACTGGCCGGCGGCGCTCACCACGTCGAAGGTCGTGGCGGTCCCGCCGAAGTCCACGACGATGGCCGGGCCGCCGTACAGCGTGGCGGCCGCGAGCGCGTTGACGATCCGGTCCGAGCCGACCTCGCGCGGGTTGTCCATGAGGACCGGGACGCCGGTGCGGACCCCGGGCTCCACGACCACGCAGGTCACGTCCGGGAAGTGCTCGGCGAGCATCGCCCGCCACTCGTGCAGCACCGCGGGCACGGTCGCGCACACGGCGATCCCGTCGACCTCCTCCAGCCGCGGGCCGAGGAGGCCGCGCAGCAGCACCGACCACTCGTCGGCGGTGCGCCGCTCGTCGGTCGCGACCCGCCAGTCGGCGGCGACCTCGCCGCCGGCGAGCAGGCCGAGGATCGTGTGGCTGTTGCCGATGTCGGTGGCGAGCAACATCACGGCTCCCGCAGGTCGAGGCCGAGGTCGAAGACCACGACCGAGTGAGTCAGCGCCCCGACCGAGATGAGGTCGACGCCGGTGGCGGCCACCGCGCGCGCCCGCTCCAGGGTCAGCCCGCCCGAGGCCTCCAGGGTCGCACGCCCGGCGGTGATCCGGACCGCCTCGGCCATCGGGGCCGGGTCCAGGTCGTCGAGGAGGTTCTACCGGTTCGCGGCGCGGTCGCCGCGGACCAGCCCGGAGCCGGCGATGGCCTCGGCGGGGTCGAAGCCGGTGGCCAGGATCTTGTTGTCGGCGTCGACGAAGACCACGTGCGGGCGGTGCTCGCGGGCCTCAGCGGTCTCCATCTGGCCGTAGCCGATGAGGATCACCAGGTCGCCGGGGTGCACCAGCCGGGCGGCCGCGCCGTTGATGCCGATGATTCCGGAGCCGCGCTCGCCGGCGATCGTGTAGGTCTCCAGCCGGGCACCGTTGGTGATGTCGACGATGTGGACGAGCTCGCCGGCCAGCAGGTCGGCGGCGTCGAGCAGGTCCTCGTCGACGGTGACCGAGCCGACGTAGTGCAGGTCCGCCTGGGTGACGGTGGCCCGGTGGATCTTGCTCTTCATCATGGTGCGCAGCATCAGCTGACTCCCTGGGTGTGGTTCGTGCCCGCCACGGACGTGGTCGAGCCGGGTCGTGCCCCGAGGTGGAGGGGCAGGTTGTCGATCAGCCGGGTGCTGCCCACGCGGGCGGCCACCAGGATCCGGGCCTCGATGCCCGGCGGGACCTCGGCCGGCAGCGGCTCGAGGTCGGGGGTGGTGATGATCAGGTAGTCGAGCTCGACCGCCTTGGCGCGGCGCAGCTCCGCGCGCGCCTCGTCGAGGGCCACGCCCGCGCCGAACCCGGCGTTCTGCTGCGCCGCGTGCAGTGCCCGGCTCAGCCACACGGCCTCGCCGCGCTCGGTCTCGCCGAGGTAGCGGTTGCGGCTGGAGCGGGCCAGCCCGTCGCTCTCGCGGACGGTCTCGGCGCCGACCACGTCGACGCCCAGGCACAGGTCCGCGACCATCCGCCGGACCAGCACCAGCTGCTGGTAGTCCTTCTGCCCGAACACCGCGACGTCGGGGCGCACCAGCCCGAAGAGCTTGGCGACGACTGTCAGCACGCCGCGGAAGTGCCCGGGGCGGGTCCGGCCCTCGAGGATGTCGGCCAACGGCCCGGGGTCGACCGTCACCGCTTCGCCCGCCGACCCGGCCGAGATCCCACCGGGGTAGACCTCCTCGGCCGCGGGCGCGAAGACCACGTCGACGCCCTCACGGGCGCACAGGTCGAGATCGGCCTCGAGGCTGCGCGGGTAGCGGTCCAGGTCCTCGCCCGGCCCGAACTGCAGGGGGTTGACGAAGATCGACACCACCACGGGGCCGGGGCCGACCTGCTCGCGGGCGGTCCGCATCAGGCTGGCGTGCCCGTCGTGCAGGGCGCCCATCGTCGGCACCAGCCCGACCCGGTGCCCCGCGGAGCGGGGGCCGGACAGCAGGCCGGCGAGCTCCTCGCGGGTCCGGGCGAGGAGCGGTCGGGTCGTCGTCACCGGTGCGCCTCCGCCCCGGGGGCGGCCGCGACGGCACGGTCGAGGACCGCTGTCAGCTTCCGGGCCCGGATCGGGAGCAGCCGTCCGTCGGTGACCGCCCGCGCCGCGGTGGCGCGGGCCAGCGCGACGTAGGAGGCGAGGGTCTGCGGCGCGTTCGCGGCGAGGTCGGCCAGGTGCGCCTCGACCGTCCCGACGTCGCCGCGCACGATCGGCCCGGTCAGCGCCGCGTCGCCCTGGGCGAGCGCGTTGTCGAGGGCGGCGCCGAGCAGCGGGCGTAGGGTCGCGGCGGGGTCGGTGGACCCGGCGGCGGCCAGCATCTCCATCGCCTCGCTCACCAGCGTGACCAGGTGGTTCGCGCCGTGGGCGAGCCCCGCGTGGTAGAGCGTGCGCATCTGCTCCGGCACCCAGGTGATGGTGCCGCCCAGGTCGGCGACCAGCGCCTCGGCGGCGGGGCGCTCCGCCTCGCCGGCGGTGAGGCCGAACGCGCAGCCGGAGAGCCGCTCCAGGTCAAGGGCGGTGCCGGTGAAGGTCATCGCCGGGTGCAGCGCCACGACCCGGGCGCCGGCCGCGGCGGCCGGGGCGAGCACGGCCAGACCGTGCCGGCCGGAGGTGTGCACGACGTACTGGCCGGGGCGCAGGGCGCCGCTGGCCGCGAGCGTCGCGGCGACGTTCGCCAGCATGTCGTCGGGGACCGTCAGCAGCAGCACGTCGCAGGCGCGGGCCACCGCCGTCGGCTTGGCGCGCTCCACCCCGGGCAGCAGGGCGGCGATCCGGGCGCGGGAGGCGTCGGACTCGCCGGCGGCCGCGACGACCGGGTGGCCCGCGGCGCGCAGGGCGGCCGCGAGCACCGCGCCCACGCGGCCGGCGCCGACGACGCCGATGGAGGCGCGGGGCTGGCCAGGCGAAACGGGCACGGCGGGGCCGTGCGAGGGGTGCGTCATGTCGAACCTTTCGTTCCAGTCCCTCCGACCACCCCGCGGTGCGGGGCCGGCTCGGGTACCGGACGTTGTGCTGACAGTGGTCCGACCGGCTGGCTTCCCAGGTCGGCGGTGGACCGTTCACCGGCAGCGTACGCCGCCCGCAATGCGGGGGAAACACGCCGGCAGGTGCCGAGGGTCACACCTGCGCGGCGGCCTCGACCGGCGGCTCCCCCGCCCGGGCCCGGAGCCGGGCGGCGTGCTCGCGCCACAGCGCGCCGTACGGCGCCAGCGGCGAGGCCCACGGCGCGAGCCCGCCGGCGTACTGCACGATCCCGGCCGGGTCCGGGCCCAGCCGGTCCAGGGCGGGGCGCAGGCTCCACCGCGGCGCCAGCTCCGCCCACGCGGGCCCGACGTACGCGGTGAGCGCCTCCTGGTCGTCGAGGCGGTAGCCGCGGGCCAGCGCCACCAGCTCCGCGGCGGCGCCGTCGGCGCGCATCCGGGCCAGGTCCCACACCGCGACGCCGGCGTCGGGCGCTGTGAAGTCGAACCGGTGCCGGACCCCCATCGTGCGGCGCAGGTCCGCGGCGAGCTCGGCCGACAGCGCGTTGCCGGCCCGGCGCCACAGCTCCGCGCCGGTGGTGGCGCTGCCGCGGGCCGCCAGCGGCCGGCCGCCGAGGTCGGTGGCCGCCAGCTCCGCCACGTCCGCGAGGACCAGGGCGCCCGCGTCCAGGCAGACCAGCCGGTCGACGTCCCCGAGCAGCTCGGGCAGCAGCAGCCGGTCGGCGGTCGCGACCCCGTGCCGCCGGGCCGGCCGCGCCCGGCGGGTGCCGCGGTCCACGCTGCCGCAGCCCAGGAACGTGACAGGCAGCCCGGGGAACGCGGCGGCGAACCACTCCTCGTACGCCGGGGTGGTGCCGCGGGCGGTGACCCACAGCCGCAGCGGACCGAACGCGTGCGCCAGCATCGTCTCGACGGTCACCGGCAGCACCGCCAGGGTCGCGGCGTCCACGCTGGTCGCGACGTCGGTCCCCGCGTCGTGTCCCGTGTCGACAGCCGGCCCGTGGCTGCGGCTCTCCGCGCGGACCCGGGCCAGGACGCCGGGCAGGTCGACGGCGGGCAGCGGGACCCGCGGGTCCGGGTCGGCGTGGCGGCGGCGGGCCTGGTCCACCAGCGGCGCGGTGCGCTCGCGCCAGCACGCGTAGACGGCGTCGCGGTCGGCGCCGGCCAGGACCTGCGCCCAGACCTCGGCGAGCAGCGAGCGGATCCCGTCGCGCATCTCCTCGAACGCCGGGGCGCCGGGCCGCATCCCCAGCAGCCCGTCGAACCGGACGTCGCCGACCCGGGTGGGCCGGAAGTCGACCTCCAGGCCGAGCGAGGTCGCCGGGAGGTAGGAGTGCAGCCGGCTGGTCACGACCCGGGCGAAGCGGTCCCGGTAGCCCTCCAGCAGCTCGACGGCCGCCCGGACCCCCTCGGCCAGGCCGGCGGCCCGGAACCGCTGCCCGCCGTGGTGCAGGACCTCGACGGGCCCGTCGATCTCGCCCAGCACCGAGTCGGGCAGGTCGACCACGCCGGTGACCCGGTCCCCGCGCGCGTCCGGGGGCCCCGGGAACACCGCGTCGACGGTCGTGGTCAGGCAGCCGGTGAAGAACGCGTCCACGCCGGCCGAGAGCAGCAGGTCGACGGTCGTCCAGTCGCGGCAGCCCACCGGGCCGTGGGCCCGCAGGTAGGCCAGCGTCGGCTCGTCGAGGACCTCGAGCTTGTTGACGTGGAAGGAGACGAAGATCGGGTTGATGCCGGGGTGGTAGGGCAGGCCGCGGTACTGCTCGAAGGCCGCGTGCAGGTGCCACCCGAACGCGATCGTCCAGGTGTCGGGCGGGATCGGGTCACCGACGCTGAAGTCGCGACTGACCGGCACCAGGTGGACGTCGCGGTCGCCGCCCGGCAGATGCAGGTCGGGCCGGACCCGTCGCTGCACCTCGGTCGCGACCTCGCCCAGCCCGGCGTCGCCGGTGAACCGGCTGCCGCGGAAGCGGGCCAGGTTGCCGAGCATGGCCAGGGTCTGGACGTAGTCGCCGACGTTGCGCGAGGAGCGGTCCAGGTCGGGCTGGTGGTAGTCGATGACGCCGACGCTGACCGCGCCCGCCGGCGCCGGCCGGGCCGGGGCCGGGTGGGTCCACCGGCGCAGGTTCTCCAGCAGGTCCCGGCCGGGGGCGGAGAGCTCGGCGCCGCGGTCCGCGGCCCGCCCGGCGAGGTCCCGCGCCTGCGCGGCGTACCCGGCGACGAGGAGGCGGCCGGCGAGCTGGACCAGGACGTCGGCCTCGGCGCCGGGGTCGTCGGCGGCGAGCAGAGCCACGGCGACGGCGCGCCCGGCGGCGGCCTCGCTGCCGTCCGCCACAGCGGCCGCGACGGCCTCGACGGGGGCGGACTCCGCCAGGATCCGGTCCGGCACCGCGGCGAGCTCGGCCCAGCACAGGTCGAGGCGGCCGGCGGCCAGGGCCAGCACCAGGCCGCTGGCCAGGTGCCCGACCTGGGCGTCCAGCTCCGGGTCGGCGTCGCGCACCCGCTCGGCGCCGAGGGCGAACGCGCGGGCGTCGTCCGGGAGGCCGTGGCGGCACAGCTCACGGATCGTCGCGGCCCGGGCCCGGTGCTCGGGGGCACCGAGGGCCAGGAGCTCGGCGTGGGTGGCGAGTGCCTGGCTGCGCCGGGCACTGGCCACCATCGCGTCGACCCGCTGCCGGTCGAAGCGCAGCCCGGTCCAGGTCTCCGGCAGCGCGTCCTCCCCGAGCAGGGTCCGCCCGAGCCGCCAGTGCGCGCGGGCGAACGCCGGATCCGCGACGGGGTCGGAGGTGGGCCGGGGCGCGGCCGGCGCGGAGCCACGGATCCGGGCGCGGACCAGGCGCGCGGCCCGCAGCAGGGCCGGCGCGGGGCTGGGACGGGGGGACTCGGGCATGACGACCTCACCGGACGCGGGAACAGCCTCGCAAGTTACCGGACCCGGTCCGCCCGCGGTGCAGGGCGGCCCCGCCGGGCGCGGCCCCGGCCCCGTGGCTGACTGCAGGACGCCGGTCGCGCGACGGTAGGGTCTGCCGCGTCCGCCCGTGAGACGAGAGCGAGCCCACCACCCGTGCCAGTCATGCTCCACGACGAGACCGAGCGCGCCGTCCTCTTCGTGCACGTCCCCAAGACGGGCGGGTCCACCATGGAGAGGCTGTTTACGGCCTCCGGGTGGCGGATGGTGGGACGCGAGACCAACCGGACCCATCCGCGGATCTTCCCGCTGCGCCGGGTCTCCCCGCAGCACCAGCACGCCGCGCTGCTGCGCGAGCTGTTCCGGCTGGACCGGTTCGAGCTGGCGTTCCTGATCAGCCGGGACCCGATCGCCCGGTTCCGCTCGGAGTGGGCGATGCGGCACACCAGCGTGACCGACCCGACGCCCGAGCAGGTCGAGGAGTGGGCCGACCGGTTCTTCGCCCGGTACGCCGAGGACCCCTACGTGCTCGACAACCACCTGCGCCCCCAGCACGAGTTCCTGACCCCGGGCGCGGCGGTGTTCCGGCTCGAGGACGGCATGGACGCGATCGTCGCCGACCTCAACGAGCGGCACCGGCTCGGGCTGCGCACCGAGGTGCCGCACGCGCTGGACAGCAGCAAGCGGGGCATCTCCAGCTCCGCGGTCCCGGTCTCGGCGGCCCTCGAGGACCGGCTGCGCGAGTTCTACGCCGAGGACTTCAGGACCTTCGGGTACGCCTGAGCCGCGGCGCGCGGCGTACCGCCCGGGCAGCGATCCGGCGGGCCACCTCGGCCAGCAGCGCCGGGCGGGAGACCTCGTCGACGCGCCGGGCGCGCTCGACCTGCGCGGTCAGCTCCGCGACCCGCCGGCGCAGTGCCTCGGGGTCGGACCCCCAGGCCCGCATGCCGCGCTCCTCGCGGACCCGGACCTCCAGCGGCCCGGGGGTGCGGGTGGGCGGCGGCGGCACGCCGGGGGTGCGCACCACCGCGACCAGCAGCCCGGCCAGGAACCGGGTCCAGACCTCCTGCGGCACCGGCACGTCGGCGGTGTTGTCGCCGACGCCGCGGGCCAGGGTCGGGTCGCCGAGCCGGTCCAGGTCGCCCACGACGCGGACCCCGCTGGCGCGGATCCCGCCGGCCATCTCGGCTCCGAGCTCGGCGGCCCGGTCCACTGCCCACTGCGGCGTCAGCAGCCGCTCCTCGGCCGGGTCCGGCACCCGCTCCAGCAGGAACCGGATCGCGCCGAAGCGCAGGTAGCGGGTGTAGTCGGCGGCGCTCCACCCGTGCTCGAGGAAGCGCCGGTTGAAGGCACGCAGCATCGAGACCTCGGCCAGGGTCAGCGACCGGTTCTCGGCGGCCGCCTCGGCGACGAGGGTGCCGTCGGCGAGGCCGGTCAGGTCCTCGAACGCGCGCAGCAGCATCCGGCGGTCGGACTCGTCGACGACGATCGCGGTCACCCGGTCGGCGCCGATCGCCTCCGCCCAGGTCTGCACCAGGCGGTCGTGGCGGTGCCGCTTCCAGAACGACGGCGTCACGCCCGGGTTCTCCGGGGAGTTCAGCACCCGGTCCAGCCACCCGGCGTAGTCCAAGGCGTCGTCGTAGCCCAGCAGCGGCCGGTTCTGCATGTACTGCTGCCACTGGCTGGCGAGGATCCGGAAGACCGGACGCAGCGTGACGACCACGTGGGTGCGCTCGGGGCCGAGGTCGTCGAGGATCCGACGGACCCGCTCCGGGGAGGCCTCCGAGAAGAACTCGCTGCTCAGCACCACCACCCGCGCCGGGCTGGCGTGCACCTCGTCGACCAGCTCGCGCCAGCGACGCATCCCGGAGTCGGCGTGCTCGACGGCGAAGGACTGGCCAGAGGCGACAGCCATCGCCTCGACCATCGGCTGCGTCGACGCCCCGGCGTACTCGACGCCCTGGGCGGCGAGCGCGGGCCGGTTCTCGTGGAAGGCCATCTGCACAGCTGTGGTGCCGGTCTTGTGCGGGCCGATGTGCAGCAGCACGGTCCCGTCCGGGAGCGCGCTCACCTCCGGCGCCCCTGTGCTCGACCGCTCAGTGCACGACGCAGCAGGGCGCGGACCGACTGGTTCGCGACCGCCTGCGGGTCCGCCCGGCGCTGCGCCAGCTCGCCCTCGAGGACCGCGAGCCGGGCCAGCAGCTCCCGGGTCCGGGTGCGGGCGGGGTCGGCGGCCTCCTCGGGCGGCGCCTCGAGCCCGCCGACGGCCGTGACTGCCGACTCCAGCAGCGCGATGCCCAGCTCGCCGGCCCGCTCGGCGTCCAGAGTGCCGGCGACCGCGCCGCTGCGCGCCCCGGGGCTCTCGACCAGGCCGGTGACGATCCGCTCCGCGAGCTCGGGGTCCTGCACGCCGCGGGGCCGCAGCACCGCTACCTCGGCGGTCACCAGTCGGCGCAGGTCCTCCGCCGATCCGTCGGTCGCCGGCTCGGAGCTCGCGGTCGGTGGCACGGCGGCATGCTAGCCGAGGCGCCGGATCCGGCTCGGGCTGCCGTGTGCCAAACTGCCTGCTCACTCGCAGGCGAGAGAACGAGGGGTCATCGAAGGTGTCGGGTCCGAGAAAGAACGTGGCCGTGCTGCTCGCAGGAGGGGTCGGCGTACGGGTCGGGCTCGACGTGCCGAAGCAGCTGGTCAAGATCGCCGGGCGCCCGATCATGGAGCACACCCTGGCCATCCTCGACGCCCACCCGGACGTCGACGAGGTGCTGGTGCTGATGGCGCCGGGGCACCTCGACCCGGTCCGGGCGATGGTCCGCAACGGCGGCTACGAGAAGGTCACCGCGATCCTCGAGGGTGCCGAGACCCGCAACGAGACGACCCGCCGGGCGCTGGACGCGCTGGGCGAGGACGACTGCAACGTGCTGCTGCACGACGCGGTCCGCCCGCTGCTGAGCCCCCGGATCATCAGCGACTGCTTCGCGGCGCTGCAGACCTACGCGGCCGTCGACGTCGCGATCCCGTCCGCCGACACGATCATCGAGGTCGGCCCCGAGAACACGATCCGCGACATCCCGCCCCGGGCGTCGCTGCGCCGCGGCCAGACCCCGCAGGGCTTCCGCGCCTCGGTGCTCAAGGACGCCTACGCCACTGCGGCGCAGGACCCGAACTTCGAGGCCACCGACGACTGCACGGTCGTGCTGCGCTACCGCCCCGACGTCCCGATCTGGGTCGTGCCGGGCGACGAGCGGAACATGAAGGTCACCGAGCCGATCGACCTCTACCTCGCCGACAAGCTCTTCCAGCTGACCCAGACCGACCTGCCGCCCACCCGCGAGCCCGAGGCGTACCGCGAGGCGCTGGCCGGCAAGGTCATGGTCGTCTTCGGCGGCAGCTACGGCATCGGCGCCGACATCGCGAAGCTCGGCGAGGAGTACGGCGCCACCGTCGTCACCTTCAGCCGGTCCACCACCGGCACCCACGTGCAGCGCCGCGAGGACCTCGCGAAGGCCGCCCGCGAGGTGATGGACGCCCACGGCCGGGTCGACTTCGTCGTCAACACCGCCGGGGTGCTGCCCCGGGGCAGCCTGCTGGAGACCAGCGACGAGACCATCTGGGCAGCGACCGAGATCAACTACATCGCCCCGATCCTGATCGCCCAGGAGTTCTTCCCGCTGCTCAAGGCGACCCGCGGCAGCCTGCTGCTGTTCACGTCGAGCTCCTACACCCGCGGGCGCAGCGGCTACAGCCTCTACTCCTCGGCGAAGGCCGCCACCGTCAACCTCACCCAGGCGCTCGCCGACGAGTGGGCCGGTGACCGGGTCCGGGTCAACTGCATCAACCCCGAGCGCACCGGCACCCCGATGCGGACCAAGGCGTTCGGCGAGGAGCCCGCGGGCTCGCTGCTGGAGTCCTCCGTGGTCGCCCGCGCCTCGCTGGACACGCTGCTCGCCGGCGGCACCGGTCACGTCATCGACCTGCGCCGCGAGGACCCCCTCGCCGCCGCCATGCACGAGACGGCGTACGACGACGAGGGCCCGCGGGGCTGACCGCCCGCACGGCCCGGGGCCTCAGCCCCAGAACGCCTCGACCACCCGCTGGGCGCTGTGGCCGTCCTGGAGGTAGTTGTAGGTGCTGTGGAACTCCTCCTGCGCCGCGGCGTACTCGCGCTCCAGCTGGGGCAGCCGGCGCAGCCGGTCGATGACCTCGTCGGCGGTGTCGACCAGCGGCCCGGGGGCGGAGTCCTCGAAGGGGTAGAGGAAGCCGCGCACCCCGCCGGTGTACGTCGCGAGGTCGGGCACCAGGAAGATCATCGGCCGCCGGGTCAGCGCGAAGTCGAAGCGCAGCGAGGAGTAGTCGAGGATCGCGGCGTCCGAGGCCAGGATCAGGTCGTTGATCTCGGGGTAGTCCGAGACGTCGACCATCCGGGCGGTGCCGGCGGCGCGCTGCTCGGGCCGCTGGTGGAAGCGGTGGCCGCGCATCAGCATCACGTAGTCGGGGCCGAGCTGGTTGCTGGCGGTCTCGACGTCGAGGTGGGCCACCAGCTCCGCGTTGCGCCAGGTGGTGGCGAGGTCGTCGCGCCACGTGGGCGCGTAGAGGACCGCCTTCTGCCCCGGGGCGATGCCGAGCCGGGCCCGCGCCTGCTCGCGCAGGGACGCGGCGTCCGGGCCGACCAGCGCGTCGTCGCGGGGGTAGCCGGAGCTGAGGATGGCGCCGTCGTAGCGGTACTCGCGGCGGTAGTACTCGTCCATCTCCGGTGCCGGGGTGAGGATCAGGTCCCAGTCGCGGGAGGTGCGGTCGAGCTCCAGCGCGACCCGCCGCGGCGTGTAGCCCTTGGCCTCCCACATCCGGATCCCCATCGACTTCGCCGGATACCCGTGGAAGGTCTGCAGGACCCGCTGCTCGGGCCGCTTCGCGAACCAGCGGTCGAAGTCGATGTTCAGGCACAGGTGGCCGGCGGTCGTCAGCACGTCGTACCACTCCGCCGAGTGCATCAGCACCGGCTCGGCACCCTCGGGCACCCACGAGGAGCTGTCGACGACCCCCCACCGCACCCGCAGCTCCGGGTGCCGGCGGCGCAGCTCGGCGTGGATCGCCAGCTGGCTGTCGGTGGCCGAGGCGCCCGAGTAGGACTGCAGGTAGACCAGCCCCGGGTCGACCGGCCGCTGGGTGGCCCGGGCCCGGCGCTGCAGCGTGCTCTGGGCGTAGAGGCCACGCTCGGCGTCGGTGAGGGCCGGCAGCAGCTGGACCCCGGCCTCGGTGCCGTTGCGCAGCGGCCGGAACCGGTGCCCGTGGGCCACCGTGAAGTCCAGGAGCCGGTCCACGAGGCCGGCGCCCACCAGCACCCGCGCGGACGGCGGCAGGGTCCCGTCGAGCTCGAAGAGGTAGCGGCCCCGGGGCAGTGGCCGCTCGCCGAGGCCCCACTGGTCCCAGGTGAGGGGTACGTCGGTCCGCACCGCACCGCCGGTGGCCGCCGTCCCGAGCTCGGCCACCTGGCGGGCGCCCATCCCGGCGAGCACCAGCCGGGCGTCCCGGGGCGGCGTGCCGAGCCAGCGGCCGGCGACCTCGAGCCGGCCGGGCTGGAGCGTGACGTCGTCGAGGAGCAGCGCGCCCTCGGCCTCCAGGACGTCGACGTCCCCGGTGCCGGAGCGGCTGAGCACGACCGAGCCCGCGCCGACGCCGAGCCAGGGCTCGTCGTCGGTCCACGCGACCGGCACCGGCCGGTTGCCCTCGGTGGTCGCCACGAGCTCCCACCGCACGTGGGTGCGGCCGGCCCAGGGCCGCGGCACCTCGAGGTCGAAGCGCAGCAGGTCGCCGTCGCGGGTCAGCGGCGCCCGACCGGTGATGCTGCCCATCTGCACCCGCAGCGTGCGCAGGTCGTCGCCGGCGTGGCGCAGCGCGCCGCGCACCCGGCGGCCGCTGACGCTGGCCTCGACCAGGCGCGGGCCGGGCACCGGGCGGACCTCGACGGCGAAGCCGGCGGCGTCGCTGCCGGCCGGGCCGACGCGCAGGTCGCCCTGCAGGCGGGGGGCCAGCAGCCCCGACCACACCATGCCGGCGGAGCCGCGGTCGTCGAGCCGGGTCACGCCGCCGCGGCGGGTCAGCCCGAGCGTGCGGACCTCGACGTCCAGGCGCCACCTGGCGACCGGGACCGTGGCGTCAGCAGGGCCGCGCAGCGCCGCCGCGGACTCCCGGGCCAGCTGGGCGGCGTCGACCTCGGCGACCAGCGCGCTGCGCGAGAAGTCCTGGTAGGCGCGCGCGTCGGCGGTCTGGTTCGCGGTGGGGTCGACGTACTGGCGCACCGGCAGCGGAATCCGGGCGCCGTGCGGCCCGACCAGCGCCACCGCGACCTCCGGGTGCTCGGTGAGGTCGACGTGGTCGACGTAGGCGAGCAGGTCCAGCTCGAGCCGGTCCCGGGCGGTCCAGCGCACCCCGCGCAGGTCCACGACCAGTGGCGTCTCGGTCTCGGTCATCAGGTAGCACTCGTCGGGCACCCCGACGGCGGCGTCGCCGCGGAAGGGCAGGTCGGCCACGACCGTCCCGTCCAGGACCAGGGTCGGCTGGCTGCCGCGCTCGAAGAGCCGGGCCACCACGAAGTCCTCCAGCTCGGCGCGCCGGTCGTGGCGCAGCAGCCAGAGCTTCACCCGGGACTGCGCCTGCAGCGAGGTCCAGGCGGACTCCCCCGCGGTCTTCAGCAGCAGCTCGACGTGCTCGCGCAGGCGCCGCCACTGGTCGTCGTCGGCGCGCTCGACGTCGTCGATGAACGGCTGGATCGCCGTGTCCAGGACGCCCCACAGCCACCAGTCCCGCACCGCGGGCAGGTCCAGCTCGGTCAGGTCGCGCCAGGTCTGCTCGTGGTCGGCCAGCCAGTCGTCGAGCTCGGCGAGCACGTCGGGCATCGACCCGACGCTGACCCCGTCGCGGCGGTTGGTCGGGACGTAGGTGTCCTCGGCGAGGAGGTCGAAGCGGCGGGACCGGGCGTAGGAGGCCAGCGCCACGTCGACGCCGCTGGCCCGGTCCGCGGTGAAGCGCAGGCCCGACTCGCGCCAGTGCGTCCGGCGGAACATCCGGTTGCCCAGGCCGAGGTCGGTGACGGCGACCGGCGTCGTGGCCAGGTCGGTGCCGAGCAGCTGGACCTGGTGGGCGGCGGCGAACGGCGAGTCCACGCGGGGCAGCACCCCCATCGGCATCCGCATCCGACCCACGGCGAAGTCCGAGCCGGAGGTCTCCAGCGCGTCCACGAGCCGGCCGATGCCGCGGATCGGGAGGTTGTCGCCACCGGCGACGAAGAGCAGGTAGCCGCCCCGCGCGGCGCGCGCCCCGGCGTTGCGGGCAGCGGCGGCGTCGGTGGCGTCCTCGCGGGCCACGATGACGCGCCAGTCGGCGTCGGCGTGCTCGCGCGCCAGTCGGCGTACCTCGGCGCACGGACCCCAGGGGTGCACCCGGATCTCGAGGTTGCGGTACAGCTGCTCGCGCAGGCTGTCCAGGCAGGGCCCGATCCGGGTCGTGTCGGCGTCGCTGACCGCGAGCACGACCGTGACCCGGGGCCCGGTCCACTCCGACCGGAACCGCCGACTGGCCCGCCCCAGCGGGCCGCGGATTCCTCGGGGCGTCGCGCTGCCGACCTTCCTGAGGGTGTCGGTCACTCGTTGCCGGGCGCGCACCAGGGATCTCCTTCCGGGGGGACGGCAGGCGATCGTAGCCCGCCTCGGACCCGACTCACGTGTCGAGGACGCGGCGCAGGAACTCGCCCTCGCGTGCGTCGTCGAACGTGAACCGGGCCTGCAGCTTGCGGCCGATCTCGGTCCCGTCGGGGCGGCGGAACTCCGGCCGGCACCAGGCGACGTTGACCTGGTGGCCCTGCACGGCGGCGATCATCGCCTCGTTCTGAGCGACGTAGGTCTCGGCGGAGACCAGGATGACCCGCTTCGGCTCGGGCACGAACGCCATCGTGAACATCGCGCTCCCGGCGAAGCCGGCCAGGTCGGTGGCGGAGCGGAACATCTGCACCTGCTCGGCCATCGGGAAGTCCTCGGGATAGACGATCTCGAAGCCGCGGGCGGCGAAGAACTCCTCGACCTGCGTGGTGTTGGTGGCCGAGCGCTTCTCGTGCCGCCGGCTGCAGAAGATCCGCTCGGGGTAGTCCCGCCGGGGGGCGTCGGCGGCCAGGTCGTCGCCGATGCGCCGGTAGACCTCGCGGATGCCGTCGTGGACGTAGGCGGGCTGGGAGAACATCGGGGTCGCGGCGACCAGGCGCTCGGGACGCACCGGGTGGTCGAAGAGCACCAGGTCCTCGCGCGCGACGCCGGCGGCCTCGTAGAGGCGGTACTCCCACTCGCCGATCGTGGTCCGGGCCTTGTTGACCAGCATCAGGGCCTTGAGGTCCGGATAGCGCGCCTTGGCCTCCTGCCACGCCCACAGCCGGGAGATCTGCTCGGTCATCGCGTGCCCGAAGTGGCCGCGGAACTCCGAGTCGAGGTGGAACCAGCTGCCCGGCAGGTCCTCGGGCGGGGTCGGCTTCTTCACGCGGGCGAACCGCGGGGCCACCTCGACGGTGAACCGGTTGCCGAGCCGGGGGCGGTAGTTGTGCCGGTAGGTCTCGGGCAGCAGCACCCGGTCCAGCGTGGCGACCTGACCGGTGGAGCAGGTCGCGCCGGCGTACTCGCGCAGCTGGAGCGGCGGCGCCTCGAAGTGGGTGCGGTACGCCGGAGCCGCCTCGGACTCCGAGAAGCGGACCGGGGCCGGGCTGTCCACGACCGATCCGGGCCGCTCCAGCAGCACCCGCCCGGCGCGCTCCCCCGTCCGCGCGAGGTAGTCGGCGACCTCCTCCTCGCGCAGCTTCGCCAGCCGCTGCGGTCCGCGGGTGCGCGCGGTCAGCACCAGGTGCCGGCCGCGCACGGCGACGGAGTCGACGAGCTCGGCCAGCCGGACGTCGTCGGCGCGGACGCCGGCGCCGGGGGCGAGCCCGGCGCGCAGCAGCGTCGCGCCGAGGTCGACCAGGGCCTGGGCGCCGGCCACCGCCGGCGAGCCGGCGTCCGCGTCGGTCCCGGCGTCGAGGACGACCAGCACCCCGCCGTCGGCGAGGTGGGGGAAGACCTCACGGACCCGCTCGGGGCGCCGCTCGTCGGCCTCGACGTCCCAGATCGCCTCGAGGGTGCCGGCGGCTGCCAGCGCGACGTGCGTCTCGGCCTCGCCGCGGGTGGGGTCCACGACCGTCAGCCGCGCCTGCGGCCACACCTCGCGCACCGCGGCGACGAGCGGGTGGTCCGCAGCGGCGCTGAGCACCGCCACGCCCGGGTCGGTGCGGCGGCCGGTGCGGCGCGCGAGCGGGCCCAGGGCGATCGCGGTGCTGCGGTCCTCGAGGTCCTGCACGCGGTCGGCGGCGGAGCGCGGGACGAGCCCGGTCACGGGCCGGGCGCCGGGCCCGACCAGCCGCCGCAACCGCCGCCCGAGGGCGACCGCCGGGTTTCCCTGGATCATCCTTGCCCTTCGCCGTCGTGCACAGTCGTCGCCGGAACCCGGCCGGACCTCGGGATTGTAGTCAGCGCCGGTCGTGGCGGCGTGCGCGCGGTCGGGAGCGGCCCGCATAGGATTCAGGCCGTCCCGGGACGACCCGGGCCAGGCGGACCAGTGGAGGAACCCCCGTGACCCGTGCCTCGAGGCTGCGCACGGCGCTGGGGCGGATCACCGGCCCGGACCCGGACCCGCCGCAGGACGCGGCACCCGCCCCGGCCCTCAGCGTCGTGGTGCCGGTCTACAACGTCGCGGCGTACCTGCCCGAGTGCCTGGACAGCCTGCTCGGCCAGACCCTGCGCGACCTCGAGGTGGTCGCGGTCGACGACGGGTCCACCGACGGCTCCCTGGCGATCCTGGAGGAGTACGCCGCGCGCGACCCGCGGCTGCGGGTGATCGCCCAGAACAACACCGGCCAGGGCATCGCCCGCAACGAGGCCGTCGCGCTCGCCCGGGGCGAGTTCCTCACCTTCTGCGACGCCGACGACGTCGTCCCCCGCGGCGCCTACGCCCACATGCTGCGGACCCTGCGGGCCACCGGCTCGGACTTCTGCGTCGGCGGCGCGATGCGCTTCAGCCACCAGCGCGAGGTCGGCACGTCGTGGGGCCGGGTCGTCCACGACCGCGACCGGCTCGGGGTCACCATCGACGAGTTCCCGGCCGCGATGCAGGACATCATCGCCTGCAACCGGATGTTCCGGACCGCCTTCTGGCGCGACCGGGTGCCGCCGTTCCGCGGCCACATCGCCTACGAGGACCACGTCCCGATGCTCGCGGCCTACGTCCGGGCCGAGCGCTTCGACGTGCTGGCCCGGGTGACCTACCGCTGGCGGATCCGGGAGGACAACACCTCGACCGGCCAGCAGAAGGCGAACCTGGAGAACTTCCTGGACCGGGTGGCGGTCAAGGAGGAGGCCCGGGTGCTGCTGCTCGCGGAGGCCTCCCCGGCGACGTACGACGCCTGGGTGGCCCGCACCATCGACGTGGACTTCCAGCCGTTCCTCGACCACGCCCTCGCCGGCGGCGACATGTACCGCAACCTGCTGGCGGCGGTCTGCGCGACGATGTTCGGCCGGGCCAGCGACGCGGCGCTGGCGGCGGTCCGGTTCAACGCGAAGGTCCGGGCCTGGCTGTGCGCGCAGCACGCCTGGGAGGCCCTGGTCGAGACCGACGAGCACTTCTCCGTCCACGGCCGGCTGCCGCCGGTCCGGGTCGTCGACGGCCGGGTGCTGGCCGACCCGCCGCCCGACGCGCCGTACCGCGCGCTGGTGCCGGAGCGGCTCTGGCAGCTGGCCGACCACGAGACCGAGCTGGTCGCCGGCCTGCGCGACGCCGACTGGAGCGGCCCCGGCGCCGACCGGCTGCGCCTGGTCGGCCACGCCGTGGTGCGCGGGGTCGGCAGCGCCGGCCGCGAGGTCGCCCTGGAGGCCTGGCTGCGCGAGGACGCCACCGGGGCCACGCTGCCCCTGGACGCACGTGCCGTGCACGACCCGGCGGTCAACGCGGTCGTGCGGCAGCGCAACGCCGAGTACGACGAGTCCGGGTTCACAGCGGTGGTCGACCTCGACGCGCTGGTCGCCGCCTCGACGGCGCCGGGCGGCACCGCAGCGGCCTCCTGGTCGCTGCGGCTGCGGGTCGCCCAGGACGGGATCGTCCGCGAGGGTGGCCTGCACGAGACCGTCGACGGCTCCGCGGCCACCGACCTGCGGGCCCGGATCGTGGCCGGCCCCGACGGAACGCCGCTGCGGGTCTCGCCGGTGCTGGCCGAGGAGGGCCTGGTCCTGGTCGTCTCCCCCGTGCCGGCGGCCGCCCGCGAGCTCGACCCCCCGGGCACTGACCTGACCGGGCGGCTGGTGCTGGCCGGCGAGCTCGCCGGCACCACCCCGGAGGTGGCGCTGCAGGCCGGCCCGGACCGGCGGACGACCGGCCGGACCGAGCCCGACGGGCGGTTCGCCGTCCCGCTCCCGGACACCGCCCTGCCCGCCCGCTCCCGGCTGGTGGTCCGGGGCCCCGACGGCGACGAGGTCGCGGTCGCCGCGCCGCCCGGCGAGCTCGCCGGCCCGGACGCCTCCGGGCCGATCTGGGCGTCCACGCCGGACGCGAGCCTGGAGCTGCTCGCCGACGGGCGCCGGCTGCGGGTCCGCGACGTGACGCTCGCGGACGGGGAGATCCTGCTCGACCTGGACCCGACCGCGCTCGAGCCCGCCGAGCTCCGCACGGCCCGCCTGGTCTCCGCCGACCTCGAGGTCCCGGTCACCCGGGTCGAGCCCGGCGCGGACGGGACCCGGCTGGCCTTCCCCGAGCGGGTCAGGCGCTTCGGCAACCCGCCCACGGCACTGCCCCGGGCCGGCTTCGCGCTGGTCGCCACCACCGCCGACGGGGTGGACCTGGAGGGGGAGCCGGCACCCGACCTGCGCTCCTCGCTGCCGGCCGACCGCTTCGACGGCACCCTGCGCGTGCACCTGCGGCTGCGCCGATCGGGGGCGCTGGGCCTGCTGGTCGCGCTGCCCCTGGACGCCCGAGCCGCCACCCCCGCCGGCCAGACCCGGCTGCGCCGCGCCTACCAGGCGGCGACCGGCCGCTCCCCCGACGTGCCCGCCGGCTCGGTCCTCCTGGTCAGCGGCCGCGGCTCCCGGGTCGACGGCGACCCGCTCGCCATCGACCGCGAGCTGGCCCGCTCGCGGCCGGACCTGGTCCGCTACTGGGCCGTGCGCGACCACGGCAGCCCGGTCCCCGAGGGCTCGCTGCCGGTCGTGGTCGGCTCCCCCGCCTGGTACGACGTGCTGCGCTCCGCGGCGTACCTGTGCACCGACGGGGACCTGGACGGCTACGTCGTCAAGCGGGACCGCCAGCGGGTGCTGCAGACCTTCTCCGGGCACCCCGGCAAGGCGGTCGGGCGGACCTGGTGGGACGCGCTGCGGTGGTCGCAGGAGCGGATCGCCGTCGAGGTGGCCCGCCGCGCCGAGCTCTGGGACACCGTGCTGGCGCCCGACGACGCGGCGGCCGACCTGGTCCGGGCCGAGTTCTCCTACCCCGGCCGGGTCCTGGCGCTCGGCAGCCCCCGCTGCGACCAGCTGCTGAGCGCGGACCGCTCAGCGGTCCGGTCCGAGGTGCTGGCCAGCCTCGGCGTGGACCCGGCGACGACAGTGGTGCTGCACGCCCCGACGTACCGCGACGCGGTGTCGCCGCGGGTGCCGTCCGCGGGCCTGCTCCCCGGCGCCGACCCGGTCCGGCTCGCCGCGGACCTCGGGCCCGGCTACACAGTCCTCTTCCGGGCCCACCCGCTGGACCGCAAGGCCGCGGCGGCCCGGACCCGGGGCACCCCGGTCGTCGACGTGACCGACCACCCGCGGGTGGACCGGCTGCTGCTCGCGGCGGACGCCGCCGTCCTGGACTACTCCGCCCTGCGCTTCGACTGGGCCCTCACCGGTCGGCCGGCCGTGTTCCTGAGCCCGGACCGGGAGGCGTACCTGCGGCTGCGCCCGCAGCTGCTCCCCTACGAGGAGACGCTGGCCGGCCCGCTCGTCGAGTCCACCGCGCAGGCCGCGGAGCGGCTGCGGGACCCGAGCGCGCTCGAGCGGGAGTGCGCCCCGCTGCGGGCAGCGGTCCGGGAGCGGTTCCTCGGCCACGAGGACGGCCACGCCGCGCAGCGGGTGGTCGCGGAGTTCTTCAGCGGCTGAACGGCCAGCGCCGCCGGCCGCCGGCGGCCTGCTCCAGCTCGGCCACCCGGTCCTGAAGCCGTTGCGTGCGCTCGCGCAGCCGCCCGATCGTCGCCGCGTCCTCGCCCGCCAGGCGGCCGGCGTCCGCGGTCCGCGCGGTCTCGACCAGGGCGAGCCGCTCGCGGGCGTCGGCGTCCAGGCGCCGGTCCAGGTCGATGCGGACCAGCTCGGCCAGGAAGCGGTGGTAGTACGCCGGCTCGTAGTGCACGTAGAACGGGCCCCACGGGTGGTCGTCGTACGTCGCCGTGGGCAGGTCGGTCAGGTCGATCACCGCGTCGCAGGCCGGGGCGGCCCGGTCGTCGAGCTCGCGCCACAGCTCGTTGGCCCGGGCCACGCCGAGGCGGGCCAGGTTGCGGTGCTTGCGCAGCGAGACCGTCTCGGCGCGGTCCGGGAGCCGCAGCCGGTTGGTGTTGTGGCCGCGGTGCAGCACCACAGTGGTCTCGGGCAGCTGGGCGCGGACCAGGGCCAGGAACCGGTCCAGGGACTCCTGCCACAGCGCGAGGTAGTCGTCGGTGTGGTGCGCGATGTCGAACCTGGCGAGCCGGTCCTCGTCCCGCAGCCGCTGGTAGAGGTCGGTGTGGTGGATGTTCCAGCGGTTGTTGGTCAGCCAGCGGCCGGCGTCGAACGCGACGCAGCCGAAGTGGATGTCGGCGAAGAAGTCCAGCACCAGGTAGTCCGGGCGCACCGCCACGACCTCCCGCAGGAACGAGCGGCTCAGCTCGGCGTCGATGTTGGCCCGGTCGTAGTCGCTCAGCTCCCGCATCGGCTCCCAGCCGACGTCGACCGGCGGCGACATCAGCGCGATCAGCGAGGACTGGTTCTGGTGCAGCGCACAGCTGAAGTAGCGCTTGTAGTCGGGGTTGAACCGGGTGTTGAAGTTGTCGCGGGTGATGCAGCTGCCCATGCTCGCGACGACCGGCGGCTCGGCGGTCCTCACCGCGGCGGGCCGACGACGGCGCCGACGGGCGTCTCGCGCCCCGCGACCTCGATCGCCTCGGTCACCCGCCGGCAGCAGCCGCCGTCGCGCAGCGTGAACGTGCGCCGGTTCCGCTCCAGGTACGTCGCAGCCGGGACCGGCCCGCCGGCGATCGCGGCGCAGGCCTCGCGCACGGCGTCCGCGTGGGTGTGCGCGACCGGGCCGAAGCCGTCGCGCTCGTAGTCGAAGTAGCCGTCGGCGCCGACGTGGTCACCGCTCAGCGCCCGCTCGGCGTCGAACTGGTAGTAGAGGACCTGCCGGTCGATGTAGCCGGCGTTGAAGGCCATCGAGGAGTAATCGGTGACCAGCAGCGCCGAGCGGGCCACGAGCCGGCGTACGTCCGCACCCTCGTAGCTCAGCGGCCGCACGTGCGCGGGCAGGTCCAGCAGCGGCAGCGCCGGCTGGAGGTTCGGGTGCGGCAGGAACGCCAGGGTCAGGCCCCGGTCCGCGCAGGCCTGCGCGAGCTCGGGGTCGGCCAGCAGGTCGAGCCAGCTGCGCAGGAACTCGGACTCGAAGAACTCCGGGCCGAGGTCGTCGCGGCGCTGGCTGGCCGGGTCGAGGTGCGGCACCAGCCAACGGCGCCAGGTCGGCGCCAGCACGACCAGGTCGCGCCCGGTCTCCGGCACGTCGCGGCCGGCCTCCAGGAGCCGGTCGAAGCGGGGCAGCCCGGTCAGCACCGTCTCCTTGGTGGTGACGCTGTAGCGGGTGTGGTCCCCGACGATCGACTCGTGCTCGGCGTGCGTGCTGGTGACGAAGACGTCGATGTTCTTGGTGTTCAGCCACGGCGACAGGTCGTCCTTGATCACGCCGTGCTGGAGGAACGTGAACCGCCAGGTCCGGGGCACCCGCGGCACCCCGGGGGTGTCCACGATGGCCCGGTCGGCGTGGGAGGAGATCAGGTGGGCGGCGTTGAGCATGAGCAGCTTCCAGCGCTCCGAGCCGAACGCCACCAGCCGCTTGCCGAGCTCCGGGCGGAGCCGCCGCCAGTCGGCGGTCCCCTCCTCGAGCACGAAGAACGCGTTGACGTCCGGTCGCTCGGCCCGCAGGTGGTGGAACAGGTGCTCGGCGCTGTCGTCGGCGTCGTGCACGCGGTCGACGAGGACCCAGGCGTCGGCGAACTCCTTGCGCACCCGGCGCGAGGCCGCCTTGGTGACCAGCCGCTGGTCCTCCGTGCTGAGGGCGGGCCCGGGCTCGGGCTGCCCGGTGCGCTCCCGGATCAGCCGCTGCGGGGTGCGCGGATAGAGCGTGGAGCCCGGCACCGGCGGCTCGGACTCCAGCACCGGGATGGCCCGCCCGTCGACGTGCAGGCGCAGCGACTTCGAGGCCGGCAGCCACAGCAGCCGCTCGTGCAGCAGGACCCGGTCGTGGGAGGCCAGGTCGCGGGTCTTGGCGTGGGTCAGCGCGACCTCCGCGCCGCCGACGTACGCCTGCTCGCGCGGGGCGGGGCCGGTGAACAGGTAGGAGACCCGGTAGAGCCGGCGCGCCGGGTCGACGGCGGTGATCACCGCGTGGTCGTCGTGCCAGGGCTGGTCGGCGTACGCGTGCAGCAGCGCCGCGCGCCACTCCCGGCGGATCCCGCGGCGCCAGAACCCGGCGACGAGCTCGGGGTCGAGCAGCGCGACGATCTGGGCGAGCAGCTCGTGGAACCGGTCGGCGACCTCGCCGCGGGCGGCCGTGCGCCCCTGCTTGGCGTCGTGGGAGCTGAAGTACCAGGACAGCTCGTAGAGCACGAAGCTCTGCAGCCAGCCCGGCGCCCGGCCGTGCCGCTGGGCGCCTCGGCGGAGCAGGTCGAGGTAGCCGTGCTCGAGCACCTGCGTGTAGCGGTCCGGGTTCTCGAGGCTGCCCTGCAGCGTCGAGCTGGCGTCGGCGCGCTTGCGGTAGACGTAGTGGGCGGTGCGCACGAACCCGACCCGGGGGTGGTCGAGGTCGAGCAGGTAGCTGCTGCAGAAGTGCCCGTCCTCGAAGTTCGGCCGGACCTCGGGGTCGAAGCGCAGCCCGAGCTGCTCGAGCCGGTCGCGACGGACGAACGCCGACGGCGCGCTGCCGTGGAAGTAGTCCGGCATCTCGGTGAGGTCGCGGACCACGTTGCCGTCGCGGAACATCGAGCGCAGCGGGTGGCTGTTGGTGAGCTCGCCCGTGGCGTCGTCGAGCATCCAGCGGTTGGTCGCGACCATGTCGACCTCGGGGTGCTCGTCCAGGAAGTCCGCGACCGAGCGCAGGTACTTCGGCTGCATCCGGTCGTCGGGGTCGAGGAAGGTCACCCACTCGCCGGTCGCGTGCTCGATGCCGTGGTTGCGGGCGCTGGACTGGCCACCGTTGGGCTGGTGCAGCACCCGGATGGCGATGTCGCTCTCGCGCTCCCAGCGGCGCAGCCGCTCCAGGCTGTCGTCGGTGGACCCGTCGTCGACGGCGATCACCTCCAGCTGCGAGTGCAACCCACGCTGGGCCTCCACGGAGGCGATGAAGTCCTCGAGGTAGCGGGAGACGTTGTAGACCGCGGCCACGATCGAGAACCGGACGGGCTGCTTCACTGCGTTGGTACTTCCTCGCTGCTTCGTCGGACCTTCGGCCCGGACTCTATCGTCCGGGTCCTCGCGCCCCGGGGGTGCGCACATGGTCGCGTGGGCCGGGTCACGAGCCCCGCAGGGCCCGGAGCAACGGCCGCTCCAGGTGCGGCGCCAGGGTGCGGGCGTAGGTGGCGGTCAGGTGGGAGCCGTCGGAGTAGACCAGCGCGCCCCCGACCACGGCCGCGCAGGTCTCCGAGCGGCAGATCAGGTCGTTGAGGTCGGCCAGCCTGACCGAGGCCGCACCCCCCGTCTGCATCGCCTCCACCGCCTCGCGCACCGGGTCCGCCGGCTCCCAGTCCGGGCGGGGTCCCGCGCAGGCGTCGAGGTCGTCGGCGTTGGTGGCGACGCACTCTGGAGCGGACTCCACCGCCCCGTCGCCGGGGGCGGGGGTGTCGTGCAGGGCGACGACCGGGACCCCGGCCTCGCTCCAGCGGCGCAGCACCTGCTCGTACCCCGCGGCGTACGGCTCCCGGCTGGCCTCGAGGGAGTGCCCCTCGGCGGGGGCGGAGATCCGGTTGGAGACCACCACCAGGTCCGGGCGCTCGCGGGCGATCCGGCGCGAGGTCCGCTCGACCCACTGCTCGCAGGCGTCGGTCTCCTCAACCGTGTCCAGGGCCTGGCGCACCTGCGACATCGCGCACCGCGAGGCCAGCCGGGTGCTGATCCGCCAGTCCCGGTCGGCGGCGATCTCCTGCAGGGCGGGGAGCCACTGGCCGGCGTGGGAGTTGCCGACCAGGACGACCTCGACGTCGCCGTCCGGCTCGCCGAAGACGCAGCGCACCTGCCGGAAGCGGGGCCGCGCGGACCAGCAGTTGCGCCCGCCGGAGACGTCGGCGTAGGCGTCGGCCTTGTCGTCGGGGGCCAGTGCCGGCGCCGGCACCGGCTCGCCCCGCGCGGGCGGGCACTCGCGGCCCGGCACCAGGGCCCCGGCGCCGAAGCACGGGTCCGCGCCCGCCAGCGCCGCCTCGACCCGGTCACGGGCCTCCTCCTGCCGGTCCTGGACGTGCCCGACCAGCAGCGAGGAGAGGAGCAGCACGACTGCCATGCCCGCCGCCGCGGTGAGGTACGTCGGCGCGAGCCGGCCGCCGGCGGGGGCGCGCCGGAACCGGTCCTCGACCCAGGTCTTCGTCGCCGCGGCCAGCAGCAGGGTGGCCACCAGGATGCCGATCTCGACGACCGGCCCCGCGTCGGCCAGGGCCACCGGGACCGCGACCGGGACGATCACGATCAGCGGCCAGTGCCACAGGTAGACCGAGTAGGAGACGTCGCCGAGCCACTGCACCGGCCGGGTGCCGAGCCACCGCACCGGCGACCACCGGTCCGGCCCGGCGTCGGCCGCGATCACGGCCACGGTCGCCAGCACCGGCAGCGCGGCGTGCCAGCCGGGGAACGGGGTGGCGGCGTCGTAGCCGACGGCGGTGGCCACCACGACCGCGAGGCCGAGCCAGGCCACGACGGCCCGGGCGAGCGGGGCCGACGTCCCGGGGTCCGGCGCGGGCCGCGCCCGGCTCGCCAGCACGGCCGCGAGCAGCCCGCCGGCGCCGAGCTCCCAGATCCGGGTGGGGGTCACGAAGTAGGCACGCGCGGGGTCGGCGTCGGTCAGGTGCACCGACCAGGCGAAGGAGGCGGCCACCACCACGGCGATGCCGGCCAGCTGCACCCGCGCCGCCGCGGTGCCGCGCGCCCGCAGGGCCCGCGCCGCGACCGCGAGGAGCAGCACCAGCAGCGGCCAGCCCAGGTAGAACTGCTCCTCGACCGAGAGCGACCAGAAGTGCTGGACGGGCGAGGCGGCCTGCGCGGCGGCCAGGTAGTCGACGGCATTGTCAGCGAGGCGCCAGTTGACGACGTACGTCGCCGCGGCCGAGACCTCGCGCGCCGTGGCCTCCCACCGGGTCTCGGGGAGGAACAGCCACGCCGCGACCAGGCTGACGCCGAGCACCAGCAGCGACGCGGGCAGCAGCCGGCGGATCCGCCGCGCCCAGAAGGCCAGCAGCTCGCGCCCCGTCGTGGGCGGCGCCGTCAGCAGGTGGGAGGTGATCAGGAAGCCGGAGACGACCAGGAAGACGTCGACCCCCACGAAGCCGCCGGTGAGCGATCCGGGCAGGAGGTGGTAGACGACGACCAGCGTGACCGCGACGGCGCGCAGTCCCTGGATGTCGCTGCGCACCCGGCTGCGGGGGCGCACCGCGGTGGCCCGGGGAGCCCGCGGGCTCGTGGTCGTGGCCAACTGTCGTTCTCCGAGCTGGACGGGCCTGGGCTGGCGGGTCTGGGCTGGTCTGGTCCGGGTCCGTGCGGACCCCCGCAGTCTGGCACGCCCGGCCCGCCGGCCGGGCCGCGGCTCAGGTCAGCCCGGCCTCCGCGACGAACTCGGACGCGACGTCCTCGGGCTTCTCGCGGTCCACGCTGACCCGGAGGATCAGCTCGCCGAGCGTCTCGTTGTCGAGCTCTGCCATCAGGTCCTCGAGGGGCCCGGCGACGTCCTCGTGCTCGGCCAGGAAGTCCGAGGAGACCAGCGGGACGAGGTTCTGCGCGGGCTGGATGCCCCGGTCGTCCTCGAGCATCACCAGGCCCTGGTCGGCCAGGGTCACGTCGAGGGTGCTGGTCTGGCCGACCTGCGCCTCGCCGTCGAGCACCGCCTGGTAGGTCTGCGGGGACTGGAAGCCCAGCGGCAGCACCTCGGTCACGTCGATGCCGTAGGTCTGCCTCAGGCCGGCCTCGCAGTCGGCGCGGCCCGGGCAGTCCTCGGCCGCGGCCAGCACCACCGAGCTGCCCTCGAGGTCGGAGATCCTGGTGGCGCCCTCGGTCTCGGAGAACTCCTCGGTGACGAAGTAGGCGTTCGCCGACGTCGCCGGCGACGGCTCGAGGAGGGTGAGCCCCTTCGCCTCCAGCAGCGGGGTGGCCGCCTCGATCGTGGCGTCGGCCTCGGCGGTGGTGATCGGCTCGGCGTCCGGGCCGTTCGCCTCGGTGTTGACGAAGTCCGCGAGGCCACCGACGTACTCCGGGGCGATGTCGACGCTGTCGGGCATCTGGGCGACGTAGATGTCGCGCCGGCCGACCTCCTTGACCGTGACGTCGTAGCCGGCGTCCTCGAGCACCGCCTGGTACATCGCGGTGACCAGCAGCGCCTCGTCGAAGGCCTGGGTGGCGACCGTGACCGGCCCCGCGGAGGGCCCGGAGTCGCCCTCGTCGTCGGACAGGTCGTCCCCGGCGCAGCCGGTGGCGATCGTGAGCACGCCGACGGCGGCGAGCGAGAGCAGCGAGCGTCGTACCTGCATGGTTCTCACCTTCTGTGTCCCGCGGGCCGGGCCCGCGCGTGTCCGGTGCGGCGGGGAGGACCCCCGCTGCTGCAGTGCCTCAACCGGCGTGCGCGTCCACCCTAGGCGCCGGGTCCGACAACCGCCGGGCCGCCAGTCGCTGGGCGCCGGCGGCGAGGAGCTCCAGCGTCAGCGCGACCGCCGCGACCACCACCGCGCCCGCGATGCCCTGGCCGTAGTCGTTCGCGGCGAACCCGTCGGTGATGACCCGGCCCAGCCCGGGCCCGGCGACCAGGGCCGCGATGGTGGCGGTCGCCCAGACCTGGACCAGGGCCAGCCGGACTCCGGAGAGCACCAGCGGCAGCGCCAGCGGGAGCTCGGCGCGGACGAAGACCTGCAGGCCGGTCATGCCCATGCCGCGGGCCGCCTCCCGGACCTCCTCGGGCACCTCGCGAACCGCTACATACGCACCGGTGACCAGGGGCGGCAGCGCGAAGAGCATCAGTGCCAGCAGCGTCGCCAGCCCGGCGCGGCCGTACGGCCCGAAGGAGGCGGTCCCGGGCCAGTCCGCGGTGACCAGCAGGGCCAGCAGCGCGAAGGTCGGCACGGCGCGGCCGATGTTGGAGATGTTCACGGCCAGGAAGCCGCCCCGGCCCAGGTGCCCCAGCGCGAGCGCCACCGGCAGGCCCACCGCCGCGGCCAGGGCCAGGGCGGTGACCGTCAGCAGCAGCTGCTCCAGCAGCAGCGCGAGCATGCCGCCGCCACCCGACCAGCTGGCCGGATCGACCAGGTACTCCCAGGCGTTCGCGAGGACGTTCATGCTCCCGCTCCCCGGGTCCAGGGGGTCAGCAGCCGCTGGGCGAGGACGACCACGGCGTCGAGGAGCAGCGCGAGCAGGACGCAGAGCACCGAGGCGGTGACCAGCTCGGCCCGGAAGTCGCGGGCCACACCGTGGGCGATCAGGTTGCCGAGGCCGCCGTAGGAGACCAGCGCGCCGACGGTCGTGAGCGCGACCGTCGAGACCGTCGCGACCCGCAGTCCGCCCATCAGCACCGGCACCGCGAGCGGCAGCTCGACGCGCAGCAGCAGCCGGCCGGGTCCGTACCCGAGCCCGACCGCCGACTCCCGCACGTCCGCGGGCACCGAGGACAGCCCGTCGAGGATGGACCGCACCAGCACCGTCAGGGCGTAGAGCGCCAGCCCCAGGACGACGGTGGCCGCGCTGAGGCCGGTGAACGGCAGGAACAGTGGGAAGAGCGCCAGCGACGGGATCGTGTAGATGCCGGTGCTCACCGCCAGCACCGTGCTCTGCAGGCGCCGGTAGCGGCGGGCGAGCAGGGCGAGCGGGAAGGCCAGCGCCAGCCCGAGCAGGACCGCGGCGACAGTGATCGCGAGGTGCTCGAGGGTCGCGTCGAGGATCTCCTCGCGCCGGTCCTCGACGTACTGCCAGCAGAACCACTCGTTGGTGAACCGGCTGTAGCACTTCGGCCCGTCGTCCGCCGTCACCGGTACGCCGCCGCCAGTAGGGTCACGGCATGGACGCTACCGGCTCCCGCAGCGGCGCCCCGATGATCCGGCTCGCCGGCGTGCACAAGACCTACGCCGACGGCACGGTGGCGGTCCAGGAACTCGACCTCGAGGTCGGCGAGGGCGAGCTGGTCTGCCTGGTGGGCCCGTCGGGCTGCGGGAAGTCGACGACGCTGCGGATGGTGAACCGGCTGGTGGAGCCGACCAGCGGCCGGATCGAGGTCGACGGGCGCGACGTCTCCGCGGTGGACCCGGTGCGGCTGCGCCGCGGGATCGGCTACGTGATCCAGCAGGTCGGGCTGTTCCCGCACCAGCGGGTGGCCGCGAACGTGATGACGGTGCCGCTGCTGTCGGGCAGCTCGCGGGCCGACGCCCGGCGGCGCGCGCTGGAGCTGCTCGACCTGGTCGGCCTGGACCCCGCGACGTACGCCGACCGCTATCCCCACCAGCTCTCCGGCGGCCAGCGGCAGCGGGTCGGCGTGGCGCGCGCGCTGGCCGCCGATCCCCCGGTGCTGCTGATGGACGAGCCGTTCGGCGCCGTGGACCCGGTGGTGCGGGTGCGCCTGCAGGACGAGTTCCGCCGGCTCCAGCGCGACCTCGGCAAGACCGTCCTGTTCGTCACCCACGACATCGACGAGGCGGTGCGGATGGGCGACCGGGTCGCGGTCTTCGCCGTCGGCGGCCGGCTGGCCCAGGTGGGCACGCCGGCGGAGGTCCTGGCCCGCCCGGCCGACGAGTTCGTCAGCGGCTTCGTCGGGGCCACCCGCGGGCTGCGCCGGCTCAGCGTGACCACGATCCACCCGGGCCTGGTCGAGCCGCTGGACGGCGTCGCCGCCGGGGACCTGGCCGCCGCCGTCGAGATCGGTGCCACCCTGGAGGAGGCGCTGGCCCTGATGCTGCGCGACGACCGGCCGATGGTCGGAGTCCGCGACGGCGCTCGCTTCGTCGGCGTGCTCACCCCCGCCGGCGTGCACCGCGCCCTGCGGGCGTCGCTGCGCGAGGACTGAGGGGCTGAGGGTCGAGCGGCGAGCGCAGCGAGCGTGTCGCTGTGCGGTGGTCGAGCGGCGAGCGCAGCGAGCGTGTCGAGACCCAGGGTCAGCCGACGATGGTGGTGCCGGTGTGGTCGCGGCGCAGGTGGATGCCGTTCGGGGTTCGCCACAGGAACGTGGTCTCGTCGAGCTTGGCGTAGGACCAGCTGGTGTGGGTCTTGGCCCGGTGGTGGGTCCGGCACAGCGGTGCGAGGTTGGGGTCGGTGGTCTCGCCGAAGTCCTCGCCGTCGCCCTGTGGTCCCTCGCGTTCGTGGCGGTGCCGGACGACGTGGTCGTTGTCCGCTCGGCGGGCCGAGCGGGTGCACCAGGGGAAGACGCACGTCGGGTTGTTGAGCTGGACTCGCTCGGCCATCCGGTCGGGGACCTCGTAGGCGGTGGTGTGGTCGACGTCTGCCAGGTCGAGAACCGGCTTGACGATGACCTGGGCGTCGGGGTTGGCGCACCAGGTCTTGACCTGGTCGGCGGAGACGAACGAGCGGGTGTTCTCGACCCGGGCCAGGTGCAGATCCCCGTCGCTGGGGCTGCCGAGGGCGGCGGCGCTGAGGTGGACGTGGACGACGACCTGGCGGGGCCGGCAGCGCTTGGACAGGCCCGCGACCTCGGTCGGGGTGGTGTCCAGGTCGAGGGCGAGCTGGCGGCGGGCGATCTCGCCGACGGCCAGGGAGCGGCGTACGTCGAGGGACTCCGCGCAGCCGAGCTCGCCGAGGACCCGGGCACCGCGGGCGACCGCGGAGTCGAGGTCGAGGGCGTCGGCGAGGTCGAGCTCGCCGTCCACGGTCACGGTGCCTGCGAAGGAGACGCGTCCGGTGTCGAGGTCGAAGTGGCGCCGGTCGGCCGCGGCGCGGCGCTTCTCTTCCGCGCCGTCGGGGTCGAACCGGACCCGGGCCTCCTCGATGACCCGGTCCAGGGCGGCGTACCCGATCTTCCCCGCCACCGCGTGGACGTGAGTGTCGACGTAGGCAGCACCCTCGGCGGGCAGCGACAGGGTGTTCGCCGCGACCTTGCGGCCCCGCCAGGCAGGCACCGTCCCGGCCCGCACCGCAGCCCAGGTGCGCGGGAGCCGGTGGGCGAGTTCGACGGCTTCGCCGAGCATCGCCCGGGCCGCGTCCGAGGACATGCCGAGCGCGGCGCCGAGCTCGAGCGGTGCGAACTCGGTGACCAGCGGAGCCCCCGGCCCTGCGATCGCTACCTCACCCTCCGCACCCGGCAGGCACGCCGCGTCGTCCAGAGAGTCGACCGAGTGCATCGAGGCCCAGGCGACCGCCCCTTCGAGCAACTCGACCTCAGCCTGGTCCGCAACAGCCCGGCGAGACCGCACGAACGCCAGCACCGCGGCGGGGCTGTCGCACTCCCCCAGCGGGGCGGGGTTCGGGTCGATGGCCATAGCACATAATACTCGAACATATGTTCGAACGACTAGAGGAACGTCAAGGAATGTGGAAAGAAGTTCTGCGACGGAGGGCGGGACCGTCAGCCCAAGACAACGGCAACGCGACCGCGGGCGGAACCAAGACCCTCAACCCCAGCGGCGCGCAACCGCGTTGTCCGGTGAAGGTGGTCTCGACGCGCTCAGGCGCCAGGGCGCCTTCACGGCTCGACCACCGGGACGGCTCGACCAGCGGGACCGGATCGACCACCGAGGCAAGTGTCAGCCGGGCACGGGCACGTCGCGGTGCCAGGACTCGGTGACGTACTTCGTCCGCCAGCCGAGCGAGGTGTAGAGCTGGTCGGCGCCGGTGGAGGAGTCGGCGTCGACCTCGAGCCCGACCCGGTCCCGGCCGCGCCGGGCGGCGTCCGCCACGATCGTGCGCAGCAGCCCCTTGGCGACGCCACGGCCTCGGGCCGCGGCGCGCACGCCGATGTAGGAGACGTAGGAGCCGTCCGGCGCACCGCCGGAGCCCTCCGAGACGGTGCCGACCAGGGCGCCGACCGGCTCGCCGGGGCCGTCGGGGTCAGACTCGTCGAGCAGCTCGGCGAGCCACCAGTGGTCCCAACGGTGCCCGGGGTCCTCCTGGAGCCGGTGCACGAACTCGTCGAAGGTCTCCTCGCGGGAGTTGAAGTGGTCGCGGAAGGCCTCCTCGAGCACGTCGTGCACCGCGCGCACGTCGCCCACCTCGGGCATCCCGTCGGCGCCCTGGCGGACCTGCCGGAAGCGCACGCCACGCCCGGTCCAGGAGGCGGGGTCCTCGACCAGGTCGGCCTCCTCGGGAGCGACCGGCCGGGTCATCTGCCACCAGGTGCGGACCCGGTCGAAGCCGGCCGCGGCGAGCCAGCGGTGCTGGCGCTCGTCGTCGGCGAAGGCGCCGGTGTCGATCTGCTGCACCGCGATGCCGCGGGCCGTGCCCACGGCCAGCGCCTGACCGGCGGCCCACTCCAGCAGTACGTCGGAGCACGCGTCGGCGACCCGCTCGGGCAGGTCGCGCTCGACCACGTGCATGTAGAGCATCCGGCCGCCGGCGCGGTCGTGGACGCTGCCCCAGGCCCGGATCTCGCCGGCCTCGTCGCGCACGACGACGTTCTCGCGGGTCCGCAGGCCGGCCTCGGAGACCTCGACGAGCACGTCGTCGACGCCCGCGCCGGCCCAGCCGCGGCCGTGCCGCTCGTGGGCGCGGAGCAGGTGCGTGAGCCGGGCGACGTCGAAGCGGTCACTGGGGTCCGGGCTCGCGACCTGCCACCCCGCCGGCAGCCCCGGGTCCTCCGGGACCAGCTCGTCGGGGTCACTCTCGAACCGGGACTCCTCGGGGATCACGCTGTCCAATTGTGCCGCATCGGCTCAGCCGGGCACGCGGCGGTGCCCGACGGGGGGAGGCTCAGGCGCGGCGGCGGGCGGACTCGGCGCGGTGCCACGCCGACGTCATCGCGGTCAGCTCGGACTTGAGGACGTCGACCTCCTGCTCGAGCTCCACGATCCGCACGATCGCCTGCGCGGCGCGCTCCTCGGCGTCCTCGACCCGGCCGCTGACCAGGTCCCGCTCGCGCTCGGCGAGGTCGGCACGACGGGCCTCGGCGTTCATCTTGCGGGCCACCTCGGCCGCACGGCGCTGGGCGGTGCCGAGCTCGGCCTGGAGCTCCGCCAGCGCGGTCTCGCGCTCGGCGATGCGCGCGGTCATGTCGGCGACGTACGCGCCGTGCTCGGCGGTGCGCTCCTCGGTGAGCCGTCGGTAGGCCTGCGCCTGCTCGGCCCGGTCCCGGGCCGCGTCGCGGCGGCTCTGGAGCAGCTCGCTGTGGGTGATCTTCGCGGCTGCGGCCCCGAGGGCGACCGCGAGGACCGCCGCGACCGAGACCAGCAGCCAGGAGCCGCTCGGGACCGCGCCCAGGACGGCGACGGCCGCGACCAGCAGCAGCGAGGCCGCGACCGTCACCCGGGTGCTGCGCTGACGACGACGGGTGGCGCGGGGTGCCGAGGGGGAAGCCATGGAAGCAGGTTAGGGGGCCGGGTCGTCGGATCTGATCCGACACGCACGCTCGAGCAGGAGTGCGATGCCGACCACCACCAGCGCGACCAGCGACGCGACGGCCGAGCGGAGCGCCCGCTGGCGCGCCAGATCGACGTCGATGCCGAGCCAGCTGACCGCGAACCCGGCGTACCCACCGGCGACCAGCGCGCCGACGTACGCGCACGCGCGCGCCAGCGCGAGCCGGTTGAGGGCCCCACGCGGCTCCAGCCGCTCCTGGCGCACATGGACCGTGCGCCAGGTGTTCCAGGCGACGGCGCCGAGGATCGCGGCCACCAGCAGCAGCGCGGCTGGCTGGATCCAGGTGACGACCGGGGCGGTGTCGCGCACGGCCTCCGAGACCGGGTGCAGCAGCCAGCCGAGCACCAGGCCGACGACGCCGAGGGCCGTCAGCAGCCCGGGCGAGGTCGGGCGCAGATGCCCGGGCCCCTCGGGCTCCGGGGGGCTCGACTCGTCGTCGGGCAGCGGCTGCTGGTCGCGCACGGCGCGGGGCGCCCTAGGAGACTTCGAGGGTGAGGTCCTCGCGCAGGACCAGGCCGTCGGTGCCGAGGCGCTCGAGCAGGTCCGCGATCGGCCCCACCCCCGGCAGCACGGCGTCCGGCTCGAGGTCGTGCCACGGCTTGAGGACGAACGCGCGGTCCTTGGCCCGCGGGTGCGGGAGCCGCAGGGACTCCTCGTCGCTGCGGCGGTCGCCGACCACGATCAGGTCGACGTCCAGGGTGCGCGGGGCGTTCGGGACGTCGCCGCGCTCACGCTCGTAGGCGTCCTCGACGGCCAGCGCGCGGTCCATCAGCCGGTTCGCGGCGAGCGTGGTGTCGATGAGCACCACGGCGTTGAGGTAGGGCTTGGCCTCCGGCGGGGAGTCGACCGGCTCGGTCTCGTAGACCGGGGAGACCGCCGTGACCCACACGTCCGGGGTGTCGGCGATCGAGCTCACCGCGCCCTGGAGGCTCCCCATCCGCTCGCCGAGGTTCGATCCCAACGCCAGCACCGCTCGCCGGATCGGCCGCATCTCACCGGTGAGGGTGTCAGCGTCGACGATGTTCGGGTTGGGGGTCTCAGTCACAGGTTGGCCTCACGTCTACGGGTGATCGTCAGCGCGACGTCCGCGAACGTCGCCTCAATGGGTGCATCCGGCTTGTGGACCGTGACCCGCGCCCATTCAACACGAACATCCAACAGGCAGATGTCGGTGACCCGTCGGGCGAGCGTCTCGATCAGGTCGACCGGGTCGCGCTCCACGGCGGCCTTGACCGCCGCGACGAGGCTTCCGTAGTCGACGGTGTCGTGCAAGTCGTCCGAGGCGGCCGCCGGGGCCGTGTCGAGCCCGAGGACGAGGTCGATCACGAAGGTCTGGCCCTCGCGCCGCTCGAACTCGAAGACGCCGTGGTGGCCCCGGCACTCGATGCCCAGCACCGCGAGCTCGTCCTGAGCCGGCCGCGAGGAACGAGCGGGCGTGTCGAAGGGCTCGTCCTGGGCCCCGCGCGACCCCTGAGCGGGCGTGTCGGTCATCGGAGTGCTCCCGTCGGATGGAGGGCGGCGTACGCCGCGAGCGCGTCGCGGGTCGCCCGGACGTCGTGCACGCGCATCCCCCACACGCCCTGGCCGGCGCAGTGCAGGACCACCGCGGCGTGAGCGTTCTCACGTTCCCCGACCGGGCGCGGGGTGCCGTCCGGGCCGGCCAGCAGGCGCCCGAGGAAGGTCTTGCGGCTGGCGCCGACCAGGATCGGGAAGCCCAGCTCGCGCAGCCAGCCCAGGTCCCGCAGCAGCGTCCAGTTGTGCTCGCCCACCTTCGCGAAGCCCAGGCCCGGGTCCAGGATCACCTGGTGCTCGGCGATGCCCGCCGCAGCGATCGCCTCCAGGCGCTCCCCCAGCTCGGCGCGGACGGCCGCGACGACCCCGCCGGGCCCGTCGTAGCGGGCGAAGTCGTCCATGTGGCTGCCGTGTGCGCGCCAGTGCATCGCGACGTAGGTGACCCCGGTCCCGGCGACGACGTCGAGGATCGCGGGGTCGGCGAGCCCACCGGAGACGTCGTTGACGATCGTGGCCCCGGCGGCGACGGCCGCGGCGGCGACCTCGGCGCGCATCGTGTCCACCGAGACCACGGCCCCGGTCGCCGCGAGCTCGCGGATCACCGGCACCACCCGGGCCAGCTCCTCCTCGACCAGCGGCCGGGTGGCCCCGGGGCGGGTGGACTCCCCACCGATGTCGAGCAGGTCCGCACCCTCGGCGACCAGCCGCAGGCCGTGGGCCACTGCCGCGTCGGCGTGCAGGAAGCGACCGCCGTCGGAGAACGAGTCGGGCGTGACGTTGACGATCCCCATCACGCGCATCGGCTCGGGCACCTCGGGCATGGCGCCGACGCTACCGGTCGCGCTCAGCGGCGCGGACTGTGGATCAGCGACATCGCCTCGCTGCGGGTGGCGGCGTCGGTGAGCATGCTGCCGCGGACCGCGGAGGTGATCGTGCGGGCGCCGGCCTTGCGGACCCCGCGCATGGTCATGCACAGGTGCTCGGCCTCGATCACCACGATCACGCCGCGGGCGTCGAGCAGGCGGGTCAGGGCGTCGGCGATCTGGGTGGTCAGCCGCTCCTGGACCTGGGGCCGCTTGGCGTAGACGTCGACGAGCCGGGCCAGCTTGGACAGCCCGGTGATCTTCCCGGTCTCCGCGGGGATGTAGCCGACGTGCGCCACCCCGGTGAACGGCACCAGGTGGTGCTCGCACATCGACCACAGCTCGATGTCGCGGACCAGGACCATCTCGTCGTGGCCGATGTCGAACGTCGTGGTCAGCACGTCCTCGGGCGTCAACCGCAGCCCGGCCGTCAGCTCGGCGTAGGCGCGCGCGACCCGGGCGGGCGTCTCGCGCAGCCCCTCCCGGTCGGGGTCCTCACCGATCGCGAACAGCAGCTCCCGCACGGCCGCCGCAGCCCGGTCGTGGTCGTAGTCCGGAACGTCGCCGGGTCGGCGCTCCGCGGTGCTGATCGGGTCCGTCACACCGCACCCGAGGGCGGGCCGGACGCCGCGCCGGGCGGCAGCGGGGTGCCACCGGGGGCCTGGAGCCCGGGGTCCCCGTGCAGGTCCCCGCCGGGGCCCGGCGGCGTCACGACGGCGCCGGTGTCCTCGTGACCGTTCGAGGTGGCGCGGGCCCGGACCTCGGCCGGGATCTCGACCGCCGGACGGTCGGAGGGACGACGCGTCGGCGAGCCGGTCCACGCCGGCCGGGTCGGGCGCAGGCGCAGCGGCGTGAAGATCCGGGCCACCTCGGCCTTGTCGAGCGTCTCCTTGTCGAGCAGCTCGAGGACCAGGGCGTCGAGGACGTCGCGGTTCTCCTCGAGGATGTCGAAGGCCTCCTGGTGGGCGGTCGCCAGCAGTCGCTTGGTCTCCTCGTCGACGATCGCGGCGACGTCCTCGGAGTAGTTGCGGGCGTGGCCCATGTCGCGGCCCAGGAACGGCTCGCCCTGGGTCTCGCCGAGCTTGATCGCGCCGAGGCGCTCGGTCATGCCGTACTGCGTGACCATCGCGCGGGCCAGGCTGGTGGCCTTCTCGATGTCGTTGCCGGCGCCGGTGGTCGGGTCGTGGAAGACCATCTCCTCGGCGGCGCGGCCGCCGAGCATGTAGGCCAGCTTGTCCAGCATCTCCGAGCGGGTCTGGGAGTACTTGTCCTCGTCGGGCAGCACCATCGTGTAGCCGAGCGCCCGGCCGCGGGGAAGGATCGTGATCTTGTGGACCGGGTCGGTGCCCGGCAGCGCCGCCGCGACCAGGGCGTGGCCGCCCTCGTGGTAGGCAGTGATCAGCTTCTCGTTCTCGCTCATCAGGCGGCTGCGTCGCTGCGGGCCGGCGATGACCCGGTCGATCGCCTCGTCGAGCATCCGGTTCGTGATCAACTTCTCGTTGCTGCGGGCGGTCAGCAGCGCCGCCTCGTTGAGCACGTTGGCCAGGTCGGCGCCGGTGAAGCCCGGCGTACGACGTGCCACCGTGAGCAGGTCGATCTCCGGGGACATCGGCTTGCCGCGGGCGTGGACCTGGAGGATCTGGTGGCGCCCGGCCAGGTCCGGGGCGTCGACCTGGATCTGGCGGTCGAAGCGGCCCGGACGCAGCAGCGCGGGGTCCAGGACGTCGGGGCGGTTGGTCGCGGCGATCAGGATGACCCCGCCGCGGACGTCGAAGCCGTCCATCTCGACCAGCAGCTGGTTGAGGGTCTGCTCGCGCTCGTCGTGGCCGCCGCCCATGCCGGCGCCGCGGTGCCGGCCGACGGCGTCGATCTCGTCGATGAAGACGATCGCCGGGGCGTTCTCCTTCGCCTGCTCGAACAGGTCGCGCACCCGGGAGGCGCCGACGCCGACGAACATCTCGACGAAGTCCGAGCCGGAGATCGAGTAGAAGGGGACGCCGGCCTCGCCGGCGACCGCGCGGGCCAGCAGCGTCTTGCCGGTGCCGGGCGGGCCGTAGAGCAGCACGCCCTTGGGGATCTTCGCGCCGACGGCCTGGAACTTCGCGGGCTCCTGGAGGAACTCCTTGATCTCCCCGAGCTCCTCGATGGCCTCCTCAGCGCCGGCGACGTCGTTGAACGTCGTCTTCGGCATGTCCTTGGAGATCAGCTTCGCCTTGGACTTGGCGAACTGCATCACGCCGCGGCCGCCGCCCTGCATGCTGTTGATCAGCCAGAAGAAGACCAGCACGATCAGGATGATCGGCAGGAAGGTCAGCAGCAGCGAGCCGAGGACGCTGGGCTGGGCCACCTCGACCTTGACGTCCTCGATGTTGCCGTCGGCGACCTGCTTCTCGGCGGCCTTGAAGAACGAGTCCTGGGTGCCGGAGAGCCACAGCGTCATCACCTGGTCACCGGTGTCGCGGACCCCGTCGTCGAGGACCGCCCGGATCTCCTGGTCACCGTCGACGAAGGTGAGCTCCTTGACCTGCCCCTCGTCGATGTACTCCGCCATCTCGGAGGTGCTGATCTCGTCACCGCCGCTGTTGGGCGCGAGGAACTGCAGGGCCAGCAGCACCCCGACGACGGCAACGACGATCCACAACCAGGGACCCTTGAAAATGCGCTTCACAGGCTTCTCTCGAAATCAGGTACGACTGACTGCCGACGGTACAGCCCGACGACAATCACGATTCTCTCAGGAATTCGCGCAGGGCCCAGGCGATGGGGTTCAGGAGTAGACGTGCGGGGCCAGGGTCCCGATGTCCCGCAGGTTGCGGTACCGCTCCTTGTAGTCGAGTCCGTAGCCGACCACGAACTCGTTGGGGATGTCCCAGCCGACGTACTTGACCTCGACCGGCATCTGCAGCGCCTCGGGCTTGCGCAGCAGGGTGCAGATCTCGACGCTGGCGGGGTCGCGGGACGTGAGGTTGCTGGTCAGCCAGGACAGGGTCAGGCCGGTGTCGATGATCTCGTCGACGACGATCACGTGCCGCCCCGAGATGTCGGTGTCGAGGTCCTTGAGGATCCGGACCACGCCGCTCGACTTGGTCCCGGAGCCGTAGGAGGAGACCGCCATCCAGTCCATCTCGATGTGGCGGGAGAAGGCGCGGGCCATGTCGGCCATCACCATCACCGCGCCGCGCAGGATGCCGACGATGAGGACGTCCTTGCCCTCGTAGTCCTTCTCGATCTCGCGCGCCAGCTCGCCGATGCGCTCCTGGATCTGCGCCTCGGTGAACAGGACGTTGACGAGGTCGTTCTCCACGTGGGCTGCGTCCATGCCCCGCAGCCTAGTTGCCGGGCGTGTCCGGGCCCGCCCCGGGCCCCGTCGACCGGGTGACCCGGATCCGGCCCTGCACACGGGTGCCCCGGCAGTGCCCGGGCAGGTCCACCCAGCGCTGTCCGTGCCAGTCCGTGACCAGCGCGTCGAGGCCGAGCACGTGCTCGTGGAAGAGCTCCGAGGCCGGCGCGCCGGCGGTCAGCGCGGCCAGCCGCAGCACCCGGCGGCGTACGGCGTCGGGCTCGGCGGCCAGGTCCGGGACCGGCAGCGACCCGTCGGCGGGGTCGGCCAGCCGCTGGTGGGCGGCCTCGGCGAGGTCGTCGAGGAGGTCCATGTCGACACGGAGCTGGTCGGCGGTCCGGGCCAGGGTCGCGGCGACCCCCGGTCCGAGCTGGTCCTCCAGCACCGGCAGCACCACGCGGCGCACCCGCACCCGCGTGTAGCCGTGGTCCTCGTTGTGCGGGTCGCTCCAGACCTCGCGGCCCTGCACCTGGCAGGCGGTCTCCGTGTCCAGCCGGGGTACGTCGAGCAGCGGACGCCGGTAGCCGTCGAAGGCTCGGCGCATCCCCGCCAGGGACCGGCCGCCGGAGCCGCGGGTGAGCCCGAGGAGCACGGTCTCGGCCTGGTCGTCGCGGGTGTGCCCGAGCAGGACGGCGGCGGCGCCGAGGTGGGTGGCCATCTCCCCGAGCACGGCGTACCGCGCCCGGCGGGCGGCGGCCTCCGGGCCCAGCCCGCCGGCCTCGACCCGGACCCGGGCGGAGAGCGTCTCGTCGGCGCCCATCTCAGCCATCTGCGCCACGACCCGCGCGGCCAGCTCCGCGGACCCGTCCTGCAGACCGTGGTCGACTGTCGCTCCGGCGACCCGCAGGCCGGCGCGGTGTCCCTCGACGACCGTCGCGTCGAGCAGGGCCACCGAGTCCGGCCCGCCGGAGCAGGCGACCAGGACGGTCGCCGGCGCCTCCAGGTCGGCGAGGGCACGGCGCACGGCTCGGCGTACCGCGGCCACCGAGGGGTGCAGGGCCACCGGCGCCGCTACCCGACCCGGGCGACCCAGACGGCGGGGTCGGCGATCTCGGCGGGCGTGGGCAGGTTCTCGGGGCGCTCCCAGACCGCGTTGAAGCCGGCCATCCCCACGCTGTCGACGACGGTGCGCACGAAGCGGGCGCCGTCGCGGTACTGCGCCATCTTGGCGTCCAGCCCGAGCAGCCGGCGCAGCAGCCGGTCCAGGGCCCCGATGCCCTTGCGCCGCTCGTTGAACGCGGCCCGGATCTGGTCCACGCTCGGGATGACGCCCGGGCCGACGCCGTCCATGACCACGTCGGCGTGCCCCTCGAGCAGCGACATCACCGCGGTCACCCGCTCGATGATCTCCTTCTGCTCCGGCGTCCCGACCAGGTCCATCAGGCTGCCGCCGCGCGCCCCGCGCAGCACCTCGGGCAGCCGCTGGAGGCCGTCCTCGAGCAGCGAGGCGGAGTCGACGGTGTCCGCGAGCGCCCCGATCTCGCCGAAGAGGTGGTCGCGCAGCCAGGGCACCGCCGTGAACTGGACCCGGTGGGTCTCCTCGTGCAGGCAGACCCAGAGCCGGAAGTCGTGCGGGTCGGCCCCGATCTCCCGCTCGACGTGCACGATGTTGGGCGCGACCAGCAGCAGCCGCCCGTGCGGGTCGTGGAAGGGGTCGAACTGGCCGAGCACCTTGCCGGCCAGGAACCCCAGCAGCGAGCCGACCTCGGCGCCGGTCACCTTGGCGCCCACGGCGAGGGCCAGGCCGGTGGGGGGCTTGGCCCGGGCGACCTTGTCGACCAGCGGGCCGAGGACGGCGCGGAAGCCGTCGGCGTTGGCCTGGACCCAGCCGGGCCGGTCGACCACCAGCACCGGGGCGGTGCCCTCGGGGGCGTCGAGGCCCGTGTAGTCACGGACCAGCCCGGTGGACCGGGCGGCGGCGGCGCGCAGCTCGGCGACGGCCTCCTCGGCCTCCGAGCGGCTGACCTCCGGACCGGGTCCGGCGAGCCGGGAGCCGAGGCGGACGGCGAACGGCCAGTCGACCATCTCCTGAGTCATGGCTCGAAACTACCCGGCAGTGCCGCAGCGGCAGGCGCCGAGCGCTGCGGCGGCGCCGTCCAGCGCGTCCCGCGCGCCGAGGGTGTCGTCGGTCGCCACCCGGTCGGCCATCAGCACGAACAGCATCGGCGTCCCGTCGACGCCGGTGGCGATCCCGGCGAGGCTGCTGACGCCGGTCAACGTGCCGGTCTTGGCCCGCACCCGGCCGCGGCCCGCGGGGGCTGCCTCGTCGAAGCGCTCCGAGAGCGAGCCGGTGTACGCCGCCACCGGCAGCGAGGCGAGCACGCCGCGCAGCTGGGGGCGGGGGTCCGTGGCCGCCAGCCGCAGGGCCGCCAGCAGGGTGCCGGGCGCGATCCGGTTCGCCCGGGACAGCCCGGACCCGTCGTGCAGGACCAGGTCGCCGGTCGGCACCCCGGCCTGGGCGAGCGCGTCGCGGACCACCCGGAGCCCGGCGGTGGTGCTGCCCTCGCCGGCCCCGGCGAGGCCCAGCTGGCGCACCAGCACCTCGGAGGCCTCGTTGTCGCTGACCAGCAGCACCCGCTCGACCACGTCCTGGACCGTCGGCCCCACGACCTCCGCCACCGGGATCGCGGCGCCGCCGGCGACCGCGTGGCGGGGCCGGCCGGCCACGGCGACGCCGGCGTCGGTGAGCGCGGTCGCGAACGCGTCGGCGGCGGCCCGGGCCGGGTCGGCCACGCGGCCGGTGCCCTGCGCCGGCCGGCCCTGGTCCACCCAGAGCGCGCCGATCGGCGCGACGACGCCGTCGGGGACGTAGCTCGCGGGCCAGCGCGGGTTGACCGCCGGGCCCGAGAAGAGCGAGTCGTCGTAGTCCAGCCGAACCCGGGTCACGCCCTGGGCCAGCAGCGCCTGCGCAGCCTGCCGGGCCAGCGTCACCACGTCGGCGGGCCGCGGAGTCGTCGGCTCCTCGGGCGGGGCGGCCGCGAGCAGCGGGTCCCCGCCGCCGACCAGCGTCACCCGGTTGCCCTCGCGGACCACGCGGGTGGTGAAGGCCTGGGCCGGGTCGAGCACGGAGAGGGCCGCGACAGCTGTCAGCACCTTGGTCGTGGACGCCGGGATCGCGGTGCCGCCGCCCTGGGTGAAGACCGGGGCAGCGGCGTCCAGCCCGCCCACCGCGGCGAGCACGTGGCGGCCGAGGTCGTCGTCGCGCAGGTACGGCGCGAGCGCGCGGCGTACCGCCCGGGCGTCGAGGGGCGCCGCGAGGGCCGCGTCCGCCACCGGCCCCGGGGTCACCACGTCCGGCAGGTCCAGGCCCGCGGGGGCGGCGACGGCCTCCGGCCCGGGCGGCTCCTGCTCGCCGAAGACGTCGTCGAGACGCTCCCCCACCCAGCCGTCCTCGAGCCACGGGTCGGCGAGGTCGGTGCGGTACCCGACGAAGGCGGCACTGCCGACCACGAGCACCAGCAGCAGCGCCAGCCAGGTCACGACCCGCCCGTGCTCGCTGCTGCGCTGACCGTGGCGTGCATCACGTCGCCGCACCTATTCGTCCTCCCGTTGGTTCTCGGGGGCCATTGTGCGGGAGACTTGCGTCTGCCCGTGCGCGGGCACCCTGACCTGACGACACATCTCGCCCCGAGCGAGGGCCCTGCCGGGCCGGCGGCATCACGGAGGAAACGTGCTGGAGTTCGACGTACTGGTGGAGATCCCGAAGGGGCAGCGCAACAAGTACGAGGTCGACCACGTGTCCGGCCGACTGCGCCTGGACCGCACTCTCTTCACCTCGACGCAGTATCCCGCCGACTACGGCTTCATCGAGGACACCCTCGGCATGGACGGCGACCCGCTGGACGCGCTCGTGCTCCTCCAGGAGCCGACCTTCCCGGGCTGCCTGATCAAGTGCCGCGCGATCGGCATGTTCCGGATGACCGACGAGGCCGGCGGCGACGACAAGGTGCTGTGCGTCCCGTCGACCGACCCGCGCCTGGAGCACCTGCGCGACATCAGCCACGTCTCCAAGTTCGACCGCCTGGAGATCCAGCACTTCTTCGAGGTCTACAAGGACCTCGAGCCCGGCAAGTCCGTCGAGGGCGCGGAGTGGGTCGGCCGCGCCGAGGCCGAGGCCGAGGTGCGCGCCTCGTTCCAGCGCGCCAAGGACGAGCCCGGGCACTGAGCCCCAGCACCATCGCGCGTACGGCGCGGCGCGACCCCGCGTGGGTCGCGCCGCGCCGTACTTGCGTGTCGGGGTGTGCGGGCGCCCGTGGGGGACCGGCCCTCAGCCCAGCAGGTCCGGCGAGCGCAGCATCTGCGGCGGTACGCCGAAGGCGTCCACGAGGTCGCCGGCGAGCGGCCGGATCTTGCGGCACAGGCTGCCGATCTCGCGGCTGATCGCCTTCGACCGGGCCACCGAGAGCCGACCGTGCTCGAGGAACCAGGCCCGGTCCGCCTCGATCGTGCTCAGCGCGTAGAGGTCGCACAGCAGGTTCAGCGCGACCTTGTTGTCGCCGTCGGGCATCTCGCGGGTCTTCTCCACGAACGCCTCGAGCACCAGCCGGTCCACGTGGGCGCGGGCGGCCGCGATCACGTGGTCCTGCACCCGGGAGAACACCTCCCCGGGGTTGAGCTTGTCGTCGATGCCGCGCTTGAGCCGGCGGGCGGCGCCGGCGAGCATGTGCTCCTCGCGGAAGCGGAGCATCGCGAGCTGGTAGTTGGGGTCCAGCAGGCCGGCGTCCTGGTCCCACTGGTCCCCGCCGGGGAGCACGTCCTTGATCCGCTCCAGCAGCTTGTGCACGGCGGTCTTCTCGATGACGGTCTCGACGGCCAGGCCGGTGACGAAGCGGACCATGCCGAGCTGGTCCATGTCCTCGAACTCGCTGGCGTAGTCGGTCAGCAGGCCCTTGGCGACCAGCTGGAGCAGCACGTGGTTGTCGCCCTCGAAGGTCGTGAACACGTCGGTGTCGGCCTTGAGCGCGGCGAACCGGTTCACCGCGAGGTAGCCGGCGCCGCCGCACGCCTCGCGGCACTCCTGGATGGTCTCGGTGGCGTGCCAGGTGCCGAGCGCCTTGGTCCCGGCCGCGCGCGACTCCAGCTCCCGCTTGGTGTGCTCGTCGGTGACGATGCCCATCGTGACGTCGTGCAGCTGGCCGGCGACGACCTCCTGGGCGAAGTGCAGGGCGTAGGTCCGGGCCAGCAGCGGCAGCAGCCGGCGCTGGTGCAGCCCGTAGTCGAGCAGCAGCTCCTCCTGGCCGGTGCCGGTCGCCTCGAACTGGCGGCGGCGCAGCGCGTAGTGGACGGCGATCGCGAGCGCGACCTTCGCTGCATTGATGCCGGCGCCGCCGACGCACACCCGGCCCTGGATGAGGGTGCCGAGCATCGTGAAGAAGCGCCGCCCGGGGCTCTGGATCGCGCTGGAGTAGGTGCCGTCGGCGGCGACGTCGGCGAACCGGTTCAGCAGCGCGTCGCGCGGCACCCGGACCCGGTCGAACCAGATCCGGCCGTTGTCGACGCCGTTGAGGCCCATCTTCAGCCCGTCGTCCTCGATCCGGACGCCGGGGAGCGGGTTCCCGTCCTCGTCGCGGATCGGCACCACGAACGCGTGCACCCCCTCGGAGGAGCCGTCCAGCTCGAGCTGGGCGAAGACGACCGCGACCCGGGCGTGCCGGGCCGCGTTGCCGATGTAGTCCTTGCGGGCGTCCTCGCGGGGAGTCGTGATCACGAACTCCTCGCTCGCCGCGTCGTAGGTCGCGACGGTGCCGAGGGCCTGGACGTTGGACCCGTGGCCGGACTCGGTCATCGCGAAGCAGCCCATCAGCTTCCCGGTGATCAGGTCCGCGAGGTAGGCGTCGTGGTGGTGCTTGCCGCCCAGCTGGAGGATCGCGCCGCCGAACAGGCCGAACTGCACGCCGACCTTGACCAGGACCGAGAGGTCGCCGTACGCGAGGGTCTCGAAGGCGGCCACCGAGGCGCCGATGTCGCCGCCCCCGCCGTACTCCTCCGGGAAGCCCATGCCGGTCTGGCCGGTGGCCGCCATCCCGACCACGATCTCCTTGACCCGCTCCCGGAAGTCGTCGACGTCCATCGTCTCGGCGTCCTCGAGCACGGCGGCGTGCTCGGCGAGGTTGGCCCGGACCAGGTCCCGCACCTCGGCGTACCGGCCGTCGAGGAACTCGGTGAGCGCCGCGACGTCGACGACCGGCTGGATGTAGCCGGTCTTCGACTCGACGTCGGCGTCGGTGTCGCTCGCGGGCGTCGCCGGCGGGGCGGTGGACGGGACGTTCTCGGCGGAGGACGGCGGGACGGTCTGGTTCGACATGGGTTGGCACGTACCCACGGCGGCGGACGGTCAGACGTGGCGTACGTCGCGGACCGGACCGGTCCCGCCATGCTCACTCCCGGCTGACCGGCACCGCCGACGTCGTGGTCGTCGGGTGGGCGGAGAGCAGGTGCCTGTCGAACTTCTGGCCGGTGGCCAGCCCGCCGACGTAGAAGGCGACCAGCGCGATCAGGATCCCCGCGACGTCGTCGGCGACGTAGTGCCAGCCGAAGTAGAGCGTCGCGATCACGGTGAGGCCGAAGTTCACCCAGGCGAGGATGCGGATCACCCGGTTGCGGACCGTGTACTGGATCATCAGCGCCCACAGCAGCGTGATCGCGGTGTGCAGGCTGGCGAACCCGGCGACGGTCTGGGCCTCCCCCTCGCCCCAGATCACCTTCTGGCGCGCGTTGACCAGGGAGTTCATCAGGTCCGTGGTGCCGGTATGGGCCAGGTCGTTGTACAGCCAGCCGTACTCCAGGCCGGGGCCGAGCGTCGGCAGCAGGTAGTAGGAGACCGTGCCGAGGGACCACGCGATGCCCTGGGCGGTGACGAACCACCAGCCGAAGGAGAGGTTGCGCGACCACACCAGCCAGACCGTGACCAGGATCGCCACCATCGGGATGAAGGTGAGGTAGATCCAGGACAGGGTGTGGGCGGTGATCGTGGTGCCGAAGATCTGGTGCAGCACCTTCGCCGGCTCGTAGCCGAAGAACAGCGCCCGGTCGATCATGTGCAGCTCGCGGTCGTACATGGTCTCGTTGACCATCGGCAGGAACGACTTGAGGTTGCGGTAGCAGACGTAGATCACGTAGAAGCACACGATCCCGAGCGAGACCAGCAGCAGCCGCTCCCGGTTCCAGTGGCTGTGCCACCGGTCCTTGAAGATCGCCGGCATCGCCGCGGGCTTGCCTCGCGACAGCCACAGCGTCCGCGGCCCCAGGTCGAGCAGCAGCGCGCCGCCGAGCAGCAGCGGCAGCCGCAGCCAGGACGGGCCCAGGAAGCTGCCCTCGGGGTCGATCAGCGGGCGGTCCAGCACGGCGGCGGTGATCGCGGCCCAGACCCCCATGACGACGGCGAGCACGACGAGCAGGGAGTAGGAGCGTCGATACACGCCCGCAGTCTAGGCAATGCCGCAGCAGGACCCAGCAGGGCCGGCAGGCGCCGGGCTAGCTCCCGGCCGCCAGCACTGCCACCCGGCCGGGGTCGACCGCCAGCCGCACCGTCTCCCCCGGGCCCGGGGGCCGGTCCAGGCCGGCCACGGCGTCGAGCTCGCCGACGCCCTCGACGTCGACGACGAGGCGCGCCTGCCCGGGCGTGGCGCGGGCGGAGACCACCACCGCACGCAGCCGGCCCCCGTCGGCGACTGTCAGCGCCGAGCGCCGTACGGCGACCGCGGGTGCCGGCGCCAGCCCCGCGGCGGCTAGCACCGCCGACGCCTGCGGACCCCGCAGCACCCGGGCGTAGCCGAGGAACAGCGCGGTCTCCGGGTCCGCCGGCTCGCGCCAGACGTCGCCGATCTCGCCCTCCTGCACCAGCCGGCCCGCGCGCATCACGGCCAGCCGGTCCGCGACCGTGAAGGCCTCCTCGTGGTCGTGGGTCACCATCAGCGCGGTGGTGCCGGACTCGCGCAGGATCCCGCGCAGGTCCAGGGCCAGCCGCTCGCGCAGCCCCGCGTCGAGCGCCGAGAGCGGCTCGTCGAGCAGCAGCAGCCGGGGACGTACGGCGAGCGCGCGAGCCAGCGCCACCCGCTGCCGCTCGCCACCGGAGAGCGTGCCGGGCAGCCGGTCGGCGTACCCGGTGAGGCCGACCAGAGCCAGCAGCTCCGCCACCCGGTCGGCCTCGTGCCGGTCGCGGCGCAGCCGCAGCGCGTAGCCGACGTTGCGGCCCACCGTGAGGTGGTCGAAGAGCTGGCCGTCCTGGAACATCAGCGCGAAGCCGCGTTTGTGGGTCGGCACCCGGGCCAGGTCGCGACCGTCCCAGGCGACCGAGCCGGCGGCGAGCGGCTCCAGGCCGGCGACCGCCCGCAGCAGCGTGGACTTCCCGCTGCCGGAGGGCCCGAGCACCGCCAGCACGGCGCCGTCGGCGAGCCCGAGGCTGACGTCGCGGACCACCGGGACCCCGTCGTAGGCCACGCTCGCGTCGGTGATCGTCAGCATCAGAACGTCCCCACCGAGCCGACGCGCAGCCGCTCGACGGCCAGCATCACCACGGCGGTCGTGGCCGCGAGCACCACGGAGCCGGCCAGGGCCATGCCGTAGTTCATCGCCCCCGGGTGTCCGATCAGCCGGAAGATCACGACCGGCAGCGTGGGGGCGTCCTCGCGGGCCAGGAACGAGGTGGCGCCGAACTCCCCCAGCGAGACCGCGAACGCGAAACCGGCGGCGGCCAGCAGCGGCTTCCACACGATCGGCAGGTCGACGGTCAGCGCGCTGCGCAGCGGGCCCGCACCGAGCGAGGCCGCGGCCTGCCGCTGCCGGTCGTCGATCCCCTGGAGGACCGGCACCAGCGTGCGCACCACCAGCGGCAGCGCGACCAGCGCCTGGGCGACCGGCACCAGCAGCCCGGAGTCGCGCAGGTCCAGCGGCGGCCGGTCCAGCGTGATCAGGAAGCCGAACCCCACGGTCACGGCCGAGACGCCCAGCGGCAGCATGAAGAACCCGTCCAGGAGGCCGCGCACCCGGCGCTCCGCCCGGGAGCGCGAGCGGCCGGTCACGACCACCGCGACCAGCAGGCCGAGCAGCACGGCCATCCAGGTCGCGTCGACGGCGGTGCGCACCGAGTTGCCCAGCGCCGCGGTGACCGGGACCAGCAGCGCCTGCTCGGACCCCTCGGTGCCGAGCGCGCGGTAGTTGGCCAGGCTCCAGGCCCCGTCGACGCGCAGCGAGCCGGCCACCAGCGTCAGCACCGGGGCGGCCACGTAGACCACCAGCAGCGCCGTGGCCAGGAGCACCGGGACGTCGCCGCGTCGGGCCGCACGCGGACGGGCCACCGTGCGGGCCACCCGGGCGTCGGGGACCGCCCGCAGCCGGCCCGCGACCAGTAGCAACGAGCCGACCACCAGCAGCTGGAGCACCGAGAGCGCGGCGGCTGCCTGGAGGTCGAGCAGGTTCGTGGTGAGCAGGTAGATCTCGGTCTCGACCGAGGCGTAGCGCAGGCCGCCGAGGGTCAGCACCACGCCGAACCCGGCGGCGCAGAAGAGGAACACCACGCTGCCCGCCGAGACCACGGCCGGGCGCAGCGCCGGCCAGGTGACGGTGCGGAAGACCTGGGCCGGCCCGGCGCCCAGCGCGGCGGCCGCCTCCGCGGGACGCGGGTCGAGCGACTCCCAGGCACCGCCGACCACCCGCACCACCACCGAGACGTTGAAGAACGCCAGGCCCAGCACGATCGCGACCGGGCTGCCGTCCAGCCCGAGGAAGCCCAGCGGGCCGTCCTCGCCGAGCAGCTGCTGGAACGCCACGCCCACGACCACCGTCGGCAGCACGAACGGCACCATCAGCGCCGCGCGCAGCGCCCCCCGGCCGGGCAGCGCCAGCCGGGAGACGGCGTACGCCGCGGGCAGGCCGAGCAGCACCGCGACCGCCGTCGCGGCCGTGGCCGACCAGAGCGTGAACCACAGCACCCGGTGCACCCGCGGCCGGCCGAGGACCGCGAGCACCTCGCCCGGCGCGAACCGGCCGTCCACCCAGAAGCCCTCGGCCAGCATCCCGGTGACCGGGAGCACGAAGAAGACCCCCAGGGCCAGGACCGGCGCCGCGGCCAGCGCCACCAGGGTCAGCGGACGCCTCATCGGCTGGTGACGTCGCTCCACTCGCGCAGCCAGGCGTCGCGGTTGGCGTCGACCTCGGCGGGGTCCAGCTCGTAGGGCGCCTCGGGCTGGCGCGCGAACCGCGCCCAGTCCTCGGGCAGCTCGACCGCCGAGGAGACCGGGAAGACGTACATGCTCTCCGGCAGCGCGGCCTGGACGTCGTCGCTGAGGAGGAAGTCGACCAGCTGCTCGGCCCCGTCCGGGTTGTCCGCGCCGGCCAGCACCCCGGCGTACTCCACCTGGCGCAAGCAGGTGTCGAGCAGCGCGCTGGTGGTGGTGCCGCCCTCCTCGTCCAGCGTGAACGCCGGCGAGGAGTCGTAGGAGACCACGATCGGCCGGGTGCCGGGGCCGCCGCCCTGGGTGAACTCGGCCTGGTAGGCGTCCGACCAGCCGTCGGTGAGCTTGGCGCCGTTGGCCATCAGGTCCGCCCAGTAGTCCGGCCACCGGTCGCCGTACTCGGCGATCGTGGCCAGCAGGAAGGCCATCCCGGGCGAGCTGGTGGCCGCCCCCGGCACGACGAGCAGGTCCCGGTAGGCCGGCTTGCGCAGGTCCTCCAGCGTCGCCGGCGGCTGCTGCCCGCGCTCGGCGAACCAGGTGTCGTCGACGTTGACGCACACGTTGCCGGTGTCGACAGGCGTGAGCAGACCCGCACCCTCACCCGGGTCGCCGGGCAGCGCGAAGGCCTCCGCGCCCTCCGGCAGCTCCGCGGCGTACGGCGCGAAGACGCCCTCGGCGACGGCGCGGGAGGCGAAGGCGTTGTCGACGCCGAAGGCGACGTCGCCGGTGGGGTTGTCGCGGGTCAGCACGAGCTTGTTGGTCAGGGTCCCGGCGTCCCCGGCCGGGCGGACCGTGAGCTCCAGCCCGGTCTCGTCCTCGAACCGGGCGACCAGCTCGTCGGGGAGGTTGAAGGACTCGTGGGTGACGAGGACTACCCGGTCGGCGGGCTCGGCCCCGTCGTCGCCGGACCCGACGACCGAGCAGGCGCTCACGCCGGTGATCAGGCCAACGATCAGGCCGCTGGTGACGATCCCGCGGACCGTCGTGGTTGCGCGCGCACGAATGGACGGCATCTGGACTCCCTTCGCCGGTGCTAACCGGAGCAGGTTCGGAGGGTCTGCGGCTGGTCCGCACTCTCAGCACGCTTCCGGTGGCCCGGGACGTGCTCCCCTGTCTGTGGCCTCGACCCTAGCGCGCCGGCGGGGCTGCCGCAGGCGGGCCCCGATCTGTGACACTGCCGCCGTGGAGATCAGCGTGCACGCCGTGGCCGACCTCGACCCGCGCACGGCGTACGAGCTGTGGCGGCTGCGCCAGGACGTGTTCGTGGTCGAGCAGGCGTGCCCCTACCCGGACCTGGACGGCCGCGACCTCGAGCCCGGGACCCGGCACGTCCTGGGTCGCCTCGACGGCGAGCTGGTGGGCTGCGCCCGGGTCCTCGACGACGGCGGCCAGGCCCGGATCGGCCGGGTCGCGCTGGCCCGCCCGGCGCGCGGGCGGGGCCTGGCCGACCTGCTGATCCGGGCCGCGCTGGCCGAGACCGGGGACCGGCCCTGCGTGCTGGACGCGCAGTCGCCGCTGGCCGGCTGGTACGCCAGGTTCGGCTTCGAGGTCAGCGGCCCGGAGTTCGTCGAGGACGGGATCGCGCACCTGCCGATGCGGCGACCCCGGTGACCCCCGAGCAGGTCGAGTCCGGGATCGCCGCGCGGCTGCGCGCGGCCGGCTGCGTGTACGCCGAGGAGGAGGCGGCGCTGCTGCGGCAGGCCGCCGCCGAGGCGGACGACCCGACCGCGCTGGAGCGGCTGGTCGCCGACCGGGTCGCCGGGCTGCCGCTGGAGACTCTCCTCGGCTGGGCGGAGCTGGACGGGCTGCGGGTGCGCGTCGAGCCCGGGGTGTTCGTGCCGCGGCGGCGCACGGCGTACCTGGTCCGGCTCGCGGCCGCCGACCTGCGCCCGGGTGCCGTCGCCGTCGACCTGTGCTGCGGCTCCGGGGCGGTCGGGGCGGCGCTCGCGGCGCGGGTGCCGGGCGCCGAGGTGCACGCCGCGGACCTGGACCCGGCGGCGGTGGCCTGCGCGCGCCGCAACCTGCCGGCGGACCGGGTCCACCAAGGCGACCTGTACGCCGCGCTGCCGGCCGACCTGCGCGGCCGGGTGGACGTGCTGGCCGTGAACGCGCCGTACGTGCCGACCGACGCGATCGCGCTGATGCCACCCGAGGCGCGACTGCACGAGCCCGCCGTGGCGCTCGACGGCGGCGCCGACGGGCTCGAGGTGCAGCGGCGGGTGGCGGCCCGGGCCCCGTCGTGGCTGGCTCCGGGCGGTCTGCTGCTGATCGAGACCAGCCACGAGCAGGGCCCGGGCACGGCGGCGCTGATGACCGCGGCCGGGCTGGACGCGCGGGTGCAGGCGGACCCGGAGCTCGGCGCGACGGTCGCGACCGGGCGGGCGCCCGGGAGACGGACTGAGCGCGGGAACGGCTCGGACGGATGAGAGGCTGCGCAGCGATGGAACTCCCCACCGCCGCCGACGTCGACCGTGCCGCCACCCGCCTGGCCGGGGTCATCGCGCCCACGCCGCTGCAGCACAACGCGCGGCTCTCGGCCCTGCTCGGCCTGGACGTCTGGCTCAAGCGCGAGGACCTGCAGCCGGTGCGCTCCTACAAGGTGCGCGGCGCCTACAACCTGATCGACCAGCTCTCCGAGGAGGCCCGCGCCCGCGGCGTGACCTGCGCCAGCGCCGGCAACCACGCCCAGGGCGTCGCGCTGGCCTGCGCCCGGGCGGGGGTCCGGGCGCGGGTGCACCTGCCGCGCACGACGCCCCGGCAGAAGCGGGAGCGGATCCAGGTCCTCGGGGCGGGCCTGGTCGAGACCGTGATCATCGGCGACACCTACGACGAGGCCGCCGCCACCAGCGCGGCGTACGCCGCCAGCTCGGGCGCGACGCCGGTCGCGGCCTTCGACGACCCGCGCACGATCGCCGGCCAGGGGACCGTGGCCGCGGAGCTGATCGGCCAGCTGGGCGCACCGCCCGACGCCGTGGTGGTGCCGGTCGGGGGTGGCGGCCTGATCGCCGGGATGCTCACCCACCTCGCCGAGCGGGCCCCGGGGGTGCGCGTGATCGGCGCCGAGCCCGCCGGGGCTGCCTGCATGGCGGCCGCGGTGGCCGCCGGCGCGCCGGTCGAGCTCGGCCTGGACGGGCTGGACGGCTTCGTCGACGGCGCCGCGGTGCGCAAGGCGGGCGCCTGGACCTTCGACGTCGTACGCCGCCACTCCCCCGACCTGGTGGCGGTGCCCGAGGGCCTGGTGGCCGTGGAGATGCTCGACCTCTACCAGTCCGACGGCATCATCGCCGAGCCCGCGGGCGCCCTCGCCTCGGCGGCGCTGCGGCTCGAGGGCCTGGACCTGGCGCCCGGCTCGACGGTCGTGGTGATCGTCTCGGGCGGCAACAACGACGTCAGCCGCTACGCCGAGGTCGTCGAGCGGGCGCTGGTCTACGAGGGCCTCAAGCACTACTTCCTGGTGGAGTTCCCCCAGGAGCCCGGCGCCCTGCGCCGCTTCCTCGACGAGGTGCTCGGCCCCGACGACGACATCACGCTGTTCGAGTACGTCAAGCGCAGCAACCGCGAGACCGGCCCCGCGCTGGTCGGCATCGAGCTCCAGCACGCCGCCGACCTCGCCGGCCTGCTGGCCCGGATGGAGAGCTCCCCGCTGCGGGTCGAGGTCGTCGGGCCGGAGAGCCCGCTGTTCCGGTTCGTGCGATAGGGGACACTGGCCGGGGCCGAGGATCCCCGGCCGGACTCAGCCGGCCTGCTTGCTGGCGGCCACCGCCAGCCGGTCCACGAGGTCGTTCATCCGGTTGCCCGAGTGGCCCTTCACCCAGCGGAACGCCACGTCGCCGCGGGCGTCGACGGCGTCGACCAGCGGCTCCCACAGATCCCGGTTGGCGACCGGCTGCTTGGCGGCGTTGGTCCAGCCGCGCGTGCGCCAGCCGCGCCACCAGCCGTCCCGGAAGCAGTTCACGACGTACGTCGAGTCGCTGACCACCACCAGCGGGCCCTCGAGGGCGAGCACCGCCTCGAGCGCGGCGCGGACCTCCATCCGCTGGTTGGTCGAGGGCGCCTCGGCGCCCGAGGCCCAGACCGCCTCGTCGATCGCCCAGGCCCAGCCGCCGGGGCCGGGGTTGCCGGCGCAGGCGCCGTCGGTGAAGACCTCCCGGGCGCCCACCGGCACCGGCATGTCGGGGCGGGGCGGGCGGCGGGTCCGGGTGCTGGCTCGGGGCGAGGTGCGGGGCGGCATCCGCCCACCTTCACACAGCGGCCGGCCAGGACCGGCCCCGGGTCAGGGGTCCAGGCGGACGGTCCGGTTGTCACCGGGGAACTTGTCCGGGTCGCCCGTCACTGCTGCCCGGGCGGCGCCGAGGAGCCGCTTGACCCGCGAGCTCGGGGACTCCCAGTACTCCGCCGTCTCCGCCTGAACCCGCAGCAGCGCCAGGCCGGGGGTGTCGATCCCGTCGGGGAACCACACCTTCAGCGGTGCCGACCACAGCCGCTCGGCCTGGGCCCGGTCGTGGACCATCTCCGCCTGCCCGGAGACCGAGGTCCACGAGGTGTTGCGGTGGTCGGCGAACGAGACGTTGACGGCCGGGTGCCGGCGTACCTGCTCGGCCTTCGCGGAGTCGTCGTAGGTGAAGAACCACAGGTCGCCGTCGAACTCCACGTCCTGCAGCGCCATCGGCCGGCTCACGTGGGCGCCGGCGGCGGTCATCGTCGTGACCATGCAGATCCGGGCGGCGTCGACGAGCTCGGCGAGCTTCGCCATCTCGGGCGTCGGGTCGGTCATCAGCACCTCCTGGGCAGACCGGCCCAGTACCCGCAACCCGGGCCGTCAGGCGTGCCCGGCGACGGCGTGCGGCAGGTAGCCGGCCCCGAGCTCGGCGAGCTCGTCGTCGCTCAGCCGGAGGTCGACGGCGGCGACCGCGTCGGTGAGGTGCCGGAGCTTGGTCACGCCGACGATCGGCGAGGTCACGGCGGGCTGGTGCAGCAGCCAGGCCAGCGCCACCTGCGCCCGCGGTACGCCGCGCCGGTCGGCGACGGCGCCGACCGCGTCGACGATGGCCCGGTCCTCCTCGCGGTAGAGGTTGCGGCCCCACTCGTCGGTCTCGAGCCGCGCGGTGGTCTCGTCCCAGTCGCGGGCGAGCCGGCCCCGGGCCAACGGGCTCCACGGCAGCACTCCGACCCCCTGGTCGGCGCAGAACGGGAGCATCTCGCGCTCCTCCTCGCGGTAGAGGAGGTTGTAGTGGTCCTGCATCGACACGAACCGGGTCCAGCCCCCGAGGTCGGCGGTGTACTGGGCCTTCGCGAACTGCCAGGCGTACATCGAGGAGGCGCCGAGGTAGCGGGCCTTGCCGGCCTTCACGACGTCGTGGAGGGCCTCCATGGTCTCCTCGATCGGCGTGTGCGGGTCCCACCGGTGGATCTGGTAGAGGTCGACGTGGTCGACCCCGAGCCGGCGCAGGCTCGCGTCGATCTCGCTCAGGATCGCCCGCCGCGACAGCCCGCCGCCGTTCGGGCCGGGACGCATCACCCCGTGCACCTTGGTGGCGATCACCCACTCCTCGCGGGGCGCGAGCTCGCGGATCAGGCGGCCGGTGACCTCCTCGCTGGTGCCCTGGGCGTAGACGTTCGCGGTGTCGACGACGTTGATGCCGGCCTCGTACGCCGCGCGCACGATCGGGCGGGCGGCCTCCTCGTCGAGGATCCAGGGGTGCCAGCCCTTGCCGGGATCGCCCCAGCTCATGCAGCCCAGGCTCAGGACGGACACTTCGAGGCCGGTGCTGCCCAGGCGTGCGTAGCGCATGGCCGGGAGGCTACCGCCGGGCCGCGGGCGGGACGGGGTCTTCCGCGCCATGTAACGCGACGTTCGCTGCACTAGGCGCCCGTTGCAGCGGGCGCCTAGTGGTGCGAACAGCGCGTTACAAGCCGGCTCAGAGGTGGTCCGGCACGATCAGCGCGTCCGGGTCCTGTCGGGGCGGGACGTGGGAGAGCGCGATCTTGACCAGCTCGGCGCGGGTCTTGACGACGACCTTGCGCCGCACCCGGCCGCCGGCGTCGCCGACCAACCCCTCGACGGCCTCGGTGACCTGCGCGTCGGTGAACGTCGGCCGGGTGCCGGCCTCGACCTCGACGTCGGGCAGCGCGACCAGCACCGGGAGCACCTGGGTGCCGAGCCCGTCGAGCAGCGTGAAGCGCTGGTAGCGGTCCATGGTGTCCCAGACCGTGTCGATGTCCGCCTTGCCCTTGCGGACGTCCTTGCGCTGGGCCGCCAGCACCGCCTTGGCGGTCCCGGTCAGCGCGGCGGTCAGCTCGTGCTCGGTGAAACGCATGGCCCCAGCATGCCGGGTCCCGCGGCGCCCCCGGCACGGGAGCCCGGGGTGCGCGGACGCGGCAGCTTCAGTCGGCCGTCTCGGAGCGTCCGCGGTGCTCGGGATCGGCGTACGACGTGGCCTCGTCGGGGAAGTCCTCGCCGACCGGATGGGCCGGTCCGGGCGAGCCCTGGGCGGGGTCGTAGTCGCCGGCCGCCGCGGCCCCCTCGGTCGTAGAGGCCTCCTCGCGCTCCTCGGCGTCGTCGTCGAGCCGGCCGAGATCTCCGGAGCTCTCGCTCATCGCTGCACCTTCCTCTGGGAGGCCGCGCGGGTACCCGCCCGCGCCGTCCGCATGCGGGCCGGCGCGGATCTCCCCGAGGCTCAACGGACTTGGACCGACGTCGCCCGCTCGGGTCCCGAACGCCAACAGCCCCCGCCTGCGTGTGCGCAGGTCAGGGGCCGTTCTGGTGGAGCCGCCTGTCAGAATCGAACTGACGACCTAGTCATTACGAGTGACTCGCTCTACCGACTGAGCTAAGGCGGCGTGCTGCCCGGCAGGGTCCGCAGACCAGCCGGGCAACGGGGGAAGTATACGGACGCCGCCTGCCCCGGTCGAAACGGGCAGGCGGCGCGGGCGGAACGGGTCAGGCGACGAGCTCGACGTCGCGGCGTTCGGCGGGGTCCTCGGACTCCCGCGGAACCAGGTTCAGCGGCGCGGACTGCTCGGCGCCGCACCAGCAGGTGAAGGTCGCGACCGGACCGTGGTCGCCGGCGGCCACCGCGGTGATCTGGCTGGGGAAGATGAGCTGGCGCTTGGCGCAGGCGCTGCAGGTGTGAAGGAACACCGCGGTTTCCTTTCGTCTCGACACGGGTTGTCAACCTCAGCATGCCAACTCCGAAGCCATAGGGGTAGCCTCTCTTTCCAGCAGAAGCCACAGGGTTTGCCTATAGTCCTCGGATGCTCTCGATCCACCAGCTGACCTGCTTCCTCGCCACCTACGAGCACGGCTCGCTCACCGCCGCGGCCGAGCAGCTGGGCTACGCCCAGCCGTCGGTCTCCGAGCAGATCCGCGGGCTGGAGCGGACCCTGGGGGTGCAGCTGTTCCGCCGGGTCGGCCGCGGGATGGTGCCGACCACGGTCGCCGACACCCTGCGCCCGCACGCCGAGCGGGTGCTCGCCGCCGTCGACGACACCCGGCGGGCCGTGCAGAGCGCGCGGTCGCTGGAGACCGGGACGATCCGGTTCGGGATGTTCGGCACCGCCCGCCTGTACGCCGGGGCCGGGCTCGTCGCCGACGTGCTGGCGCGTCACCCCGGTGTCCGGGTGGAGCTGGTGGGGCAGAACTCCCTCGACGTCCAGGACGACCTGCGCCGCGGCCGCCTGGAGGCGGCGATGATCGCGGTCCCCAGCGCCTCCAGCGAGGGCCTCACGGTCACCCCGGTCGCCCGCGACGAGCTGGTCTACGTCTCCGCCGACCCCGCCCGGCTGACCGGCCCGGTGACCGCGCACCGGCTCTCCCAGGCCTCGCTGGTGATGCCGGAGACGACCTGGCGCTCACGCGACTCGACCCGGATGGTGCTGCGCCAGATGCTGCACGAGACGGGCCGCAACCCCCAGACCCGGATCGAGGTCGAGGACGTCGAGACCGCCGTCGAGCTGGTCGGGCTGGGCCTGGCCGACTCGGTGGTCAACCGCGGCGCGGCCGAGCAGCTGGTGCCGCGGCTCGCCCCCGGTGCCGGGTGGGTCTCGCTGCGCCCGCGGCAGTACGACACGCTCGCGATCGTGCACCGCGCCGGCGCCGTCCTCTCCCCCGCGGCGCAGCTGATGATCGAGCTGGCGACCGCCCGGATCCAGGCGATCGCGGAGCCGGTGCGCCCGCGGTAGGCCGGCAGTAGGCACGGCAGGCCCGCGATCGGCCAGCCGGTCTCAGCAGCGCAGGCCGTCCTCGGGCACCGTGCCCTCGAGCAGGTAGGCGTCCACGGCGGCGTCGACGCAGTCGTTGCCGGCGCCGTAGCCGGTGTGGCCGTCGCCGTCGCGGGTGACCAGCACCCCCGACTCCAGCTGGTCGGCCAGCGCCTCGGCCCAGGCGTACGGCGTGGCCGGGTCGCGGGTGGTGCCGACGACCAGGATCGGCGCCGCGCCCGCGCCGCGCACCTGCGGCGCCGGCTCGCTGGCCCGCAGCGGGTAGTCGGCGCACCCGACCAGGCCCCAGGCGAAGACCCGCCCGAGCGTCGGGGAGGCCTTCTCGAAGGCGGCGTACTCCTGCGGGATCCGGTCCGCGGGCACGGAGCCGGGGTCGTCGAGGCAGTTGATCGCCACGATCGCCTCGGAGCTGTTGTTGAGGTAGCCCTCCGGGCCGCGGGAGGCGTAGGCGTCGGCCATCAGCATCAGCACGGTCCCGTCGCCGTCGAGCGCCATCTCCAGGCCGCGGTCCAGCAGGTCCCAGTACTCGCGCACGTACAGCGGCGTCACCAGGCCGAGGAACGCGTCGCCGACGGCGAGCTCCCGGCCGTCGGAGGACGACAGCGGCTCGCGGTCGATGTCGTCGAGCAGGCCGGCGATGGTCGCGAGGCCCTCCTCCACCGTGTAGCCCAGGAAGCAGCCCTCGGGTCCGCGGCCGACGCAGTCGCGGACGTAGGAGCGCAGCGCTGTCTCGAAGCCGCGCGCCTGGCCCAGTGCCTGGCCGCGGGCGTCGAGCGAGACGTCGACCGCGCCGTCGAGGACCAGCCGGCCCACGCGCTGGGGGAACAGCTCGGCGTAGGTCGCCCCGATCTGGGTGCCGTACGACGCGCCGAGGTAGGCCAGCTCGGCCTCGCCCAGCGCGGCCCGGAGCACGTCGAGGTCGCGGACCGTCTCGACCGTGGACACGTGCGCCGCGACCTCCCCGGAGCGCTCCGCGCAGCCGCGGCCGAAGGCCGACGCCAGCTCGATGGTGCGCCGGACCTCCGCGTCGGTGTCCGGTGCGGGGTCGGCGGCGAGGTACTCGTCGAGCTCGTCGTCGGTGAGGCAGTCCACCGGGGCGCTCGCGCCGGTGCCGCGCGGGTCGAACCCGACCACGTCGTAGTGCTCGGTCACGGCGGGGCTGAACTGGCCGCTCGCCGCCTCGGCGTAGTCGGTGCCGGCGGCGCCGGGGCCGCCGGGGTTCACCACCAGCGAGCCCAGGCGCCGGTCGGGCGCGGCCGCGGGGTCCTTGAGCAGCGCCAGCTCGATGGTGCGACCGCCCGGGTCGGCGTAGTCCAGCGGCACCGTGAGCGTGGCGCACTCGAAGTCCTCGCGACAGCGCTCCCAGTCGAGCTGCTGGTCGTAGTACGTCGCCAGCGCCGGCGTCGGCGCGTCGGTCGCGCCGGGCTCGGCCGTGCCGGTGGGCGCGGGGCTCCAGGGGCCCTCGCCGCTCTCCTCGCCGGGCCCGGAGACCAGCGCGGTGATCGCGACGCCGACCGCCGCGAGGACCAGGGCCAGGACGATCACGACCACGACGACCCGGACGACAGCGGGCTTCACCGGCCCACCGCTTCCGGGGCGAGCAGCGCGACCATCATCGACTCCAGCGCGAGCGCGACGGGCACGTTGAAGTCGAGCATCTGCTCGCGCGCCTCGAAGATCCACCCGATCCGGCGCAGGTTCAGCTCGGGGCTGGAGCTGGCCACAACCGCCTGCACGTCGGCACGGATCTCCTCGTTGACCAGCGGCCCGGGGGCGCCGGTGGCGAGCGCGATCGCGTCGCGGTAGACCGACACGAGGTCCATCAGCGCGCGGTCGACGACGTCGAGCACCCGCCGCTTGGCCCGCGACTTCTGCTCCTTGGTCAGCTCGGCGAGCGCGGGGGCGTACTCGCGGGGGCGGCGGCCCCGCTCGACGACGCCGTACGCCGTGTCCAGCTCGGCCTTCTCCCGGGCGTCGAGGTCGCCGGTGAGCTGCTCGGCCTCGTCCTTGCTGACCTCGGCGAGCCGGCTGGCGAAGCGCATCGCCGCCCCCAGCGAGGTGAGCCGGGCGGGCATCGCCACGACCTCGCTGCGCCGCTGGCGGGTGGCGGGGTCGCGGGCCAGCGCCCGGGCCCGGCCGATGTGGCCCTGGCTGGCGCGGGCTGCATGCGCGGCCAGCGCGGGGTCGACGCCGTCGATGCGGACCAGGAAGTCCGCGACGTCGTCGGGTCCGGGGGTCGTCAGCGTGACCAGCCGGCACCGCGAGCGGACCGTGGGCAGCACGTCCTCGACCGTGGGCGCGCAGAGCATCCACACGGTGCGCGGGGCGGGCTCCTCGATGGCCTTGAGCAGGGCGTTGACGGCCTTCTCGGTGAGCCGGTCGGCGTCCTCGACCACGATGATCTGCCAGCCGCGCCCGACCGGGGTCAGTGCCGAGGAGCGCACCAGGTCGCGCACCAGATCCACCTTGAGGGAGAGGCCGGAGGTGCTGACCCGCTTCACGTCGGCGTGCGAGCCGCTCAGCACGGTCCGGCACGAGTGGCAGTGCCCGCAGCCGGGCTCCTCGGGGGTGCGCTCGCACTGCAGCGCCGCGGCGAACGCGACGGCGGCGTTGGACCGCCCGGAGCCGGGCGGCCCGGTGAACAGCCAGGCATGGCTCATGCCGCGGCCGGCCGCGGCGTCGCGCAGCGCCTGCGCGGCCCGGCGCTGGCCGACGAGCTGGTCCCAGACGCTCGGCACGGGGGCCGCGACCGCGGCGCTCACCGCTGACCTCCGCGGGTGGCCCCGGCCAGCAGGGTGCCGACACGGGCGCGGACGGCGGCAGCGATCTGCTCGATCGGGGACCGGGCGTCCAGCACGAGGTAGTGCTCGGGGTCGGCGGCGGCCAGCTCGAGGAAGGCGGCGCGCACCCGCTGGTGGAACTCCAGGGACTCGCCCTCCATCCGGTCGCGGTCCTCGAAGCGGCCCAGGCCCTCGGTCGGCTCCAGGTCGAGCAGCACCGTCAGGTGCGGGCGCAGGTCGCCGGTCGCCCACCGGGCGACCCGCTCGACCTCGGCCACGTCGGCGGGGTCGAGCGCCCGCCCGGCGCCCTGGTAGGCCAGCATCGAGTCGACGTAGCGGTCGGTGACCACGACCGCACCGCGCGCCAGCGCCGGCCGCACGACCGTGTCGACGTGCTCGGCCTTGTCGGCGGCGTAGAGCAGCACCTCGGTGCGGTCGCTGAGCACCCCGGTGGCCGGGCTGAGCACGATCCGGCGCAGCTCCTTGCCGACCGGGGTGTCGCCGGGCTCGAAGGTCAGGTGCGCCGCGTAGCCCTCCCCCCGCAGCCAGTCGCCCAGCAGCCGGGACTGGGTCGACTTGCCCGAGCCCTCGCCGCCCTCGAAGGAGACGAAGACACCGGAGGAGGCGTACACACCGGGACTGATCACGGGGCAACCCTAAGCGTCGGCTCCGACGGCCCGGCCGGCCGAGGGCGGCCGGCCGCCGACGGCGTCAGGACTTCTTGGCCGCGGCCTTCGCCGGGGCCTTCTTGGTGGTCTTCTTCGCGGTGGTCTTCTTCGCCGCCGTCGTCTTCTTGGCGGTGGTCTTCTTCGCGGTGGTCTTCTTGGCCGCCTTCTTCGCGGTCTTCTTCGCCGGGCCCCGCTCGCGGCGGTCGGCGAGCAGCTCGGCGGCCCGCTCCAGCGTGATCGACTCGACCGAGTCGTCCTTGCGCAGCGTGGCGTTGTACTCACCGTCGGTGACGTACTCGCCGAAGCGGCCGGACTTGACCACGACCGGCTGCCCGGAGACCGGGTCGTTGCCGAGCTCCTTGAGCGGCGGCGCCGCGGCGGCGCGGCCGCGCTGCTTGGGCTGGGCGTAGATCTTCAGCGCCTCGTCGAGCGTGACCGTGAAGAGCTGCTCCTCGCTGGCCAGCGAGCGGGAGTCGGTGCCCTTCTTCAGGTACGGCCCGTAGCGGCCGTTCTGCGCGGTGATCTCCTCGCCGTCCTCGGTGGTGCCGACCACCCGAGGCAGCGAGAGCAGCTTGACGGCGTCCTCGAGAGAGACGGTGTCCAGCGACATCGACGCGAACAGCGACCCGGTGCGGGGCTTGGCGCTCTTCGGCGCGTCCTCCGGCAGCAGCTCGGTGACGTAGGGGCCGAAGCGGCCGTTCTTCGCCACGACCCGCAGACCGGTCTCCGGGTGCACGCCGAGCTCGATCTCCTCGCCGGCCGGGTTCTCGAACAGCTCCTTGGCCTTCTCCAGGGTCAGCTCGTCGGGAGGCAGGTCGTCGGGCACGTTGGCGCGCTTGCCGATCGGGTTGCCGTCCTCGTCGGGGCCCTCGAGGTAGGGCCCGTAGCGACCCACCCGCAGGTTGATGCCGGAGTCGGGCCCGCCGACCGGGAACGTCGCCAGCTCCCGGGCGTCGATCTCGCCCAGCTCGTCGACGAGCTTCTTGAGCCCGTCCACGTCGCCGGAGCCGAAGTAGAACTCGGCGAGCTCGGTGTTGCGGTCCTTGCGACCCGCCGCGATCGCGTCGAGGACACCCTCCATCTCGGCGGTGAACTCATAGGAGATCTGCCGCGGGAAGTGCTCCTCGAGCAGCCGGGTGACCGAGAAGGCCAGCCACGCCGGCACCAGCGCGTTGCCCTTCTTGTAGACGTAGCCGCGGTCGGTGATGGTCTTGATGATCGCGGCGTACGTCGAGGGGCGCCCGATCTCGCGCTCCTCCAGCTCCTTGACCAGCGTGGCCTCGGTGTAGCGCGCCGGCGGCTTGGTCTCGTGGCCGTTCGCGCTGATCGAGGCGGCCGAGACGGCCTCGCCCTGGACCAGCGCGGGCACCCGGGTCTCGGCGTCGTCCTTGGCGGCCGACGCGTCGTCGGTGCCCTCGACGTAGGCCTTGAGGAAGCCGTGGAAGGTGATCGTGCGGCCGCTGGTCGTGAACACGACGTCCTCGCCGGTGGCGGCGGTCCCGCCGAGGCGGATCGTGACGGTGTTGCCGACCGCGTCCTTCATCTGGGAGGCGACCGTGCGCATCCAGATCAGCTCGTAGAGGCGGAACTGCTCGCCGCGCAGCCCGGTCTGGGCCGGGGTCCGGAAGGTGTCGCCGGCCGGGCGGATCGCCTCGTGCGCCTCCTGGGCGTTCTTGACCTTGGAGGCGTAGGTGCGCGGCTTGTCCGGCAGGTACTCCGAGCCGTAGAGCTCGCGGACCTGGCTGCGCGCCGCCTCGATCGCCGCGCCCGAGAGCGTGGAGGAGTCGGTACGCATGTAGGTGATGAAGCCGTTCTCGTAGAGCCGCTGGGCGACCGACATCGCGGTCGCGGCGCTCATGCCGAGCTTGCGGCTGGCCTCCTGCTGCATGGTCGTCGTCCGGAACGGCGCGTACGGGCTGCGGCGGTACGGCTTGGACTCGACCGAGCGCACCTCGTAGGTCGAGGTCTCCAGCGCCGCCACCAGGCCCTCGGCCCGGGTGCGGTCGAGGTGCACGACCTTGCCGTCGGAGGAGGCCTTCAGCAGCCCGTCGGGGCCGAAGTCGCCGCCGCGGGCCACCCGGGCGCCGTCGACGGTGTGCAGCCGGGCCGGGAACATCCGCTGGTCGTGCTTGCTGCCGGCGTCGAAGGTGCCCTCGAGGTCCCAGTAGGAGGCGACCTTGAACTTCATCCGCTCGCGCTCGCGGTCGACGACCAGCCGGGTCGCCACCGACTGCACGCGGCCGGCGGAGAGGCCGGACATGACCTTCTTCCACAGCACCGGGGAGACCTCGTAGCCGTAGAGCCGGTCCAGGATCCGGCGCGCCTCCTGGGCCTCGACGAGGTCCATGTCGAGGTCGCGGGGGTTCTCCGCGGCCGCGAGGATCGCGGGCTCGGTGATCTCGTGGAAGACCATCCGCTTGACCGGGATGCCCTTCGGCTTCAGCTCGTCGAGCAGGTGCCAGGCGATGGCCTCGCCCTCGCGGTCCTCATCGGTGGCCAGGAAGAGCTCGTCGGCGTCCTTGAGCAGCGACTTGAGCTTCTTGACCTGGTCCTTCTGGCGCCGCGGCACGACGTAGTAGGGCTCGAAGCCGTGGTCGACGTCGACCGCCAGCCGGCCCCACGGCTTGTCCTTGATCTTCGCGGGGGTGTCGGCAGCGCTCTGCGGGAGGTCGCGGATGTGACCGACGGAGGACTCGACGACGTACCCCTTGCCGAGGAAGCCCCCGATCTTCTGAGCCTTCGCCGGAGACTCGACGATCACCAACTTGTGTGCCACTGCTGCTCTTTCTCCCTGCGGTTGCCGCTGTGTCGCCGCGGTGGGCGGGACCCCGTGCGGGCCCACGGCGGCTCACGGTAGCGCGTGCCCACGAGCACCTCCGGCCCGCACGCCGCCGGTGGGCCGTCCGGGGCCGGCTCAGGCGGGCTCGAGGAACCCCTCGGCGACCAGCTCGCGCACCAGCGGCAGGTACGTCGTCCGGGTCTCCGCGGCGTCGCGCTCCAGCAGCTGCGCGAGCGCGTCGAGGATCTGGCCGACCGACAGCTCCCCGTCGCAGGCGCCGACCAGCCCGGCGGTCAGGGTGTCGGCGGTGCGGGCGCGGCGCAGCCCGCGCTGCTGGCGCAGCACGAGCGTCGTGGGGTCCTCCGCGCCGGGGGCGGACAGGGACTCCTGCTGGACGTCGGCGCGGACCACGAGGCGGCTCTCCGGACCGACCCCGTCGGCCAGGGCGTCGGCGGCGTCGGCCCACGCGCCGATGGCGGGCGCGATGGGCTGCTCGACGTCGTAGGGCCACTCCAGCAGCTCCCGGGCCGGCTCCTCGGCGCCGCTGCGCCGCAGGTTGATCCAGCCGAACCCGATCGCCTCGATGCGCTGCTCGTCGAACCAGGAGAGCCAGGTGTCGTAGCGGGCGGCGTAGTCGGGTCCGCCGTGGTGGCCGGAGTCCTTGAGCCACAGCTCGACGTACGCCGCGGGGTCCAGGACCTCGCGCTGCACCACGAACGCGTCGCAGTCCGCCGCGACCCACGGCAGCAGCCGCTCCTCCCACGGCCGGCCCTGGGTGATCACCCAGTTGGCCAGCACCTGGCACCAGCCGCCGGGGGCCAGGTGGCCCGGTGCCGCGCGGACGATGTCCTCCACGACCCGGTCCCCGGGCAGGCCGGAGTCGCGGTAGACCAGCCGCTCGCCGGTCGCGGGCGAGATCACGAACGGCGGGTTGGTGACGATCAGGTCGAACTGCTCGCCGCGGACCGGCTCGAAGAACGAGCCGTCGCGCACGTCCACCCGGTCGGCCACGCCGTTGAGGGCGGCGTTGAAGCCGGTCATCTGCAGCGCCCGGGGGTTGACGTCGGTCGCGACCACCCGGTCGGTGTGCCCGGCCAGGTGCAGCGCCTGGACCCCGCAGCCGGTCCCGAGGTCGAGCGCGCTCCCGACCCGGTCGCGCAGGGTCAGCTGGGCCAGTGAGGTGGAGGCGGGGCTGATGCCGAGCACGTGCTGGGCGCCGACCCGTGCCGGCCCGCCGTCCAGGCCGGGCGTCAGGTCGCTGACCACCCACAGCGGCCGGGCGGGGTCGTCGGTGGCGTAGGGGCGCACGTCCAGGCGCGCCGCCACCTCGCTGACCGACTGCTCGACCAGGCCCTCGACCGCCAGCCGGTCGACCAGCCCCGGCAGCGCCGACTCCGCGGCCGCGAGCGGCACCGGCGTCTGGAGCAGGAAGAGCCGCACCAGCGTCTCCAGCGGCGACCCGCCCGCGGTACGCCGCAGGCCGGGCGTCGTCTCGTTGCGCCCGAGCGCGGCGTGCGCCCGGGGACCGAGCACCTCGGCCACCGCGTCGTAGGTGAAGTCGGCGGCCAGGAGGGCGGAGCGCAGACGGGAAGGCAGGTCGGTGTCGGGCACGGGGTCAGCCTAGAGAGGGCGGGCCGCGGTCCGGACGGCGCCGGAGGTCAGGCCGGCAGCACCAGCTCGTGGTCCAGGCCCAGGAACTCGCCGTACCGCGCCGCGGCCGCCTCGAGGGCGTCGAGCTCGACCGGCCGCAGCGGCCGGTGCGGCGTGACCTCGAAGGCGACCCGGGCGCCGATCCGGCGCCGCATCCGGCCCACCAGCTGCGCGTCGACGATCGCCATCCCGATCGCCGTCTCCCGGCCCCGCGGGACGATCCCCTCGGCGTCGAGCACCCACCGGCTGTCCTGGTAGCCGCGGTAGGTCTCGTCGAGGATCTGCAGCAGGTGGCCCGCCGGGCGCTGGTCGCCGCGCGGCGCCGCGGTGTCCGGGGCGTGCCAGAACGTGCGGCCGTCGTGCTCGAAGGACGCCAGCAGGTGCCGGGCCGCGTCGAGGCCCCGGCGCACGTCGCCCAGCGACAGCGTCGCCCAGTAGGCCAGGTCGCGCGCGGTGGCCGGGCCGTGCCCGGTGAAGTAGCGCGCCGCGAGGTCGGCGAGGGCCTGGTCCCGGTCGAACCGGGTGTCCGTCCCCACCCGGTCCGCGAACAGCGCGTAGGTGTGGGTGCCGTCGAGTGGCCGGCCGCTGCAGACCAAGCGGTCGGTCTCGGCGAGGCCGAGCAGCAGCATCAGGGGCTGCCCGGTGACGACGATCCCCCGGTCGCGGAGGTCCTGGCGCAGCTGCTCCCGGGTCTGGTCCGGCCGCGCGGTGAGACTCTCGACCACGCCGGCGAGCGCCCGCTCGAGGTCCTGCGCGGTCCAGCCGTGCTGGTCGACCAGCTGGCGCCAGTAGACCGGGCGGACCCGCGGCGCGGTCAGCTCCTGGAGCCAGCCCAGGTCGGCCCTGGCCACGAAGTGCCAGGTGGGCCGGAGCACGTGGGTGCGGATCACCGCCCCGGTGTCGAGCAGCCCGTCGAGGTCGCCCGGGTCGGGCCGGGTGGTGCGCGTCGCGACCGCCCACGCCGCCTGGCCGGGGTTCTCGGCCTGGACCGCGAGCAGGCTCGCGACGACGTCCGACGCGGACGCCGCGTGCGGTGCCGCCAGGTGCTGGTCGCGGATCCGCCACCGCGCCAGGTCACGGTCGCTGGTCACGCCAGCGACCCTAGCGACGGGGACGGACAGGCGCGGCCGGGTACCGCAGCCACCATGGGAGACGCGAGCCAGGCAGGCCGGGCGAGGACGGTCCGGGCGCTGCTGGACCGGCACGGCACGACGTACGCCGAGGACGCGGGGATCCGGCTCGCCGACCAGCCGGCGCCCCTGTGGCAGCTGCTGGTGCTCACGCTGCTGCTCTCCGCGCGGATCCGCTCCGAGGTCGCGGTCGCCACCGCGCGCGAGCTGTTCCGTGCGGGCTGCACCACCCCCGAGCGCACCCGGCGGACCACCCGGCAGCAGCGCGTCGGCGCACTGGGTCGCGGGGGCTACCGGCGCTACGACGAGCGCACCTCCACCCAGCTCGGCGCACTGGCCGACCGGGTGCTCGACGAGTACGGCGGGGACCTGCGCGCGCTGCACGCCCGCAGCGACGACCTCGCGCGCGACCTGCAGCAGTTCACGGGCATCGGGCCGGCCGGCGCGGCGATCTTCTGCCGCGAGGTCCAGGGCGTCTGGACCGACCTCGCGCCGTACGTCGACCCCCTGGCGGCCACCGGGGCGGCCCGGCTCGGGCTGCCCACGTCCCCGACCGGGCTGGCGGCGCTGGTGGGCCCGGACGACCTCCCCCGCCTGGTCGCCGCCTGTGTGCGGGTCGCGCGGTCCAAAGATGAGTGAGGAGGGGTGACACTGGATGGATGGATGAGCGAGCGAAGCGCCGGCCACAGTGGGTCTATGGCCAGGGCGAGGAGCCGGACTACAGCTCCAGCCTCGCCAACGAGAGGACGTTCCTGGCCTGGGTCCGGACCGCGCTGGCGCTGCTCGCCGCCGGGGTCGCCCTCGACGTGGTGAAGCTGTCGATCCCTGCCGGCGTCCAGGACGCGATCGCGCTGGTCCTGGTCGGGCTCGCCCTCCTCACCGCCCTCGTGTCGTGGCTGCAGTGGGGCCTGGTGGAGCGGTCGATGCGGCGCGGGGAGCCGCTGCCGGCGATCGGGTTCGGGGTCCTGCTGGTGCTGCTGGTAGCCGGGATCGGCGCCATCCTGATCGTCTCGTGGCTGTGAGGACCCGTCCGTGACCGGCGCCCCGCGGCCGGACGGCGGGCCGCGCCGTCGCACCGTGCCCAGCGACGAGCGGACGACGCTGGCCTGGGAGCGGACGGCGCTGACCCTGCTCGCGGTGGGCGTCGGGACCGCTCGCCACACCTGGTCGGAGCTGGGCGCTGCGGCGCTGGTGCTGCTGGTCCCGATCGTCCTGCTCACGCTCTGGGTGCTGGGCGAGGGATGGCGGCGCTACGACGACGACCGTGCCTCCCGGGTCTACCGGCCGATCGGCGGCCCCACGTTCGTGCTGGCCGGGACCACCGCCCTGCTCGCGGGGCTCGAGGCGGCCCACCTGCTGACCCGCTGACGAGGCCGGCCCCGCCCCGGACGCCGGGACGGGGCCGGCGCGTCGCGCCGGCCCCGTCAGGGGCGTGCCGGTGCTAGAGGTGCTCGGCCGGGGAGGGGTCCACCGTGGTCGGCGGCGGCGGGGGCGGCGGGCCGGGGGGCGCGTCGTCGCCGATCATGACCGAGCGCCGCTTGGACATGATGACCGCGGCGGCGATGATCGCGGCGGCCGCGATCGCGATCAGGATCCGGGCGACGTCGTTCTCGTCCTCGCCGACGCTCAGCGACACCACGGCGCTGACGATGAGCAGCGAGACCAGGTTCATCACCTTGATCAGCGGGTTGATGGCCGGGCCCGCGGTGTCCTTGAACGGGTCGCCGACCGTGTCGCCGATGATCGTGGCGGCGTGGGCCTCGGAGCCCTTGCCGCCGTGGTGGCCGTCCTCGACGAGCTTCTTGGCGTTGTCCCAGGCACCACCGGAGTTGGCCAGGAAGACAGCCATCAGGGTGCCGGTGCCGATCGCGCCGGCGAGGAAGCCGGCCAGCGCCGTCACCCCGAGCCCGAACCCGACAGCGATCGGCGCCAGGACCGCCAGGATGCCCGGCGTGATCAGCTCGCGCAGGGAGTCCTTGGTGACGATGTCGACGACCTTGCCGTACTCCGGGCGGCCGGTGCCCTCCATGATCCCGGGGATCTCGCGGAACTGCCGGCGCACCTCGAAGACCACCGCGCTCGCCGCCCGGGCGACCGCGTTGATCGCCAGCCCCGAGAACATGAACACGACGGCGGCGCCGAGCAGCACCCCGACCAGGACCGCCGGGTTGAATACGAAGAAGTCGGCCAGCGCGAACTCGTCCTCGTCCGGCTTGGCGTCCTCGAGCGCCTCGAAGGCCGAGGTCGCGTAGGAGCCGAACAGCGCGGTCGCCGCCAGCACGGCCGTGGCGATCGCGATGCCCTTGGTGATCGCCTTGGTCGTGTTGCCGACCGCGTCGAGCTCGGTCAGGATCTGGGCGCCCTCGGGGCTGACGTCGCCCGACATCTCCGCCACGCCCTGGGCGTTGTCGGAGACCGGGCCGAAGGTGTCCATCGCGACGATGACGCCGACGGTCGTGAGCAGTCCGCAGCCGGCCAGCGCGACCGCGAAGAGCGAGACCGTCAGCGAGACCCCGCCGAGCAGGAACGCCCCGAACACGGCGGCGCCGATGACCAGCGTCGTGTAGACCGCCGACTCGAAGCCGACCGAGAGGCCCGAGAGGATCACGGTGGCCGGCCCGGTCAGCGAGGTCCGGCCGACGTCCTTGACCGGGCGGTACTCGGTGCCGGTGTAGTAGCCGGTCAGGGCCAGGATGCCGGCCGCCATCACGATGCCGATCACCACCGCGACCGCGGCGATCAGCGCCGGGTTGCCGTCGGCGGTGCCGCCGATCACCCGGTCGAGCGTGTTGTCCTCCAGGCCCTCGAGGTCGCCGAAGCTGGTCGGCAGGTAGACGAACGCGAGCACGACCGAGGCGATCGCCGCGATGCCCGAGGAGAGGTAGAAGGACCGGTTGATCGTGACCAGCCCGTTCTCGCCGGCCTTGGGCCGGGTCAGGTAGACCCCGGCGACCGCGGTCAGCGCGCCGATCGCGGGGATCAGCAGCGGGAAGACCAGCCCGGCGTCGCCGAACGCCTGGGAGCCCAGGATCAGCGCCGCGACCAGCGTGACGGCGTACGACTCGAAGAGGTCGGCCGCCATGCCGGCGCAGTCGCCCACGTTGTCGCCGACGTTGTCAGCGATCGTCGCCGCGTTGCGCGGGTCGTCCTCGGGGATGTTGTTCTCGACCTTGCCGACCAGGTCCGCGCCGACGTCGGCGGCCTTGGTGAAGATGCCGCCGCCGACCCGCATGAACATCGCGAGCAGCGCGGCGCCGAAGCCGAAGCCCTCCAGCACGTGCGGCGCCTCGTCCTGGAAGCAGAGCACCACGACGCTCGCGCCGAGCAGCCCGAGCCCGACGGTCAGCATCCCGACGGTGGCGCCGGTGCGCAGGCCGATGTTCATCGCGGCCTCGCGGCCGGTGGTGTTGGCGGCCGCGGCGACCCGCAGGTTCGCGCGCACCGCCAGCGACATGCCCAGGTAGCCGACGGCGCCGGAGAACCCGGCACCGACCAGGAAGAACACCGACCGGAAGATCCGGACCACTGCGTCGTCCGCCGGCAGCGCCAGCAGCAGGAAGAACGCGAGTGCCGCGAAGATCGCGAGGGTCCGGAACTGCCGCCGCAGGTAGGCGTCCGCGCCCTCCTGGACGGCCTGGGCGATGGCCTTCATGCTCGCGGTGCCCTCGGCGGCGGACAGGACCTCCTGGCGGAACATCGCCGCCATCGCCAGCGCGCCGAGCGCGATCAGGGCGACGACGACGACCAGGACGAAGTTGCCACCGGAGACTTCCACGACAGCGGGAGAGATCCCCGTCATCTGCTTCCTCCAGAGATGGATGCTGCGGCTCGGGGCCGCGGATGGGTGGAGCGATCCAGGTCGGAACGAGCGGGAGTCTACGCAGATGAGACGTGCGTCACGGTGAAGGATGTGACGCACACCACATCAGGGGTGCGAGTCAGGGCGCGCGAACGGCCCGGATGCGCGGGGCGCGGCCGGGCCGGCGGGAGCCGGGAGGAGGGGTGCGCTCAGCTGTTGGCGAGCGCGGCGTCGGCGGAGTCGTGGATCACGAACACCTTGGCGAGGCCGGTGATGCGGAAGATCTTCAGCAGGCGGTCCTGGGTGCAGACCAGGTGCAGCGAGCCGTCGTGGGCGCGCACCTTCTTCAGGCCGCCGACCAGCACGCCCAGACCGGTGGAGTCGAGGAACTCGACGGCCTCCATGTCGATGACGAGGTCGTAGACACCGGCGGCGACCAGCTCGGTGATCTTGTCGCGCAGCTTGGGGGCCGTGTAGACGTCGATCTCGCCGCCGACGGCAACGATGGTCTTCCCATCGACGTCGCGCGTTGCAAGAGTGAGGTCCACGTGTACTCCCTCGAAGGACTGACTGAGCCGCCTTGCTGGAGACACCGCGTCCCCACACTTGGCCTGCATATGAAACCACGCCGACGAGTCGGCCGCACACCGTAGTTAACCCCGGCTGCCCCCACGGCGACCGGTCGCCCCCCGGCGGACCGGCTGCGTGTCGGTGCGCCCTGCCAGAATCGGGACCGTGACGACGACCCTCTCCCCGCGCGGCGGCTCGGTTGCCGCACTGGTGGACCGCCTGGCCTCGGTGCCGGGCCGGGAGGACCGCCTCACCCACCTCGAGGTGCTCCCGCCGCGGGCGGGCGACCCGGTGCCCTGGCCGGACTGGACCAGTCCCGACGTGGTCGCCGCCTTCGGGGCCCGCGGGGTGCGCTCGCCCTGGCGTCACCAGGCGGTGGCCGCCGAGGCCGCGCACGCCGGGCAGCACGTCGTGGTCGCGACCGGCACGGCCTCCGGCAAGTCGCTGGCCTACCAGCTGCCCGCCCTCACCCGGATCCGCGAGTCCCGAGGCGCGCGTGGCCAGCGCGGTGCCACCGCGCTCTACCTCGCGCCGACCAAGGCCCTCGCCCAGGACCAGCTGACCTCGATCACCTCGCTCGGCCTCGACGTGCGGGCGACCACCCACGACGGCGACAGCGGGCGCGAGCAGCGCGACTGGGCGCGCGACCACGCCGAGTACGTCCTCACCAACCCCGACATGCTGCACCGCTCGCTGCTGCCGGGGCACGCCCGCTGGGCCCAGTTCCTGCGGTCGCTGCGCTTCGTGGTCGTCGACGAGTGCCACCACTACCGCGGCGTCTTCGGCGCCCACGTCAGCCACGTCCTGCGCCGGCTGCGACGGGTCTGCGCCTCCTACGGGGCCTATCCCACCTTCGTGCTGGCCTCGGCGACGGTCGCCGAGCCGGAGACGGCCGCGCGCCGGCTGACCGGCCTGGACGTCCTGGCCGTCACCGCCGACGCCTCGCCGCGGGGCCGGGTCGCGCTGGCCCTGTGGGAGCCGCCGTTCACCTCGTTCACCGGGGAGAACGGCGCGCCGGTGCGCCGGGCCGCGTCCTCCGAGACCGCCGACCTGCTCGCCGACCTGGTCGTCGAGGGGGTGCGCACGCTGGCGTTCGTGCGCTCCCGGCGCGGGGCCGAGCAGGTCGCGATGACCGCTGCGGAGCTGCTGGCCGAGGTGGACCCAGCACTGCCGGGGCGCGTCGCGTCCTACCGCGGCGGCTACCTCCCCGAGGAGCGGCGGGCCCTCGAGGACGCGCTGCGCCGCGGCGACCTCACCGGTCTCGCGGCGACCAACGCCCTCGAGCTCGGCATCGACATCAGCGGGCTGGACGCCGTGCTGATGGCGGGCTTCCCCGGCACCCGCGCCGCCCTGTGGCAGCAGCTCGGGCGCGCCGGACGGGGGGCCGGCGACGCGCTGGGAATCCTCGTCGCCCGCGACGACCCGCTGGACACCTACCTCGTCAACCATCCCGAGGCCCTGCTCGGCCAGCCGGTCGAGGCCACGGTCTTCGACCCCGGCAATCCCTACGTGCTGGGGCCGCACCTGTGCGCCGCCGCGCAGGAGGCCCCGCTGACCGAGGAGGACCTGCCGCTGTTCGGTCCCACGGCCCGCGACGTGGTCGATGCGCTCACCGCCGCCGGGCTGCTGCGTCGGCGGCCGCGCGGCTGGTTCTGGACCGACCGGCGCCGGGCCGCAGACCTCGCCGACATCCGCTCCTCGGGCGGCTCCCCGGTGCAGCTGGTCGAGGCCGGGACCGGTCGGGTCATCGGCACCGTCGATGCCGCCGGCGCGCACGCCGCGGCGCACCCGGGCGCTGTCTACGTCCACCGCGGGGAGACCTGGCTGGTGGACTCCCTGGACCTCGACGAGCACGTCGCGGTCATCGGCCGGGCCGACCCCGGCTACTCCACCTCGGCGCGGGAGATCACCGACATCGCGATCGTCGCCGAGCGCGAGCACCAGGACTGGGGCGGCTGCCGGCTCTCGTTCGGCGACGTCGACGTCAGCCACCAGGTCGTGTCGTTCCTCAAGCGCCGCCAGCCCAGCGGTGAGGTGCTCGCCGAGGAGCCGCTCGACCTGCCCGAGCGCACGCTGCGCACGGCCGCGGTCTGGTGGACAGTCCCGGATCACGTGCTCGCCGAGAGCGGGCTGGCGACCGCGGACCTCCCCGGCGCCGCGCACGCCGCCGAGCACTGCTCGATCGGCCTGCTGCCGCTGTTCGCCACCTGCGACCGGTGGGACATCGGCGGCGTCTCCACGGCCGTCCACCCCGACACCGGGATGCTCACGGTCTTCGTCCACGACGGTCACCCCGGCGGGGCCGGCTTCGCCGAGCGCGGGTACGCCGCGGCCCGCGCGTGGCTCTCGGCGACGCTCGAGACGATCCACTCGTGCGCCTGCCTGGACGGCTGCCCCTCGTGCATCCAGTCGCCGAAGTGCGGCAACCAGAACAACCCCCTCGACAAGGCCGGCGCCGCCGCCCTGCTCACGGTGCTGCTGGCCGGCGCCCCGACCACCTAGGCCACCTAGGCCAGCTCAGGCCGGGCCGGCCCGGGCCTCGGCGACCAGGTCGCCGTCCTGACCCAGCCAGCGCGGCCCCCGCACCGACACCCGCAGCCGCACGTCGCGACCGTCGACGCGGCACTCCAGGACGCTCGCGTCGTTCGCCTGGGCGATCGCCATCCCCGCCCCGCAGCCGCTGCCGCCTCGGGCGACGTCCTGGGCGGCGGCGAGCGCCGCCAGGTCGGCGGCCGCCTGCGCCTGGCGATGGGCCACGACCATCGCGGCCACCACCCCGAGCCCCGCGCCGACCAGCAGCAGGACCCCCAGGCAGGCCGTGGCCATCAGCGACGCGGAGCCGCGCTCGTCGCGGGCCGGCGAGCCGGTCACGGCAGGTCCTCGGCCGCCGCCACCGCCTCGGACCGCACGGTCACGCCGGGCAGGAAGGCGAACAGCCCGCCCGGGCCGCGGACCCGCCCGCTGGCGGTGGCCCGGACCTCCTCCGGTCCCCGCGCCAGGGTGATCCGGGATCCGGGCGGCGCCACCCCCTGCCCGCGGGCGATCGCCGCGGCGTCGGCGTCGCCGCGGGCCGCCGCCCGCGCGGTCTCGCGGGCGGCGTCGACGACCCGGACCTGCGCTGCGCCGACCGCGAGCAGCCAGACCAGGCCGATCGTGACCGCGACCAGCAGCGGCAGCACCAGCGCCAGCTCGGCGGTCGCCGCCCCCCGCTCCCCGCGCGGACGGCCGCCACTCACCCGATGCCCAGCAGGCCGAGGACGTGGTCGAACAGCGACTTGAGCAGCTTGTCACCGAAGCCGCCGGTGAGCAGCTTGTAGAGCAGGCCGGCCAGGCCGGCGCCGGCGGCCGTGCCCACGGCGTACTCGGCTGTCGTGATGCCGCGCTCGTCGCGGCCCGAGCGGGGCAGCGGGATCGGCGGGGTGGGGATGTGGGTCATCGGATCTTCTCCTTCTCCGGCCACGGGCGTGGCCACCGGGACCACACTCGGCCGCGGCGGCGACGCCGGGCCCGGTGCTGGGGCGCCGCTGTGGAGGGCCGGCGCGGAGGGCCGGGCGGTGGACGGTTGGCGGCCCGAGCCGCCCGGTCACAGGCCGAGGGTGCCGAGCATCCCGGCGACCAGCGGCACGATCCCCACGAGCACGAAGGCGGGCAGCAGGCACAGCCCCAGCGGCAGCGCGGCCCGGACGCCGACGGCGCGGGCCCGGTCCTCGACGTCGGCCCGGGCCGTCTGCGCCAGCTCCTCGGCCAGCCGTTCCACGGAGCGGACCACCGGAGCTCCGGTCGCCTGGGCCCGGGCCATGGTCCGGCCGAGCGGTGCCAGGACCGGGTCCTCGGCCAGCTCGGCCCAGACCTGGCCCGGATCGACCCCCACCGCGAGCCGGGCCGCCACGGGCGCGAGCCGGTCCGCGGCGGCGCCGGGCAGGGCCGCGCCGACGGCGGCGACCGCAGCCCCCGGCGCGGTGCCGGCGCGCAGCGCGGCAGCGAGCAGACCGACCACGTGCGGCAGGTCCGCGCGGACCGCCTCCCGACGGCGACGCTGCGCCGGTGGCTCGGCGCGGCCGACCGCCACCCAGACCACCGCCCCGGTCACCGGAGCCGCCACCACCCCCGCCGGGCCGCCGAGGAAGGTGAGCGCGCCGAGGCCGGCGAGCGCCGACCACAGCGGGCGGTAGCGCAGCATCCAGCCCTGGTCGTCGCCACGGCGGGCCCCGTGCCCCGCAGAGCCCGTGGCTCCGGCGGGACCCGGCGGGAAGGCGCGGGGCGGCAGGTCGCCCGATCGGCCGGGCAGGGCCAGGGCCAGCGCTCCCCCGGCCGCGAGGGCGGCCAGGACGAGCGCGGCGCCCGGGCTCACCGGGCGCGGTCCACGTCGCGGGCGATCGCCTCGATCCAGGCCAGCCCGGTGAGTGCGAACCCGGCGCCGCCGGCGAGGCAGGCCAGCCCGGCCGGCGAGCCGAGCAGGAACCCCCAGGGGTCGCCTCCGGCCCCCGAGCCCATGGCCAGCGCCAGTACCGGCAGGCCGGCCACCAGGCGGGCGGTGGCCCGGGCCGAGGCCAGCTCACCGGCGACGACGCGCCGGGTGGCGCGGGCGGCGCGGAGCTCGACCGCCACCCGGTCGACCGCCTCCGCGAGCCCCTGCCCGGTGCGGTGCGAGACCTGCCAGGCGGCCGCCACCAGTCGCAGGTCCCCCGCCCCCGGCGCTCGCGCCGTCTGCCGCAGTGCGTCGGGCACGTCCGCGCCCACCCGGAACGCCTCGGCCGCGGGCCGCACGGGCGGCCACAGCGCGGCGGCGCGCCGCAGCGCGAGCCCGGGCGGCTGGCCCACCGAGAGCTCGGCCGCGAGCTGCTCGCAGGTCTCCAGCACCCGGCCGCCGACGTGCTCGGCCTCCATCCGGGCGGCACGCTGACGCCACAGCGCCAGGGCGCCGGCCAGCGCTCCCGCGGCCACCAGGACGAGGGCGGCCCGCTGACCGGTCGCATCGCCCAGTACCAGCACCGCCCCGACGGCACCGACCAGCACGGGCGGGCCTGCCCCGGGCAGGCGACGGCGAGGTCCCGACCGGCTCGACGGGAACATCAGGAGCACGGCTCCCGCCGCGCAAACGGCCGCGACCAGCGCGGCGGGCTCGGCCATTCTCCCGGCCATGCTCTGGGTCATGCTCTCGGTCATGCCGACCGGGCTCATCCGGCTCGCCGGTCCAGCAGCGCGTCCAGCCGGTCGGCCGCGGGACCGGTGCGGCTGCGGCCGGCGGAGTCGAACTCGACGGCCGTGACCATCCGGACCAGGCCGGTCGGCTCCCGCTCCGGGGCCGCGACCTCCCGGAGCCGGCGGGCGCCGTCGCGGCCCCGCACCACGTGCAGCACCAGGTCCACCCCGGACGCGAGCTGGCTGTGAGCGGCGGCCCGGTCGAGCCCGGCGGCCAGCGCCAGCGCCTCGACCCGCGCCGGCACGTCGGCCGCGGAGTTGGCGTGCAAGGTCCCGCAGCCGCCCTCGTGGCCGGTGTTGAGCGCCGCGAGCAGGTCCACCACCTCCGCACCGCGCACCTCACCCACCACGAGCCGGTCCGGACGCATCCGCAGCGCCTGCCGGACCAGCGTGCGCACGTCGATGGCGCCGGCGCCCTCGATGTTGGGCGGCCGCCCCTCCAGGCCGACGACGTGCGGGTGCTCCGGCCGCAGCTCGGAGGCGTCCTCGACCACGACCAGCCGCTCCGTCGCGGGCACCGCGGACAGCAGTGCCGAGAGCAGGGTGGTCTTGCCGCTGCCGGTGCCGCCGCTCACCAGGAAGGCCAGGCGCGCGGCCAGCACCGCCTCGAGCAGGCGGGCGCCCTCGCGGCTCAGCCCGCCGGCGGCGACCAGGTCGGCCAGCGAGAAGTGCTGGCGCCGGGGCACCCGCAGGGACAGGGCCGTTCCGGGCCGGGAGACCGGGGCCAGCACCGCGTGGAAGCGGGTGCCGTCGGCGAGTCGCAGGTCGGCGTGCGGGGCGGCGTCGTCGAGGCGTCGGCCGGCAGCGGCCGCCAGGCGCTGGGCGAGGCGGCGGACCGCGGCCTCGTCGGGAAACGTCGTCCCGGTGCGCTCCAGGCCGCGGCCGCGGTCGAGATAGACCTCCTCGGGCCCGTTGACCAGGACGTCGGTCACGTCCGGCAGCCGCAGCAGCGGCTCCAGCGGACCCGCGCCGACGATGTCGCGGCGCAGCGACTCGTAGACGGCCAGCACCGTGGCGTCGCCCACCGGGCGGCCCGCCTCCCGCAGCGCCTCGGCCACCCGGTGCGGGGTCACCGGGCCCGGATGGGCGGCGAGGCGGTCGCGGACGGCGTCGAGCGTGCCGGCCGGCAGCCCCGGGGCCGGGTCCGTGGTGGCGCTCACGCGGCGGCCCGGCTCACCGCGACCCGCGCGAGCACCTCGCCGACGGCCCGGGCCAACGGGCCGCGCCGCGACCGCACCGGCCCCAGGCCGAGCCCGATCGACTCCGCCAGACCGCGCTGGTCCGCCATCGTCACCAGGACCCCCACCCCGGTCAGCCGGGCGACCTCACGGGGGTCCGGCGCCGGGCCCCGGACCACCAGCCGGACCCCGCTGCGGTCCGGAAGGCGGGCGCACAGCCGGGCGGCGGACGCGAGACCGGCCAGGCCGGGCGTGACCACCACGAGCACCAGGTCGCACCGGGCCGTCACCTCCTCGACCACGGGGTCCGCCGCCCGGGGCAGGTCCACGACGACGACGTCGTGGCCACGCTGGGCCGCCGAGAGCACCTCCCGGACGGCGTCCGCCGGCAGCGGCTCGCTGGCTCCGGCGTACCAGGTGAGGGCTCCGAGGTCGCCGCGCCGGGGCAGCGCGTCGCGCAGCGACCGGGCGCCCAGCCGCCCGGTGGTCTGGCACAGCGCGTCCCAGCGGACCCCCTCCTCGCCCTCGAGGCCGAGCACCCGGTCCACGCCGGGACCGAGCGGGTCGGCGTCGATCACCACCGCCGGCCCGGACCGGGCCGCGACCTGACCGAGCGCGCACGCGAACGTCGTCGCCCCGGCGCCGCCGGAGCCACCCAGGACCCCCACCGTGAAGCCTCGCGCCCGGCCGCTGTCTCCCAGGTCGGTGAGCAGGTCGGTGAGCCAGCCGTCGGAGCGGGGCAGCTCGGCGACGTTCTCCGCACCGACCGCGAGGGCCAGCCGGAACAGCTCGTCGGGGGACTCGCCCCAGGCGACCACGTGCACCCCCGGGCGCCGGCCCGGCGCGAGCCGGGCCACCGGGGCCGCGAGGTCGGCGCCGAGCAGGACCAGGGGCGCCGCCGCCCAGCCCCGCAGGGCGGCCGCGGCGTCGTGGGCGACGTCCGGGGTGACCCCGGCGGCCGCAGCCAGGCGGAGCAGCTCGTCGAGGAGCGACTCGTCGGCGGTGATGAGGAGGGGCGTGCGCATGGCAGCAGGCTCCCGGCCCCGGAGACGCCGGCCGGACGCCGGGCCCCGGGCTGTGGACGAGGGCCGCCCCGCGCGGCCCTGTGGACGGAACCTGGTCGGGGTCACCGGCTCGCCACCTACGATGTCCCCATGGCGTCCCGCCCCACTGCGGCCTTCTTCGACCTCGACAAGACGATCATCGCGAAATCGAGCACGCTGGCGTTCAGCCGGCCCTTCCAGGCCGGCGGCCTGATCTCTCGCCGCGCGGTGCTGCGCTCGACGTACGCCCAGTTCGTCTACCTGGTCGGCGGCGCGGACCACGACCAGATGGAGAAGATGCGCCAGTTCATGTCACAGCTGTGCGCCGGCTGGGACGTGGCCACCGTCAAGGAGATCGTCGCCGAGACCCTGCACCACATCGTCGACCCGCTGGTCTACGACGAGGCGGTCTCGCTGATCGAGGAGCACCGGCTCGCCGGCCGCGACGTCGTCATCGTCTCGGCGTCCGGAAGCGAGGTGGTCGAGCCGATCGGCGCGATGCTCGGCGCGGACCGGGTCATCGCGACCCGCATGGAGGTCGAGGACGGCCGCTACACCGGCGGCATCGCGTTCTACGCCTACGCCGAGGAGAAGGCCCGCGCGATCCGCGAGCTGGCCGACGAGGCCGGCTACGACCTCGCCGAGTGCTACGCCTACAGCGACTCGGTCACGGACGCCCCGATGCTCGGGGCAGTCGGGCACCCCTACGCCGTGAACCCGGACCGCGACCTGCGTCGCCTCGCCGCTGCGAAGGGCTGGCCGGTCCTGGTCTTCAACCGCCCCATCGCCCTGCGCAGCCGGGTCCTCCCGGCGGGCCGGCCCACGCTCGCGGCGCTCGCCGTCGGCGGGGCCGTGGCGGTCGGCGGCATGCTCTGGGCCAGCGCCCGCAAGCGCCGGCTCGAGGCCTGAGCACCGCCCCCTGGCGGGCCCGAAAGTCAAGGCTTGTCCCCGCCCCCGAACGGGCGTAGAAAAGAAGTCACAACTCCACAGACGTACACGCGAACCGCGGTACCCACGCGGCGATCTACCCTCCTTGGGGGCGCTGTCCGAGCCGGTGAAGCCGGCCGCAGTAGTTGACCTTGCACGCCTGGTAGCCATGGTTTCGCGTGTCAGCGGTGGCATCCGGGTGAAGAACGCGGGTGCCACTCGCATGTTCGGGCAGCCTCCTACTCCGCGGGGCTACTCCGCGGGGCGGCGCAGCGGGCTCGCCTCGGCCCCGGCGGCGTACGCCTCGGCGGCGTAGAGCAGCCACGCGTGGACGCCGGCCCGCCCGCCCTCGGCGTAGCCGCGCAGGTTCGACTCGTACGCCGCGCGCAGCGCCAGGTGACCGGCCTCGGGCACCACCAGCGACTTCTCGTCCACCGCCCGGGAGACCAGCACCAGCCGCTCCGCGGCTCGGGCCACCATGCCGTTGTGCGAGGCGAACGGCGCGGCCGTGGCGAGCTCGGCGTGCAGGACCGCGGCGACGATCAGGGCCGGCGCCTGCGTGGGCGCGGTCAGGATCGTGGCCAGCTCCTGGAGCCGCTCGGCCGAGGCCGCGTCGCGGGGCCGGCCGAGGCGGTCCTCGGGCAGCGACGTGGCGCCCGCCAGTGCGTGCACCCGCGCGAGCGCCTGGAGCGGGGAGCGCCGCAGCGTCGGCACCTCGGCCAGCAGCGCCGCCGAGACCCGCACCGCATCCGCGGCCACCGCGTCGCCGGTGCCGGCCCGGACCTCGGCGAGGGTGGCGGTGGAGCCCTCCAGCACGGCGCTGGCGTGGGCGCCGCGGAGCAGCGACTCGGCTGTCGTCTCCGGGGAGGTACGCCGCAGGCCGCGGTCGCGCAGCATCACGTCGATGCCGTCCCGCGCTGCGGCGAAGGCACTGGGGACGCCCTCGAGCGACACCAGCCGGGCAAGTGGATCGACGGTCACGCCGGGTCACGCTACTGCGCGTTAGGGTCGGACCGATGAGCGACCACTCCCGGCCCGACCGCGCCCGTTCCTTCGGCGCCGTGGCCTCGGCCTATGACCGGGGCCGGCCGGCGTACCCCCGCGAGGCAGCAGCGTGGCTGGCCGGCGAGCGCCCGGTCTCGGTGCTCGAGCTCGGGGCCGGCACCGGCAAGCTCACCGGGCACCTGGTCGCGCTGGGTCACGACGTGCACGCGACCGACCCCGACCCCGCCATGCTCGACCAGCTCGCGCGGTCGGTGCCCGGGGTCCGGGCCGCGGCGGCCGCCGCGGAGGAGCTGCCCCTCCCGGACCGCTCGGTGGACGTCGTCGTGTCCGCGCAGGCGTACCACTGGTTCGACCACGAGCGGGCGCTGCCGGAGATCACCCGGGTGCTGCGCCCCGGCGGGCATCTGGCGCTGGTCTGGAACTTCGCCGACCTGCGCATCCCGTGGGTGCGGCGGCTCGCCCGGATCCTCGGCGACGAGGACCAGCGCGAGGACCTGATCGAGCCCCTGACCGCCTCCGCCGCCTTCGCGCCCGTCGACGAGGAGACGTTCAAGCACTGGCAGCGGGTGGACCGGGACACCGTCCAGGACCTCGCCCTCTCCCGCTCGGCGATCGCCACCCTGGCGGAGGAGGAGCGCGCGGCGAAGCTCGCCGAGGTGCTCGCCTTCTACGACGACTACGGGCGTGGCATGGACGGCATGCAGCTGCCCTACACCGCCCGCTGCTACCGGGCCCGGGTCCGCGACGAGGCGCTCGCCCCGCCGCGGCCACCGGAGGCGGCAGCCGCCACGCAGACCGTGCGCGGCCTGGACGAGCCGACGCCGATGGAGACGACCTCCGACGGCACCGACACCGACATGCTGCTCATCGACTTCCGCTGAGCCGGCCTGCCGGAACCGCGGGCTCTCCGCTCAGTCCTCCCGGGTGCGCGCGTAGACGTGCTGGAGGAAGTCCGAGCCGGCGACCATCCCGAAGACGGCTGCCCACGCGCGGGCCGGTCCCGGCGCGAGCGCCAGCCCGGCGGTGTACGTCGCGGCGATCCACGGGGCCATGCAGAACGGGCAGGTCAGCAGCTCCCCCGGGACGTGCGCCGCACCGTGCTTCGGCTTCTCGGTGACCTCGGCCGAGCCGCCCTCCCCGACGAACTCCGTGAACGGGGCCCGTAGCGGCGTGGTCACGCCCTCCTTGGTGAGCACCCGCGCGAACTTGTGGGTCGCGACCGCACCGAGCACCAGGTCGGTGACGGCGTACCGCTCCGGCCAGGTCTTGCCACGGCGGCGGGCGACCAGCACCGTGGCCGCGATGCCCGTGGTGAAGGTGCCGAGGCTGCCGAGGTAGCCGGCGATGCGGTGCGGGTCGCGTGGGGAGTCACTCATGCGGCCGGGGTACCCCGCCTCCCCCTCGACAAGCCGGACCGAACTGTGAGCACCATGACGCCATGAGGCGCGGATGGCGCAGGAGACACCTGGGCACCGAGGCTGACCGGGCCACGTTCCGCACCCTCCACACCGCCTCCCAGGCGAGCCCGGCACTGCGGGCCGGGCTGACCCGGGAGAGCGCGGAGCGCTCGATCCGGCACCTGCGCGCCCTGCTCGGCACGCCCGCGCTGGCCCTCACCGACACCGCCGGCCTGCTCGCCTGGGACGGGCTCGGCCAGCACCACGCCCCGCAGATCCCAGCACTCGCCGCGGCGACGGTGGAGGCCGGCGCCGCGCGCAGCTTCGACCGGGGCGACCTGCCGTGCCTGGAGCCGGGCTGCGACGTGCGCACGGTGATCGCGACCCCGCTGGTCGTCGACGAGCGCGTGGTCGGCACCCTGCAGGCGTTCGCGGCGTACCCGACTGCCGGGCTGGCCCGCGCCACCGACGAGGTCGCCCAGTGGGTCTCGGGCCAGCTCGAGCTCGCCGAGCTCGACGCCTCGCGGACCCGGGTGATGGAGGCCGAGGTGCGGGCCCTGCGGGCCCAGATCAGCCCGCACTTCATCTACAACTCGCTCGGCGCGATCGCCAGCTTCGTGCGTACCGACCCCGACCGGGCCCGCGAGCTGCTGCTGGAGTTCGCGGACTTCACCCGCTACTCCTTCCGCCGGCACGGCGAGTACACGACGCTGGCCGAGGAGCTGCGCTCGGTCGAGCGCTACCTGCTCCTGGAGCAGGCCCGCTTCGGCGACCGGCTCCAGGTGACGCTGAGCGTGGCGCCCGAGGTGCTGCCGGTCGCGGTGCCGTTCCTGTGCATCCAGCCGCTGGTCGAGAACGCCGTGCGCCACGGGCTGGAGCGCAGCGACCGCGGCGGCCACATCCGCATCGTCGCCCGCGACCGCGGCCAGGAGTGCGAGATCGAGGTCGAGGACGACGGGATCGGCGAGGACCCCGAGAAGGTACGCCGGGCGCTGGCCGGCGACGCGGCGCTGGACTCGGTGGGGCTCGGCAACGTCGACGCCCGGCTGCGCAACGCCTACGGCGACGAGCACGGCCTGGTGGTCGAGACCGCTCCCCGTGCGGGCACCCGTGTAGTCGTCAGGGTGCCGAAGTTCGCCCCGGGCGTCCAGGTCTGAGGTTGGATGGAGCCGTGCGCCTCCCAGACCTCCGCCGCTCCGTGACCGGCAAGCTCGCCGGTCACGCAACGGAGGCCGGCCAGCCCAGCCAGCCCAGCCAGCCGGGCCAACCAGGCCAACCAGGCCAACCAGGGGAGCCCGAGCCGGGACCGGCGGCGTCGGCCCTGCCGGACCTGCTCCGCCGGGCCGAGGAGCTCTGGGACGACCGGGCACCGGGCGAGCCGGTGCTGAGCGAGGTCGCCGCGGCCGTGGAGTCGGCGCTCCAGGCCCGGCCCCGGGGCAGGGCGCCCTGGCTGATCGTGGCCGGCGGCGACGAGACGCAGCAGTGGGTCGACCTCCTGGAGGGCCAGTGGCCAGACGCGCAGGTCGTCGCGGTCCGTCCCGACGACGACGTCTCGGCCGTGCACGTCGACCTGACCATCCATGCCCCGTTCGACCTCGTCGTGGACGCCTCCGACACGACGGGCGAGGAGCAGCGGGTGCTGTTCCAGCGCACCTTCCTGCACCTGCGCACCGGTGGCGTGTACGTCGCCCGGCGGCTGGTCCCGGGCGAGCCGGACGCCGAGCCGGGCCCGGCCCCGGGCCCGGCCCCCGACGCAGCCCCCGACGCAGCCCCCGCCGCTAGGACGCTGCCGGCCGGCGACGCGCTGCCCAACGAGGGGCTGCCCTTCGAGCCGGAGTTCGACGGCGACCTGTGGGACCTGCTCAGCGCCGCCCAGGCCGCGCGGATGCGCCAGCACGAGGACCACCGCGGGCTCGGGGTGCCCTTCCGCGACGTGGCCGGCCTGACGACGATCCTCGGCGAGGTGAGCGTGCACCGGCAGGTGCTGCGGGTCGTCTCCGCCCGCAGGGCCCTGGCCAAGCTGCGCGAGGAGGAGGTCGACGCGGTTCTCGCCGCACGACCCCGCCTCGGCGAGCGCCTCGAGGGTCGGCCTGCGGCGTCGTGGGAGTCCAGCGCCGACTACCGGCACAACCGCCCCGACGACCCCTACCTCCAGCGGCGCTTCGACGTCCCGCCGCTGAGCCTGCGCCGCTACAACGCCCCCACCTGCTCGCGCGGGCAGATCGTCGCCAGCAAGAACGTGCTGCTGCCCGAGACCTTCCGCCAGTCCTGGATGGAGCGGATGGGCAACGTGTACGTCGTGGAGCGGGCGCCGCTGTTCGGCTCGGTGCGCCGTGACATCAGCGCCCCCGACGACCTGCCCGGGGCGTACTTCCACTTCGACTCCGAGTGGCCCGGCCACTACGGGCACCTCCTCACCGAGCAGACCGGGCGGATGTGGGCCTGGGACCGGGTCCGGGAGCTGGAGCCGGACGTCAAGCTGCTCACCACCCTCCAGCACGACCGCGACCCGGTGGTGCTGCACCCGTTCGAGCTCGACGTCCTGGGCGCCTTCGGCATCGCCGAGGACGACGTGCACGTCTTCGAGCGCCCCTGCCGCCCCGAGCGGCTCTACACCGCCACCAGCATGTGGTCGCTGCCGCGCCACGTCCATCCGGACATGGTGCGGAGCTGGGACCGGATCGGGGACCATCTCGCGGCCGGGGCCGCGGCCCGGGAGCGGCCGCGCCGGCTCTTCGTCTCCCGACGCCAGAGCCTCAAGCGCGCCTGCCACAACACCCCCGACGTCGAGGCGCTGTTCGCCGAGCACGGCTTCGAGATCCTCTATCCCGAGGACCACCCGCTGGCGGAGCAGGTGGCGGCGTTCCGGGCGGCCGACGTGGTCGCCGGGTTCGGCGGGAGCGGGCTGTTCACGCTCGCGCTGACCGACACCCCCAAGGAGGTGCTCACGATCGGGCCGTGGACCTACACCGCCCGCAACGAGCACCTGATCGCCGCGGTCCGCGGGCACCGGCTCACCTCGGTCTGGAGCACCCCGGACCTGCCCCACCCGCCCGACTCGTGGACCCAGAAGGCCTTCGCGTCCGGGTTCACGGTCGACCTCGACGACGAGGGCCGCTACCTGCGGGACTGGCTCGACACGCTGGCGCCGTAGCGGCCGAACCGGCAGGATCGCCGCCATGCAGGGGGCGGGACAGCCATGAGCGGGCCACGGGCGGGGCTGCGGGTGCTCGTCACCGACGACGAGCGTCCCGCGCTGGACGAGCTCGCCTTCCTCCTCGCCGAGGACCCCCGGGTGGCCGAGGTGCTCACCTGCGACTCCGCGACCGAGACGCTGCGGATCCTCCAGGAGCTCGAGGTCGATGCGGTGTTCCTGGACATCCAGATGCCCGGGCTCACCGGCCTCGAGCTGGGCCAGGTGCTGGGCCGGTTCCGGACCCCGCCGCCGATCGTGTTCGTCACGGCCCACGAGGGCCACGCGGTCGAGGCGTTCGAGCTGCGCGCGGTCGACTACGTGCTGAAGCCGGTGCGCTCGGACCGGCTCGCCGAGGCGGTACGCCGCGTCGCGGGCGTGGTGGAGGGGGTGGCCGAGCGCGCCGTGGACGGCGACCTCCAGGTGCCGGTCGAGCTGGGCGGCGTCACCCGCTTCGTCCGGCGCTCGGAGATCAGCCACGTCGAGGCCCACGGCGACTACGCCCGGCTGCACACCGGCGACGCCTCGCACCTGGTCCGGATCCCGCTCTCCCAGCTCGAGGAGGAGTGGGGGCCGGCGGGCTTCGTGCGCATCCACCGCTCGCTGCTGGTGTCGCTGGCGCACGTCGCGGAGGTGCGCATGGAGGGCGGGCGGTGCTCGGTCGTCGTCGGTGGACCCGGCGGCGCCGGCGCCCCGGGCGGGACCGAGCTGGGAGTGAGCCGACGCCACACCCGCCAGCTGCGCGAGCTGCTCCTGCACCGGGCCGCCCCGTGAGCGACCCGCGCCCCGAGCGGGTCCGGGTCACCGGCCCCGCGCGGCGGCGTACCCCTCCCCCGCGGACCCGCGACATCGACGCCGACACCCGGCTCGGCGGGATCTACCTGGGCTCGCTGCTGCGCGACCAGCTCGCGCTCGCCGCCCGGGTGCTGCTGGTCCTGGCCGGCTGCGTGGGCATGCTGCCGCTGCTCTTCCACCTGGCTCCCGGGCTCGCCGAGGTGCACGTCGCCGGCCTGCCGCTGGCGTGGCTGCTGCTCGGCCTGCTGGTCTACCCGCTGCTGGTCGGGCTGGGCTGGTGGTACGTGCGCCGTGCCGAGCGCAACGAGCAGGCGTTCGCCGAGCTGCTGCGCGAGGCGGACGAGTGAGGCTTCCGGAGAGCCGGCCGTGAACATGGACGCGGTGCCCGGCATCGTCGCGGTCGCGCTGGTGGCGGTCGCGACGCTGGCCATCGGCACCTGGGGACTGCGGTTCTCGCGGACCACCAGCGACTTCATGGTCGCCTCGCGCAGCGTCAACCCGCGGCTGAACGCCTCGGCGATCGGTGGGGAGTACCTCTCCGCCGCGTCGTTCCTGGGCGTCGCCGGCCTGGTGCTGACCTTCGGCGCGGACATGCTCTGGTACCCGATCGGCTGGACCGCGGGCTACCTGGTGCTGCTGGTGCTGGTCGCCGCCCCGCTGCGCCGCAGCGGCGCCTACACGCTGCCGGACTTCGCCGAGGCCCGGCTCGGCTCACGCACCGCGCGGGCGGCCTGCTCGGTGCTGGTCGTGGCGATCGGCTGGCTCTACCTGCTGCCGCAGTTCCAGGGCGCCGGCCTGACCCTGCGCTCCGCGGTCGGCGCACCGGTGTGGCTCGGGCCGGTGACCGTCGCGCTGGTGGTGCTCGCGAACGTCACCTCCGGCGGGATGCGCTCGATCACGTTCGTGCAGGCCTTCCAGTACTGGCTCAAGCTCACCGCGCTGCTGGTGCCGCTGGCGGTGCTGCTGATCGTGTGGGTCGGCGACGGCAGCCCCGGCAGCCGGGCGACCGGGGACGGGAGCTGGTCGGTGCCGCTGGCCGCGGGCGGCGGCCCGGGGCTCTACACGACGTACTCACTGATCGTCGCGACGTTCCTCGGCACGATGGGGCTCCCGCACGTGGTCGTGCGGTTCTACACCAACCCCGACGGGCGGGCGGCCCGCCGGACCACGCTGGTGGTGCTCGCGCTGCTGGGGGTCTTCTACCTGCTGCCGCCGGCGTACGCCGCGCTGGGGCGCGCGTACGCCCCCGACCTGGTGGGCTCGGCGCGCTCGGACGTGCTGGTGCTGGAGCTGCCGCGGCTGATGGTGGACGGGCTGGCCGGCGACCTGCTGACGGGCCTGGTGACCGCCGGCGCGTTCGCGGCCTTCCTCTCCACCTCCTCCGGCCTGGCGATCGCGGTGGCCGGGGTGCTCAGCCAGGACGTGACCGGCCGCGCCTACGGCGAGCGTCGCCTCGGCGGCGTGGCGGCCTTCCGGCTCGGGACGGTGGTCGCGGTGCTGGTGCCGGCGCTGACCGCGCTGGCCGCCCCGAACCTCGGGGTGGCCCGGGCGGTCGGCCTGGCGTTCGCGGTCGCGGCCTCGACGTTCTGCCCGCTGCTGCTGCTCGGCATCTGGTGGCGCCGGCTGACCGACGCCGGCGCGGTCGCGGGACTGGTGGCCGGCGGTCTCGGCTCGGGCAGCGCGGTCGTGCACGCCCTCGCCGGCGGGCCGGCGTCCGGCTGGGGCGGGGTCCTGCTCGCCCAGCCCGCCGCCTGGTCGGTGCCGCTCGCCCTCGCCACCATGGTCGTGGTCAGCCTGCTCACCCCGGATCGGGTGCCGGCCCACACCCGGCGGCTGATGGTGCGGCTGCACACGCCGGAGACCGTCCAGCTCGACCGGGGCTGACCCCGCGCGGCGACCGCTCGTCGCGCCGTACCGACCGCTCGGCGACGGGCGGCGGCCGCTGGGCGACGTGGCGCCGAGCGGGGGTGCCGACGCGCCACGACGCTCCTAACGTGACGCCGACCACATCCGTGGCCACGTCAGCGGAAGGGGACCCCGTGAGCACCCAAGAGAGCGATCCGGCCGCACGTCACGATCCGGTCTACGACGAGCTCCACGAGCGGGCCGAGTTCACCGAGCTGCGCCGCCGCTACCGCGGCTTCGTGTTCCCGGCGACCGTCGCGTTCCTGGTCTGGTACCTGCTCTACGTCGTCATGTCGAACTGGGCCGGCGACTTCATGAGCACCAAGGTCATCGGCAACATCAACGTCGCCCTGGTCTTCGGGCTCCTTCAGTTCCTGACCACGTTCCTGCTCGCGTGGGCCTACAGCCGGTTCTCCACGGCTCGCCTCGACCCGCTGGCCCGCGAGCTCGACGCGGCCTACGAGGAGGGGAAGCGCTGATGGACGACCAGCTGCTCACCTCCCTGCTCTTCCTCGCCGTCGTCGCGCTGACCGTCGGGATCACGTTCTGGGCCAGTCGGCAGACCTCCGGCACTGCCGACTTCTATGCCGGCGGACGCGGGTTCTCCGGCGTCCAGAACGGCCTCGCGATCGGCGGCGACTACATGTCCGCCGCATCCTTCCTCGGCATCTCCGGCGCCATCGCCCTGAGCGGGTACGACGGCTTCCTGTACTCGATCGGCTTCCTCGTCGCCTGGCTGGTGGCGCTGCTGCTGGTCGCGGAGATGCTGCGCAACTCCGGGCGCTACACGATGGCCGACCAGCTGGCGTTCCGGATGCGCCAGCGCCCGGTCCGGATGGCGGCGGCGACCTCGACCGTGGTGGTCTCGATCTTCTACCTGCTGGCCCAGATGGTCGGTGCCGGCGCGCTGGTCAGCCTGCTGCTCGGGGTCGACGACCAGGCGATCAAGAACCTCACGATCGTCGCCGTCGGCGCGCTGATGATCTTCTACGTCACCGTCGGCGGGATGAAGGGCACCACCTGGGTGCAGATCGTCAAGGCAGTGCTGCTGATGGCCGGCTCCGCGCTGATCGTGGTGCTGGTGCTGCTGAAGTTCGACTTCAACCTCTCCGACCTGCTGGGCACCGCCGCCTCCAACTCCGGGGCCGGCTCGGCGTTCCTCGAGCCCGGGCTGCGGTACGGCGCGACGACGACCAGCAAGATCGACTTCCTCAGCCTCGGCATCGCGCTGGTCCTCGGCACCGCCGGGCTGCCGCACATCCTGATCCGCTTCTACACGGTCCCGACCTCGCGGGACGCGCGGAAGTCGGTGCTGTGGGCGATCGGCCTGATCGGCGTCTTCTACCTGTTCACGCTGGTGCTGGGCTTCGGGGCCGCGGCGCTGCTGGACACCAGCACCCTGGACGCGGCCGGCAACCTGGCCTCGCCGCGGCTCGCCGAGGAGGTCGGCGGCGGCGCCGGCTCGACCGGAGGCGCGATCCTGCTCGCGCTGATCGCGGCGGTGGCGTTCGCGACGATCCTCGCGGTGGTCGCGGGCCTGACCCTGACGTCGTCGGCGTCGGTGGCCCACGACATCTACAACAACGTGATCAAGAAGGGCACCGCGACCGAGCAGCAGGAGATCCGGATGACCCGGATCGCGGCCGGCGCGATCGGCGCCGTCTCGATCCTGCTGGCGATTCCGGCGCAGAACCTCAACATCGCGTTCCTCGTGGCCCTGGCCTTCGCGGTCGCGGCCTCGGCGAACCTGCCGGCGATCGTCTACAACATGTTCTGGCGCCGCTTCAACACCCGCGGCGCGGTGTGGAGCATCTACGGCGGCCTGATCTCCTCGGTGGGCCTGGTGCTCTTCTCGCCGGTCGTCTCGGGCAAGGGCGAGGACGCGACCGGGAAGAACCTGTCCCTGCTGCCCACGAGCATCGACATCTCGTGGTTCCCGCTGGAGAACCCCGGCATCGTCTCGATCCCGCTCGGGTTCTTCTTCGGCTGGCTGGGGTCGATCACCTCCAAGGAGCCGACCGCCGAGGACCGCTACACCGAGCTCGAGGTCCGCGCCCTGACCGGCGCGGGCGCCGAGCAGGCGGTCAAGCACTGAGCGCCCCGCCCGCGGACGCCGTCCGGAGCGGCTGCCCCCGGCAGCCGCTTCGGAGGGCATCGCGGGCCCCCTAGTGTGGCGGGTGCCACCCGCCCCCTCGACCCAGGAGCACGACGTGAGCGACGAGACCCTGTCCAACCTGCTGACGGAGGACCGCCGGTTCGAACCGCCGGCCGACCTGGCGGCAGCCGCCAACCTCACGGCCGAGGCGTACGACCGGGCCGCCGCGGACCCGGAGGGGTTCTGGGCCGAGCAGGCCGACCGGCTGACCTGGGACACCCGCTGGGACCAGGTCCTGGACTGGTCGAACCCGCCGTTCTCGAAGTGGTTCGTCGGCGGCCGGCTCAACGCGGCGTACAACTGCGTGGACCGGCACGTGGAGGCCGGGCGCGGCGACAAGGTGGCGATCCACTGGATCGGTGAGCCCGCCGGCGACACCCGGGACATCACCTACGCCGAGCTCAAGGACGAGGTCTCCCGGGCTGCCAACGCGCTCATCGACCTCGGCGTCGCCACCGGCGACCGGGTGGCGATCTACCTGCCGATGATCCCGGAGGCGATCGTCGCGATGCTGGCGTGCGCGCGGATCGGCGCTCCGCACACAGTGGTCTTCGGCGGCTTCTCCTCCGACGCGCTCGCCTCCCGGCTCACCGACTGCCAGGCGAAGGTCGTGATCACCGCCGACGGCGGCTACCGGCGCGGCGCGGCGTCCGCGCTGAAGCCCGCCGTCGACGAGGCCCGCGCCAAGACGGCCGCCACCGGCTTCGAGGTCGAGAAGGTCCTGGTCGTGCGCCGCACCGGGCAGGACCTCGGCGAGCAGGGGTGGGACGACGCCGTGGACGTGTGGTGGCACGACGTCGTCGACGGCGCCTCGCCCGAGCACACCCCGGAGGCCTTCGACGCCGAGCACCCGCTCTACGTCATGTACACCTCCGGCACCACCGGCAAGCCCAAGGGCATCCTGCACACCACCGGCGGCTACCTGGTCGGCTGCGCCTACACCCACTGGGCGGTCTTCGACCTGAAGCCGGAGACCGACGTCTACTGGTGCACCGCCGACGTCGGCTGGGTCACCGGGCACTCCTACATCGTCTACGGCCCGCTGGCCAACGGAGTCACCCAGGTCCTCTACGAGGGCACCCCCGAGACCCCGGAGAAGGGCCGGTGGTGGCAGATCATCGAGGACCTGAAGGTCTCGATCTTCTACACCGCCCCGACCGCCATCCGCTCGTTCATGAAGCAGGGCCGCGAGATCCCCGACCGGCGCGACATGAGCTCGCTGCGGATCCTCGGCTCGGTCGGCGAGCCGATCAACCCCGAGGCCTACGTCTGGTACCGCCACGTGATCGGCGGGGACCGCACCCCGGTGGTCGACACCTGGTGGCAGACCGAGACCGGCTCGATCATGATCAGCCCGCTGCCCGGGGTGACCCACGGCAAGCCGGGCTCCGCGATGATCCCGATCCCCGGCGTCAGCGCCGAGGTCGTCGATGAGGAGGGCACCCCGGTGCCGAACGGGTCGGGCGGCTACCTGGTGCTGACCCAGCCGTGGCCCTCGATGCTGCGCACGATCTGGGGCGACGACCAGCGCTACGTCGACACCTACTGGTCGCGCTTCCGCAAGCAGGGCTACTACTTCGCGGGGGACGGCTCCAAGAAGGACAGCGACGGCGACCTGTGGGTGCTGGGCCGGGTCGACGACGTCATGAACGTCTCCGGCCACCGGCTCTCCACCACCGAGATCGAGTCGGCACTGGTCTCCCACCCCAAGGTCGCCGAGGCGGCGGTCGTCGGCGCCAAGGACGAGGACACCGGCCAGGCGGTCTGCGCGTTCGTCATCCTGCGCGACGAGTTCCGGGACGAGGCCGACGACGCGGGAGAGGGCTCCGACATCGTCGCGGAGCTGCGCGGCCACGTCCGCAAGGAGATCGGCCCGATCGCCACCCCGCGCCAGATCATGATCGTCCCCGAGCTGCCCAAGACCCGCTCGGGCAAGATCATGCGCCGGCTGCTGCGCGACGTCGCCGAGCACCGCGAGATCGGCGACGTCACCACGCTGGCCGACTCCTCGGTGATGGAGCTGATCTCCCAGGGGCTCTCCGGGGGGAGCTCGGACGACTGACGCCGGGCGCCTACCTGCCGGATCCGGCAGGTAGGCTGGGCTCCCGGTGCGCCGGGAAGTCTGGTCGGCAGTCTGCCGCCGACCCCGAAGGAGCCTCACATGGCATCCCAGAACTCTGCACGTCAGCGCCTGTTCGCCCGCGGCTCGTGGAGCGAGTCCTCCCGGATCGCGGAGATCCTGCGCGCCGAGACGACCGGCGGGATGCTCCTCATCGCGGCGGCCGCGATCGCGATCGTCTGGGCCAACACCCCGTGGGGCGGCTCGTACGCCGACCTGCGCGACCTGCGGATCGGCCCGGAGGCGCTGCACCTCGACCTCACCCTCGGGACCTGGGCCGCGGACGGGCTGCTGGCGGTCTTCTTCTTCGTGGCCGGCCTGGAGCTCAAGCGGGAGTTCGTCGCCGGCGACCTGCGCGACCCGGGCCGCGCCGCGGTCCCGGTCGCCGCCGCTGTGGGCGGCATGGCCGTCCCGGCCCTGGTCTTCGTGCTGTGGAACCTCGGCGACGGCGACGCGCTGGCCGGCTGGGCGATCCCGACCGCTACCGACATCGCGTTCGCCGTCGCGGTGCTCGCGGTGATCAGCACCCACCTGCCCTCCGGGCTGCGCACGTTCCTGCTCACGCTCGCCGTGGTCGACGACCTGCTCGCGATCACGATCATCGCAATCTTCTACACCGACGAGCTGCACCTGCCGTTCCTGCTGCTGGCACTGGTGCCGCTGGCGGCGTTCGCGCTGCTGGTCCAGAAGCGGATCCGCTCGCCGTGGCTGCTGGTCCCGCTGGCGCTGATCACCTGGGTGCTGGTCCACGAGTCCGGCGTGCACGCCACGGTCGCCGGCGTCCTGCTCGGCTTCACGGTGCCGGTGCTGCGCAGCCACGCGGCCGGCGGGCCGGACGCCGGTCCGGGGCTGGCCGAGCACTTCGAGCACCGGATCCGGCCGCTCTCGGCCGGCTTCGCCGTCCCGGTCTTCGCGTTCTTCGCCGCCGGGGTGGACGTGGGGGGCCTCAGCGGCCTGGTCGAGGCGCTGGCCGACCCGATCGCGCTCGGCATCGTCGCGGGACTCGTCCTCGGCAAGACCGTCGGCATCACCGGCGCGACCTGGCTGCTGGCCAGGTTCACCCGCGCCACCCTCGACGAGGAGCTGTCCTGGGTCGATGTCGTGGGGCTGGCGATGCTCGGCGGCATCGGGTTCACGGTGTCCCTGCTGATCGGCGAGCTCGCCTACGGCCACGGCTCCGACCAGGTCGACCACGTCAAGGTCGGTGTCCTCGTCGGCTCGCTGCTGGCGGCGCTGCTGGCCTCGGTGGTGCTGCGGGCCCGCAACCGGGCCTACCGCCGGCTCGCGGAGCTCGAGACTGTCGACGCCGACGGCAACGCGATCCCCGACGTGTTCGAGACCGACCGACCGGGCACCGAAGGGCCGGCCTGACCCCGACGGCCCGTGTCGTAGGGTCAGCACCACGCCCAGACCCACGAGGAGAACCCCCGCATGGCAACCGCACCGGCCCCGGCTCCGTCCCCTGAGGACCCCACGATCGGCCGCCTCGTCGCCGACGCCAGCCGGGACATCTCGACGCTCATCTCCAAGGAGATCCAGCTCGCGAAGTCCGAGCTCAAGGTGAGCGCGCGTTTCGGCGCGCTCGGGATCGCCCTCTTCGCGGCGGCCGGCTTCATCGCGGTCCTCGCGATCATCATGCTCTCGGTCGCGATCGCCTACTTCATCCACTGGAACGGCAGCGGCCTGTCGCTGCACTGGGCGTTCCTGATCGTCTTCGGCGCCTACGTCCTGCTGGCGGGCCTGCTCGCCTTCGTCGGCGTGAAGAAGATCAAGCGGGTCAGCCCGCCCACCCGGGCCATCGAGCAGGGCCGGGAGATCCCCCGGGCACTCCAGGGCCACGCCTGATCCCTCGGCCCCGCCAGGGTCCGCTCAGGCGCACCACGCCTCCTCCACGCGGCGCACCGTCGGGTCGGTCACCGGCCTGAACTCGACGGTGGCGCCGCCGCGGTCGACGAAGCGAGCCTCCCGCTCGCCGACGCGGGCCATGACCCCGACACCCCGCCACCCCCTGGGCTGACCGCCTCCCCACCCGAACTGGCCCTCGAACGGCACGTTCCACAGCTCCCCGTCGAACTCGACGGGGAGCACGAAGCAGTGCCCCACCGCGACCTCCCCCCGGGCCGACGCCGGTGTCGGGGACGGGGAGTCAGCCGCCACCGGTGCGGGCTCCGCCCGCTGGGGTGGCGGCCCGCTGTCGGTGGTGGCCGCGCATCCGGTCAGGAGGAGCGCCGCGGCCGCGGCCGGGGCGAGGAGTCGACGCATGCCGGTGGGACGCGCGTGGGCCCCGTCCGGTTCCGTCGGCCCGCTCAGCCGGCACAGGCGCCCGTCGACACCTCGGCGGTGCGGTCCCGGCCGGCGTCCCCCGCCGCCGACACCTGGTCGGCCGTGAGCGCGTAGCCGGTCTCGCTGTCGGTGACCGACGCGGCGAAGACGACGCCGACGACGTCGCCGTCGCGCGCCACGATCGGCCCGCCGGAGTTGCCGGGCCGGACCAGGCCGCGCAGGGAGAAGACCTCCCGGGTCACCGACCCGCTGCCGTAGATGTCGGGCGAGCGCAGCCGCTGCTCGGATCGGATCCGGGCGGCCTGGGCGTCGTACGGGCCATCCTCGGGATAGCCCAGGATCACCACCGACTCCTTGGGCTGGGCCGAGGAGTCCAGATCGAGGGCCGCGCGGTCCCCGCTGTCGAAGGCCAGCACCGCGAGGTCGAGGCGGGAGTCGTAGAGGACCACCTCGGCCGGGATCGGGGAGCCGCCGTCGACCACGACCTCCGGGTCGGACACCCCGGCGACGACGTGGGCGTTGGTCATCAGCCGGTCCCGGGCGTAGACGAAGCCGGTGCCCTCGACGCCGCGTCCGCAGCTGTTGGAGCCGCGGATCTTCAGCACGCTCTCCTCGGCCGCCGCCACCCGGGGCTGGCCGAGGAGCGCCTGCTCGCCGGGGGCCACCTGGACGATCCGCTCCGGCGCGAACGGCTCGAGGTAGCGGGGGAAGAACGTGGTCCCGACGACCGAGTCGAAGGAGCGCAGCAGCGAGGAAGCCGACAGCGGCAGCGTGTCGTTGACCTTCGCCAGCACCGTCGACTCCCGCACCACCGGGGTGATCGCCCCGATCCGGCTGCCGGAGATCGCCACCCCGAGCGCCCAGGCGACCAGCAGCACGGCGACCGCGCTGAGCGCGGCGCCGCCGACGGCGTCCAGGGCCCGGGCCGGCTGCCAGGTGATCCGCGAGCGGATCCGGGCGCCGGCGTACTGGAAGAGGGCCTGGCCCAGGGACGCGGACAGGATCACGATGAACAGGGCCGCGAGCGAGACCACCAGCGACTGCTCGGCCTCGCCGAGGGCGATCGGCGCGAGCCAGATGCCGAACAGCCCGCCGAGGAGCAGCCCGGCGGTCGCGAAGGCACCGGTCACGAAGCCCTGCCAGTAGCCGGACAGGGCGTAGGCGAGCACGACCACGACCAGCAGCCAGTCGAGGACGTTCACGGCCGCTCCCGTCGTTCGTGCTCCTCGTCGGAGATGTCGAGGAGCCCGGCCCGCGCGTTGCGCTGGGTCCGGGAGTCACCCTGCAGCATGTACGCCGGCAGGTCACGCACCCGCGAGGAGTCCCAGGGACGGGTCCAGCCCAGGTAGTCGAAGAGCCGGGCGACGATACCGCCGGTGAAGCCCCAGAGGATGACGTCCTTGTCGGTCCCGATGAGGAAGCCCGGGCTGGTGTAGCCGTTGGGGTGGCGCACGGTGACGCGGTGCTCGGGGTCCATCAGCTCCGCGATCGGCGCGTGGTGGATCGCGTGCACCTCGGCCTCGCTCACCACACCGACCTCGGCCGGCTCGCGCCACCAGCCCAGCACCGGCGTGACCGCGAAGTTGCTGGGCGGCAGCCACAGCTCCGGCAGCATCCCGAAGACCTCGACCGAGCTCGGCACGACGCCGACCTCCTCCTCGGCCTCGCGCAGCGCGGCCTCGACGACCGACTCCCCCGGATCGACCGAGCCGCCGGGGAACGAGACCTGGCCGGGGTGGGAGCGCATGTCGTGGGCCCGCTCGGTCAGCAGCACCTCCCCGCCCAGCGGCCCCTCGCTGAAGAGCATCAGCACCGCGCCGCGGCGCACGTCGGCGCCCTCGGGCGGCACGTAGCGGGTCAGCTGCTCGGCCTCGATGGTGCCGCAGGCCTCCCGGACCGGGAGCAGCCAGGGCGGGAACGGCTTCACAGCGCGATCCCCAGGTGCTCCTCGACGAGCTCGACCAGCTCCTCGGCGGACTCGATCCCGCCGCCGACCATCGTGGTCTCGCCGTCGGCGTCGAGGAAGGCGAAGGTGGGATAGCCGATCGCGCGCAGGTCGGTGCCCTGCAGGTCCCCGCCCGGGTCGGCGAGCTGCGGGTAGCGCGCGCCCGTCTGCTCGGCCAGCTCGAGCGCGGCCTTCGGCATCACGTCCATGATGTCGATGCCGATCACCGGCACCCGGTCGCCGTACCGCTCGTAGAAGTCCTGCACGGCAGGCATCTCCTTGCGGCACGGCCCGCAGGCGGCGTACCAGTAGTTGAGCACGAGCGGGCCCTCGAGGCTGGCCAGGTCGACCGCCGGCCCGCCGCCCAGGCAGGCCAGGGTCAGCGAGGGCAGCCCTCCGTCGGTCGCGGGGCCGGGGACGCACGGCTCGATGCCGGCCCGCTTCTTCAGCGCCCGCAGCTCGGGGGTATCCACGTCGATGTTGGACGCCGAGGGTCCCCCGGACTCGCCGTCGCCGGGCTCGTCGGCCTCCGGCGCGCAGGAGCACAGCAGCGCGGTCAGCAGCAGGCCGACCACGGCCAGGATGCGGACCCTCACGCGCGGCCCTCGGTCTTCACCAGCTTCGCGGCCTCGGCCGCGTCGGTCGGGCCCTCGCCGTACGCCGGGCACCAGCGGGCGACCGGGCAGGCGCCGCAGGCCGGGCGGCGGGCGTGGCAGACCCGGCGGCCGTGCCAGATCAGGTGGTGGGAGAGCATCGTCCAGTCCCGGGGCGGGAACAGCGCGCCGATGGCGTGCTCGACCTTGACCGGGTCGGTCTGCTCGGTCCAGCCGAAGCGGCGCGCCAGCCGGCCGAAGTGGGTGTCGACGGTGATCCCGGGGATTCCGAAGGCGTTGCCGAGCACGACGTTGGCGGTCTTGCGGCCCACGCCTGGGAGCTTGACGAGGTCGTCGAGGCGGGGCGGCACCTGGCCGGCGTACTGCTCGACGAGGACGGCGCTGAGCTTGAGCAGCGACTCGGCCTTGGCCCGGAAGAACCCGAGCGGCCCGAGGATCTGCTCGAGGTGGGCCCGGTCGGCAGCGGCCATGGCGGCCGGGTCGGGGTAGGCGGCGAACAGGGTGGGCCGGACCGCGTTGACCCGCTTGTCGGTGGTCTGCGCGGACAGGACCGTCACGACCAGCAGCTCGAAGGGGTTGTCGAAGTCGAGCTCGCAGCGCGCGTCGGGGTAGGTCTGCGCCAGCACCCGGTCGATCTTGCGGGCGCGGCGCACCAGTCCGGTGGCGGTCTCGACGGCGGGCACGGGGCAAGGGTACGGCGCGGCTCCGACAGGCCGCCGCGCCGGCCGAATACGTTCCTTGGGGGACCAATGGTTCCTGTGATCTAGGGCACTGGATAGGATTCCCGCGACGCCGCGCATGCCAGCCGGCGCAACCAAGGAGGAACCGTGGACAACGACGTGCTGCGTCAGGCACCGCTTTTCAGTGCTCTGGACGACGAGGCCGCGACCGCGCTGCGCGCCTCCATGACCGAGAGCCGACTGCGACGCGGCGAGGTGCTCTTCCACGAGGGAGACACCGGCGACAAGCTCTACGTCGTGCTCGACGGCAAGGTGAAGCTCGGGCGCACCTCGGCCGACGGCCGCGAGAACCTGCTCGCGATCCTCGGCCCCGGCCAGATGTTCGGCGAGCTCTCGCTCTTCGACCCGGGCCCGCGCTCCGGCACCGTCACCGCCGTCACCGACGCCGGCTTCGCCTCGCTCTCCCACGAGGACCTGCTGCGCTGGCTCGACGGTCGGCCGATGGTCGCCCGCGGCCTGCTCGCCCAGCTCGCCAGCCGGCTGCGCAAGGCCAACGACGTGGTGGCCGACCTGGTCTTCTCCGACGTACCCGGTCGCGTGGCCAAGGCGCTGCTCGACCTCGCCGACCGGTTCGGCCGCACCGCCGACGACGGCGTCCACGTCCACCACGACCTCACCCAGGAGGAGCTGGCCCAGCTGGTCGGCGCCTCCCGCGAGACCGTCAACAAGGCGCTGGCCGACTTCGCGGCCCGCGGCTGGCTGCGCCTGGAGCCCCGCTCGGTCGTGATCATGGACGTCGAGCGGCTGGGCCGCCGGGCCCGCTGAGTTGAGTCGGGACTTGCGCGGGTCGAGTCGGGAGTCCTGACGGTCGAGTCGGGACTCCTGGTCACCACCTGCGGTTGGAGTACGCCGGAGCAAGCGCCGCGCTGAGCTCGGCGAGCCACCGGTCCCGCGCCTCGCCGGTGAAGTCGCCGGCTCGCACGACGATCACCACCCACCCGTGCTCGCGCAGCCACCGCCGGCGACGCTCGTCGTAGGCGCGCTGCTCCGGGCTCGAGTGGGCCGCGCCCCCGTCGTACTCCACGCAGACCTTGCGGTGCTCGTAGGCGAGGTCGAGGCGGTATGTCGGCACCCCGTCGACCTCGACCCAGACCTGGGGCTCCGGAAGCGGCAGCCCGGCGTCGGCTATCTCGAGCAGCGTCCACGCCTCCCGCTGGGACTCGATCCGGGGATCCACCAGGCCGGCGAGCTCGCGCAGCTGGACCACGCCGCGGCGGCGGCGATATCGCCGCATCTCCCGGACCAGCTCGGAGGCGGTCAGGTGATGCAGCCGGGCGAGCATCACCATGGCGGCGAAGGCCTCGCGCCGGCGCAGGCAGCAGCCGAGGTCGAGGGCGGTGCGCAGCGGTGTCGTCACGCGTACGCCGTGGAGCGCCATCACGTCGCGGGGAGCGAGGTCGCGGGTGCGACCGTCGACCCCGGGGAGGGTGGTCGGCTCGTGCCAGCGCAGGGCGCACGACTCGATCAGGGGCGGACCGTCGTGCTCGGCGTACCCGTGCGTGTCGACGCCGTGCAGCCAGGCGGCGGTGCGGTCGGTGACGACGTGGTGCGGGCTGACCACCTTGGCCACCGCCCGAGCGCGCAGCTCGATGGTGTCGGGCAGGTGCGCCGCCAGGAACGCGCCACGCACCACCGGACGGACCTCGCCCTCGGCCAGCCCGCGCCGCAGCTCGGCGGCGGTGATGTCGAGCCCGGACAGCTCCGCACGTGTGAACGGCTCGTCAGGCCATCGGCTCCGCATGCCGCGACGATGCGTCGGCCCACGCCCGCGGAGGCGCCGGACGCCGTAGCGCTGTGGACAGGGGTGCGCCCCCACCGGCCTGTGGAGAGCAAGCGGCGCGCACTGCCACCAGAAGTCCCGACTCGAAGGTCACAACTCCCGACTCGGCCGTCAGAGGTCCCGATTCAACGGGAGGAGAGGTAGGCGAGCTGGGCGCGCACCGAGAGCTCGGCGGCGTCCCAGAGGACCGGGTCGACCTCGGCGTACACGACCTCGACGACCCGACGGGGCAGGGAGTCGTCGTCGGCGAGGTGGGGCGAGACGGCGACCGAGAGGTGGGCGAGCGCGGCCTCGACCTGGGCCAGCCGGTCGCGGCGGTGGGCCAGGTAGAAGTCCAGGACCGCGCCGGCGTCGTCGAGGACCGGGCCGTGGGCGGGCCAGATGGTCTCGACCTCGCCCGCGGCCACCAGCGCCCGCATCCGCTCGATCGAGTCGAAGTACGCGCCCAGCTGCCCGCCGGGGTGCGCCACGACAGTGGTGCCGCGGCCGAGCACCATGTCGCCGCTGAGCAGCACCCGCTCGGCGGGCAGCACCAGCGAGATCGAGTCGGCGGTGTGGCCCGGCGTGGTGAGGACCCGCAGCCGCAGCCCGTCGACGTCCAGCTCCTCGCCGTCGGCGACCGGGTCGCCCGCGAAGCAGTACGCCGGGTCCAGGGCACGCACCGCGCAGCCCTTGGCCCGCGCGAAGGTCTCGGCCACCTCGGAGTGGTCGAGGTGGAGGTGGGTCAGCAGCACCAGCCCCACCTCGCCGGTCTCCGCCACCAGGCGGTCCAGGTGGCCGTCCTGGATCGGGCCCGGGTCGACGACCACGGCGCGCTGCTGGTCGGGGCCGGCCCCCGGCTCGCGCAGCACCCAGGTGTTGGTGCCGTCGAGGGTCATGATCCCAGGATTCGGGGCGAGCAGGCACTCGGCCCGCGGCGGATAGCTGCCGCCGTTCCAGGCGCCGCTCATCCGCGCTCCCGCGAGGCCAGCAGGTCCCGCAGCCGGGGCGGCACCGAGAGCGTCCAGTCCGCGCCGTACGGCTCGGCGGTGGGGCAGAACATCCGCACCGAGCGGGACGCCGCGGTCGCCAGCACCTCCTCGGGGTCGGCGTGGGTGCCGACCTCCAGCGAGGTGAGGTACGTCGGGGGCATCAGCGCCAGCTCGCCCGCATCGGCCTGCTCGGCCGCGACCCGCGCGGGGAGCCAGGTCACCGAGGAGGACTCGGTCGAGACGTCGCGGGTGCGCTGGCCCTGCGGCAGCGCGGCGACGAAGAACCAGGTGGCGAAGCGCTTCGGCTCGAAGACCGGCGTCACCCACGCGTCCCAGACGCCGAGCAGGTCGGTGCGCAGCACCAGCCCGCGGCGGTTGAGGAAGTCGGTCATGGCCAGCTCGCGCGACTCCAGCGCCACCCGGTCGGCCTCCCAGTCCGCGCCGGTGGTGTCGGCGACGACCTCGTCGGCCGACGGGCCGGCGAGCAGCACCCCCGACTCCTCGAAGGTCTCCCGCACCGCGGCGGCGACCAGCGCCCGCGCGGTCTCCTCCGCGCACCCCAGTCGGCTCGCCCACTCGGCGGGACCGGGCCCGGCCCAGCCGACGCTGGCGTCGAAGTCGCGCGGGTCCACGCCGCCGCCGGGATAGACAGCCATGCCGGCCGCGAAGTCCATCGAGACCTGCCGACGCATGTAGTAGACCTCCGGCCCGCGCTCGGAGGGGCGCATCAGGATCACCGTGGCCGCGTTGCGCGGCTCGGTGGGCGTGCGGGCCCCCTCGGCGTACTGCTGGGCGAGCGCGGCCACCTCGGCCGGCAGCGGCACCGGCGGGAGCGGGACCCGCATCAGCCGGCCGCCACCCGGACCATCAGCTCGACCTCGACCGGCGCGTCCAGCGGCAGCGACGTCACCCCGACGGCCGACCGGGCGTGCACGCCGGCGTCCCCGAAGACCTGGCCGAGCAGCTCCGAGGCGCCGTTGGCCACCTGCGGCTGCCCGGTGAAGTCGCGGGTGGAGGCGACGAACACGACCACCTTGACCACCCGCTCGACCAGGTCCAGGTCGCCGAGCTCGGCCCGCACGGCGGCGATCGCGTTCAGCACGCACTGCTGCGCGCACGCGTAGGCCTCCTCGGTCGTCACCTCGGCGCCCACCTTGCCGGTGGCCATCAGCTCGCCGACCCGCATCGGCAGCTGGCCGGAGGTGAAGACGTGGTCGCCGGAGCGGACGGCGGGGACGTACGCCGCGACGGGCGCGGCCACCTCCGGCACCGACAGGCCCAGCGCGGCGAGGCGCTCCTCCGCGGCGCTCATCAGCCCGCCAGCGGCCGCTTGAAGTAGCCGACCATGTTCTCGGGGTTCATGCCGGGTGCGACCTGCACCAGCTCCCAGCCCTCGGCCCCGAAGTTGTCCAGGATCTGCTTGGCGGCGTGCGTCAGGATCGGCGCGGTCAGGTACTCCCACTTCGTCATGGCGCGACCCTACTCCGCGCCGGCAGCCCGGCGCCGGGCCCCGGGTCGGGTCATCCCGTGGTCGGACGCCCGGACCCGGCCGCGGGGTCTAGCGTGACCGCCGTGGACCGTCTGCTCACCCCGCACCAGCCCTGGCGCCTGGACGAGCGCGGCCGCCGCTGGTTCGACCGGGCCCTGGTCGCGGGGCTGATGCTGCCGGTCCTGGCGATGCTGGTGGCCGGGAGCGAGCCGGTCGAGGTGCTGCTGAGCACCGCGCAGATCCTCCCGCTGCTCTGGCGGCGCACCCGGCCGGTGGCTGCCTTCGCCGCCGTGGCCGTGGCGAGCGCGGTCCAGGTGGTGCCGCTGGATCTCCCGCTGTGGGGCCAGGTGGCCTTCCCGATCGCCGTCTACTCGGTCGCGCGGTTCGGCTCGGCGGTCGCCGGGGCCGCGGCGCTGGCGGTCGGCGTGTGCGCCGCCGCGGTGGCGACCGAGGACTGGCTGGACGGCTTCGGAGGGCAGGTCACGGCGGGTCCGATCGCCATCTACTTCCTCCTGATCAGCACGATCGTGATGACCGCCTGGGCCCTCGGCACCCTGGGCCGGACCCGCGCGGCGTACGTCGCGGCGCTGGTCGAGCGCGGCGAGCAGATCGCGCGGGAGGCCCGCCAGCAGGTCGAGCTGGCCGCGACCGAGGAGCGCGCCCGGATCGCCCGGGAGATGCACGACGTGGTCGCCCACGGCCTGAGCGTGATCGTCGTCCAGGCGGACGGGGCGAGGTACGCCGCCGAGCACGACCCGCAGGTCGCTCCGCGGACCCTGGAGACGATCGCGGCGACCGGGCGCGAGGCGCTCACCGAGATGCGCCGCCTGCTCGGGCTGCTGCGCACCGACGGCGCGACGGGGACCCGCCCGCAGCCCCGCCTCGGCGACATCGCGGTGCTGGTGGCCGAGACCCAGGCGTCCGGCGTCGCGCTCCAGGCGCGGCTGCCGGACCCCGCCGCCGAGGTGCCGCCCGGCGTCGCGCTCACGGCGTACCGCGTCGTGCAGGAGGCGCTCACGAACGTGCGCAAGCACGCCGGGCCGGGGGTGCGCACCCGGGTCGAGGTCGCGGTCGGCCCGGAGCTCACCGTGCTGGTCGAGGACGACGGGCGCGGCGCCGCCAGCCTGGACGACGGGCGCGGGCTGGGCCTGGTCGGGATGCGCGAGCGGGTCGCCGTCCACGACGGCGAGCTGGAGGCCGGACCCCGCCCCGCCGGCGGATACCGGGTCTCGGCGAGGATCCCCCTGTGAGCTCCCCCGACGCCCCGATCCGGGTCTTCCTCGTCGACGACCAGCAGATGGTGCGCGCCGGGTTCGCGATGCTCGTCGGCAGCCAGCCCGACCTGGAGGTCGTCGGCGAGGCCGGCGACGGCCGTGAGGCCCTGGAGCGGCTCGCGGCGACCCGCGCCGACGTGGTGCTGATGGACGTGCGGATGCCGCGCCTGGACGGCGTCGAGGCCACCCGGCTGCTGGCCGCCCGGCACCCTGCCGGCGAGGGCCCGCGGGTGATCGTGCTGACCACGTTCGACCTCGACGAGTACGCCTTCGCGGCGCTGCGCGCGGGCGCCGCGGCGTTCCTGCTCAAGGACGCCGCCCCGCCGGACCTGCTGGGCGCGATCCGCGCCGTGCACCGCGGCGACGCGGTGGTCGCCCCGAGCACGACCCGCCGACTGCTGGAGCACTTCGTGGCCGCGCTCCCCGAGGACCCCGGGGCGGCCGGCGACCCGCGCGAGGACCCCCGACTGGCCGCGCTGACGGATCGGGAGCGGGAGGTGCTGGTGCTGATCGCGCGCGGCCTCTCCAACACCGAGATCGCCGCGGAGCTGGTGGTCGCCGAGACCACCGTCAAGACGCACGTGGGCCGGCTGCTGGCGAAGACCGGCTCCCGGGACCGGGTCCAGCTGGTCGTCCTGGCGTACGACACCGCGCTGGTCTCTGCGACCTGAGTCGTACGCCGGGTCCCGCCCGCGGGCTGACGCCCCGGGCCCGGCCGGCTGGAAGCGTCGTGGCCATGACGACCACGACCGCGGGGAGCACCCCGCCCGCCACCACCCACCTGGCCGCGACCGCCCGGGGCCTGACCCGCACCTACGGCCGCGGCGACGCCGCCGTGCACGCGCTGCGCGGGGTCGACCTGAACCTGCCCGCCAGCCGGTTCACCGCGATCATGGGCCCCTCGGGCTCCGGCAAGTCCACGCTGATGCACTGCCTGGCCGGGCTCGACCAGCCCAGCGCCGGCACCGTCACCGTGGCCGGCCGCCCGCTGCACGGGCTCGACGACGACCAGCTGACCCTGTTCCGCCGCGAGCACCTCGGCTTCGTCTTCCAGGCCTTCAACCTGTTGCCGATGCTCACCGCCGGGCAGAACGTGCTGCTGCCCCTGGAGCTGGCCGGCCGCCGGGTGGACCGGGACCGCTACGAGCGGCTCACCGCCACCCTCGGCCTCGCCGACCGCCTCGGGCACCGGCCCGGGGAGCTCTCCGGGGGCCAGCAGCAGCGGGTGGCGATCGCGCGGGCGCTGATCACGAACCCCGCGGTGGTCTTCGCCGACGAGCCGACCGGCAACCTCGACAGCGAGGCGTCCGCGGAGGTGCTCGGCCTGCTGCGCACCTCGGTGCGCGAGCTCGGCCAGACCGTGGTCATGGTGACCCACGAGCTGGCCGCGGCGGCGTACGCCGACGACGTGGTCGTGCTCGCCGACGGCGCGGTCCGCGCCCACCTCGTGGACCCGACCGCCGACACCCTGATCGCGACCCTGCGGGGGGACCGATGAGGACCGTGCTGCTGGCCTCGCTGCGCACCCACGCGCGCCGCTACGTCGCCGCCGTCGTGGCGATCACCATCGGCGTCGGCTTCATCGTGGTCACCGGGGCGCTCGCCTCGGCGACCCGCAACGGCGTCACCGCCGGCGTCGGGCTGCCCTACCGCAACGCCGACGTGGTGGTCTCCGAGCTCGACGGCAGTGCGGCGGCCGAGGTCCTCGCGCACGCGGCCGAGAACGGCGGATCCGCCGCGGTGCTGGGCTGGAGCATCCAGCCGGTGACCTCCGCGGGCCGGCTGCTCGACGAGCGTGCCGACGTCGGGGTGCTCGCCGAGGACCCCGCCCTGCGCTGGCAGGAGCTCCGCTCGGGCCGCTACCCCGGGGCCGTCGGGGAGACCGTCGCCGACACCAACGCCGCCAAGGTCTACGACATCGAGGCCGGTGACGTGCTGCGGGTCGGGACCGGATCCCGGGCCACCGAGGTCACGGTGGTCGGCCTGGTCGACACGCCGTCCGCCTGGGCCGGGGCCGCGTTCTACCTGCCGTGGAGCACCGTCGGCGCCTGGGCCAGCAGCCTGCAGGTGGACTCCGTCGCCTACGCCGGGCCCGGGTCCGCCGCGGACCAGGTCGAGGAGCTGGGCGCCCTGACCGGGGCCAGCGTGCAGCCGCGGCGCGAGTTCGTCGAGCAGCGCCAGACCACGCTCAACAACGAGATCGACGTGATCGCGGGGGTGCTGCTGCTCTTCGCCGCGATCGCGCTGTTCGTCTCGGTCATCGTCATCGCGAACACGTTCGCGATCCTCTTCGCCCAGCGCACCCGCGACTTCGCGCTGCTGCGCTGCGTGGGCAGCACCCGCCGCCAGCTGCTGCGGGCGGTGCGCGTGGAGGCCCTCGCACTGGGCGTGGTCGCCTCGGCCCTCGGCCTCGCGGCCGGCACGGCCGGCGGCCACGGCCTGGTCGCGCTCACCGCCGACCTGCTGCCCGAGGGGATCATGGGCGCGGTCGAGATCTCGGCCCGCTGGTACGCCGCGGGGGCTGTCGTCGGGATCGGCGTCACGCTCGTGGCCGCCTGGCTGCCCACCCGGCGGGTGGTCCGGGTGAGCCCGCTAGCCGCGCTGCGCCCCGACACCGGCGTCGACCTGCGCACCAGCGCGGGCCGGTGGCGCACGGCCACCGGCGCGGTGCTGGTGCTCGGCGGCGGGGCCGCGCTCGCCGCGGCCATCGCCGCCCACTCCGCGCAGCTGATGGTGGCGGGCGGGGCTGCTTCGTTCGGCGGCGTCCTGCTGCTCGGCCCGCTGCTGGTGCCGGCCCTGATCTCGGCCGCGGGCGCGCTGACCCGCCGGCTCGGCGGCCCCGCCGCCCGGCTGGCGACCGGGAACGCCGTCCGGCACCCGCGCCGGACCGCGGCCACGACCGCCTCGCTGCTGATCGGCGTCACGCTCACCACCGCCGTGCTGACCGGGCTGGCCAGCGCCCGCGGCTCCGTCGCCACCGACATGGACCGCTCCCACCCGCTCGACGCGGCGCTGACCACCACCGACGGGCCGCTGCCCCCGACCCTGCTGCCCGACGTGCGGGCGGCGTACGGCGTCGTCGACGCGGTCGCGCTGGACGGGACCGACGCGGTGGTCTCCGGCGTGGGGCCGCTGCAGGTGCTCGCCCCGCCGGCCGCCGCCGCCGACGTGGTGCGCGACCGGCGGGCACCCTCGATCGCGGCGCCGCGCCCCGGCCGGATCTGGCTCCCCTCCGAGGAGCTGAACGGCGACGTGCCGTCCCGGGTGCGGGTCACCGCCGGGGACCGCACCGTCACCCTGGACGTCGACACCGGCGACACCTGGGGCAGCGCGGCCCTGGTGGCCCCGGCGACGCTGGCCGCGCTCACCGACTCCCCGACCCCGCGGGCGGTGTGGGTCCGCGCCGGAGCCGGCACCGACGCCGAGGACCTGGCCGGGGACCTGACCGCGCTGGCGGCGGCCGCGGGCGCCGACCTGGTCAGCGGGCTCTCCAGCCGGGCCTGGGTCGACCTCCAGCTCGACGTGCTGACCGGCGCGGTCGTCGCGCTGCTCGGGATCGCCGTGCTGATCGCGCTGGTCGGCATCGGCAACACCCTGGGGCTGTCGGTGATCGAGCGGGCCCGGGAGAACGCGCTGCTGCGGGCGCTCGGTCTGACCCGGCGCCAGCTGCGGCGGATGCTCGCGACCGAGGCGGTGCTGCTCTCGGTGGTGGCCACGGTGCTCGGCACCGCGATCGGGGTGACGTTCGCCTGGGTCGCCGTGCAGACGCTGGTCGCCAACGCGGTCGACGAGGCGCCGCTGGTGCTCCCGTGGGGTCAGCTCGCGCTGGTGGTCCTGGTCGCCGGCGTCGCGGGCCTGCTGGCCGGCGTACTGCCCTCCCGCCGGGCGGCCCGGGTCGCCCCGGCGGCCGGGCTGGCGCTGGACTGAGGCCGGACTTCTGGGGCACTCCCCGCGCTCCTGGGGGCGTGCAGTGGCCGAGAACCCCGAGGATCCTCGGCGGGCCTCACCCCGGCCGGCGCCGCTGCGGGTACGGCGTCTCGTGGCGGGCCAGCATCTCGACGAACGTCGCGATCCGCCGGGCCCGGGTCTCCGGGCGCTTGGCCTGGCCGACCCGGTGGATCAGCGCGAAGCGGTTGGCGGAGGTCAGCACCTCGAACATCGCCTGGGCCCGCGGGTCGGCGGCCACGGCGGCCGCGAGGTCGGCCGGCACCTCGGCGGTGGCCGGGCCGGCGTACGCCGCGTCCCACCGGCCGTCGGCCCGGGCGGCCTCGACGGCGGCCCGGCCGGCGTCGGTCATCCGCCCCTCCGCCTCCAGGCGGGCCACCCGGGCGACGTTGACCGCCGACCACGCGCTGCGCGGGCGCCGCGGCGTCATCCGGATCAGGCTGGCGTGCTCGTCGCGGCGCCGCTGCTGGCCGTCGATCCACCCGAAGCACAGCGCCTCGAGGACCGCGTCCTGGTAGCCGAGCGCCGTGGCCGTGCCGCCCTTCTTGGTCAGCGTCAGCCAGACCCCTGCCCGGTCCGCGTGGTGCTCGGCGAGCCAGGCGCGCCAGCCAGCGGCGTCGGGGACCAGCAGCTCCTCCAGCTCGGGTGTGGTCTCAGGCACCGGCCAGCCATTCCTCGAAGGTCACCGAGCCGCGCGGGCCGCCGGCGGCAGGGGTGAGTGCGCCGCCGCGCATCGCCCGCCCGGACGCGCCCGGGACCGGGACGCCGACCACCCGCCGGCCCAGGCCGTGGGCCTCGGAGACCCGCCGCGCGAGGTCCACCATCTGCAGCCGCTCGGGCCCGGCGAGGTCGGGCGCCAGCCCCGACGGGCCCGCCTCCACGACGTCGACCAGCGCGTCGCCCACCTCCCGGGCCGCGACCGGCTGGCTCAGCATCTGCGGCACCAGCGAGACCGGGCCGACGCGGGCGAAGCCGAGGACCTGCTCGGCGAACTCGTGGAACTGGGTGGCGCGCAGGATGCTCCACGGCACCGGCCCGAGCGCCACCAGCCGCTCCTGCAGCTTCTTGCCGGCGTAGTAGCCCAGCCCGATGTGGTCGATCCCGACGATCGAGAGCGCGACGTGGTGGCCGACGCCAGCGGTCTGCTCGGCGGCCAGCAGGTGCCGGGTCACGTTCCCGAAGAACGCCTCGGCCGCCCCGCGCCGCTGGGTGCTGATGTTCGTGGTGTCCACGACCGCGGCGACCCCCGCCAGCCGCTCCTCCAGGACGCCGGCCGCCGTCTCGGTGGTCAGGTCGACCCCGGCGGCCCGGGTCAGCTCCACGACGTCGTGACCCCGCTCGCGGGCCGCCGCCACGACGTAGCGCCCCACCACACCGGTCGCACCGGCCACCGCGATCCTCATCGGCCCAGGGTGCCGCAGGCGATGGCCCCGCCGCCAGACCAAATCGGTCGGGACCGGTCAGAGGAATGACAGGTTCTCGACCAGGACGTCGCGCAGCTCGTTGGCGCCCAGTACCAGGAAGAGGACCGCGCACAGCCCCAGCAGCAGGTTCGACAGCCACCCGTTGCGCCACCGGTCGGGCACCTCGGAGTGCGGCAGCGCGCCTGCGCGGCGCTTGTTGAGCAGCACCAGCAGCGTGATCGCGAGGAACGGCATGAACAGCGCGCCGAGCATGCCGTAGGCGAGGATCAGGCCGACCGGCTCGTCGAGCAGGAGCAGCAGCATCGGCGGAAAGGTCAGCCACAGCAGGTACGCCCGGAAGTACCGGCCGCCGGTGCGGGTGTCGGGGTGGCCCGACGGGAGGTCGCGCAGATTGCCGACGAAGTCGGCGAACATCAGGCTGACGCCGCTCCACACCCCGATCAGCGAGGAGAACGAGGAGGCGAAGAAGCCGATCAGGAACACCTTGCCGAAGACCTCGCCGTACCGGTCCTCGAGCACGTCGGCGAGCTGGACCAGCGCCTGGTCACCGGTCTCCACGGCGATGCTGGCCGAGTAGTACAGCTCGGCCCCGACGATCAGCATCGAGACCACGAAGACGCCGGTGACGGCGTACGCGACCCCGTTGTCGAGGCGCATCACCCGCATGAAGCGCGGGGTGGACCAGCCCTTCTCCCGCAGCCAGTAGCCGTACGCCGCGAGCGTGATCGTGCCGCCGACGCCGCCCGCGATCGCCAGCACGTTGACGACCGAGTCGTCGGGGAGGATCGGCCGCAGCCCGAGCAGGATCTCGCCGAGGTTCGGCGTGGTGAGCGCCGCCGCGCCGATCACGGTCACGAACATGACAGCCACGAGGACTGCCATCACCTTCTCGAAGGCGGCGTAGGAGCCGAACCAGACCATCGCCAGGCCGACCAGCCCGATCGCGACCGCCGTCCAGCGCAGCGGCAGGTCCGGGAAGAGCGCGACCAGCGGCAGCGCAGAGGACGACATCGCGGTCGCGCCGTACACGATCCCCCAGATGACGATGTACGGCGCGAAGTACCACGTCGTCCACCGGCCGAGGCTGCGCCAGCCCTCGAAGATCGTGCGGCCGGTCGCCAGCGAGTAGCGGCCCGCCCCCTCGACCAGCACCACCTTGATCACGGCGCCGAGCACGGCCACCCACAGCAGCGTGTAGCCGAACTTCGCCCCGGCGACCAGCGTGGCGACCAGGTCCGCGGCGCCGACGCCGGTGGCCGCGACCACCAGCCCGGGCCCGACGACCTTCCACCGCGGTGGCTGCTCGGCGCTCAGGTCCGGACCGGCGTGCTCGGTGCTCATGACCCCAGGGTGCCCACGGGACTCAGCGCGTGAACACGCAGAACTCGTTGCCCTCGGGATCGGCGAGCACGCTCCAGGAGATCTCCCGGTCGGGGGGCCGCACCATCCGGGCGCCGGCGCCGACGAGCAGGTCCACCGAGGCGGTGTCGACGTCCCAGTGGATCCGGTTCTTCACGGCCTTGCGCTCCGGGACCGCGGCGAAGACCAGGCTGTCGAACGGGGCGCCGGGGATGTCGGCGACGGCGTACCCCTCGCCGTGGGGCTCGGGACGCACCGGCGCGCCGAGCACGTCGCCCCACCAGGTGGCGAGCCGCTCGGGGTCCGCGCAGTCGACAGCGATCTCGTAGAGCCGCTCCTGCGGGACCTCCTGCCGCTCGAAGACGCACAGCTCGCCACCCTCGGGGTCGCGCAGCACCCGCCAGTCGAAGCTGTCGGGGTCCAGCGGCGTGGCCCCCAGGTCGAGCACGTCGTCGACGCTGGCGGCGTGCACGTCGAGGTGCACGCGCTGCTTGACCGTGACCGGCTCCGGGACCGGGTTGATCCAGACGCTGTGGCCCGGGGTCGCGCCCGTGAGGAGTCGCAGGTCGCCGCGGCTCTCCACCTCCCGTCCCAGCAGGCCGCCCCAGAACCGAGCCATCAGGTCGACGTCGACGGCGTCGATGCAGAGGTCCTTCCACGAAGCGATCACCGACCCATCCTCCACGGAACCCGGTTGACCTCAAGCGCGATCGAGGTCCTACCGTCCGGGGGTGACCGTCACCGCCCCACCGCCGTCTCCCCGGCTGCTCTCCCCGGCGTACGCCGCGACGACGGTCGGCATGTTCGCGCTGTGCGCCTTCGTGGCGTTCGAGGCCACGGCCGTGACCACGGTGATGCCGACCGTGGCCCAGCGCCTCGACGGGGTCGGGCTCTACGCGCTCTCGTTCGCCGCGCCGCTGGCCAGCGGCGTGGTGGGCATGGTGGTCGCGGGCGGCTGGAGCGACCGGCGCGGGCCGGCGGCGCCGCTGGCCACGGCGCTGCTGCTGTTCTCGCTCGGCCTGGTGGTCTGCGGGACGGCGCCGTCGATGGAGGTGCTGGTCGCCGGCCGGGTGCTCCAGGGACTCGGCGGTGGCGCGGTCACTGTCTGCCTCTACGTGCTGGTCGGGCTGGTGTTCCCGGCCGTCCTGCAGCCCGCGGTGTTCGCCATCTTCGCCGCCGCGTGGGTGCTGCCCTCGTTGTTCGGCCCGGCGCTCGCCGCGCTGGTCGCGGACACCCTCGGGTGGCGCTGGGTGTTCCTGGGCGTGGTCGTGCTCGTCGCGCTGGCCGCGGGGCTGGTCGCCCCGGCGCTGCGCCGGGTGGCTGTCACCCGCACCCAGATCCCGTTCCCGACCGGCCGCCTGGTCTGGGCACTCGCCGGCGCCACGGCCGTGCTCGGGTTCGAGCTCCTGGGCTCGCGGAGCGGGGCCCTGCTCGGGCTGGCCGCGGCCGCACTCGTGGTGGCGGTGCTGAGCCTGCGCCGGCTGCTCCCGGCCGGTGCGCTCGTCGCAGCGCGCGGGCTGCCGGCGGTCGTCGGGACCCGCGGGATGCTCAGCGCCTCGTTCCTCTCCGCCGAGGCGTACCTCGTCTTCGTGCTCCAGGAGCAGTGGGGCCAGAGCCCGGGACAGGCCGGGATCGCGCTGATGATCGTCGGCGTCGTGTGGGCGGCGGCGAGCCAGGTCCAGGCGTGGCTGGGCGACCGGGTCTCCGACACGGGCGCGATGTGCTGGGGCACCGGCCTGGTGCTCGGCGGGACGGTCGCCCTCGCGCTGGTCGTGGCCGAGCACCTGCACCCGGCCCTCGCGGTGGCGTCGTACGTCGTCGCGGGCGCCGGCATGGGCTTCGGCTATCCCCGGACCGGCGTGGCGATGCTGGCCGCGTCCTCCGACGCCGACCGCGGCTTCAACTCCTCGGCCCTCACGATCGCGGACTCGCTCGGCGCCGCCTTCGCCCTGTCGACCTCCGGCATCGTCTACGCGACGGCCGAGCGCGCCGGCACCGACCCGTTCCTGCCGGTCTTCGTGCTCGCCGCCGCGCTCGCCGTGCTCGCCACCGTCACCGCGGCGCGGACCCGCCCGCCGGCCTGAGCCCCGCCCTACCCCACCAGCTCCGGCTCGGTCTTGTCCCGCACCTCGGCCTCGGTCACCCCGGGCGCGAGCTCGACCAGGACCAGGCCCTCGGGGCGTACGTCGAGCACGGCGAGGTCGGTGATGATCCGCTGGACGACCCCGCGGCCGGTGTAGGGCAGCGAGCACTCCTCGACGATCTTGTAGGAGCCGTCGCGGGCGACGTGCTCCATCAGCACGATCACCTTCTTCGCCCCGTGCACCAGGTCCATGGCGCCGCCCATGCCCTTGACCATCTTCCCGGGGATCATCCAGTTCGCGATGTCGCCGGCCCGCGAGACCTGCATGGCGCCGAGGATCGCGGCGTCGATCTTGCCGCCGCGGATCATGCCGAAGGAGGTCGCGGAGTCGAAGAACGACGCCCCGCGGCGCAGCGTGACGGTCTCCTTGCCGGCGTTGATCAGGTCGGGGTCCTCCTCGCCGTCCAGCGGGTACGCCCCGACGCCGAGGATCCCGTTCTCCGACTGGAGCACCAGCTCGACGTCGTCGCCGACGTAGTTCGGCACCAGCGTCGGCAGCCCGATGCCGAGGTTGACGTAGGAGCCGTCGGTCAGCTCCGAGGCGGCCCGGGCCGCCATCTGCTCGCGCGACCAGCTCACGACTCGCTCCCCTCGCGCGGACGGACGGTCCGCTTCTCGATCCGCTTGTCGGCCGCCTGCTCGGGGGTCAGCTCGACCACCCGCTGCACGAAGACGCCCGGGGTGTGCACGTCGTTGGGGTTCAGCTCGCCGGGGTCGACGAGGTGCTCGACCTCGGCGATCGTGGTCCGCCCGCACATGGCCGCCAGCGGGTTGAAGTTGCGGGCGGAGTCGCGGAAGACCAGGTTGCCGTGCCGGTCGCCCTTCCAGGCCCGCACCAGCCCGAAGTCCGCGACGATCGCGTGCTCGAGCACGAACTCCTTCGGGCCGTCGGCGGTGTCGAAGACCTGGGTCTGCTTGGCCGGCGAGGACACGACCACGTCGCCGGACGCGTCGTAGCGCCACGGCAGCCCGCCGTCGGCGACCTGGGTGCCGACGCCGGTCGCGGTGAAGAACGCCGGGATCCCGGTGCCGCCGGCGCGCATCCGCTCCGCGAGCGTGCCCTGCGGGGTCAGCTCGACCTCGAGCTCCCCGGAGAGGTACTGCCGGGCGAACTCCTTGTTCTCCCCGACGTACGACGCCACCACGCGTCGCAGCCGTCCGGCGCCGAGCAGCAGCCCGAGGCCCCAGCCGTCGACGCCGGCGTTGTTCGAGACCACCTCGAGGTCGCTCGTCCCCGCGTCCAGGATCGCCTGGATCGTCACCGACGGAATCCCGCACAGCCCGAACCCGCCGACCGCGAGCGTCGCCCCGTCGGGGATGTCCGCGACCGCCTCGGCGGCCGAGCCCAGCACCTTGTCCATGCCCCGCATTGAAGGAGGGCCAGGGCCTCCCGTCAACGCCCGACCGGTCAGCTGACGCGGATCAGTCGCAGACCGAAAGCCCCGACGCGGTAGCGTTCACTGGATGGACACTCCCGTCGACGTCGTCGGCCGGGCCGCGGTGGTGCTCCGGGCCGTCGCCGGTCACGAGCCCCGCGGCGCCACCACGACCGCGATCGGCCGCGACTGCGACCTGGCCCGGCCGACCGCGCACCGGTTGCTGACCTCGCTGGCCCGGGCCGGCCTGACCGACCGCGACCCCGAGACCGGGCGCTGGCTGCTCGGGCCCGAGCTCTACCTGTTGGGCAACGCCGCCGCGACCCGCTACGACGTGACCGCGCTGGCGCACCCGTTCGTGCGCCGACTGTCCGAGGCGACCGGGGAGAGCGCCTTCCTCTCGGTACGCCGCGGCGAGGAGACGATCTGCCTGGTGCGCGAGGACGGCAGCTTCCCGATCCGCTCCCACGTGCTCGCCGAGGGCGTCCGGTTCCCGCTGGGGGTCGCGTCCGCGGGCATGGTGCTGCTGGCGCACCTGCCGGACGCCGAGGTCGAGGAGTACCTCGCGCACGCCGACCTCGGCCGCGACTGGGGCCCCCAGCACGCGCCGGCGCAGGTGCGCCGCCACGTGGACGCGACCCGGGCGTCGGGGTACGCCGTCAACCCCGGCCTCGTGGTCGAGGGCAGCTGGGGCATGGCCGCCGCCGTCTTCGACGCCCAGGACCAGCCCCGCTGGGCGCTCAGCCTCACCGGGATCGAGCGCCGGTTCGGCCCGGAGCGGCGCCCCGAGCTGGGCGAGCTGCTGCTCACGGTCGCCCACGACCTCTCCCGCAGCCTGCGCCGCCGCGGGCCCCGCCCCTGAGGGCCGTCCCCTACTCTTCATGGGGTGAGCGCGACGACCCCGCACTGGCCGCAGGTGCGCCTGCACGTGGTCACCGGCAAGGGCGGCACCGGCAAGTCCACCGTGGCCGCCGCGCTGGCCCTGGGGCTCGCCTCCCACGGCCGCAACGTGCTGCTCTGCGAGGTCGAGGGCCGGCAGGGCATCGCCCGGATGTTCGACGTCGACCCGCTGCCGTACGCCGAGCGCCGGATCGCCACCGGCCTGCCCCGTGAGGGCGAGCGGACCGCGGGGTCGGTGCACGCCCTGCACGTCGACCCCGAGGCGGCGCTGCTGGAGTACCTCTCGATGTACTACAAGCTCGGCCGCGCCGGCCGGGCCCTGGACCGGTTCGGGGTCACCGAGTTCGCCACGACCATCGCGCCCGGCGTGCGCGACGTGCTGCTGACCGGCAAAGTCTACGAGGCCGTCGAGCGCAACAGCCGCAACCGGGGCGCGTTGCGGTACGACGCGGTGGTGCTCGACGCGCCGCCGACCGGCCGGATCGCCCGGTTCCTCAACGTCAGCGGGGAGCTCGCCGGCCTGGCGAAGGTCGGCCCCATCAAGAGCCAGGCCGACACGATGATGACGCTGTTCCGATCCCCGCGGACCGCTGTGCACCTGGTGACGGTGCTGGAGGAGATGCCGGTGCAGGAGACCGCCGACGGCATCGCCGAGCTGCGCGCCGCTCGGCTGCCGGTCGGGGGCGTCGTGGTCAACCAGGTCCGCTCCCGCGACATCGCCGAGGCCGACCTGGTCTCGGTGCGGGACGGCTCGCTGGACCGGGAGGCGATCGAGCACGACCTGGCCGCGGCCGGGCTCGACGTCACCAAGACCCTCGTCGACGGCCTCCTCGCCCAGGCCCGCGACCACGCCGACCGCCGGGCGCTCGAGGACGCCCAGCGGGAGGTGGTCGCCGGTCTCGGGGTCCCGACCTACGAGCTGCCCCGGATCCCCGCCGAGATCGACCTGGGCGCCCTCTACGCCCTGGCCGCCGAGCTGCGCGAGCAGGGCCTCGCATGAACCGCAGGAGGACCTCATGAGCCCCCGCGAGAGCCGGCCCCGAGTGGGCCCGCTCGCCGCCCGCCCCGGTCAGGTGCCCCCGCTCGACGTGGACGCGATGCTGGACGACCCCGGCACCGGGATCATCGTGTGCTGCGGCTCCGGCGGGGTCGGCAAGACGACCACCGCCGCCGCGCTGGCGCTGCGCGCCGCCGAGCGCGGCCGCAAGGTCGTGGTGCTCACCATCGACCCGGCCCGCCGGCTGGCCCAGTCGATGGGCATCGAGAAGCTCGACAACACCCCGCGGCCGGTGGCCGGCATCAAGGGCACGGCCGGCGGCAGCCTGGACGCGATGATGCTGGACATGAAGCGGACCTTCGACGAGGTCGTGGAGTCCCAGGCCACCCCGGAGAAGGCCCGCCAGATCCTGGAGAACCCCTTCTACATCGCCCTGTCCAGCTCCTTCGCCGGCACCCAGGAGTACATGGCGATGGAGAAGCTCGGGCAGGTGCGGGCCGGGGCGCAGCGCGACGGCAGCTACGACCTCATCGTCGTCGACACGCCGCCGTCCCGCTCGGCGCTGGACTTCCTCGACGCCCCCGAGCGGCTCTCCAGCTTCCTCGACGGCCGGTTCATCCGGCTGCTGCTGGCTCCGGCCCGCGGCCCGGCGAAGCTGATGAGCGCGGGCTTCGGATTGATCACGGGGGCCCTGAACAAGGTCCTCGGCGGGCAGATGCTGCGCGACGTGCAGACCTTCGTGACCGCCCTGGACACGGTCTTCGGCGGGTTCCGCCAGCGCGCCCAGCAGACCTACGCGCTGCTGCAGGCCGACGGGACGGCGTTCCTCGTGGTCGCCGCGCCCGAGCCGGACGCGCTGCGCGAGGCGGCGTACTTCGTGGAGCGGCTCGAGGAGGACTCGATGCCGCTGGCCGGGCTCGTGGTCAACCGGGCCGGGGCGCCGCCCCGGGGCCGGCTCTCGGCCGACGAGGCGATGGCCGCCGCCGCGCGGGTGCGCAAGCGCGACCCGCAATCGGTGACCGCCGGCGTGCTGCGACTGCACGCCGACCAGGCCCGGCTCGTCGAGCGGGAGTCGCGGCTGCGCGAGCGCTTCGCCGCGGCGCACCCGAACGTGCCGACCGTCGTGGTCCCGGCCCTGCCCACCGACGTCCACGACCTCGCCGGTCTGCGCCGGATCGGCGCGTTGCTGGCGAAGGGAAGCTGAGCGCTGTCAGCCGGTCCGAACGACCGAGGCGTCCTTGACGCGCGCGGTCTCCAGCACGGTGCGCCACGAGGCGTTCGGCCGACGACGCAGCAGCGCGCGGCGCTCACGCTCCGTCATGCCGCCCCACACACCCCACTCGATCTGGTTGTCGAGCGCCTCGGCCAGGCACTCGGTCCGCACGGGACAGCTCGAGCACACCTGCTTGGCCTTGTTCTGCTCCGCGCCGCGGACGAACAACTGGTCCGGCGACGTCCCGCGGCATGCTGCGCGCGGCGTCCAATCCTCAACCCACATGAAATTCGGTCCCCATGTCACTCGCGATAGGTCTGCGCCCCATGACGCCCACCCGGGTCACCCCTCTGTGCCAAAGGTAAAGACTCCGGGCGCCCAGGTAAAGACCCATAGGGCCCAGATGGCATAGTCCGAAATGACTAGTTCCTCCAACCGGCCGATCCCCGGGGTCGACCGGTCCACGTACCCTGATCTCATGTCGCAACCCCCCACCGAGCCGCTGGGCGCCCGCCGGGTGGTCTCCCACCTCGCCGTGATGCTGGCGGTCTCGGCCGTGCTCGGCGTCGTCGTCGCCGGCCTCGCCATCCCCTTCGCGGGGGTCGCCGGACTTGGCGCCAAGAACGTCGCCGAGACGATGGACAACCTCCCGGCGGAGCTGGAGACCACCGCGCTCCCCCAGCGGACCCGGATCCTGGACAGCAAGGGCGAGCTCGTGGCCACGCTGTTCGACGAGAACCGGATCGAGGTGCCGCTGCACCAGATGTCGCGCACGATGATCGAGGCGATCGTCGCGATCGAGGACTACCGCTTCTACCAGCACGGCGCGCTGGACCTGAAGGGCACGCTGCGCGCGTTCCTCACCAACGCCGCCAACGACGGCGCCGCCGTCCAGGGCGGCTCCTCGATCACCCAGCAGCTGGTGAAGCTGACCCTGCTGAGCCAGGCCAAGACCGACGAGGAGCGGCGCGCGGCCACCGACGACAGCTACGCCCGCAAGGTCCGCGAGCTGCGCTACGCGATCGCGATGGAGGAGAACTACCCCAAGGACTGGATCCTCGAGCGCTACCTGAACATCGCCTACTTCGGCGACGGCGCCTACGGCATCCAGTCGGCCGCGAAGCACTACTTCAACGTCAACGCCCGCCAGCTGAACCTGCGCCAGGCCGCGACCCTGGCCGGGCTGGTGAAGAACCCCACCGGCTACGACCCCACGAACGCCCCCGACCGCGCCCTGGCGCGCCGCAACGTCGTCCTGGACCGGATGGCGGGGCTGAACGTGATCACCCAGGCGAAGGCCGAGCAGGTCAAGGCGAAGGGCCTCGGGCTGCGACCGACCCGCGCGAACAACGGGTGCGTCGCCTCCGCCGCGCCGTTCTTCTGCGACTACGTCATCAACTACCTGCTGCAGGACAAGTCGCTGGGCAAGACCAAGGCCGAGCGCCGCGACCTGCTGTACGCCGGCGGACTGACCATCCGGACCACGCTCGACCAGCGGTTCCAGAAGGCCGCCGATGACTCGGTCGCCACCCACGTCTACTCCACCGACAACGCCATCGGCGGCCTGGCGATGGTCGAGCCCCGCACCGGCGACGTCCGCGCGATCGCGCAGTCCCGGCCGATGGGCCGCGACAAGAAGCAGGGCCAGACCTTCCTCAACTATGCGGTGAACCAGAAGTACGGCGACTCCGCGGGCTTCCAGCCCGGGTCGACGTTCAAGGTCTTCGTGCTGGCCGCCGCGATCGAGCAGGGCCTGCCGCTGACCACCGCGTTCAACTCCCCCGAGACGATCTCGGTCCAGGAGTCCGGCTACGAGGACTGCGACGGCGAGCCGTACGGCTACGGCGTGTGGCAGCTGAAGAACTCCACGACGTCGGGCTACAAGAACATGTACTCCGGCACCCGGGAGTCGGTGAACACCTACTTCGCCCAGCTGGAGCAGAAGACCGGCATCTGCGAGCCCTACGCGCTGGCCAAGGCGATGGGCGTCGACCTCGACAACCCCACCGGCAAGAAGCCCGGCCTGCCCGAGCGGGTCCCGTCGTTCACGCTCGGCATCACCGACGCCAGCCCGCTGGAGATGGCCGAGGCCTACGCCACGTTCGCCGCCCGCGGCCTGCACTGCGACAGCCGGCCGGTGACCAAGATCGAGGACCCCCGGGGCAACACGCTGAAGGACTACCCCAAGCGCTGCAACCAGGTGATCGAGCAGAAGACCGCCGACGCGGTCAACGACATCCTGCGCGGCGTCATCGAGGGCGGCTTCGCCTCCGCGCAGGCCCTCGACCAGGACGCGGCCGGGAAGACCGGCACGACGAACGGCGGCCGGGCGGTCTGGTTCATCGGCTACACCGCGAACCTCGCGACCGCCTCGATGATCGCCGGCGCCAACGAGTTCGGCACCCCGATCGGCCTGGAGGGTCAGACCATCGGCGGCGACTACATCGGCAACGCGTCAGGCTCCGGCTTCGCCGGTCCGATGTGGGGCGACGCGATGAGGGTCATCGACGACTACCTCGACGACGAGTCCTTCGTCTACCCCTCCGAGGTCGCCGGCGCCGGCGCCACCTCGGCGGCGCCGCCGCCCAGCAGCACTGGTGGCGGCGATGACGGGGACGGGGATGACGACGGTGGGGACGACGACCGCGGGGGCGACCCGGGCCGCGGCGGTGGCCGCGGCGGCGGGGGTCGCGGCCGCTGAGAACCGCCGGGGTGCGCGTCAGCCGAGCTGGCGGCGCACCTCGGCCGCCACGGCGGCCCCGTCGGCACGACCCTTGGTCTGCGGGGTGAGGATGCCCATCACCTTGCCCATGGCCCGCATGCCCTCCTCGGCCGCGCCGGTCTGCGCGATCGCGGACGTGACGAGGTCGGCGATCTCCTCCAGGCTCAGCTGGGCAGGCAGGTAGTCGGTGAGCACCTCGGCCTCGGCGCGCTCCTTGGCGGCCATCTCGGGGCGGTGACCGTCTTCGAAGGCGACAGCGGCCTCGCGGCGCTTCTTCGCCTCGCTGGCGAGCACCGAGACGACCTCCTCGTCGCTGAGCTCGCGGGCGACCTTGCCGGCCACCTCGGCGTTCGTCACCGCGGAGAGGACCATCCGCAGGGTGGAGGAGCGCACCTCGTCACGGCCCTTGATGGCGGTGGTGAGGTCGGCGCGGAGACGGTCCTTGAGAGCACTCATGCGGGCCATTGTGGCAGCCTTGCCCCATGTTCCCGGCCCGCCTCCTCGCCACTGTCGGCGGCGCCGGGGCCCTGGCCGCCGCTGCGGTCACCGCGTACGCCGCCGCCGAGGCCCGGGCCTACACGCTGCGCCGCGTCGAGGTCCCCGTGCTGCCCCGCGGCCACCGCCCGCTGCGCGTGCTGCACCTCTCCGACCTGCACCTCACCCCGGGCCAGCAGCGCAAGCGGGAATGGCTCTCCGGACTCGCCACGCTGCGCCCGGACCTGGTGGTCAACACCGGCGACAACCTGGCCCACCGCGACGCCGTGCCGGCGGTGCTGGAGTCCCTCGGCCCGCTGCTCGAGGTGCCCGGCGTCTTCGTCCTCGGCAGCAACGACTACTTCGAGCCGACCTTCCGCAACCCGGTGCGCTACCTGCTGCCCGACGACGGCACCCGGCGCACCGACGCACCCGAGCTGCCGTGGCGCGACCTGGTGCGCGACTTCCGCGAGGCCGGGTGGCTCGACCTCACCAACACCACCGGGTCCCTCAAGCTCGACGGCCTGACGATCGCCTTCGCCGGGGTCGACGACCCGCACCTGCGCTACGACCGGCTCAGCGCGGTCCCGCCGGCCGACCCGGGCGCCGACCTGCGCCTGGGCGTGACGCACGCGCCGTACCTGCGGGTCCTCGACCACTTCGCAGCGTCGGGGTACGACGCGGTGCTGGCCGGGCACACCCACGGCGGGCAGGTGTGCCTGCCGGGCGGGCGCGCGCTGACCACCAACTGCGACCTGGAGCCGGCCCGGGCCCGCGGCCTGCACCGGCATCCGGCCGCCTCCCGGGACGGTGACCCCGGGTCGGCGTGGCTGCACGTCTGCGCCGGGCTCGGCACCAGCCCCTACGCCCGGGTGCGGGTGGCCTGCCGCCCGGAGGCCACGCTGCTCACGCTGGTCGCCCGGGACTGAGCCCGATTACGGGGTGCCGGGCAGGCTCCGGTATGCTCCCCTGCTTGTGAGCCCGGTTCGCCGAGCACATGATCGGGCTGTGGCGCAGCTTGGTAGCGCGCCTCGTTCGGGACGAGGAGGCCGCAGGTTCAAATCCTGTCAGCCCGACCGGTCGACGCCGATGGCGTCAGCACAGGACCCGGACCCGCACTGCGGGTCCGGGTCCTGCTGCGTCCGGGCCCGGATCGGCCCGCGATCTCTGCCACACTGGCGCCATGGCTGACGCCGACCGTGATCGCGACGAACCGTCCCCGGCCCCGCCCTCCCTGGCCCCACCGTCGCTGGCCCGGCTGGGTCGGCTGCGCCGGCCGGGTCGGCTGGGCAAGGCTGCCCCGCCGGCGCGTGCCACGCTGCCGCCGGTGCCCGAGCCCGAGCCGGTCCCGGAGCCAGAGCCGCAGCCGGTCCCGTCGCCGGAGCCGGTCCCGTCGCCGGAGCCCGTGCCGACACCGGCCCCCAGCCCCACGCCGGTTCCCGAGCCCGCGCCGGTTCCCGCGCCCGCGCCCGTGCCGGAGCCCGCCCCGGTGCCCGAACCGTCGCCCGTGCCGACGCCCGTGCCGGAGCCCGGTCCCGAACCGCTGCCCGGGCCCCGGGCAGCGCGCCTCCAGCTGGCCGGGATGGCCGCGGTCGTCGTCACCGGCGTCCTCGTCGGCCTCGGCACGATCGGGCTGACCGCCGGCGGCCTGCGGGGCTGCGAGGCCGCCCGCGGCACCGCCAGCTGCGGTGGCGCCGGCGTCCCGCTCCTGGTCGTGATCCTCGCCGCCGGGGTCGTGCTCGGCGGCTGGCTGCTGCAGACCTTCGCCGTGCCCGACCCCGTCAGCACCAGCGTCCTGGCGGTCGGACTGCTGGCCGTGCTCACGCTGCTGTTCCTGGTCGACCACCTGACCGCCTGGTGGGCGGTGCTGGTGATCCCGGCCGTCGCGGCGCTCAGCTACACCGTCAGCCACTGGGTGACGACGTCGGCCGCGGAGCCGGCCCGGGAGTGACCCGGCCGGCCCGCGGCGGCCTCAGCGCCGGGCGAGCAGCTCGGCGATCTGCACGGTGTTGAGTGCGGCGCCCTTGCGCAGGTTGTCGTTGCTGATGAACAGCGCCAGGCCCCGGTCGCCGTCGACACCGGGGTCCTGCCGGATCCGGCCGACGTACGACGGGTCGCGACCGGCCGCGAGGAGCGGGTTCGGCACGTCGGCGAGCTCGACGCCGGGCGCGTCGGCCAGCAGCTCCTTGGCCCGGGCCACGGTCAGCGGGGAGGAGAACTCGGCGTTGATCGCCAGCGAGTGGCCGGTGAAGACCGGCACCCGCACGCAGATGCCGGAGACGCGCAGCTCGGGCAGGCCGAGGATCTTGCGCGACTCGTTGCGCAGCTTCTTCTCCTCGTCGGTCTCGTCGAGGCCGTCGTCGACGATGGAGCCGGCCAGCGGCACCACGTTGTAGGCGATCGGCGCGACGTACTTGACCGGGTCCGGGAAGGCCACCGCGGAGCCGTCGTAGGCCAGCTCACGCGCCTTCTCGCCGGCGGCCTCGACCTGGGTGGCCAGCTCCTCGACGCCGGCGACGCCGGAGCCGGAGACGGCCTGGTAGGTCGAGGCGATCAGCCGGACCAGGCCGGCCTCGTCGTGCAGCACCTTGAGCACCGGCATCGCGGCCATCGTGGTGCAGTTCGGGTTCGCGATGATGCCCGTGCGGGCCTCGGCGATCGCCTCCGGGTTGACCTCGGAGACGACCAGCGGGACGTGGGGGTCCATCCGGAAGGCCGAGGAGTTGTCGACGACCGTGACGCCGGCCGCGGCGAACCGCGGCGCCTGGGCCCGCGACGTGGTGGCCCCGGCCGAGAACAGCGCGATGTCCAGGCCGCTGGGGTCCGCCGTCTCGGCGTCCTCGACGACTACCTCGCGCCCGGCGTAGGTCAGCACCTTGCCCGCGGAGCGGGCCGAGGCGAAGAACCGGATCTCGTCGGCCGGGAAGTCCCGCTCCTCGAGGATCTGGCGCATGGCGACACCGACCTGGCCGGTGGCGCCGACGATCCCCATGCGCACGCCCATGTCAGCGGCCCGTCCCGCCGTACACGACAGCCTCGACCTCGTCGGAGTCCAGGTCGAAGGCGGTGTGGGTGGCGCGGACGGCCTCGTCGACCCGGGCCTCGTCCACGATCACCGAGATCCGGATCTCGGAGGTGGAGATCATCTCGAGGTTCACGCCGGCCGAGGCGAGCGCGGCGAAGAACTTCGCGGTGATGCCGGGGTGGCTGCGCATGCCGGCGCCGATCAGCGAGACCTTGCCGATCTGGTCGTCGTAGAGCAGCTTCTCGTAGCCGATCTCCTCCTGGAGCTTGGCCAGCGTGCCCATCGCGGCCTGCCCGTCGGCGCGCGGGAGCGTGAAGGAGATGTCGGTGAGCGCCGTGGCGGCGGCGGAGACGTTCTGGACCACCATGTCGATGTTGACCTCGGTGTTCGAGAGCGCCTCGAAGATCCGGGCGGCCTCGCCGACCTTGTCGGGGACACCGACGACGGTGATCTTGGCCTCGCTGCGGTCGTGGGCCACGCCCGCGATGATCGCCTGCTCCATGTGTTCGTCTCTCTGCTGAGCGTCGGGGATGACCCAGGTGCCCTCCTTGGTCGAGAAGGAGGAGCGCACGTGGATCGGCATGTTGTAGCGGCGCGCGTACTCGACGCACCGCAGGTGGAGGATCTTGGCCCCCGAGGCGGCCATCTCCAGCATCTCCTCGGTGGAGACCCGGTCGAGCTTGCGCGCCGCGGGCACGATCCGGGGGTCGGCGGTGAACACGCCGTCGACGTCGCTGTAGATCTCGCAGACGTCGGCACCCAGCGCCGCCGCGAGCGCGACCGCCGTGGTGTCGGAGGCGCCGCGGCCCAGCGTCGTGACGTCCTTGGTGTCCTGGGAGACGCCCTGGAAGCCGGCGACGATGGCGATCGCGCCGTCGGCGATCGCCTGCTCGATGCGGCCCGGGGTGATGTCGATGATCTTCGCCCGGCCGTGGACCGAGTCGGTGATCACGCCGGCCTGGGAGCCGGTGAACGACTGCGCCTTGTGGCCGAGCTGGGCGATCGCCATCGCGACCAGCGCCATCGACATCCGCTCGCCGGCGGTGAGCAGCATGTCCAGCTCGCGCGGCGGCGGCAGCGGCGTGACCTGCTCGGCGAGGTCGCGCAGCTCGTCGGTGGTGTCGCCCATCGCGGAGACGACCACGACGACGTCGTGGCCGGCCTTGCGGGTGTTGACGATCCGCTGCGCGACCCGCTTGATGCCGGCCGCGTCAGCGACGGACGAGCCGCCGTACTTCTGCACGACAATGCCCACGGTGCAACCTCTGTCGGTGTGTGGCGACGGGCCGCCCGGACGGACTCCCGGGTCCCAGCCTGAACCAAGGCCGGCTACGACCACACTGGAGTTTACCGGTGCCGGACTCCGCGCCCGGCCGGCATCTCACCGGCGACGGCAAGCGCCCGGCCCGGTCACTCCGCGGCGCGCCGTCCGGCGAACGCCCGGCCCAGGGTGACCTCGTCGGCGTACTCCAGGTCGCCGCCCACGGGCAGCCCGCTCGCCAGCCTGGTCACCCGCAGCCCCAGGGGCCGCAGCATCCGGGTGAGGTAGGTGGCGGTGGCCTCGCCCTCGAGGTTCGGGTCGGTGGCCAGGATGACCTCGACGATCGCCCCGTCGGCGAGCCGGGTCATCAGCTCGCGGATGTGCAGCTGCTCGGGGCCGATCCCGTCGATCGGCGAGATCGCCCCGCCCAGGACGTGGTAGCGCCCGCGGAACTCGCGGGTGCGCTCGATCGCGACCACGTCCTTGTACTCCTCGACGACGCACAGCACCGCCGGGTCGCGCCGCGGGTCGGCGCAGATGCGGCAGCGCTCCTCCTGGGAGACGTTGAAGCACACCGAGCAGAACTGGACCTTCGCCTTGACCTCGATCAGCACGTCCGCGAGCCGGCGTACGTCGGTCGGGTCGGCCTGGAGCAGGTGGAAGGCGATCCGCTGCGCGCTCTTCGGTCCCACTCCCGGGAGCCGGCCGAGCTCGTCGATGAGGTCCTGGACCACGCCTTCGTACAACGCGAGCCCCTAGAAGCCGAGCTTGGCTGCGCCGCCGCCGGGCAGCTCGCCGCCGGGCATGCCCCCGGCCAGCGGGCCGAGCGCCTCCCCGGCCAGGGCGTCGGCGCGGGCCTTGGCGTCGCGGTACGCCGCGACCACCATGTCCCCGAGGTCGGCGAGGTCGTCGGCGTCGCCACCGTCGAACTGGCCGGACTTGATCTCGACACCCACCAGCTCGCCGACGCCGTTCACCTTGACGGTCACGGCCCCGCCGGCGACGGTGCCGTCGACGACCGTCTCGGCGAGCTGCTGCTGCGCGCTGGCGAGCTGCTCCTGCATCTGCTGGGCCTGCTGGAGCAGCGCGTTCATGTCGAATCCGCCGCCGCCGAGGGCCTCGAAGGGGTTCTGGGTCATCGTCTGCTTCTCTCTGGTCGGGTGGGGTGGCCGGTCACTGGTGGCGGATCTCCTCGATCAGGCGGGCGCCGAGCTCCCGCTCGAGGAGCTGGGCGCCGCCCAGACCGTCGGTGTCCGCGTCCTGGTCGTCGGGGTGGGCGTCGGCGTCGGCCTCGATGAGGTCGTCGGGCCGGCCGGGCTCCTGTCCGGCGGGACGGGTGCGCTGGACGGCCTCCCGGGCCCGGGCGACGGCGTCGGGGTCGGGAGCCCGCCTGCTCTCGGGCGCCGGCGCGGTGGTCTCCGGGGGCGGGCCCTCGGCGCCGAGGTCGGCCGGAGCCTCGGGCGGCGGCCCGTCGGCCCAGGCGGGCGCAGCCGGCGCCGCACCAGCGGCGGGCCCGGGCTGCGGGGCGGCCGGGGCGGGCGCGGCCGACGGCGCCGGGCGCCCGGCGTCGGGCTGCGCGCCGGGGTCGATGATCGTCTCGATCTTCCAGTCCGCCCCGACCACGTCGATCGCGGCCTGGCGCAGCACCTCGTCGCATCCGCCGGACACGAACGAGTCGCGGGCGCCGGCGTTGGAGAAGCCCAGGGTCAGCACCCGGCCCTCGATGCCGACGACCTGACAGTTGGTGGTGAGGATCATCCAGGCGACCCGGCGCCGCAGCTTCGTCGCCTCGACGATGTCCGGCCACAGCCGGCGCACCTCGACCAGGCTGAGGCCGCCCGCGGCCGGAGCCGACACCGGCTGGGCGGGCGCCTGAGGAGCCTGGGTCTGGGGCGCGGGGGCCGGCGGGGCGGCTGGAGCCTGGGGCTGGGGCGCCGGGGCCGGCGGGGCGGCTGGTGCCTGGGCCGCCGGGGCGGGGGCCGCCGGTGCGGGCGCCGGCGGGTCGACCGGGCGCCGGCTCGCGACCGGGGGGCTCGGCGGCGCGGCGGCCTCGGTGGCCCGGTCGCTGGCCAGGCTGACGTCGGCGGGCCGGTCCTGCGCGGGCGGAGCGTGGTCGGCGGCGGGGGTCGAGGGCACGCCGGTGATCGTGAGCCGCTTCTCCAGCCGCTCGACCCGGGCCATCATCCCCTCGGTGGAGTGGTCGGCACCCGGGAGCAGGACCCGGGCGCACACCAGCTCCAGCAGCAGCCGCGGCGCGGTGGCCCCGCGCATCTCGGTCAGGCCGGTGGCCACGAGGTCGGCCGCCCGCGACAGCTCGGTGGCACCGAAGCGGGCCGCCTGGGACACCAGGCGCTCGCCGAGGTCCTCGGAGACGTCGATCAGGCCGCTGGCCGTCGCCTCGGGCACGGCGGAGACGATGACGAGGTCACGCAGCCGGCGCAGCAGGTCCTCGGTGAACCGGCGCGGGTCCTGCCCGGTCTCGATCACCTTGTCGACGACCCCGAAGACCGCGGCGCCGTCGCCGGCGGCGAAGGCGTCGACCACCTCGTCGAGCAGTGTGTCGGGGGTGTAGCCGAGCAGGCCGGTGGCCAGGTCGTGGGTGACGCCCTCGGGACCGGCACCGCCCAGCAGCTGGTCGAGCACGGAGAGCGTGTCGCGGGCGGAGCCGGCGCCGGCCCGGACCACGAGCGGCAGCGCGGCCGGCTCGATCTGCACGCCCTCCTTCTCGCACAGCTCGGAGAGGTAGGAGGAGAGCAGCCGCGGCGGGATCAGCCGGAACGGGTAGTGGTGGGTGCGCGAGCGGATCGTCGGGATGACCTTGTCCGGCTCGGTCGTGGCGAAGATGAACCGCAGGTGCGGAGGCGGCTCCTCGACGAGCTTCAGCAGGGCGTTGAAGCCCTGCGGGGAGACCATGTGCGCCTCGTCGATGATGTAGACCTTGTAGCGGCTCTTCACCGGGGCGAAGAACGCCTTCTCGCGCAGGTCGCGGGCGTCGTCGACGCCACCGTGGGACGCGGCGTCGATCTCGATCACGTCGATCGATCCCGACCCGCCCCGGGCCAGGTCGCGGCAGCTCTCGCACTGCCCGCACGGATCGGCGACCGGGGCCTGCTCGCAGTTCAGCGCGCGGGCCAGGATCCGGGCCGAGGTGGTCTTGCCGCAGCCACGGGGCCCGGAGAAGAGGTAGGCGTGGTTGACGCGGTTGTTGGCCAGCGCCGCGCGCAGCGGCGTCGTGACGTGGTCCTGTCCGATGACCTCGGCGAACGACTCGGGCCGGTAGCGGCGGTACAACGCGAGGGGTGACTCCACGGATGAACCCTAACGACCGGCACCGACAGCCGGTAGCGCGGCAGCCACGGGCCCGTGGTCCGCGGCACGTCCGGGAACGAAAAGGCCCCCCGCGCACCCGACAGAGCTCGCTTACCCTTGCTGCCTTCCGGCCCTGGGGGAGTTGGGCAAGATGTCGCCACACGGGGGGTTGGCCCAAACTCTAGGCGACCGCCCGCTCCGAGGCCAAGACGGGGTTCACCAGGCCTCGCCTCCGGCCCCGGGCGGCCCGCCCGCGGCGTCCTGATGGGCTGCGAGCGCGCGACGGCAGGGGGGATTTCGTCCACTCCCGTGCCGACCGGTACGCTCCTGCGCGGAGGATTCGCCTAGTGGCCTATGGCGCTCGCTTGGAAAGCGGGTTGGGTTAACAGCCCTCAGGGGTTCGAATCCCCTATCCTCCGCCACCACCGCGACCAGCGGCACAACGCCGGTCCCGCCCCGAGGGGCGGGACCGGCGTCTTGTGCTTACGGGGTCCTGCCCACCACCCCGGCGTCGTCGGACGCCCTCAGCCGCCGATCGGCAGGAGGGTGGAGAGATCCGGCGCGCCGGTCCCGCGGTACGTCCCCCAGGTCGGCGGCACCAGGATGCCGGGCTTCGCGGCGAGCACCTCGGGAATGGCGCGCACGACCGGACCCGCCGTCGCGAACTGGACCGCCTTGGACCTCTCCGGAAGTCCGATCGGGTCCAGCCACTCCAGGTCCATGTGCACGCGGGGCGCCCCGTCGATGCGGATCTGCCAGCCGTCCTTCCAACCGTCCTCGGGCTCACCGCAGAACCAGACCATGCGGACGGTGATCGTCCGCTCGGTGCCGGTCATCGCGTGCCACTGCCAGACCACCCCCCGCACGGTGCCCGCAGGGATCGCGCCCGCTGCCGTCTGCACCTCTTGGTCGGCGACGACAGCCCGGTGCTCCTCCTGGATGCGGTCGACAGGCATCTGCAGCGTGTCGATCAGGTAGCCGAGCGTCTCGCCGAACAGGCTGGAGAAGAAGCTGCGCCGTCCGTCCGAGGCGTTCCAGTACTCCTCTTCGCTCACGCCGAAGCCGCAGAGGTCGTAGATGAAGCCGGGCGACGTCACCGGCGTGCAGTCGTAGGTCTCCTGCACGCTCAGACTGTTGACCTGGGTGCACATCCCGGTGAGGAGCACGCCGAGGCGCTCCCCCAGGAAGCCCGGGTTCATGCCCGTGCCGAAGAGCGTCACGCCGCCAGCGCGGGCCGCCGCCTCCAGACGTGCTGCCCGGGTTCGGTCGACCGCTCCGGGATAGGTGGAGCCGACAGTGGTGATGACGTTCTTGCCCGAGCGGAGCAGACGGTCCAGGTCGTCGGTGTGCTGGTCCGGCGACTCGCCGTTGAGCGGGAGGTGGAGCACGACGTCGGCGTCCAGCGCCAGGATCTCCTCGATGTCGTCGGTGCCCAGCACCCCGGTCGTCCCGCGTCGCACGATGTCACCGGCGTCGCGACCGACCTTCGAGGGGTTGTGCACCTTGAGTCCGACCAGCTCCAGCTCCGGGGAGTCGATGACGTGTCGCAACGCGACCCGGCCGATCGCTCCGGTGGCCCACTGGATCACTCGTGTGGTCATTGCTGCTCCTGCTCTTGCGGTGTCGGAATGGCAGATGCCGAGCCCGCCGGGCGGGCCGGCTCAGTCGCCCTGCGGCAGAGGGGCGGACGGCGCACGAAGCGTGGGTACGGCCTCGAGCAGCTGGCGGGTGTACGGCTCGCTGACCTTCTCCACGGTGAGGTCTCGCGCGCTGCACTCCTCCACGATCCGGCCCGCCTGCATGACGATCACCCGGTCGCAGACCAGCTGCAGAACGCTGATGTCGTGACTCACCAGGACCTGGGTGAGGTCACGTTCGGCGCGCACCCGCATGAGCAGCTCGAGGATCTGGGCTTGGACCGACACGTCGAGTGCAGAGACCGACTCGTCCAGCAGGAGGAGCTCCGGCTCGGCGGCGAGTGCGCGGGCTATCGAGACGCGCTGGCGTTGTCCGCCGGAGAGACTCGCCGGCCGCCGCTCGGCGACCGTTCCCCCGAGGCCGACGAGCTCGAGCAGCTCCCGGGCCGCACGTCGGGCCGCGGCGTCGTCGAGCCGCTTCCAGAAGCGGAGCGGCTCGGCCACGTTCTGCTCGACGGTCATCGCCGGGTTGAGCGACGTGTAGGGATCCTGGAAGACGAGCTGCATGGAGCGCCAGGCGCGGCGGTCGAACCGTCGGCCCCGATAGACGTCCTTTCCACGGAGCTGGATCGATCCGCGATCGGGGCGGACCAGGCCACAGAAGGCCCCGATCAGCGTCGACTTCCCGGAGCCGGACTCACCGGCGATCCCGACGGACTCACCGGGCTCGATGCGCAGGGAGACGTCGTCGATCGCGACGGTGCGCAGGGGCGTCGCCGGCCAGCGCGAGGTCTTGAAGACCTTGGTGACGCCCTCGGCGAGGAGCAGCGGCCCGGTCACGGGGTCACCCTCTCCTCGTCTGCGAACCCCGCCACCCGCTCGGGCCACCGGATGCAGCGCACGTCCCGGCCGACCGAGGCGGTCTCCAGCGGCACAGCCGCCTCCCGGCACGCCGGGAGGACCAGGTGACATCGGTCGGCGAAGCGGCAGCCGGTGACCACGTCCTCGGGGGCCGGGACCTGCCCCGGCAGCGGCTCGAGCCGCCCGGAGATCAGCGCGTGCTCGGGGATGCACCGGATCAAGCCGTCGAGGTAGGGGTGCAGTGGCGCGTCGAGCACGTCCCGGGTCGCGCCGACCTCGACCAGCTCGCCCGAGTACATCACCAGCAGCCGGTCACAGCGTTCGCTCACCACGCCCAGGTCGTGCGAGATCAGCAGCACCGCCAGGCCCATGTCCCGGCGCAATCGGTCGACCAGGTCCATCACGCCCCGCTGAACGGTGACATCGAGAGCGGTGGTCGGCTCGTCCGCGATGAGGACAGCCGGATCCCGGGCGATGGCGATGCCGATCATCGCGCGCTGGCGCATGCCACCGGAGAACTCGAAGGGGTACTGCCGGGCGCGTTCCGCCGGGCGGGTGACCTCTACCTGGTCGAGGATGTCGACGGCCCGGCGACGCGCGTCCTGACGCGAGGTCCCCCGGTGTCGAAGCCGGACGGTCTCCGCGATCTGGTCGCCGATCCGCATCGACGGGTTGAGGCTGGTCATCGGATTCTGGAAGATCATCGCCACGTCGGGGTGGCGCACGTGCGCTTCGACCCGGACCCCACCGACCTCGACCACCCCCGCTGACCTCCGGACCCCCGCAGGGAGCAGAGAGGCGACAGCCGAGGCGGTCAGGCTCTTGCCCGAACCCGACTCGCCGACCAGGCCGACCATCTCACCCGCCCCGACGTCGAAGGAGACATCACGTACCAGCGGCAGCGACGCTCCGGGAGCCGAGTGAGGATCGTCGGTCTCGATGGCGAGTCCGCGCAGGCGGACGGCCGGCGGACGGCGCCGTGGATCGACGTCGCCGACAGGGACGTCTTCGGTCCGGATGCTCACTTCTTCCGCTCCTCGGTCAGGGAGTCGCCGAACAGGTTCAGGCTGAGGATCAGCAGTGTCAGGACCGCGGCCGGGACCAGAACCACCCGGGGCTCGCTGGACAGCAGCCCCGAGGCTCCGATGAGCAGCGTTCCGAGAGAGGCCTCCGGCGGTTTCACTCCGACGCCGAGGAAGGAGATCCCGGCCTCGATCACCATCGCGAGCCCGAGCAGGTAGCTGAGCTGGACGACGAGCTGAGCCCGCACGCCGGGCATCAGATACCGCCCGAGGATCCGGCTGTGCGAGCACCCCGACATGCGGCCCGCGAGGACGAACGGGGCCCGGGACAGCCGCATGGTCTCCGCGCGCACGACCCGGAGGACGCGGGGTGCGAAGATCCCGCCCAGCACTGCCATCTGCCCCTGGATGCCGGTGTCGAGGGCAGTCTGGGCGGCGAGGAGCAGGATCAGTGCCGGAACCGCCAGCACCACGTCGGCGAGCCGGGAGAGGACCTGGTCGACCCAGCCCCCCAGGTAGCCGGCGAGGAGTCCGAGGGGCAACCCGACCAGCATCGCCACGCCCACCGCGGTGAGGCCGGCGAGGAACGACGTGTGGACGCCCCACAGCAGCCGGCTCAGCAGGTCACGACCGAGGTCGTCGGTCCCCAGCCAGTGGCTCCCGGTGATCGGGGCGAGGGTGTTCGCGAGGTCCTGCTCGTTCGGGCCATGGATCGGCAGGAACGGGACCAGGACGGTGACGAGCACGGCCAGCGCGACGTACGACCCGGCAACCACCACGACGAGCGGGCGGCGCCCGACGCGCGATCGGGTGCGCCCCACCGGCTGGACGGACGGAAGGGTCCCGACGATCTCGGTCATGCCTTGCTCCTCGACACGGGGTTGAGCCAGAGGGCGACCAGGTCGGCCAGCAGGTTCGCGAACAGGATGATCGCGCCGAAGAGCGCGACGAGCGTCTGCACCACCGGGAAGTCCTGTCCCCGTACCGAGTCGATGGTCAGACTGCCGATGCCGGGGACCGCGAAGACCACCTCGACGAGGAGGGCGCCGGTGATCAGCACGCCGACCTCCAGCCCGATCACGGTCACCAGCGGTGCCGCCGCATTGCGGGCCACGTGCCGAAGGAACACTCGGCGTTCCGGGACGCCCTTCATACGAGCGGTGCGGACATAGTCCTGGCGGTACTCGGTCAGGAGGGACGCGCGGAAGGTCCGCGTCTGCAGGCACATCAGCGAGAGGGCGAGCGCGAGCGCGGGCAGCACGAGGTACTCCAGCGAAGCGACGAGCCCCACCTCGGACGCCTCCCGATATCCACCGGACGGGAACAGCGGGATCCAGATCGTGAAGACCAGGATCAGCGCGAGCCCCACCAGGAAGTTCGGAACGGCCAGGCCGAGGAGCGAGATGCCCTGGGTGATCCGGTCGAGCCAGCCCCCCGGGCGCAGTCCGATGGCGACGCCGGCCACGAGCGTGACGACGATCGCGATCCCCATGGCCATGGCGGACAGCTGCAGCGTCGGGGGCAGATGCTGCCCGACGAGGTGGCTCACAGTGCCGCGGTTCTGGATCGACTCCCCGAGGTCGCCTCGGAGCACCTGCCCGAGCCAGTCGGCGTACTGGACCACGGCCGGTCGGTCGAACCCGTTGTCGACCCGGATCTGCTCGATCTCCTCGGCGGTGGCACTGTCGCCCGCCATCGCCGAGGCGGGGTCGCCGACGGCGAACAGCAGCAGGAAGGTGCCGAAGGTGACGGCGAGCAGGAGCGGGACCGCGACCAGGACACGGCCGGCGAGCTGGCGCAGGACGAGCATCGTCATCGGCGACTCCCTTCGGTTCGGGTGCTCCGGTAGGGGCCACTCGGGCCCCTACCGGAAGCGGGTGGTCAGGTCAGCCCGTGACCCCGCGGAAGCTCGGGAAGGAGGGAGCCCAGGGAGACTTCCAGCCCTCCACGTGGTCGGCGATGACGTACGCCGTCTCCGGGCTGGCCACGGGCACGATGAAGGAGCCGGTGTCGAGCGAGCCCGAGAGCTCCTGATAGATCTCGATCCGCTTCTCCTGGTCGGTCTCGAGTCGAGCCTGGTCGGCGAGCTCGACGATCTCCGTGAGCTCGTGCCCGCCCGGGTTGTAGAGACCGGTCGGCATCACGTAGCGGTCGAGCGACTCGGACGGGTCGAACGCGTTGCCGGTCGCCCCGAAGGCGATGCCGACGCTCTTCTGGACGGCGAAGCCGCTGACCACCTCCGGCGGAGCGACCGGCTTGACGACCACCTCCAGCCCGATCTGCTCCAGCTGGTGCTGGAAGACCGTGGCCAGCTGCTCGAAGATCTGGTTGCCGGCCACGGTCGCGATCTCCACCCGCGCCCCGGTCGCGCCGGCTTCGGAGATCAGGCTCTTGGCCCGATCGAGGTCGAAGGAGAAGTTCTCGAGCCCGAGATCCGCGTCGTAGACCTTGGTCCCGGCCCCGAAGATCTGGCCGGTCGGCTCGCAGGCACCGTCCAGGACGCCGTCGCAGATCGCCTCCCGGTCGATGGCGATGTTGAGCGCCTCGCGAACGCGCGGGTCGTCGAAAGGCTTCATGGCGGTGTTGACCGAGAACGTGTAGTTCTCGGCGCTGAAGGCGTGCTCGACCGAGTAGCCGGCGTCCTCGGCAGCCTTGGTCATCTCCTCGGGGAGGATCGTGATGTCCACGTCCCCGGCGCGCACGGCGTTCAGCTTGGCGTCGTCGGCCAGGTACGTGATCTCCAGCGTCTCGACCGCCGCGGCGTCCTCGTCCCAGTAGTCGTCGTTGGCGGTGTAGACCACGCGATTGGGCTGCACGCTCTCCAGGTCGAAGGCACCGATCCCAGCCTCGGCCTCGGTGAGGTCGACCTTGTCGGCGATCGCCTGGTCCGAGATCATCATGCCGGCCTGGCCGGCGAGGAGGCGCGGCAGCGGGCCCACGCCGCGCTCATCGCGCAGCCGCACGTGCGTCTCGTCCACCTCCTCCACACTCACCCCGGCCAGGACGCCTGCGTTGGTGCTGCCCTCGAGCTCCTGCGAGCGCTTGACGTTGGCCGCCACGGTCGCTGACGTGAACGGCGTCCCGTCGTCGAACTCCAACCCCTCCCGAAGGGTCAGATCCAGGAACGGCCCCTGGTCGTCCGAGCCGGACTCCCAGTCGGTGGCGAGCATGGGCTGGACGGACTCCTCCTCGTCCAGGCGCAGCAGCGTGTCGTACGCCGGAGCCGTGTACATCGCCATCTGGCGCAGCGGCATCAGGTCCGGGTCCATCGTCGCGTTCGCGAAGGGCGAGGCGAAGGTCAGGGTCCCATCCCCACTCCCCGAGTCCGATCCGCCACCGCCTCCACAGGCCGAGAGTGAGGCGAGCACGAGGACCCCGGCGGCAAGGCCAGCAATCTTGCGCATGTGTTCCAACTTTCGAGGAGAGCCGGTGCAGGGAGACGCCGAGCCATCGCAGGTGCGATGTGTCACCCCTCACATCTGAACTGAATCTGAGGTTAGACTCAGTTCTGGGTCCAGCGCAAGAGTCTCCGTGATCCAGCGACTATCGATGGACCGGCGAGTCACTCCTGCGTGCGGGTTGCGGGGGTTGGGACCGACCCCGGGCGGGCGTGCCGGGGCTCGTCGGCGAACCGGCGCCCCTCGCCCGCGAGCCGAGGCAGCGCGTCGCCGGCCGGGAAGGCGGCCCGGTCCAGACCGTCGAGACGCCGCAGCACCTCGGCTGCCCCCGTTCGATCGATCCAGTGGAACGGGCCACCGAGGCGGCGCGGGAAGCCGATCCCGAGCACCGCCGCGAGGTCGCCGTCGTCGGGGTGGCACAGCGTGGCGTCGTCCCAGCAGAGCAAGGACTCGGTGACGAATGCCAGGAGGAGCCGCTCCCCCGCTTCGCCGGGCGCCACCCCGGCGCCCGGGCCCGTCAGCCCGGCGAGGCCGGGGTCGAACCCGGCCCGCCGGCCGGCGTCGTAGGCGTAGAAGCCGCGACCGAAGCGCTTGCCCCGGATCCCTGCGGCGATCAGCCGCTCGAGAAGACCCTTCACCGCTGGTACGTCGACCCGGCCGGTCAGCACCCTTTCGGCGACCTGCACGACGCTTGCCTTCAGCACCAGCTCGAGGGTCACCTCGTCGCTGGCCTGGAGCGGGCCGACCGGGAAGCCGACGGCCTTCGCCTCCTGCTCGATCGCCGCGGGGTCTGCTCCGTCGGCGAGCAGACGCAGTCCCTCGACCAGCCAGCGGGCGTAGACGCGCGAGGTGAAGAATCCGGGGAAGTCGGCCACGACGACCGGCACCTTGCCGAGCGCGCGGGCGAGGCCGCCGGCGCGCGCGAGCGCGACGTCGCTGGTGCCGTCGTGGGGCACCAGCTCGACCAGGGGCATCTTCTCGACCGGTGAGAAGAAGTGGGTGCCGAGGAACCGGTCTGCGCCGGAGACGGCGTCGGCCAGGCTCGCCACCGGGATCGCCGAGGTGTTGGTAGTGATCAGGGCGCCCTCGCCGACCTGCCTGTCCACCAGGGCCAGCGTCTCGCGCTTCAGCCCGGGCTCCTCGAACACCGCCTCGACCACGACATCCGCGTCCGCGAACCGGTCCCAGTCGGCGGTGCCGGTCCACCGGCGCTCCGCGTCGGCGCCGCCCACGGCCCGCACCCGGTTGCGCGCCTCCTCGATCCGGGCCTCGTCGATGTCGCGCACCGCCGCGGAGATGCCGTGGGAGGCGGCGGTCGCGGCGATGCCGGCGCCCATCTGTCCTGCGCCCACCACGGCGATCGCGTCGGGACGACCGCTGGTCCCGCGGAAGCGGCGCTTGGCCGCCGTCTCGACGTGGAACATGTGGACCAGCGCCGCGCACTCGTCCGAGCCGAGCAGCGCCAGGAACTGCTCCCGCTCGGCGGCCAGCCCCGCCTCGCGCCCACGCGCCAGGCCGGCGGTGACGGCCGCGACGAGGGCCTCACGGGCGGCACCGCTGGGCGGGCGCCGTACCCCTGCGGCAGCCCTGGTGACCTCGGCCAGGAGCGCGGCGTCGCCGGTCGGATGGACGCGCGCCGGCGCCGTGCCCGAGGCGGCGAGGGCGATCGCCGTGGCCAGCAGGTCGTCCCGATCGACGACCCGATCCACCAGGCCGGCCTGCAGAGCTTCCCGCGCGGGCAGTGTGCGGCCCGAGACGAGGAGTTCGATGGCGGCCACCGGGTCCACCCGCGAGAGGACCAGCTGAGTCCCGGCACCGCCGGGGACCAGCCCGAGTGTCGACTCGGGCAGGCCGAGCACCGCGTCCTCGGCGACGACGATGGAGCCGCAGCCGAGCGCCACCTCGAGGGCGCCACCGAGGGCGTAGCCGTGGACGGCCGCCACGAACGGTTTCGGCGAGTCGGCCATCGTCGCCATGAGGTCGTGGGTGCGCTGCAGGAACTGCGGGGTGCCGGGGTCACCGGCCAGGGCCGGCAGCGAGGTCAGGTCTGCTCCACCGCCGAACGCACCGGGCTTGCCGGAGGCCAGCACGAGGCCACGCACCGACGGGTCGGCCAGCGCGTCGTCGACGACCCGGCGCAGCTCGTCGAGGACGCTCGCGTCGATGACGTTCATCGTTCGGCCGGGGACGTCGAGGATGGCGACGCGGACGCCGTCCTGCTCGGTCAGGGTGAAGTGCTGCAGCGTGGGCACGGGACAGGAACCTCCGTGGTCGGTGGGGCGAGGGGATGACGAACGTCGCCGACGACGCCGGCGACGTGGGCAGTGGCGTCCGGCCGTCAGGAAGCGCCGGCGGGGAACCCGCCGGCGTGCAGCACCATGGCCGGAAGCGGCCGGCCGATCTGGGCCTCGAGCCACTCCCCGGCGGACTGGAGCGCCACCGGGTCGAAGCCGTGGTGGATGCCGGAGCGCGCCAGGGCGTAGGCGAGGTCCTCGGTCGCGACGTTGCCGGTGGCGCGTGGCGCGAACGGGCAGCCACCGATGCCGCCCAGGCTGGCGTCGAGGATCGTGATGCCGGCCTCGACGGCAGCGAGGGCGTTGGCGACGCCGCAGCTGCGCGTGTCATGGAAGTGCGCCCGTAGAGCGGTGCCGGGCGACAGGAGGCGATGGGCGGCATCCGCACGGGCCGCCACGTCGCGCGGGACCGCGACGCCGATCGTGTCGGCGAGCGAGAGCTCCGCGGGAGGCTCCTCGAGCACGCGAGCGGCGACGTCGCGGACGACGTCGAGGGGCACCTCGCCCTCGAACGGGCAGCCGAACGCGACCGCCAGGGTCACGTTGGCCCGGACGCCGGCGGCGCGTGCGGTGCGCGCGACCCGCTTCCAGATCTCGATGCCGCCGGCGACGTCGGTGCCCTGGTTTCGGCGGCTGAAGGTGTCGGTGCAGTGCACGACGGCGTTGACCTCGGTGATCCCGGCGGCGATCGCCCGGTCGAGGCCGCGCTCGTTGAGGATGAGCGCGCTGTAGGTGACGCCGTCCACGGCCGGCAGCGCCGCGACGAGGGCCTCGGCGTCCGCCATGGCCGGCACCTTCCCGGGGTGCACGAAGCTGGTCACCTCGACGTTGCGTGCGCCGAACGCGACAGCCCGCTCCACCAGCTCGCGCTTCTGCTCGGTGGTCAGTCGGGTCGACTCGTTCTGCAGGCCGTCCCTCGGGGCGACCTCCACGACGCGCACGGCGTCCGATGCGGCCGGGGCGGTCATCGGGCAGCGCCCCTCGTGCGTCCGAAGCTGCTGATCCGCTCCCTGGCGGCGTCGGTCGTGATCACCGCGACCTGGTTGTCGGTCTCTGCCTGCAGCGCGTCGGCGAGCCCGCGGGTCCAGGTGTCGTTGAGCAGCTGCTTGGTCCCCGCCAGCGCCGGCGGGGAGTACGACGCCAGACGGGCCACGACCTCGTCGACCCGGGCGTCGAGGGCGTCCGCGGGCTGGACCTCGGTGACCATGCCCATGTCGTGCGCGGCGGCGGCCGGGAGCGGGTCGCCGAGGAGGCACAGCTCGCGCGCCCTCCGCTCGCCGACCAGCCGCGGCAGCAGCCAGCTGGCGCCGCTGTCGAGCGAGAGTCCGCGGTGGACGAACAGCTGCGCGAACCGGGCGCGGTCACTGGCGTAGACCAGGTCGCAGGCGATGGCGAGGTTGGCCCCGGAGCCGGCGGCGACGCCGTCGACCTTCGCAACGGTCGGAATGGGCAGCTCACGCATGGCCAGGACGCACCGATTGGAGACGGCGATCCGGCCGGGCAGCGAGGCGAGGTCGTCGAGCAGGCCACCGACGTCGGAACCCCCGCAGAACGCACCGCCGGCGCCGGTGACCACGAGGACGCGATCGGCACCACCCGGGTCGAGCGCGGCGAGGTGCTCCTCGAGCTGCGACCACATCGCGTCCGTCATGGCGTTGCGCTTCTCCGGGCGGTCGATCGTCACCCGCGCGACGCCGTCGTACCGCTCCAGCCGGACGGTCATGCCACTCCTCCCGATCCGTAGGTGCCCTCGAGCGTGCGGCCGATGATCTCGCGCATGACCTCGTTGGTGCCGCCGAAGATGGTCTGGATCGGGGCGTCGAGGTAGGCGCGCGCGATCGGGTACTCGCGCATGAACCCGTAGCCCCCGTGCAGCTGCAACCCCTGCTGGACCACCGCCTGCTGCAGCTCGGTCGTGAGCAGCTTGCCCTTGGCAGCGTCCTCGCCCGTCAGCTCGCCGCGGTTGTGCAGCTCGACCAGGTGGTCGACGAAGCACTGGGTCGCGTCGAGCCGGGCGGCGAGCTCGGCCAGCCGGAAGCGGGTGTTCTGCATGTCGAGCACTCGCGTGCCGAACGCCCGGCGCTGGGCGCAGTAGTCCACTGTCCAGCCCAGGGCGGTGCGCGCCGCGGAGATCGCGGAGACGCACAGGCCGAGGCGCTCCTGGGCGAGGTTCTCCATCAGGATGCGGAACCCCTGACCGTCATCGCCGATCAGGTTGTCGGCCGGGACCCGGGCGTCGTCGAAGAACAGCTCGGCCGTGTCCTGGCTGCGTAGTCCGATCTTGTCGAGGTGCCGGCCGCGGCGGAACCCGGGCGTGCTGTCCTCCACGGCCACGAGGCTGATGCCCTTGTGCCGCGGCTGGGGGTTCGTGCGGACGGCGACGATGTACAGGTCGGCGTTGAGGCCGTTGGTCACAAAGGTCTTGGCGCCGTTGAGCACCCAGCTGTCGCCGTCGCGGCGGGCGCTCGTGCGCAGCGCCCCGAGGTCGGAGCCGGTGTCGGGCTCGGTCATGGAGATGGCGCCCATGATCTCGCCGGTGACCATGCGCGGCAGCCAGCGCCGTCGCTGCTCCTCCGTCGTCGCGTGCATCAGGTAGGGCAGCACCACGTCGTTGTGCAGGGTGATGCACATGCCGGAGCCGATCGCACCGACGCGCTGGAGCTCCTCCCCGATGATCGCGTTGAAGCGGAAGTCGGCCTGCCCGAGGCCGCCGTACTCCTCGGGGACCGCCATCCCGAGGAATCCGGCGTCACCGGCCGCGGAGAACATCTCGCGGTCGACCCGGCCGGCCTCCTCCCACTTCTCGTGGTGCGGCACGATCTCGGCCTCCACGAAGCTGCGAAAGCTCCGACGGAAGTCGTCGTGGGTCTCCTCGTACAGTGCGCGTCTCATCCGTCCTCCACTCAGCGTGCGGTCCAGCCGCCGTCGACGGCGATGACCTGTCCGGTCAGGTAGCTGCTCGCCGGCGAGGCCAGCAGCAGCAACAGCCCGTCGAGCTCATCGAGCCGCCCCGGCCGGCCGGCCGGGGTGTTGCGCTTGATCCAGGTCATGGAGCGCTCGTCGTCGAACATCTGGTCGGTCTGCTCGCTCGGGAACCACCCGGGCGCGATGGCGTTGACCCGGATGCCGATCCCGGCCCACTCGGCGCCGAGCTGGCGGGTCAGGTTGACCACACCGCCCTTCGCGGCGCAGTACGCCGCCTGGGTGACCGGCCAGGAGCCGACCAGACCGAGGATCGAGGCGATGTTGATGATCGAGCCGCCGTCGGGCATCGCACGGGCGGCGAGCGTGGAGACCTGGAAGGTGGCGGTGAGGTCGACGTCGAGGGTGCGACGGAAGTCCTCGACCGACGTCTCGAGCGCAGGCCGGGCGTCACCGAAGCCCGCCGCGTTCACCACGACGTGGGGTCCGCCCAGGTCCTGGGCAGCCTCGATCAGCCGGGTGCAGTCGTCGGCGTCGGTCACGTCGCACACCTGCGCCGTGATCCGGTCGTCGGCTTCGGCGAGCTCCGCGAGCCGGTCTGCCCGCCGCGCCGCCGCGACCACCCGGGCGCCGTTGCGGGTCAGGACCGAGCACATGTGCCGGCCGATGCCGCTCGACGCCCCGGTGACGACGGCGACGACGCCGTCCAGGTCGGCGGTCAGGCTCACGTGAGCCTCTCGATGACTGTCGCGTTCGCCATGCCGCCGCCCTCGCACATGGTCTGCAGCCCGTAGCGGCCACCGGTGCGCTCCAGCTCGTGCAGCAGCGTCACCATGAGCTTGGCGCCGGAGGCGCCCAGCGGGTGCCCCAGCGAGATTCCGCCGCCGTTGACGTTGACCTGGGCCATGTCGGCCTTGATCTCGCGCTGCCAGGCGAGGACGACCGGCGCGAAGGCCTCGTTGACCTCGTAGAGGTCGATCTGGTCGGCGGTCATTCCGGTGCGCTCGAGCGCCCGCTGGGTGGCGGGGATGGGCGCGGTGAGCATGGCGACGGGATCGTCGCCGAGCACTGTCATGTGCCGGATGGCGGCGCGCGGTGCCAGGCCGAGCCTCTCCGCGACGTCCTCGCGCATGATCAGGACCGCGGCGGCACCGTCGACGATCTGTGAGGCGTTGCCGGCCGTCACGCGGCCTTCGGGGAGGAACGACGGCTTGAGCCCGGCGAGCGCCTCGGCCGAGGTTGCGCGGATGCACTCGTCGGCCGACAGCAGCTCGTCGTGCTCGGTGACCTCGCCGGTCTCACGGTCCCGGACCTTGCGCCGGACCGGGACGATCTCGCGGTCGAACCGTCCCTGGTCGCGGGCGGTCGCCGCTCGCTGGTGGCTCTGCAGGGCGTAGGCGTCGAGCTCCTCGCGGGTGAGGCCCCACCGGTCGACGATGAGCTCGGCGGAAAGCCCCTGCGGGACCAGCCCGGGCACGCCGTAGGTCTCCCGCTCCGCGTAGCGGGCCTGCAGGCGGTCGCCGTACACGGCCCGGATGTCGCCTCCCGGCGCGTTGGAGAACATGGGAACGGTGCTCATGCACTCGATGCCGGCGGCAATGACGACGTCCATCGCCCCGGACGCGACAGCCTGGGCGGCGAAGTGGATCGCCTGCTGCGAGGAGCCGCACTGCCGGTCGACCGTCGTGCCCGGGACGGTCTCGGGGAGGCCGGCGGCGAGGGCTGCGTTGCGGGCGATGTTGGTGCTCTGCGGGCCGACCTGCGAGACGCAGCCCATGATCACGTCGTCGATGCGCTCGAGGTCGATGCCGGACTGGGCCACGAGGGCCGCGATGGTCTCTGCGGCGAGCTCGACGGGGTGCCAGCCGGACAGGGATCCGCCCCGCTTGCCGGCGGGGGTGCGGACGGCGTGGACGATGACAGGTGCAGACACGATGGTCCTCTCGGTGGAGTGGTCAGGAGGTCGGGGTGCCGAGCAGGTCCAGGCATCCCGCCTCGACTGCGCGGTGCCGGTGGTGCTCGGGGGTGCCGCCGACGGAGGCGGTCGCCCGGGCCCTGCGGAAGAAGAGGTGGGCGTCGTGCTCCCAGGTGAATCCGAGCCCGCCGGAGACCTGGATCAGTCCGCTGCTCGCGGCCAGGAAGCAGTCGCCTGCCTCCGCCCGGGCCAGCAGGCCGAGCCGGAGCGCCGCGGCGTCCTCACCGCCGTCGACGGCGGCGGCACCCGCCGTGACCAGCCCGCGGGCAGCGGAGGTGTGGATGACGATGTCGGAGCAGCGGTGCTGGATCGCCTGGTAGGTGCCGATCAGGGTGCCGAACTGCTCGCGAACGGCAGCGTAGGAGACCATCGCGGCGAGACAGCCCTCCGCCCCGCCGACCTGCTCGGCCGCCAACAGCAGCCGGGCCACGGTCAGGTGGCGCTCCACGTCGTCCTCGTGGGGAGCCGTCACCGCCACGGCGGGGGCGCCGCGCAGCACGACGTCGGCCCTTGGGGTGGTGAGGTCGATCGTGTCGACCCCGATGCGAGCGGCGTCCCGCGAGACCGCTGCGAGTGCGACGACCGGCCCTTGGTCGGTGCGCGCCAGGCAGAGAACCAGGCCCGCGGCGTGACCGTGCGTGACGCGGACGGCGGTCCCCGTCAGCCGGCCGTCGACCAGCCGGGGGGCGCGCTCGGGGTCGGCGGCCGTGGACCAGCCGGGCACGACGTCGCCGGCGAGAAGGCCGTCCACGGCACGGGTGACCTCCTCGGGAACCGGTGCTCCGGCGGGCACGCCCGCCAGGGACCACCCGGCGAGGAGGGCTGCCCTGGCCGGGCCCGGGTAGAGGCTCGTTCCGCACTCCTCGACGGCGGCGACCAGATGGGCGACATCCAGCCCGAGGCCGCCCCAGTGCTCCGGGACGCCCATCGCGGCCAGCCCGAGCTGCTCGGCCGCCCTCGCCCAACGGTCCCGGTCGAAGCCGTCGCGGGTCAGCGCGTCGTCCTCGGCCGCGTCGCGGATCCGGCGCGCCTCCGCGACACCGGGACGGTCGGCGAAGAAGGCACGCAGGGACACCCGGACCTCGTCCGGGCTCAGGTCTTGGGTCATCACGACTCCTGTTGGGGGACGATGCTCGTCAGACCGGAGCGGGTGATCTTGCCGGTCGCGGTCTTCGGCAGCTCGTCGAGGAAAGCGATGGCACGCGGCACCTTGTAGCCGGCGAGCCGGGAACGGCAGTGGGCGACGAGGACGTCCTCGGTCAGCGCCGGCGAACGGCGTACGACGGCGGCACAGACGCGCCGCCCCCACCGATCGTCGGGCGCGCCGAAGACCGCAACCTCAGCGACGTCGGACAGCTCCGAGATCACCGACTCCACCTCGAGGGGGTGCACGTTCTCGCCGCCGGTGATGATCATGTCGTCGGAGCGGCCCTCGACGTAGACGTAGCCGTCCTGGTCGAGGCGTCCGACATCGCGAGTGTTCAGCCAGCCGCCGACGAAGACCGCGGCCGACTCCTCGGGCCGGTCGAGATAGCCCTCCGCCATGAACGGAGTCCGGAACCAGAGCTCACCCGATTTTCCGGCGGGCACCGGCTGGCCGGTCACCATGTCACGGACCTGCACCTCGACGCCGGTCGTGCACCGGCCGGCCGAGGTCAGCCGCTCGGCGTGGCTGCCGTCGGTGCGGTGGTCCTCTGGGGGGAGGTAGGTCACCACGCCGCCTGCCTCGGTCATCCCGAGGACCTGGCACATCTCGCAGCCGAAGACGTCGATCGCCTCGCGGAGCATGGGCAGCGTGATGGGTGAGGCGCCGTAGGCCAGGTGCCGGAACGAGGGCAGGCTCACCGGCGAGGCGCGGAGCTGGTCGATCAGGGCACGGATCAGCGTCGGCACGAAGACCGCGTGGGTGATCCCGTGGTCCGCCATCGCGCCGACGATCCCCGGCGGGCTGGGGTCGGCGACGTAGATCTGGCGGGCGCCGTAGAGCAGCCCGTACTGCGCCCAGTAGGCCCCGGCGAGGTGGAATACCGGCGGCACGATGAGCAGCCGCGAGTCCGGGTCGAAGCCGTGGACCACCGGCGTCGCGGCACCTACTTCGACGGCGAGCCGGTCAAGCGGCACCGCCTTGGGGACCCCCGTCGATCCCGAGGTGAAGAACACCATCGCCAGGTCGGTGGCCACCGGCTCGAGCGACTCGACACGCTCCCGATCGGGCCAGGGCTCGGCAGTCGCCTGGTCGACGACCTCGACGTGCACCCCGTCCCCGACGGCCGCCCGGGCGCGGTCGGCGAACGCCTCGCTGGTGAAGACATGGGTGACCCGGACCTCGGCGCACGAGGCCGCCAGCGCCTCGTCGGGCAGCCGCCAGTTCAGCCCGACCAGCGCGGAGCGTTGTCGCCAGGCACCGAGAAGAGCCAGCACGTAGCCCAGGTCGTTCTGCCCGAGCCACGCGACGCGCGACCCGGCGCCGCCGGTCGCGGCGATCACTGCCGCCGCACGGTCGGCGGCCGCGTCCAGCTGCGCCCAGGTCAGCGTCGCCGCCGTGCCGACGACGGCCACCTCGTCCGGACGCTCGGCGGCGTGTCGCCGGACCGCCTGCTCGACGGTGGTCGAAGGCCAGGCCGGCCGGCGGCCGTCCGACACCGGCGTGGCGACGGAGCTCACAGCGCTGTCCACGACCGCTCCCCGAGCCACGTCGTGATGGTGCCGACGGCCTCGCGGAGATAGGGGAGCTGCGTCGCGCCGGAGTAGTAGTGCGTGGCGCCCTGGATCGTGTGCAGCTCCTTGTCGGGGTGACCGACGGCGTCGAAGAGCCGCTGGGTATGGCTGGGCGTGCACGCGTCGTCGGCCGAGTTGCCGATGACGAGGGTCGGCACCTCCAGGTCCGCGGCGCAGCGCGGCCCGTCGCCGTTGGCGTCGTCGTAGCTCCACTGCGACAGCCAGCTGCGCAGGGTGCTGAAGCGAGCGAGGCCGACGGGGCCCATGTTCACGATCCGCGGATCGCCCAGGTAGCAACGACCAGCGACGCGGTCGTTGGGGTCCAGCGTCGGGTCCAGCCAGCGCGGGTCGGCCATCGTGCCGTGCACGACGAACGCCCGTTCCATCAACGGCTCCCCCTGCCCCTTGAGGTCGGCGAGCGTGTCCTTGACCCAGGCGGTGATCCGGCGGTTGCGGTCGATCTGCGCCGCCCGGTAGCGCTCCAGGAACTCCGGCGAGTACGGCGCCTGGTTCGGGTTCGCCGGGTTGTAGAGGTCCAGCTCGGGGTCACGCTTCGTCGGGTCGGACTCGTCGATGATCGACGGGTCCATCCACTCGGTGAGCGTCTCGTGCCGGCTGACGTGCGCGGCGAGCAGCATCATGCCGTCGGCCGCCGGCAGGTCCAGCCGGGTCAGGTCGGGTGCGTCCCCAGCGGGGGTCTGGGTGACCGTCGCGTGCTGCGCCTGCTGCTGGTAGTACAGCGACAGGGCGCCGCCGCCGCTCCACCCGGCGAGGACCACGTTCCGGTAGCCGAGCCGCTCGCGGGCGTCCTTGACGCAGGCACCGAGGTCCTGGACCACCTTCTCCATGATCAGCGCGTTGTCCACGCCCCGGTAGCGGCTGTTGCAGTAGATGACGTGGTGCCCGGCGCGCGGGAGCGCGTTGCTCATGGGCAGATACGCACCGCCGCCGATCGGATGCATGAAGACGATGACGGTGTCCGACGGCAGGCCCTTGGGCCGGAGCAGGTAGCTCTCCAGCACCACGCTCTCGGTCACCCCGCCGTAGGTGTCGCGGTACGCCGAATCGTCGTCGAAGACGATGAGGTACGGCGTGCGCTCGTACTCGAACTTCTGCTGCGGGTTCACACCTGCACCTCTTCTGCCACCTCGGCAGTCTCGGCGCCCAGCATGGCGGGGGTGGGAGTGAGCCGGCGACGGGTGTCCACGGCGATCACCTGCCACTCCACGCGCTCGTCGACCTCGAACCGTCGGCGGGCCCGCTCCCGCGCCCGCTCCGGGATGCCGTGGTGCACGCCCTGGGGGGCGTGGGAGATCAGGGCGGGAGGCATCTCGACGCCGAACACGCTGCCGCCGTGGTAGAAGGCGATCTCGTCGAAGTCGGCGTTGCGGTGGTACCAGGGGATCCGCTCCACCCCCGGCTTCCCCTCGACCGGACGCGGCAGGAAGTTCATCACGTAGACGCCGGTGGCCTGCATGAACAGGTGCACGGTCGGCGGCAGGTGGACGTCGTCGGAGGTGAGGACGTCGTAGTCGGCGATGTTGAACGTGAAGGCGAAGTTGTCGCCCTTCCAGCCCTCCACGTCCAGCGGGTTGAACGGGTAGAAGAGCGAGGTGCGGCCGTCGCGGTGGCACAGGCGAACCTCGTACTCCTCCCGCTCGTCGTCCGGGAAGGCCTCCGCGTCGGGAATCCCGATGAGCGAGGAGTCGAAGGGGAAGAACCGGCCGAGCGCGCCGGCGTCCGGCACCCGGAACTCCTCGGTCGCCTCGATGATCAGCAGGTGCGACCGATCATCGGGGACCTGGCGATGGGTGGTGCCCTTGGGGATGTAGATCCAGTCCCCGGGACGGTAGGGCAGGCGGCCGAACTCGGTCTCGTAGTGGCCGGTGCCGGCGTGCACGAAGATCAGCTCGTCGCCGTCGATGTTGCGCGTGTAGAACGGCGCGGCCTCGCCCCGACGACTCAGGGAGATCCGGCAATCGTCGTTGTGGAACATCAGCAGCGGCTCGCCGTCCGCCTCCAGATCGCTCGGCCTGAGGTCGAGCGTCTGCGTGTCGATCCCGCGGAGGTCGCCCTCCATCCGGAACTTCGTCGGGTCGTTGCGCCGGTAGAGGTGGGCAGCACGACCGGTGAACCCGGAACGGCCGAGCTCGTCGTCCTTCAGGTCGCCGACGTCGCGGTGGATCTGCCGCGGGGTCTTCCCGCTCCGTAGCTGGACGAACGATTCCATTGTTCTACTCCTCACTGAGCATGTGCTGGATCGGGACGAGCGACTACGTGGCGCGCGGTGCGGAGACCCGTGGTAGGCCGAGGCCGCGCTGGGCGATGACGTTTCGCTGGATCTCATCGGTGCCGCCGGCGATGTGCAGGGCCGGCACGCCGAGGACGAACTCGGACCAGGCGTAGGCGTCGGCCTCGCCGAGGTCGACGAAGGCGCCCTCGCCGAGCACGTCCTGCGCCAGGCGGGCGATCTCGTCGGCGGCCTGGCTCATCAGCATCTTGAGCACCGAGCCGGAGACCGGCTCGAGGCGGTGCGACCAGGACCCCGGGCTGAGGTTGGCCACCGCCCGCATCGCCGCGACGGCGGCGACTGCGCGGGCGATCTGGGGGCGGTGCACGGCGTCTGCCTCCGCGCCGAGTCGGCGCACCAGGCCCACCACCCGCTCCATGACGTACGGCGTGAGCGGTCCGGCCGCGCCGCCCATGGTGCTGCGCTCGGAGCCGAGGCTGGTCCCGGCGACGCGCCAGCCCTCGCCGAGCCCGCCGATGCGGCGGGCGTCCGGGACGCGCACCTCGTCGAGGAACACCTCGTTGAAGGCGGCGCCCCCGGTCATCTGGCGGATCGGGCGGACCGTGACGCCGGGGGCGTGCATGTCGATCAGCAGCATGGTGAGCCCGCCGTGCTTCGAGGCCTCCGGGTGGGTGCGCACGAGGGCCTCCCCGACGTCGGCGAGGTGGGCCATCGAGGTCCAGACCTTCTGGCCGGAGACCACCCAGTCGTCGCCGTCGCGGACGGCGCGGGTGGTCACGCCAGCCAGGTCAGAGCCCGCCCCCGGCTCGGAGAAGAGCTGGCAGCCCACGATCTGCGCGCGGTAGAGCGCTGGCAGCACCTCGTCACGCAGCGCCGGCGCAGCGTGGTGGAGCAGCGCCGGGGCGACGATGCGGAGCCCCACGAAGAGGGCCTCGCGCGACGGGAACCCCAGCTCGCTCAACAGGTCGTCGAGCACCGCGTCGTGCGCGGGCGTCAGCCCCAGCCCGCCGTGCACCACCGGACCGCTGGGCCAGGCAATGCCGGCCTCGTACAGCGCGGCCTGGAAGCGGCGGACCCAACGGATCTCCTCCTCGTGGCCCTCCCTCAGCTCCTCCACGGCGGCGATCCGGTCGTCGCCGGGCGCTCGGTCGGCTGCGTCGCTCGGACGGGCGAACTCACCCGAGAGCACGGCGAGCCGCTCGCGCAGGAACCCGGCGAACGCGGCCAGGTCGCTCGGCACCTCGGTGGTCGTCATGCCAGCCCGGCGAGCTTGAGAGCGAGGCCCTTGGCGTTCTCCATGTCGTAGTGCTTGCGCGCCACCAGTCGCTGGGCGTAGAGGCCGCCGCCGGACTGGATCATCGTGACCAGCTGCCAGCCACCGTAGGCATCAGCGGTGAAGTCGCGGATCGCGTGGAAGAGGCGGGTGCGGTACTCGCCGCCGATGCCGTCCTTGGTCGCCATGTACTTCTTCACGAACGGGCCGACCTCGTCGTTCTCCAGGTCACGCAAGGACGGCGCCGTGACGATCGACCCGCCTCCGATGTCGTGAAGGTGGCGGACCATCAGACTGAAGTCGGCCGCCGCGTAGTGCTTGGCGGCGTTGGTGAAGAGCTCGTTCGGGAAGTACCAGCCCTCGGGACTCGGCTCGGCGTTCGCGATGGCCGCCTCCAGACCCGCGCGGACCAGGGTGGTGTAGATGACCATCTCGGCGATCTTCTCCCGGATGTGGTGGATCTTCTCGGTGCCGTTGGCCTCGGCGATGAGCTGGGCCAGACCGACCAGGGTGTCCCCGTACTCGGACATGTGGGCGGTTCCACCGAGCCGCTCCCAGAGGCCGAGGGCGTGGGCGAACGTGGCGGAGTGGCGGGTCTCGCCGGCGAGGAAGATCCGCTCGTTGGGCACGAAGACGTCATCGAGGATGACGAAGCCCTCCGGCATGTTGTGGTGCGCGCTGACCGGGAAGTCCTCCTCCCGCTCCCGCGGTGCGTAGTTCGTGTTGACGATCCGGACACCGGGGGCGTTGACCGGGATCGCGCACGCAACTGCGTAGTCCTCCTCCCCCTCCTTCATGTTCTTCGTGGGCATCACCACCAGCTCGTGACTGACCGAGGCCGAGGAGATGTGCAGCTTCGCGCCCCGGATGACGATGCCGTCCGCACGCCGTTCGACGATCCGGGTGTAGGCGTCGGGGTCGTCCTGCTTGCTCGGGGGGAGCCGCCGGTCGCCCTTGGCGTCGGTGATCGCCTGCACACAGCGGAGGTCGTTGTCCCGGCAGTACTCGAAGTAGGCCTCGATCCGGTCGGCGTACTCCGGGGACGCCGGGCGCATCCGGGCGGCCGCCGTCAGCAGCGCCAGCAGGCCCTGGCTCGTGGTCACGGTGACCATGTCCCAGTCGAGCAGGTCCTTGAGGAGGCCCTTCATGTCCTCACGGCTGCGCGGGATCTTGAAGTAGGGGCCACTGACGTCGGCACCGGGCTGGTAGTGCGCCTCGTACCCGTCCCCCACCAGCTTGATCGCCGTAGCGAACTGGGGGTGGGTGGCGAGGTCCTTGATCTCGTCGCCCTCGGCGAAGATGCGCCGCCCGTCGTCGAGGGAAGCGAGGTACTGGGACCGGTTCATCATCGCCATCTGGGATCTCCTGCATCGAGGGTTTCTCGGGTACTTTTCTGATGCTAGATTCAGATTCAGAAGTGTGCAAGAGGGGAGGATGGTTCAAAATGCAGCACCCAGGGGCGCACCGGGGCGGAACTGCGAGGGCGCAGGGCTCCCTTCAGGGCGTGAGAAGGACCGAGACAGGGGTCGATGTACGTGGCAGCCACGACGAAGGGCCAGCGGACCGAGGCCGCATTTCTCGATGCGGCGCGCAGGACGTTCGCGGAGAAGGGCTACTTCAACACCAAGATCTCGGACATTGCAGCCGCCGCGGGGCGGTCGGCGGGATCGTTCTACAACTACTACGACAACAAGGAGCAGCTGCTCGAGGCGCTGCTGGAGGAGTTCTCCGCCGAGGTCGTCTCGGCCTCGTCCCTGCAGTCGAGTGCGGGCGACCCGCACGAGGGCGTTCGCGCCGCGGTCACGGCGTACTGGACGACGTACAAGAAGTACCTCCCCGAGATGATCGGGCTCTTCCAGATGTCCATGCTGGACCCGGACTTCCGCCAGCGTTGGCGGGACAACCGCGCTGCCGGCATCAAGGCCGTGCTGAGTGGCCTGCACGGCGCCGAACGGTCGGGACAGCACGTGGGACTCGACCTGCCGACTCTGGCGTCCGCCCTGGTCAGCCTGCTGGAATCGTTCTGCTGGACCTGGTTGGCGGCAGGTGGTGACGCCGATGTGGAGACGCCCGACGACGCCACGGCCATCGCGACGCTCACCGAGATCTGGTACCGCACGGTGTACGGCGCCACGCCACCTGGCTGATGCCTCTGCCCGCGGACGGCTCGTCGCCCAGACCGCCGGGGGTGCGGCGTGAGCGCGGGACCGCTGGACGGGATCACGGTCGTCGAGCTCGGTGGGTTCATCGCCGGACCTTTCGCCGGGCAGCTGCTGGGTGACTACGGCGCCCGGGTGATCAAGATCGAGCCACCGGCCGGCGATCCGATGCGGCGCTGGGGCGTGCTGCACGAGGGACGCAGCCTCTGGTGGCCGGCGATCGCGCGCAACAAGGAGTCGGTGGTCCTCGACCTGAAGTCCGAGAGCGACCGCGCCCTGGCGCGGTCCCTGGTGACGAGCGCGGACGTGGTCCTGGAGAACTTCGCACCCGGCCGAATGGCGGAGTGGGGCCTCGACTATGCGTCGGTGGTCGCAGACAACCCCGGCCTGATCATGGTGCACGTCTCCGGCTTCGGGCAGGACGGGCCGCGCTCCCACGACCGTGGATTCGGCAGCGTGGCCGAGGCGATGGGCGGTCTGCGGGCCCTGATGGGCTTCCCCGATCGCCCACCCGTGCGGGCCGGCATCAGCCTTGGCGACGAGCTCGCCGCCATGTTCGCCGTGATCGGCACCCTCGCGGCGATCAACGAGCGACACCGCACCGGCCGTGGTCAGGAGGTGGACGTCGGACTCTACGAGAGCGTCTTCGCGCTCACCGAGTCCCTGCTTCCCGACTGGGAGATCGGCGGCGTCACGCGGGGCCGGGCCGGGAGCACGCTGCCCGGCGTCGCCCCGTCGAACGTCTACCGGACACATGACGGGATCGAGGTGCTCATCGCGGCCAACGCCGACGCCATCTTCCAGCGTCTGTGCCGGGCCATGGGCCGGCCCGACCTCGCCACCGATGAGCGGTACGCGACGCACGAGGCGCGTGGCCAGCACGCGGACGAGCTCGACCGCCTGGTGCAGCAGTGGACCGCCGGTCTGAGCGCTGCAGCCCTCGAGGCGGTCCTCGACGAGCACGAGATCCCTCGAGGCCGGATCTACACCCCGGCGGACATCGTGACGGACGAGCAGTACGCCGCTCGGGGAATGGTCACGCGGCTCGAGGCGGCGGGGTATCCCCAGCCGGTGCCGATGCCGAGCGTCGTCCCCAAGTTCACTGGGACCCCGGGTTCCATCCGGCGGCCTGGCCCGGAGCTCGGGGAGCACACCGAGCGCGTGCGCCAGGAGTTCGCCACCCCCGAATGACCGGCGTGAGGCAGCCCGTCTCACCGAGATCAGCCACGTCGACAGGAGTCCCCGATGACCACCCCCACCACCACCCCGCCACGAACAGCGATCGTCACCGGGGCCGCACGAGGGATCGGCGCCAGCATCGCCCGTCGCCTTGCCGCCGACGGCCACGCGGTCGCCGTTCTCGACCTCGACCACGGGTCTTGCACCGAGGTGGTCAGCCAGATCGAAGCAGACGGCGGCCGAGCGATCTCGGTGGCGGCCGACGTATCCGACGAGGCCGCCGTCCGGCAGGCCGTCGACCGGACGGTGGCCGAGCTCGGCACGCCGACCATCCTGATCAACAACGCCGGGATCATCCGGGACAACCTGCTGTTCAAGATGGCCGCCGACGAGTGGGACGCCGTCATGAACGTCCACCTGCGTGGCGCCTTCCTGATGACCCGGGCGGTGCAGAGCTACATGATCCAGACCCGCTGGGGTCGCATCGTCAACCTGTCCAGCACCTCCGCCCTGGGCAATCGGGGGCAGGTCAACTACTCCGCCGCCAAGGCCGGCGTCCAAGGCTTCACCAAGACCCTCGCACTGGAGCTCGGCAAGTTCGGCGTCACCGCCAACGCGGTCGCGCCCGGCTTCATCGAGACGGAGATGACGGCGGCCACCGCCGAGCGCCTCGGGATGACCTTCGAGGACTTCAAGGCGGCCGTCGCCAAGGACGTCCCGGTCGGCCGCATCGGGTCCCCGGCTGACATCGCCCGGGCAGTCGCGTTCTTCGTCGACGAGGACGCAGGCTTCGTCTCCGGGCAGGTGCTCTACGTGGCGGGCGGACCTGCATCGTGAGAACCCTCGACGCGGTCGCGTCGAGCTGACCGGCCGGTCCCGCCCCGAGGGGCGGGACCGGCGTTTCGGTCTTTGCGGAGCCTCAGGCCGACTGCTCGCGCAGCGGGAACAGCCGCCGCAGCAGGTCGGCGACCGTGACCAGGCCGCGCACCCGGGACGGGTCGGCCGGGTCGGTCACGACCGCGAGCTGGTTGCTGGTCTCCCGCATCCGCGCGAGCGCGGCGTACACCTTCGTGTCGGCGGGGAGCCTCATCAGCGGCCGGGTCAGGCCGTCGACAGCTGTGCCGACGGGCTCCTCGAGGGTGTCGCGGACGTGCACGACCCCGACCGCGTGGTCGGCCTCGCCCACCAGGATGCGCAGGTGGCCGGTGCGCCGGCTGGCCTCCTGCACGTCGGCCACCCGAGCACCGACCGGGACGGCGGTCGGCGGCGTGGCGCGGACCAGGTCGCCGAGCGTGAGCGTCTCCAGCTCCAGGGCCCCCGAGAGCTGGCGGGAGTACGACGCGTCCAGCGCGCCGACGTTCGCCGAGTGCTCGACCAGCTGGCGCAGCGCGCCGGGGTCCTGGCCGGACGCGACCTCGTTGACAGCGTCGACACCGACCCGGTGCAGGCACCAGTTCGCGGCGTTGTTCAGGGCCCGCAGCAGCGGGCGGGTCAGCCACATGAAGCCGCGCATCGGGATCGCCAGCAGCGTGGCGGAGCGCTCGGGGTGCGCGATCGCCCAGGACTTCGGCGCCATCTCCCCCACCACGAGGTGCAGGAACGTCACGACGATCAGCGCCAGGACGAACCCGGCGACGTCGGCCATCCAGTACGCCGCGCCCCAGTCCGCGAACAGCGGGGTCAGCCAGTGGTGCACGGCCGGCTTGGTGATCGCGCCGAGGGCCAGCACGCAGACGGTGATGCCCAGCTGGGAACCGGCGAGCAGGACGGTCAGCTCCGAGGAGCTGCGCAGCGCCGCGCGGGCGGCGCGGCTGTCGGCGGCGGCGTCCTCGAGGCGGTGCCTCTTGGCGGCCATCAGCGCGAACTCGACGGCGACGAAGAACGCGCTGGCGGCGATGATGACGACGGTGGCGACGGCCACCACGACGGGGTTCTCCATCAGGACTCCTCCTCGCCGGCGCTCGGCCGGTCGAGAGTGACGCGGACGGTCGAGGGCACGTGCTGCTCGACCTCGACCACCTCCAGGCGGACGTAGCGGGGCTGCGGCTCGTCGCCGTGGGCCAGGTCCCCGGGGTCGTCGGGCAGCCGCAGCCGCACCACCGTTCCGGGCTCGGGGAGCCGGCCGTGCGCGGCGATGACCAGGCCGGCCAGCGTCTGGTAGTCGCCCTGGGGCAGGTCCTGGTCGATGGTGCGCTCGACCTCGTCGACCGGCAGCTCACCCGGGACCAGCCACGAGCCGGAGGCGTCGTCGACGGTCGCCGCGGGCTCGTCGTACTCGTCGTGCTCGTCGGTCAGCTCGCCGACCAGCTCCTCGGCCAGGTCCTCGAGGGTGAGTACGCCGACGAACCCGCCGTACTCGTCGACGACAGCTGCCAGCTCGTTGCGGGTGCGCGCCAGCTCCTCGAGCGCATCCGGCAGCGCCATCCGGGTGGGGACCACCAGCGGTGGCTGCGTCAGGTCGGCCAGGGTCGCCTCCGGGCCGGCGTCGAGCAGGTCGCCCAGGTGCACCACGCCGACGACCTCGTGGTCGGCATCGGTGACCGGGTAGCGCGAGTGGCCGGTGGCCATCAGCCGGCGCACCTCGGAGACCTCCATGGTGGCCGGGACCACGTCGACGCGGGTCCGCGGCACCATCGCGTGCTCGACGTCGCGCGTCGGGAAGTCCAGGATCCGGTCGAGCAGGACCGACAGCTCGTCCGGGAGGTCACCGGTCTGGCGGGAGTCGGCGACGATGTGCTCGAGGTCGCGGGCGGTGGCGGAGTGCTCGACGTCGTGCACGGGCTCGATCCGCAGCGCCCGCAGCAGCAGGTTGGAGGACTGGTCGAAGACCCAGATCAGCGGCCCGGTCACCTTGAGGTAGCCGAGCGTGGAGCGGGCCAGCCGGTCGGCGACCGGTCCGGGCCGGGCGATGGCGAGGTTCTTCGGGAACAGCTCGCCGAAGAGCATCTGCACGATCGTCGAGAACGCCAGCGCCAGGACCGTGCCCACCGCGACACCGACGGCGGTCGGCACCCCGACGCCGCCGAGCATCTCGCCGAGCGCGTCGCCGATCAGCGGCTCGGCGACGTAGCCGACCAGCAGGCCGGTGACGGTGATGCCGAGCTGGGCGCCCGAGAGCATGAACGAGGTCCGGCGGGTGACCTTCAGCGCCCGCTCGGCCGTGGCGTCGCCGTCAGCGGCGCGGGCCTTGAGGCGGGAGCGGTCGACCGCCATGTAGGCGAACTCCTGGGCCACGAAGTAGCCGGTGGCCGCGGTGATCGCGAGCACGACCAGCACACCCAGGAGCAGCGAGAGGATCGGAGTCATCGGCCACCCGCCTCGGTGACGTCGCGGCGGACGTCAGGTCGGAGTCGGGGGGCCCGGGATCGTCGAGGTTTCTTCTTGCGCATGGTGTCCAGTGCAACGACCGGACCTTCCCGAGGGTTCCGCACAGCCGCCGGCCCCCGGTACGGCGTACATCACACGTCCGCGGGGCCGACGAGGGACTCCAGGATGCGGCGCAGGGTCTCGTCGATCCGGGCCCGGGCGCCGCCTCCGCCCTTCCCGGCTTTCTCTCCGGCTCCCTCCCCGGCTCCCTCCTCGCCCTCCTCCTCGGCGAGCCAGAGGACCGCCTCGTTCATCGCTCCCGAGAGCAGGGTCGCGGCGGCCGTGGCGCTCCCCGCCGCGAGCTCTCCGGCCTCCTCGAGCGCGCGCAGCCCGCGCTCCAGCAGCGCCCGCGAGTGGTCGGCGTCCAGGGAGCGCCAGTGCCGCCAGCCCAGGACCGCCGGCGCCTCCAGGAGCAGGGTCCGGCGCACCGCCGGCGCCCCGGCGGCGTCCAGGAAGGCCAGGCACCCCGCGACCAGCCCGGGGCGCCCAGGGCCGGCCGCCTCCGCAGCCCGGCCCACCTGGACGGCGATCTCGCGGTGCAGCCCGGCGACCACCTCCTCGAAGAGCGGGCGCTTGCCCCCGAAGTGGTGGTAGACCGCGCCGCGGGTGACGCCGACCGCCCGGCCCACGTCCTCGACGCTGACGGCGTCGAAGCCCCGCTCGAGGAAGAGGCCCCGAGCCGCGTCCAGCAGCGCGGCACGGGTCCGCAGGCTCTCCTCGCGACTGGACCGTCCCATCGAAAGCCTCCTGACATCGATACCTACAGGCTGTATGTTACAGATACATACGTCCTGCATCTATCTGGGAGGTCGGCATGGAGATCTCGAGCTTCTACCCGGTGCTCACCGCGACCGACGTCGCGTCGAGCGCCGCGTTCTACCGCCGGTGGCTCGGCTTCGAGACCACCTTCGAGTCCGACTGGTACGTCTCGCTCGCCGGCCCGGCCGGCGAGCTCGCACTGCTGGACCCCACCCACGAGACCGTCCCCGCCGGCTTCGGACGCCCCGCCCAGGGCGTCCTGCTGAACGTCGAGGTGCCGGACGTCGACGCCGAGTGGCGGCGCCTGGTCGTCGACGGCGGGGTCGAGTGCGTCGTACCGCTGCGGACCGAGGAGTTCGGCCAGCGGCACTTCATCGCCCGGGGGCCCGACGACGTGCTCATCGACGTGATCACCGTGACTCCCCCCAGCGACCGGTACGCCGCGAACTACACCGACCGCGTCCCGGACTGAGCCGCCTCGCGCGACCCCCACGTCACGCGGCTCGGTCAGTCGGCGAGCGTGCCGCAGGTGAGGTTGGCGATCGCGGCCGTCATGGCCCCCGCCCGGTCCGAGGCGACGAACGCGGCGTACTCGGCGACGTCCGCCAGGGTCGGCAGCCGCCCCAGGAGCGTGGCCTGGTCGGCCATGGCCGCCAGCCAGCCCGGCACGTCGGTGCCCGCGCGCTCAGCGACCGGCGCGAAGACCTCGCCCACGTGGGAGGTGGCCACCGACTCGGGGATCGCGTTCGGACGCAGGCAGACGACCCGGATCCCGTCGCGACCCAGCTCCCCGGCGAGCACCCGGGAGAACGCCTCGACGGCGCCGCAGGCCGCGGCGTACCCGAGGTAGCCGGTGCCGGGCAGCTGGGAGCCGGGCGTGGAAAGGGTGAGCACGACGCCGGCCCCCTGGGCCCGCATCGGCTCCGCCACCGCCTGCGCCGTGACGAAGTTCGTGCGCAGGTAGCCCTCGATCGGCCGCAGGAACTGCGGGAGCGACACCTCCTCGAGCGGGGGCCCCTGGAGGTGCGGCACGCCGACCGCGTTGAGCGCGATGTCGACGCGGCCGGAGCCGCGGACGACCCGGGCCACGTGCTCGCGCACCGGCTCCGGCTCGAAGGCGTCGAGGACCGCCGTCGAGGCCCGGCCCCCAGCGGCCTCGATGTCGTCGGTCACCGCGTCCAGCGGCCCGGGGGTGCGGCCGACCAGGTGCACCTCGGCACCCTCCCGGGCGAACACGCGCGCGGCCGCCCCTCCCAGCGCGCCGCCCCCGCCATGAACGATCGCGACCTTGTTCTCCAGCAGCATCCGAGTCCACCTCCATTGTGCAACCGATGGTTGCACTAGCAGCCTGGCACTGCAACCGTTGGTTGCTCTTCTCGGCTAGCGTGGGACGGCACCCACCGTCGCAGCGAGGAGATCCATGGACCACGTGCGGGACACCATCGACCGCGAGGTGTACGTCGACGCGGCGCCGGCGACGGTGTGGCAGGTGATCACCCGCCCCGAGCACGTGCGGCGCTGGTTCGGCGACGACGCGACATTCGTGGCGGAGCCCGGCGCCGAGGGCACCGTGGGGTGGGACGCGCACGGGGAGTACCCGCTCCGCGTCGAGCTCGTCGAGCCGACGACCCGGTTCGCCTTCCGCTGGATCCGGCGGACCGGCGTCGACCTGCGCGAGTGCTCGACGCTGGTGGAGTTCGAGCTCGTCCCGGAGGGTCGCGGGACCCGGCTCCGGGTCACCGAGAGCGGGTTCGCCAGCCTGCCCTGGCCGCCCGAGGAGCGAACCGGGCACGCCGAGGAGAACGCGGCCGGCTGGCAGCGCGAGCTCGAGGAGCTCGTGGCGTACGTCGCGACCCTCCCCGCCGAGCCCGGCTCCGGGCCCGGCTCCGCATGAGGCTGCCTACCGGCACCGGGGCCGACGCCTGGGAGGTGCTGGCCGACGGCACCCGCCGACAGCTCGTGGACCTGCTGCTGGCATCCGGCGAGGCCTCGGCCACCGAGCTCGCCTCCGGGGTCTCGATCAGCCGGCAGGGGGTGCTCAAGCACCTGGCCGTGCTGGAGCGGGTCGGGCTGCTGCGGCGACGGGCCGTCGGCCGGGAGGTCCGGTTCCGGGTCGACGACGAGCGCCTCGCCCAGGCGGCGCGCGACATGGCGGCCGCGGCCCGGGACTGGGACCGGCGCCTGCGGTTGATCAAGGACCTCGCCGAGGACGTCGAGCGGGCGCGCGCCGACCACCTGTAGTGCGGGGCTCGGTCAGCCGTCCCGGTGTCGTCGCGCGCCCAGGACGAACTCGGCGACCGCGCGCCCGGTGCGGGTCTCCGTGCCGTCCAGGGTGAGGACGAGCTCCCAGCCGTGACCGCCGGGGAGGCCGAGGAACTGCGCGCCCGCCCGCTCGGCCAGGGTCCGGGCGGCCCGGAACTCCGAGGCGGCGCCGTCGCTCCGGGCGTGGACCACCAGTCCCGGCTGGCGCAGCCGCCCGGCGACGTCGAGGAGCCTGGTGCCATCCCAGGCGCTGGGGCCGGACAGGTCCACCCAGGCGTCGACGGCGGCGCCCTGGGCGGTGGCGCGCACCGCCTGCGAGCCTCCCATCGAGGCGCCGACCACCACGACCGTCGACGCGCCGGCCTCCCGCCGCAGCCACTGCCCGGCCAGGTCGACCTGGTCGGCGACCGCCGACGAACGGCCGGCGTCGCACCGGCTCTCGCCCCCCTCGCAGAGATCGAGGCTGACCGCCGCGATGCCGCGCGAGCTCAGCGCCGCGGCGTACGGCAGCCAGCCGCAGAGGCCGTGCGCGCCCGTCTGCGGAAGCAGGACCACGGCCGCGCGCGCCGGGCTCCCCGGCAGGACGGCGGCGGCCCGCAGGTCGAGGCCGGGCCCGCGCAGCGTCAGGGGCCGCAGCTCGACGTCCGCGGGCGCGTCGCTGACGCACCGCTCGGCCACGTCGTCGGGGTGCTCCCACGACGGGGACTCCTCCGGCTGAACCGGCTCCACCGCGGGGCGGGCCGCGGACTCGCCGGTGTCCTCGCACGCCAGGCCCGCCAGGGCGAGGGCCGCGGCCAGGACGAGCGCGACGAGGCCGCGGAACGGACTCCGGGAGCTGGGCATGGCGCCTCGACCTGGTGCGGAAGGTGCGGACCTCTCGCAAGTTACTACGAGTTCGTACTATCGGCCAGAGCGGACCGGCGCGCTCACGAGCCGGCGTCGCCCGACTCGCAGGCGCGGCCTGCGTCGTCGCGGGTGGGCGGGCACAGCGCCGCGTCGCGGGAGAGCGCGGCGCCCTCGTCGAACAGCCCGACCCAGGCGTCCGGGACCAGCGGCGGGTCGTGGTCGGCGTACCCGAGACGCTCGGCGGTGTCGTCCCCCTCAAGCGGATAGGCCAGGCCCAGCGGGTCCGCGAGGTACGCCGCGGCGCCGGCCGTGTCGTCCCACGACCCGGCGACGACGTACGCGCCGTGCCCGTCCTCGACCGAGATCCGCCGGCTCCCGGCCTCGACGTCCGCGGCGGACGCCGACCCGGTGGGATCGGTCGCCAGGTGCACCGCCGGCATCCGTCCGGCCGCCGTGTCGAGCACCGCGCACGGCGCGCCGAGGGTGGGCTCCAGCGTCCGGTCCGGCCAGTGCGCCCCGAGGAACGGCGCGATGCCGCCACTGACCTGGGGCGCGGCGGGCAGGTCGACCGGGCCGATGTCGACGCCCCGAGGATGCTCGGCGGCCAGGTAGACCGCGAAGGAGAACGGGTCGAGCTCGACCGGCCCGTCGGCGGTGAGCAGCTGGGGGTCCTCGCCGCCGACCGTGATCACCTGGCCGACCAGGGACCCGGCGGGCAGGCCGCGGCCCCCGGTCTCGGGGGCCGGGGCGCCGAATCCCTCCAGCGCGAAGCTCGCGTGGTCCAGGCGGCCGCCGGCCGGGAACAGGTCGACCCACTGCTCGGGGACCTCGACCGCCTCCACCGCCCGGCGCACCCCCAGCTGCTGCAGCATCGAGTCAGCGCCCGGGGTGTCCGGCACCTCGTAGCGGTAGGCCCGCAGCGGACGGTCGCGCTCCTCGCGCCCCTGGGCGAGGACGTAGAGCCGCCCGCCGCTGCGCACGGTGAAGCCGAGGGCGGCGTCGGGAGTCGCCCGCGGCTCCTCGGCCAGGTCCACCGCGACGCCGGCGCCGTCCTCGGTGCAGGCCGTCCAGCCGGTCCCGATCAGCCGGGACGGGGACGGCACCTGCTCGGGGGAACCGAAGATGCCGAGGGTGCCGAGCACCTCCTGGTCGGCGACGGTCTCCGCGGAGACCACTGTCGGACGGGCGTCGGCGCCCATGATCAGCCGGCCGGAGGTGATGTTGAGGACCGGGTGCAGCCGGGGGTCCTCGCTCTCCTCGAGGATCACGTAGAGACCGCCGGTGTCCCGGGTGAGCAGCAGCCCCGGCGAGCTCCAGTCGACCGGGTCCCGGCCCGAGACGACGCCCGCGACGGCAGCGCCCGCCAGCAGCAGGACCGACAGCGCGACGCCCGCGAGGATCGTGCGCAGCGGCCGGGCCGGCTCGACCTCGCGCCCGCCGGGGGCACCGGAGACGAACGCCGTGACCAGCCGCCGGCGACTGAAGGAGTACGCCTCGACGAGGTCGCGCTTGGTCGCCACGCCTGCCTCAGCCGCCGACCGCGGCCACGACGCCGGTGGCGACCAGGAGCAGCGGCAGCAGCGCGAGCAGGGCGACGCTCTCGGCGATGTCACCGAGCCGGCCGCGACGCAGCGACGGCGGGCCCGGGAGCAGCGTGGCGGCGAGCACGGCGAGGCCGGCGCCGGCGAGCACCAGGGCGAGGCCGGGCCGCCAGTCCGGGTGCAGCCACAGCACCGAGGCCGCCACGCAGCCGAGCCCGAGGACTCCCGAGACGAGGCCGACCAGGACCTCCGGGCCGGTGCGGTACTGGCGGGTCCGCAGCATGACCACCGCGCAGCACGCGAGCGCGAGCAGCGTGCCGGCCAGGCCGGTCCCGACGGCCACGGGGGCGACCAGGACCAGCAGCAGCCCGACGGTCGCCGAGATCGCGACCAGGATCTCGTGGGCGACCCGGGCGTCGGCCCCGACCCGCGCCGGGTCGATCTCGGCGGGGTCCGCCGTGACGTCGCGGGCGCTGTAGAGCTGGTCGGGGGCGGTGCCGGTCACGCCCAGCGCGAGCCACGGGAAGACGCTGCCGGCCAGCACCACCAGGACCAGGGCCGGGACCAGCACGGTCGCGGCGTCGAGGTCGGAGGCCCGGCCGACCAGGCCGGTGCCGAGGAAGACCGCACCGACCACGACCGGCGGGATCGCGAGGGCCCGACCGGCGCCGAGGCCGGTCAGCGCCACCAGCCCCGCGCCCAGCGCGCCGGCTCCGGCGTACGCGACGGGAAGCTGGAAGAACGGGCCCTCGGGAGCGAGCACCAGGCCGGCGACCGCGGCGTACGCCGTGCCCATCCAGGCCACCGCCACCCCGGCCTCCGGCTCCCGCTGCGCCCGCGAGAGCACGACCGCCCCGGCGAGCAGCGCCAGCGCGACGACGGCGGCGGTGCTGCCGGCGAGCTGCGCGCCGCGCTCGGTCAGCAGCGCGGCGGCGCCGAGCGCCATCAGCAGCCCCGACGCGGCCAGGGCGGTCCGGCGCCCGGAGGCCGGGTCCCACGGCCGGAGGTCGCGCTCGACGACGTCGGCCATCGCCTCGACCACGTCGTCGTAGACCCGGGGCGGGTCGTCGTCGACCCGGGCGGCAACCGTGAGCAGGCCGCCGTCCTCGACCCCCTGGATCGTGAGGCCGGCGTCGGTGGCCAGCTCCCGTCCCTCGGCGGTCACGACCCGGTAGCCGCCGTAGACGGTCGTCGCGTCCAGCAGTCCGACCGAGCGGACCAGCTCGGGGAGCAGCTCCGCGAGCGGGACCGAGCCCGGCAGCACGAGGTCGACCCGGCGGGTCCCGGAGGCGACGGTGACCCGGACCAGTCCCGACGCGGCGGTGGGCGCCTGGCTCATCGCGTCCTCCCCCACCTTCCTGGCTCGCCCGGTTGCCGCCCGGCGCCCGCCGACCAGGTCGGCGGCCCCGGGGCCGCCCGAAGGCTACCGCTCGGCGCGCTCTCCCGGCTGCTCCCCGGACCGGCGCGAGTCCCCGGGCATCGCCCGGGGACCCGCTCGCCGCAGGGGCCAGCACCCCCCGCGGACGTCGTGACGTGCCGGAACCTCAGAGCCGACTCAGGGCTGGCTCAGATCTGGAACGCCTGCGCGCCCCGGGCGTCGGCGGCCGCATAGTCGGCGTTCGACTGGTCCACGGCGCGGCCGGTGTCCTGCAGGAGGAGCCTCATCTCCTCGATGGCGCCGTCCCAGGTCGCCTTCGCGGAGTCGTAGGCGAGCCGGGCGTTGCCCGCCCACGAGGAGCGCAGCGCGCCGAGCTCGCGCTCCAGCTGGTTCATCCGGCTGTCGATGTCCTTGACCTTGGCGAGCAGGTCCTGGGCGGCCTGCTCGAGGCCGGCATGCTGGACGCGGATTCCGTCGAGTTCCATGTCGTTGTCTCCCACCGGTGTGCCCGGAGTCCGGGCGGATGTCGGACCGAGCCGCTCAGCTCCCGCCGAGCCGGCCCGCCGTCCGGGTGTAGTTGGCCGACTGGGTGTCGTCGGTCGTGGTGTTGTCGCGCTCGGTCGTCAGCAGCGCCGCCTCGAACTCGTCGAGCGCCCGCACGATCGTGCGCTGCTTCTCGGTCCAGGCCTGGTGCAGCGTGAAGAACGACGCCGCCCCCTGCCCGACCCAGCGGCCGCGCAGGCCGCTGATCTGCCCGTCGAGCTGGGTGGCCAGCGCGTCGAAGTCGCGCTTGGCGTCGGCCACCAGGGTGGCCGCCTTGGAGAGTGCCTGCTCTCCCTGTCCGTACTCGGAGGATCCGTGGGTCACCGCCTGCTCCCTTCCCTCCGCAGGGCGGCACCAGCCGCCGCCGGAGGCGTGTGTGACTCGTGTGTGTGACTCGGGTGTGTGCTGCGACGATCCCGGGCGGTGCGGCGGCCGGATGGCGAGCAGATGCCCGGGGCCTCGGCCGCTAAACCCGGGATCCGGGTTTCCCACAGGCCACGTCGGCCCGGGCCTGGGTTTCCCACAGGGACGGGCCCTCAGGAGGTGGTTTCCCACAGGCTGCGGAAGATCCCGACCGCGACCAGCAGCGCGCCGATGGCCAGGGAACCGGCGGCCCCCTCGGCGATCTCCGCGCACCGCGCCCACCACGCCGAGCGCCAGCCGCGACCGGTCCCGATGGCCGCGAGCACGAGCGCGGCGCCCAGCGCGACGCAGCCCAGGGCGAACGCCGTGGCCGGGCCGGCGGCGAGGGCGGGGAGCAGCACGACCGCCAGGGAGGTCCAGGCCGCCAGACCGGCGAGGCGGAGCAGCGCCCGGGCTCCCGGGTGGCGGTGGCTGCGGGCCGCGAGCAGCAGCGCGGCACCGCACAGCGCCACCAGCGCCCGGGCCCCGAGCCGGTCGATCTCCACGGTGGCCGTGGCCAGCAGCAGCGGCGCCGAGACCGCGACGACCCCGAGGATCGCGGCCGCGGCCGCGGTCACGGTCCGTCCGCCCCGGGCCACGACCCGCTCGACGGCCTCGGTCGGCACCGCCCCGCGGCGCCGACGGCGGGGCTGCTCGCGGGCCGACCAGGCGGTCACGGCCAGCCGGTCCAGGTCGAGCAGGTACTGGTCGGGGACGTCGACGGCCACGGCGGGGACCAGGCGCGCCGCGAGCGTGGCCAGGAGCAGCAGCACGCCCCAGGAGACCTCGGGCCGGAGCCCGGCGAGGGTGGCCGGGCCGGTCACCGCGAAGACGCCGGCGCCGGCGACCATCCAGACCCGCAGACCCTCCGCGGCACGGTCGTCGAGCGGTCGCCCGACGATGGCGCCCAGCCCGGCGACCAGCCCAGCGACCAGCCCAGCGAGCCCGACCGCCAGCGGCAGCCGCTCGGGCCCGGCGGCGACGAAGGCTGCGGCGCCCGCGAGGACTGGTGCGACCAGCACCCGGCGCCACGCGAGCCGGCCGACCGGGAGCAGGCCGAGGAGCGCACCGGCCGCCAGCAGCACCCCGACGACGTCCCGCGGAGCGCCGCCCCGGCCCGCGGCGCCCCACGCGGCCAGCACGGCGGCGGCGCCGGCCAGCGCGCAGCACAGGGCCCAGACGGCCCCCGGCTCCGCGCCGGGGGCCGGGCCGGGCAACTCCGCCGGGACCGGGGCGCTGCCCGGCGCGGCCGGCGGCGCGGCCACGAGCACCTCGCCGGCGCGGACCCCCGCCTCGATCAGCGGGCGGTCGGGGTCCAGCGGCGTCCCGAGGCGGTGCAGCACCGGCGGCACGGGGTGGTCGCCGACCCCGGCGCCGGTCTGCTCGGCGTACTCCCGGGCGACGTCGGCAGCGGTGGCGCCGGGCGGGGCGAGGAGGTCCAGCACGCCGACGGGTCCGTGGACGCTCAGCGCGAGGCTCTCGGCCGTCCGCCCGCCTGCGGTCACCACGCACCTCCGGGTCTGCCGGCTCGATCCAGGGCCGGCCGCCGCAGCGCCGGTAGCCGAGAGGGTAGTGCGTGCCGCGTGCCGGACGCGGCGTCGCCGCCCTATCATCGCCAGCGACCCGCGGGGAGTGCCGCTGCGGACGAAGGGGGCCCCACGGTGAGTACGACGCTGCGCGGCGCCCGGCTCGAGGAGCCGGAGGCGCCCACCGGGCAGATCGTGCTGCAGGCACCGCCGCCGATCCAGCCGCACGAGGGCGCGAGCGGGCTGCTGATGAACGCCATCCCGCTGCTCGGCAGCATCGGCTCGATCGTGGTGGTGGCGACGATGAGCCAGACCATGGGCGCCCGCAGCTACCTGGCCGCCGGGCTGTTCCTGTTCGCCACCCTCGGCTTCGTGCTGGTCCAGGTGGACCGGCAGCGCAAGCAGCGCACCCAGTCGGTGACCGGCTCCCGCACCGAGTACCTGCGCTACCTGGCCAACGTGCGCCGGCTCGCCCGCGAGGCAGCCGACCAGCAGCGCCGGGCGCTCACCTGGCACCACCCGGACCCGGGCGCGCTGCCGACGCTGGCCGAGGAGCGCACCCGGGTGTGGGAGCGCGGCCACGCCGACCCCCGGTTCCTCCAGGTCCGCTACGGCCGGTCCCCCCAGCCGCTGTCCCTGGAGCTGGTCCCCCCGGAGAGCACCCCGGTCGACCAGGCCGACCCGGCCGCCGCGTCGGCGCTGCACCGGCTGCTGGCCGTCCACCGGGTCCAACCGGACCTGCCGGCGGCGGTCGACCTGCGGGCCTTCGACCGGGTCGAGCTGTGCGGGTCCGACGACCGCGCGCGGTCCCTGGCCCGCGCGATGATCTGCTCGGCCGCGGCGTTCCACTCACCCGACCAGCTGCTGGTCGCGGTCCTGACCACGGACCGCTACCTCGCCCACTGGGACTGGCTGAAGTGGCTGCCGCACGGCCTGAGCACCCGCGAGACCGACGCGGTGGGGCCGCGGCGCATGGTCAGCACCTCCCTGGCGGACCTGGCCTCGATGCTCCCCGCCGACCTGGCCGAGCGGCCCCGGTTCGGTGCCGACGAGCGGCGGCCCTCGCCCCACGTCCTGCTGATCACCGACGGCGCCGCCCTGCCTCCCGGCAACCACCTGATCCCGCCCGACGGCCTGCACGGGGTGACCGTCCTGGACCTGCCGGCCCGCTGGGACGCCCTCGAGGACGGCACCCGGCTGCGGCTGCTGCTCGAGGACGGAGACCCGGGCGACGAGCACCCCCGGATCTCGGCGCAGCGGCTGCGCGAGGCCCCGGTCGGCGGCCGCGCCGACCAGTGCGACCTGGCCACCGCGGAGGCGTTCGCCCGGCGACTGGCCCCCCTGCACACGGTCTCGACCGCCGGTCCGGCCGTCGGGTCGGAGCCCGGGGACCTCGCGGGACCCTCGGACCTGCCCAACCTGATGGAGCTGATCGCGCTCGGCGACGTGCACACCTTCGACCCGGCCGCGGCCTGGCGACCGCGCCCGGCCCGGGACCGGCTGCGGGTCCCGATCGGGCTCGGCGACGGCGGCGCCCCGGTCCACCTCGACCTCAAGGAGTCCGCCCAGCAGGGCATGGGCCCGCACGGCCTGGTGATCGGCGCGACCGGGTCCGGCAAGTCCGAGCTGCTGCGCACCCTGGTGCTCGGCCTGGCCCTGACCCACTCCCCCGAGCACCTGAACATGGTCCTGGTCGACTTCAAGGGCGGCGCGACGTTCGCCGGCATGTCCTCGCTGCCGCACGTGTCGGCGGTGATCACCAACCTGGCCCAGGAGCTCACCCTCGTCGACCGGATGCAGGACGCCCTGTCCGGGGAGATGGTGCGCCGCCAGGAGCTGCTGCGCGAGGCCGGCAACTTCGCCTCGGTCCGCGACTACGAGAAGGCCCGCGCCGCCGGGGAGCCCCTGGAGCCGCTGCCATCGCTGTTCGTCGTCGTCGACGAGTTCTCCGAGATGCTCTCGGCCAAGCCGGAGTTCATCGACCTGTTCGTCGCGATCGGCCGCCTCGGCCGGTCGCTGGGCCTGCACCTGCTGCTGGCCTCCCAGCGGCTCGAGGAGGGCCGGCTGCGCGGACTGGAGTCGCACCTGTCCTACCGGATCGGGCTGCGCACGTTCAGCGCCCAGGAGTCGCGCTCGGTGCTCGGCGTCCCCGACGCCTACGAGCTGCCAGCGGTGCCTGGGCTCGGCTACCTCAAGCCGGACCCCACCACGCTGCAGCGCTTCAAGGCCGCCTACGTCTCCGGCCCGCCGTCGGGCCGGGCCCGGGTACGCCGTGGCGCGGCCGGCGAGGTCCAGGGGATCCTGCCGTTCACGATCTCGCAGGTGCGCACCCTCGAGGTCGCCGAGCCCGAGCCCGCCCCGGCGCCCGCCCCCGAGCCGGGAGACCAGGCCTCGCTGCTCGAGACAGCTGTGCAGCGGATGGCCGGGCGCGGGCCGGCGGCGCACCAGGTCTGGCTGCCGCCGCTGGACGTCCCCGACACCCTCGACCAGCTGATGGGCGACCTGGTCGCCGATCCCACGCTGGGGCTGGTCTCCCCGCAGTGGCGCCGGCTGGGCGGCCTCACGGTGCCGCTGGGCACCGTCGACCGCCCCCGCGAGCAGCGCCGGGAGACGCTGAGCATCGACCTCAGCGGCTCCGCCGGGCACGTCGCGGTCGTCGGCGGCCCGCGCAGCGGCAAGAGCACCCTGCTGCGCACGATCGTCGCCAGCATGGCGCTGACGACGACCCCGCAGGAGTCGCAGTTCTTCGTGCTGGACTTCGGCGGCGGCACCTTCGCGCCGTTCCCCCGACTGCCGCACGTCGCGGGCGTCGGCACCCGCTCCGAGCCCGACGTCGTCCGCCGGATCCTGGCCGAGGTGCACGGCATCGTCGACCGCCGCGAGGCGTACTTCCGGGCGCACGGCATCGACTCGATCGAGACCTACCGCTCGCGGCGCGCCGCGGGAGCCCCCGAGGCCCGCACCGACGACGGCTACGGCGACGTCTTCCTCGTCGTGGACGGCTGGAGCACGCTGCGCGCGGACTTCGACGACCTCGAGATCGAGGTCCAGCAGCTCGCGGCCCGTGGCCTGACGTTCGGGCTGCACGTCGTCGCCGGCGCCGGTCGGTGGGCGGACTTCCGGGCCGCGATGCGCGACGTCTTCGGCACCCGGCTGGAGCTGCGCCTGGGCGACCCGATGGACTCCGAGATCGACCGCAAGGTCGCCGCGCTGGTGCCGACCCGTCGCCCGGGCCGCGGGCTGGTCGCCGGCAAGCTGCACTTCCTCGCCGCGCTGCCCCGGCTGGACTCCGCGTCCTCCGCAGAGACCCTCGGCGGCGGCGTCGGCGACCTCATCGACCGCGTCGCCGCGGCGTGGACCGGCCCCTCCGGGCCGAAGCTGCGGCTGCTGCCCGAGCGCGTCGACCTGGCCGCCGTCCGCGACCTGGCCGGTGCGGGCGCCGGCACCGAGGCCGCCACCGAGGCCGACAAGCCCGGCGGTCGCCTGCTCATCGGGATCGACGAGAAGGAGCTGGCGCCGGTCGGCCTGGACCCCGCCACGGAGCCGCACCTGCTGGTCTTCGGCGATGGCCAGTCCGGCAAGAGCGCGGTGCTGCGGGCCTACATCCGGGAGGTGATGCGCACCCGGTCGCCCCAGCAGGCGCAGATCGTGCTCGTCGACTACCGGCGCTCGCTGCTCGGCGAGGTGCCCGACGAGTACCTGCTCAACTACCTCACCTCCGCGACCCAGGCGCAGCCGGCGCTCGCCGACCTGGCCACCTACCTGCACAACCGCATCCCCGGCCCCGACGTCACCCCCGAGCAGCTGCGCAACCGGTCGTGGTGGTCGGGCGCCGAGGTGTTCGTGGTCGTCGACGACTACGACCTGGTCGCCACCCAGCAGAGCTCACCGGTGCAGGTCCTCCAGCCTCTGCTGGCCCAGGCCCGCGACACCGGGCTGCACCTCGCGCTGGCGCGGCGCACCGGCGGCGCCGGCCGGGCGCTCTACGAGCCGGTCATCCAGTCCCTGCGCGACCTCGCGATGCCTGGCCTGCTGCTCGCCGGCAGCCCCGACGAGGGCCCGCTGGTCGGCAACCTGCGCCCGGCGCCGGCGCCGGCCGGTCGGGGCCGGCTCGTGACCCGCGACCGCGGCGTGGAGGTCGTGCAGACCGCCTGGACCGATCCGGCCCTGTGAGCGCACCCGGAACTTCCCCGTAACAGCGAGTCAACCTCCTGGCGATCTTGGTCCGCCACGGTGGGGCTCCACCGAGACCACCAGGAGGGCCGCATGGCACAGGCACCCACCCAGATCGGCACCGAGATCAGCACCGGGACCGGCACCGGGACCAGGACCGACCTGGAGGCCGAGATCGGCCTCCAGCAGGAGCGGGCCCTCGCCCGGCGGGCCGAGGAGCTGCGCAGCCGGCACTCCCAGGCCCTGAGCCGGCTGATGGAGGAGCGTCGTGACCTGCACGGGGTGCACGCGCTCGCGGACTTCGTGGCCGACTCGCTGCGCTGGACCGCCTGAGCCGACCGCGGGGCGGGCGGGCGGGCAGCACTGTCAAGAACGCCCGCCCGCCCGGCGTACCGCCCTCGTTATAGTCACAGCGTGATCTTCAAGCGCGTGGGGGACGGTCGGCCCTACCCCGACCACGGACTGTCCTCGCGCGCCTGGGCCGCCGTACCCCCGCGACAGGTCCGGCTCGACCAGCTGGTGACCACCAAGGACACCCTGCAGCTGGCCGCGCTGCTCGACGACGACTCCACGTTCTTCGGCGACCTGTTCGCCCACGTCGTGGAGTGGCGGGGCGAGTACTACCTCGAGGACGGCCTGCACCGAGCGCTGCGCGCCGCACTGCAGCAGCGCAACGTCCTGCACGCCCGAGTCCACACGGTGCCCGCGTGAGCCTGTCCGCCGGCGCCCGGTCGGCGCTCACCGTGCTCGTGCTGGTCCTGCTGCTGCTCGCCGCGCTCCTGTGGGGCTGGACGGCGGTGACGGCGCCGCTGCCCACCAGCACCGCCCCCACCGAGAAGTGCGTCCCGACCGAGGTCGAGAAGGGCAGCACGGTGCGGCCGGGTCAGGTCGTGGTCAGTGTCCTGAACGCCAGCAGCCGCGAGGGGCTGGCCGGGCGGACCATGCAGCTGTTCGAGGACGACGGGTACGTCGCGGGCAGCAGCGGCAACGCCCCGTCGAGCACCCGGGTCGCCAAGGCCCAGATCTGGGCCCCGAACCCCGACGACCCGTCGGTCCAGCTGGTCCGCTCCCGGCTCGGCCGGGGCACCAAGGTCGTCGACACCCCCACCACCGCACCGGGGGTGGTCGTGGTCGTGGGTGACCGGTTCCGCGACCTGGCCGAGGGCCGCAAGGCGGTCCGGGTCGAGGAGGACACCACGATCTGCAGCCCGCCCGAGGGCTGAGGTCCCTCAGGGCTCGCCAGGGCTCGCCAGGGCTCGCCAGCGCTCGTCGGGGCTCGTCAGCGCTCGTCGGAGAGCCAGTGCGCCAGCCGGCCGCGCAGGCTCACCTCGCGCAGCCGCGCCTCGGTGAGCTCGCGCTGCTTGCGCGGGGTCACCACCAGCAGCGCGTCGCCGCGGCGCAGCACCGTACGCCGCTCCGGCACCAGCGTCTCCCCGTCGCGGATGACGATCGAGACCGAGGCCCCCGGCGGCAGCCGCAGCTCCCCGACCTCGACCCCGTGCATCCGGGAGGCCGGGCTGATCGTGATCTGGAGCAGGTCGGCCGCGATCCGCTCCAGCGGCGCGGCCTCGAGCTCCAGCTCGCGCGGCTCCGCGCGCTGCGCGACGCCCAGCCAGCGGGCGACCAGTGGCAGCGTCGGGCCGGTGAGCAGCGTGTAGATGACCACCATCACGAAGACCACGTCGAAGAGCCGCTCGCCTCCGGCGATGCCGTCGGCCAGCGGGATCGTGGTGAAGACGATCGGGACCGCACCACGCAGCCCGGCCCAGGAGAGGAAGGCCAGCTCGCGCGGGGGCATCGGCTGCACCAGGGAGCAGACCAGCACCGAGATCGGCCGGGCCACGACTGTCAGGATCAGCCCGGCGGCGAACGCCAGCCCGACGACCTCCCAGGTGATCCGCGACGGGCTGAGCAGCAGGCCCAGCATCACGAACAGCCCGATCTGGGCGATCCAGGCGATCCCCTCGGAGAACGACCGGGTGGCGCCGCGGTGCGGCAGCTCGGAGTTGCCGAGGACCAGCGCCGCGACGTACACGGCGGCGAACCCCGACGCGTGCAGGCCGGCGCCGGCGCCGTACGCGAGGACGGTGAGGCACAGCACCGCGATCGGGTAGAGGCCGGTGGCGGGCAGGGCGGCGCGGCGCATCACCCAGGCGCCGCCGAACCCCACGGCCAGGCCGATCGCGACGCCGACGACGAGCTCGAAGGCGATCAGCCCCAGCATCGCCAGCGGGCCGTCCTCGACGGCCGCGCCGGAGGAGACCAGGACGACCAGGACGACCACCGGGGCGTCGTTCAGCCCCGACTCCGCCTCGAGCGCGCCGGTGAGGCGCCGGGGCAGCGGCACCGCGCGCAGCACCGAGAACACGGCGGCGGCGTCGGTCGCCGAGGTGACGGCACCGAGGAGGATCGAGACCTGCCACGACAGCCCCAGCAGGTAGTGTGACGCGACCGCGACGATGCCCACCGAGATGCTGACGCCGACGGTGGCGAGGGCGAGGCTCAGCCGCATGGTCGGCCTGATCTCGCGCCAGTTGGTGGTCAGACCACCCTCGGCCAGGATCACGACCAGGGCACCGAACCCGAGCGCGTGCGCCAGCTCGGCGTCCTCGAATGGGATCCCGAGCCCGGCCTCGCCGAGGAGCACGCCCATCAACAGGTAGATCAGCAGGCTGGGCAGCCCCGCGCGGCTCGACGCCCGGACCGCGAGGACTGCCAGCAGCGTGACGGCCGACCCGACGAGCAGGAACACGTCCAGCTGGTGGGCGTCGAACGTCATCTCACCTCGGGAGGTCGGCGTGGGCGGCCCCCGCAGTCTACCGGCAGGCGGCGTCTCGCCCGGGTCGCGTGCGGGGGCTGGGGGCCGGGGATCCCCGGCCCCCAGCCCACCCCGCCCTAGAGTTCCCCCGTGACCGCCGACCGCCTGACCGTGGCCCACCGGGCCAACGTGCCGCCGTTCCACGTGATGGACCTGCTGGCCGCCTCGGCGGCCAGGCAGCGCACCCACGGCGACATGGTCAACCTGCTGGCCGGCCAGCCCAGCTCGGGTGCGCCGCGGCGGGTCAGCGACGAGGCGGTCCGGCTGCTCCAGTCCGGCGACCCGCTCGGCTACACACCGGCGGCCGGCATCCTGGAGCTGCGCGAGGCGATCGCCGGACACCACCGCCGCGCGCACGGCATCGACGTCGGGCCCCAGGACGTCGTGGTGACCACCGGCTCCAGCGGCGGCTTCCTGCTGGCGTTCCTCGCCGCCTTCGAGGCCGGCGACAAGGTCGCGATGGCCCGGCCGGGCTACCCCTGCTACCGCAACGTGCTCAGCGCGCTGGGCTGCGAGGTGGTGGAGATCCCCACCGGTCCCGAGACCCGCTTCCAGCCGACCGTGGAGCAGGTCGCCGCCCTCGGCCCGGACATCCGGGGCCTGGTCGTCGCGAGCCCCGCCAACCCGACCGGCACCATGCTGCTGCCCGCCGAGCTCGCCGCGCTCGCGGCGTACTGCGAGGAGCACGGCATCCAGCTGATCTCCGATGAGATCTACCACGGCATCGAGTACGCCGCGCTCGACGGCGGCGCGCCCATGGCCCGCTCTGCGTGGGAGACCAGCCGCGAGGCGGTGGTCTTCTCCAGCTTCAGCAAGTACTTCTCGATGACCGGCTGGCGGATCGGCTGGATGCTGGTCCCCCAGCGGCTGCGCCGCGCCGTGGACGTGCTGACCGGCAACTTCACGATCTGCCCGCCGGTGCTCGCGCAGCGGGCCTGCATCGCCGCCTTCGACGACGCGACCTACGCCGAGCTCGACGGCCACGTGCACCGGTACGCCGAGAACCGCCGGGTCCTCCTCGACGGCCTCGCCGACCTCGGCATCACCCGGCTGGCGCCGGCCGACGGCGCCTTCTACGCGTACGCCGACGTCGGGCACCTGACCGACGACACGATGGTCTGGACCCACGACCTGCTGACCCGGATCGGCGTGGCGATCGCCCCGGGCATCGACTTCGACACCGTCGACGGGCACCGCTTCGTCCGGTTCAGCTTCGCCGGCCAGCGCGCCGAGATCGAGGAGGCGCTGACCCGGCTGGCGGGCGTCGTGTGAGGCGCGCCCCGGACCCGGTCCTCGCGGGGGCCGCGCGACCCCGCTAGTTTCGGAGCAGCACGGCCGGGAAGGTGCTCGGCACAGGCCGAGCCGACGGCACCGGAGGGAGCTCGATGTACGGCGAGACCGACGCGATGCGTCGACGCGTGCGCGCCCTGCGCGAGCAGGGCACCGACGTGCGGATGCTCGCCGACCAGCTGGTCGCGCAGACCGACGCAGTCGGCTGGAGCGGCCGCGCGGCCGCCGCGCTGCGCGAGCGGATCCGCGACCGAGCCGCCCACCTGCGCCGGGTCGCCTCCCGCCACGACGCCGCGGCCGACTCCCTCGAGCGGCACCTGCACGAGGTGGACCGGATCAAGGAGTCCATCGCCGCCGTGGAGCGCCGCACCCGCGACCTGGTCGCCGAGGCCCGCACCCGGGCTGCCCGCCTGGAGACGGTCCCGGACGACGACGCGGGCTCCGGCGTACGCCTGGAGCTGGCCGCGGCCGACCGGGCGCTGCTCGACCTCGACCCCCCGCCCCCGGGCCACCGCGACTGGCTCGGCGTGTCGGTGCCGGGGATGAGCGCCCGATGACAGTCATCGACCTGCGCGCCCCGGCGCCCGCCGAGTCCCTGCTGCTCGCGGCCCTGCCGCGGCGGCTCGCGCTGACCCTGCCCGAGCTCCGGTTCGTCGCCGCCGCGGCCGGCGACGCGCCGCTGCCGTTCACGATCGCGGACGCGCCCGCCGAGTCCGCGCTCGCGGGGCGGCTCGGCGCCAGCCCCGGCTCGGTCGAGGACTCCGCCTACACAGCGGTCCTGGACTCCCTGCGCGACCCGGAGACCTCGCTGGGGCGCCGCGGCCTGCTCACCGAGGACGGCCGCGTCGACGCCGGCCTGCTCGGCGCGGTCGGCCTGCTCGCGAGCCCCGAGGTCGCCCTCGACCTCGACGTCGCCGCCGGCGGGTTCCACGCCCGCGCCTGGCACCGCCAGGCCGGGAGCGCGGTCGCGACCCTGGCGACGGCGGACGGCATCGTCTTCGAGCTGGCCTGGTTCCCGCTGGCGCAGTGGCCCGGCGAGCTGGCCCGCGCGGCGGTGCTCCCCGAGGACCTGCCGGTGCGGCCCTCGACGGTCCCGGCGGCCGTCGATCTCCCCTTCGAGCTCGCCGACGCCGCCGGCGAGGCGGTCCGCTCCGGCCGGGCCGACCTGGTCCCGGTCCTGGTGCAGCGGCACGGCGAGCCGGTCACCGACGCCGAGGGCGCGCCGCTGAGCGAGGCGGCCGCCGGCGACGTGCTGCGCGGGCTGACCGCGGAGGCGCGCGGCCGGCTGCGCGCCCTGGTCGCCGACGTCTCCGGCAGCGAGACCACCACCGTCGGCGTCGTGTCCTGGGTGCTGCTGGCCGACGGCTGGCACGCCCTGCGTCCCCGGCACGAGCAGGAGGATCGCGACCACCGGGTGCAGGTACGCCGGGTCACGCCCGCCGAGCTCGCCGCGGAGCTGGCGCCGATCCTGGCCGAGGTGCTCGGCCTCCCGGCCGAGCCGGACGAGGGGACGTCGTGACCGACCTGACCGACCCGCGCCCCGCCGCCGAACCGACGGCGGACCAGGTCGCCGACCTGACCGACCGCTACGAGCAGATGACCCGGCTGGCGGCGCTCTTCGACTCCGCCGGGGGCGAGCTGCGCCGCCGCGCGACCCTCGGGGAGGAGATTCTCGCCGACCCCGAGGTCGCGGAGTCCGCCGAGCTGTCCCCGCGCACCTGGCAGCAGGTCGAGGAGGACCTCCGCGGCGCCACCGGACGCCACGGCCTGCTCGGCCGGTCCGCCGAGCTGGACGCCGACGCGCTCGTCGTCCGCGCGACCGTGCAGACCTACCGCTGGATCGACGAGCTGCAGCAGATCGCCTACGACACCCTCGGGTCGATCGCCGGCCGGGCGATCGGCTACCTCGCGCCCGAGGTCGCCCTGGGCGGGACCGTCGTGTCCGCCGGGCTGATCGAGATCGACCCCGACGACCGCGAGGACGTCGCGGCGTACCTCGACGAGCTCGCGCTCAGCAACCGCGAGCTGCTCGAGCACGTCAGCGGCGGCGGCGGGCTGCTCGACGGCCTCCAGCTGCGCGCGCTGCTCACCGTGGGGGCGCTGGCCTCCGACACCGCGCCGCTCGCCGCCCGCGGCGGCATGCGGGCGCTCGGGGCCGACTCCTTCGCGACCGGGTTCGGCCCGGCGCTGCGCGACATCGCCGGCGGGCTGGTCGAGGACGTCGTCCACTCCGAGGACGACCCGGCGACCGTCGACAGCGCCCCCCGGGGGCTCGGCGGGCTGCTGACCGCCCTGGCCGCCACCCGGCGCGCGGTCGCTGTGCAGCGGGTGACCGAGAGCCGCTACATCGCCTACCTGCCCGGGCCGGAGGGCACCGGGCGGCGGCTGCGGCTCGTCGGAGGCGACCCCACCACCTACACCGCCCAGGTGCTGCGCGCGCTGGCCGCGGCGCTCGGCGACGACCCCGACCCCCGGCTGCTGCTCGTCGGCTCCGGGCAGGGCGGCGTGAGCGCCGCCGAGATCGCCGCCGCCCCCGGGCCCGCGTTCACCGTCGACCAGGTGGTGACCGCCGGCGCCCCCGCCGCGCAGGCGGCGCAGGTCCCCGACGGCACCCACGTGCTCGCCCTGGAGGACCGCGGCGACCCGGTGGTGCTGCTGGGCTCGCTGCTCAACGCCAACGCCCCCAACCGCCTCACGGTGCTCTTCGACAGCGGCGACGACGGGTCCGGCCCCGAGCCGGAGCCCGGCGACGAGCGGTACGTCGCGGGCGGACGGGCCGCGGACGCCGCCGACCACCCCGAGCTGCGGGCGGTCCTGGACCGGCTGCGCGAGCAGGGCTTCCTGGCGCCCTGACCGCGGCCGCCGAGCGGTACCCGCTCAGACCAGCATCAGACCAGATCGTGCACGAACTCGCCGAGCTGGGTCAGGTTGCGGCACTCCACCATCGGCACCACCTCGCCGTACACGCCGGCCAGGGAGTCCCCGGTCTGCCAGTGCCGGCGGTGCTCGGGGTTGAGCCACCAGGCGTGCCGGGCCGCGCCGGCCATCTCCCGCAGCGCCTCCAGGCCGGGGTCGCTGTAGTTGGAGCGGGCGTCGCCCAGGATCAGCAGCGAGGACCGCGGCCCGAGCACGCCGCCGTACTGCTCGGTGAACGTCGTGAACGCCCGCCCGTAGCTGGTCCGGCCCCACCGCGCCGCGTGCTCGGCGCTGGCAGCGAGCTCGGCCATCACGTCGCCGAGGTCCGCCCCCGGGCGCAGGTGCCCGGTCACCTCGTGGACCTGGTCGACGAACGTGAACGCCCGCAGGTTCTGGAACTGCTCGCGCAGCGCGAGGACCAGGAGCAGCGTGAACTGCGCGAAGTTCGCCACCGACCCGCTGACGTCGCACAGCACGACCAGGTCGGTGCGGTGCGGCCGCTTCGGCCGGTGGTGGGTGGTCAGCGGCACGCCGCCGGTGGAGACCGACGCGCGGACCGTACGCCGGAAGTCCACCGGCCCCCGGCGGCGCGCGTGCTGCTCGCGGGTGAGCCGGGTCGCGAGCCGCCGGGCCAACGGATAGATCTGGCGCCGCATCTCCTCGACGTCGGCGCGCCGGGCGGCGGTGAAGTCGATCCGCTCGATGCTGGGCCGGACCGCTGTGCGCGCGACGTGGTCGGGCCCTTTCTCCTCGGCGATCCGGCGGCGCGCGTCGTCCTCGACCAGCGCGGTGAAGGCGCCCACGCTGCGAGCGGCGGCGCGCCGCGCCTCCGCCTCGCCGCTGCCCTCGGTGAGCAGGGCGGCCACGATCCGCCGGGTCAGCTCCGCGGGGGCCACCCGCCGCAGCGCGGAGTACGCCGACCAGCTGGACAGGCCGGGGCCGCGCCCGGGCATCGACCCGAAGCGGCTCACGGTCTCCACCGCCAGCGGGCCCAGCGTCGCGGGGTCGTCGGCCGCCAGCGCGTCGACCAGCCGGTCCCGCAGGTCGCGCAGCGCCACGGCGCCGTCGCGCAGGGGCGGCGGCTCCGCATCCCCGCCATCCCCGCCGTCCCCGTCCGCCGACCCGTCGGCGTCCGGCCCGGCCTCGGCACCCGCGACCCCGTCCCCCACCAGCCGGGGGAAGTACAGGTCGAAGAGCGTGTCGAAGGTGGTCCGCTGCGCCTGCCGCTTCACCAGCGTCGCGGCGTACGCCGCCCGGACCACCTCCCGGTCGTCCCACGGCAGCGCACCGAGCGCCGCGACGGCGTCCAGGTCCTCCACCAGCGAGACCGGCAGGCCGGCCCCGCGCAGCGCCTCGAGGAACGCGAGATGTCGCTCGAGCAGGCCCCCGGTCATCAGCGCATCACCCCCGGGTCACCGCAGCCGCAGCTCGCGGACGGCCCGGTCCTGGTCGGAGGCGTGCTTGAGCACCACGCCCAGGGTGTCGCCGATCGCCTTCTCGTCCAGCTCCCGGATCTCCAGCGCCACCAGCGTGCGCGCCCAGTCGACCGACTCCGCGATCGAGGGCGCCTTCTTCAGCTCCAGCTCGCGCAGCCGGGCCACGGTCGCGACCAGCTGCTCGGCCACCCGCTGCTCCAGGTCCGGCACCTGGGAGGCGACGATCTCCGCCTCGCGGGCCGCGTCCGGATAGTCCAGGTGCAGGAACAGGCAGCGCCGCTTGACCGCCTCGGACAGCTCCCGGCTGGCGTTGGAGGTGAGCACCACGAACGGGCGGCGTACGGCGCTGAGCGTCCCCAGCTCGGGGATCGTGACCTGGAAGTCCGAGAGCACCTCCAGCAGCAGCCCCTCGACCTCGACGTCGGTCTTGTCGACCTCGTCGACCAGCAGCACCGTCGGCTCCGCGCGCCGGATCGCGGTCAGCAGCGGCCGAGTCAGCAGGAACTCGTCGGTGAAGATGTCGTCGTGGGTCTCGTCCCACGACTCCTGGCCCTGGCTGGCCTGGATCCGCAGCAGCTGCTTCTTGTAGTTCCACTCATACAGCGCCCGGGCCTCGTCGAGCCCCTCGTAGCACTGCAGCCGCACCAGCTCGGCCCCCGTCGCCCGGGACACCGCCTTGGCCAGCTCGGTCTTGCCGACGCCGGCCGGGCCCTCCACCAGCAGCGGCTTCTCCAGCGCCCCGGCGAGGTACGCCGTCGTGCCGGTCGCCTCGTCGGCGAGGTAGCCGGCGGCCGCCAGTCGCGCCTGGGCGTCCGAAGGTGAGCTGAACCACTGTGCATCGGGCATGACGACATCCTGCCGGACCGGTGCCGGGGACGCGCCGCCGAGCCCTCAGCAGCGGGGAATGCTCGACTTCGCCATCGTCCCGCCCAGGCCCGGGCCGTCGATCTCGTCGATGCCGGCTCCCACGGCGTCGCCACGGTTCACCCGCAGCGACTTCGTGCCGGACCACTCGCCGCCCCCGGCGCGGACCCTGGCGTCGGTCCACTTGCCGCCGCGCAGCCGGTAGACGTAGCCGACGTGGCCGTGCTTGGCCCGCCGGTTGTCCAGGCGGACCTTGACCTTCAGGTCGCCCCCGCCCAGCGGGACCTTGCAGACCCGGACCTTGCCGCCGTCGTTGGCGACGCCGGTCGTCCACGCGGCCTCGGCGGACGGGGCGGCGACCATTCCAGCGGCCAGCAGGGACGTCAGGGCCGAGCCCACCAGCGCCGGTCGGAGTGCCGATCGGAGGAGGGAACGGGCCGGCGCCGGGCGGTATCGAGAGATCACGGGCACACCCTCCCACACGCCCGGGAAACGAAGATCCCGCCCAGGTCACCCTGGGCGGGATCTTCGATCGCTGCCGGGTCCGGCCGGACCCACTGGCGGTGGCGGTGGGATTTGAACCCACGGTGGGTTTAACCCCACACATCATTTCGAGTGATGCACCTTCGGCCGCTCGGACACGCCACCGCGGTGGAATGTACCGGAGCCCGGGGCCGGCCTGGAAATCGCCCCCGGTCAGCCGACCCTGATGGTCCGGGCCGCGGCGACCGAGGCCGCCACGGTGGCCGAGCCGGCGTACCGGGCAGTGACCCGGTGGCTGCCGCGGCGAGCGATCCGGACCGTGACGCTGGCCCGGCCGTTGCGCACGACGACCGTGCGCACGACCCTGCCGTCGACCCGGACCTTCGCCCGGCCGGTGGCCTTGACCCCGCTCGCGACGACGCGGACGGCCACCGTGACCGGCCGGCCGGGCTGGACCCGGGTGCGGTTCGGCCGCACCGTGGTGCGCGAGGTCGCCTTGCCCACCGGCGCGGTGGCCCGCGAGACCGAGGTCCCGGGCGCCTTGCCGGGCTTCGTCGCGGTCACCCGCACCGAGATCCGGCGACCCACGTCCGCCGCCCCCAGCCGGTACGCCGACCCGGTCGCGCCCCGGATGGCCGAGCCGTTGCGCAGCCACTGGTAGCCGAACGCGAGGCCCTTGGTGTTCCAGGAGCCGGCCGTGGCCCGCAGCGTCGAGCCGAGCCGCGCGGTGCCGGTCACCTGCGGCGCGACCAGGGCCGCGACCCGGTCCACGTCGGCCAGGGTGACGGTCTCGCGGCGCAGCGTCTCGGGGTTCCCGGCGACGTCGGTGGAGGCGAACTCCACCGCGTGCTCACCGAACCCGGTGACCGTGATCCGCTCCTGGCCCACGGTCCGCCACGGGCCGCCGTCGACGCGGTAGAGCGTCGCGGCCACCCCGCTGGTGGCGTCGGTCGCCTCGAACCGCAGCGTGGCCGAGTCCAGCCCCTCCACGCCCGGCCCGCGGGTCGCCGCGAGCGAGGTGGCCGGCGCCGTCGTGTCGATCCCGACCGTGACCGACCGGTCACCCGAGGAGTTGCCGGCGGCGTCGCGGGCGCGGAACCCCACGGTGTGGGTGCCGTCGCCGCTCACCGGCACCGGACCGACGTACTCCTGCCAGGTGCTCCCGTCGCCGGTCTCGACCACGGGCGCGGGGTCGCGGTTGTCCGCGGCACTGACGGCCACGCTGACGTCCGAGCGGTACCAGCCGGCGTCGCCCGCCGTGCCTGCGGCGACCGCCGCCGACACGTCCGGCGCCTGGGTGTCCTCCGGGACGGCGAGCACCCACAGGTCGGCGATGGACGGGTCGTAGAACCCGGCCGCGTCGGTGGGGAACTCGAACCGCACCCGCACGTTGCCGTCGTTGCCGGTCACCGCGGGGCCGGCGATCAGGGCGTCGTAGACCTTGGTCCCGGCCCCGGGCTCGCTGCGCGGGACCAGCTGGGTCTTGACCAGCACGTCGTCGACGTAGACGTGGTACTTCTTCGTCCGCGGCCCGTCGTAGGTCTCGATGTTGCGCAGGATGAACGGCTCACCGGCCGGCACGTCCAGCGTCACCGAGTACCACGACCCCGGATAGCCGGAGTGCGCGTAGCGGCGGGTCAGCCCGGCCTCGGCGTTGGTGCCGCTGCTCGCGGACGCCTGGATCCCGTGGGCGTTCTCCGAGGCCGCGTTGCCGAAGTCGACGTGGTCGAGCACGGCGGCGGCCGGCGGGGTCGGCAGGTCGAACGTCGCCGTCGTCTCCGCCGAGGCCAGGAGCACCCCGGCGCGGCGTACCGCCACGGTGACCGGCACTGCGCCGCCGACCCGGTCCAGCGGAAGCACCACCGGCACCTCGACGGCGGCGGTGCCGCCGGCCGGGACGAGGACGTCGGCGGAGGGCACCGTGCCCCACCCGGCCGGGACGGTCAGCGCCACCGAGGCGCGGACGTCCGCGCCTCCGGTGTTGCTCAGCGGGACCGTCACCGTGGCGTGCTCGCTGGGGTCGCTCCCGTCCAGCGCCGTCGTCAGCGCGCCGACGTCCAGCCCGGAGGTCACGGTGACCCAGTCGGGGGTGGTGTCGGTGAGCGTGAAGGTCTGCCCCCCGGCCGTGTAGGTCAGCGACAGCTCCGCGTCGTAGCGGCCCGGGTCCTGCTGGCGCGGGACCGCGATCGCGACCGGCAGCTGCGCCGAGGCGCCGGCCGGCACCTCGGCCAGCTCCACCGAGGCCTCCCCCAGCCCGGCCACGACGACCGAGCCCGAGAGCCCGGTCAGCGGGGTGGGCCCGTCGTTGGTCACCTCGATCGTGCCGCTCACCGTGCTGCCCGGCAGCGCCTCGCCGGCGACCGGCGGCAGCGCCACCGTGACCCCCATCGACGAGGTCAGGGCCCGGACCAGCTTGGCCTCGATCCTCCCCGCTCGGGCGTCCAGGTCGGTCCGGACGGCGGCGTCCAGGTCGGCGGCGGCCAGCCAGGCCCGCAGCTCCCGGGTCCCGCCGAGCGCGGCCTCCAGGGACGCGGTGACCGCGGCGTCGTCGCCCTCGAGCCCGGCGAGGAGCGCGGCGGTCACGTCCTCGCGGATCCCGTCCAGCGCGGTGTCGATCGAGGTGCGGTCCGCGCCGTCGAGCACTCCGCCCTGGGCCAGGTCACCGACGTGGGCCTGGGTGGTGTCGAGGTCCTCGAGGATCGAGCCGAGCAGCGCGTTCGCCGAGACGACCTGGAAGTCGTAGCTGCCCGAGCCGACCGACACCGTGACGGTGTCCCCGTCGTCGACCGCGCCGGTCACGCCGTCGGCGTCGCGCAGCAGCGTGCCGCTCTCGGTGGCCGAGAAGACGTTGGGGGCGGGCAGCACGACCTCGGCCGTGGTGTTGGCCGGGACGTCGACCCGCAGGTGCAGGTCCTCGCCCTCGACTGTCCAGTCGGTGCTGATCCGGCCGTAGACCGAGTCGTAGTCGCCGCCGCCGCGGGTCAGACCCCCGCCGACGACCGGCGCCACCCGGATCCTGCGGTAGCCGGCCTCGAGCGCGCTGATGCCGCCGATGTTCTGGTACATCCAGTCGCCGACCGCGCCGTAGGCGTAGTGGTTGAACGAGTTCATGCCCACGTCCCCGAAGGAGCCGTCCGGCTTGATCGAGTCCCAGCGCTCCCACATGGTGGTGGCGCCGTTCTCGACCTCGTAGCCCCAGGACGGGAAGTCCTTGTGGGTCAGCAGCGTGTACGCCAGGTCGTCGCGGCCGATGCTGCTCAGCGCCGGCAGCAGCCACGGCGTGCCGAGGAAGCCGGTCGAGAGGTGGTTGTTCTTGGAGGCGAGCTTCGCCACGAACCGGGCGGCCACCCTCGCGCGCAGCTCCTCGTCAGGCACCAGGTCCATCCCGAGGGCCAGCGCGTAGCCGGTCTGGCTGTTGCCGTTGACGGTGCCGTCGGCCGCCACCAGCTCGGCGGCGAACACCTCGCGGACCCGGGCCGAGAGCTCGGTGAGCTCGGCTGCGTCCTCGTCCTCCCCGATCGCGGTCGCCATCTCCGCGAGCATCCGGGCGTCCTCGGCGAGGTACGCCGTGCCCAGGACGCCGGTCGGCGTCGGGTCGTCCAGGTTGAGCCAGTCGTCCCAGTTGCCGCGCGCGGTGTCGACGAGGTCCGGACCGGCCCCGGCCCGCACGAAGTCCAGGTAGGCGGTCATCGCTGCATAGTTCTCCCGCACGATCGCGGTGTCGCCCTGGCTGTGCCACACCGCGTACGGGACCGTGATCACCGCGTCGGACCAGCCCAGGCCGCTGCCGAGGTCGATGCCCTTGGGCTGCGGGGCGACGCCCGGGATGTTGCCGTTCGGGTACGCCGAGTCGCGCAGGTCGGTCATCCACTTGCGCAGGAACGCCCGGGTGTCCTTGAGGTAGCTCGCCGTGGGGGCGAAGACGTTGATGTCGCCGGTCCAGCCGAGCCGCTCGTCGCGGGCGGGGGTGTCGGTCGGGATCGAGAGGAAGTTGCCGCGCTGGCCCCAGGAGATGTTGCTGGCCAGCTGGTTGAGCATCGGGTCGGACGTCTCGAGCTCGCCGGTGTCGGCGAGATCGGACTCCCACACGACGCCGGTGACGTCGGCGGCGGCCGGGGGCGTGGAGGCGCCGACGATCTCGACGTACCGGAAGCCGTGCTGGGTGAACTTCGGCTCGTAGGTGACTGTGCCGTCCTCGGCGAAGGTGTAGCGGTCGGTGACCTTCGCGGCCCGCAGGTTCGCGGTGTAGAGGGTGCCGTCGGGGTTGAGCATCTCGCCGTAGCGGATGGTGACCGTGGTGCCGGCCCTCCCCTGCAGGCGCATCCGGGCCACGCCGACCATGTTCTGGCCGAGGTCGTAGACGAAGGCGCCGGGGGCCGGCTCGGTGCGCTCGACTGTCGCGAGCTCCTGGGTCGCCCGGACCGGCTCGTCGGGCTGCGGCACGACCAGCTCGGTGGCCGAGGGGCGGGCCACGGCCGCGGCCCAGCCGGCGTCGTCGAAGCCGGCCTCGTCCCAGCCCGGCTGCTCCTGGCGGGCGTCGTAGGACTCGCCGTCGATGTTGTCGGTGAACGTGTACGGCCCGGTGTGGCTGGACCAGGACTCCGCGTCGGTGTCCACCCACTCGCTGGTGCCGTCGGAGTAGTCCAGCCGCAGCCGGGCGACCAGCGAGAGGTCGTTGCCGTAGACCCCGGGGCCCCACATGCCGACCTTGCCGCCCCACCAGCCGTCGGCGAGCTCGGCGCCGAAGGAGTTCGCGCCGCTCGTGACGAGCTCGGTGACGTCGTAGGTCTGGTGCTGGATGCGGTCCTCGTAGTCGGTCCAGCCCGGCGCCAGGAACTGGTCGCCCACCTTCTCGCCGTTGAGGTTCAGCTCGTAGATGCCCCGGGCGGTCGCGTAGACCCGCGCCTGGGTCACGGTCTTGTCGGCGGCGGTCTCGAAGTCGGTACGCAGCAGCGGCAGGTTGTCGTCCGGCGAGCGCCACAGCGCCTCGACGTTGCCCTTGATCTCGAGGCCGCGCTCGACGAGCGTGCCGGCCGAGAACGGGTTGCCCTGGGCCGCGAAGTCGGTGTCGAGGAGGACGTCGCCGTTCTCGGCCGTCACCCGGACATCGTGCACCGTGGCCGCCTCCGTGCCCTCGGTCGCCTGGGAGGCCCGGAAGCCCACGAACCCCTTGGCGAACGTCGCGTCGGTTCGGGTGTCGATGACCTCGCCGTCGAGCCGGGTCGTGATCGTCTGGCCGTCGAAGGCCACGCTCATCGTGTGCTGCCCGGTGCGCAGCTCCTCGGCGGTGATCGAGGCGGAGATGTCCTTGTTGTCCAGCAGCCGGTAGCTGCCGCCGACCTTGACGTGCGGGCGGAACCGCGGGGTCCCGTCGGCCAGGCTCAGCTGCCACAGGTAGCCGTTGTCGAGGTTCGCGGTGCGGACGAAGGCTGCGAGGACCAGGTTGTCGATGGTGAAGTCGATGTCGGCGGTGTAGTCGGTCCAGCGGTCCACCTCGGTGCCGGCCGGGGCGCCGATCCACTCCGCGTCGCCCCAGTCGTCGGCGTCGAGGAGGCCGGTCTCGAAGGTCGCCGGCTCGCTCCACGCGGTGGCCTGGTCGGCACCGTCCCAGGTGCGGACCTGCCACGCGTAGCGGGTCCCGGCGGCCAGCGCCGGACCGCCGTACTCCACGTCGACCTGGCGGGGGGAGGCCACCTTGCCCGAGCTCCACACGTCCGCGGAGTCGAGCGCGTCCTCGCTGCTCGCCACCCGGATCTCGTACGCCGTCTGCACCACGCCGCGGGCCGCCGAGACCGCCCGCCAGCTGAGCTGGGGCGCGGCGCCGGGGATGCCGAGCGGATCGGTGCGGCCGTTGGCCTGGAGGCCCTCGACCCGGACCGTGCCGTCGGGGGCGAGCGCCGCCGCGCCGGGGGTGACGGCCGGGACGACGCTCAGGGAGAGACCGGCGGCCAGCACCAGCCCGGGGATCAGCAGGCGTCGTGCTCGGCTTCGTTGGGTGGACATCGCGGCCTCTTCCCGCTCGGCATTGAAACGTTGCAAACGCAACGTAAGTCCGCGTGACCCAGGTCACAACAGGTCTGACCGGATCCGGCCAGCAACCGGCCCGGGCCGCGAGCAGCCCACCCGTCGTCGCCCCTCGCTAGCGGCCGAGGATCTTCTGCAGGGCTGCGATCAGGCTGGTTCGCTCCTGGGGCGCGAGCGGCTCCAACAGCTCGTTCTGGGCGACCGTCAGCCGGGCGTGGATCTGGTCGAGCCGGTCCCGTCCGTGAGCGGTGATGCGGACGAGGTTGCGTCTCGGATCCGCGGGGTCCGGGCGGCGCCGCAGGCACTGCTGGTCCTCGAGCTCGAGAACCCGCTGAGCCACGTCCTTCCTGTCCATGTTCAGCCGGCCGCCGATCTCAACCTGGCTGCAGGGGCCGAACTCCTCGACGGCGCAGAGGATCGCGTAGTGGTAGCGGCCGGCTCCGAGCGAGTCGAAGACCTCGCGGCTGCGCCGACCCGCGCTCGCCGCGATCTGGGTCAGCAGCCAGCTGGGCGTCTCCAGCAGTCGCTGGGGTGGACGGTCAGGCACGACATCTCCCTTGCGTTGGTGACACCAACGATTTACGTTGCGTTGGTGCCACCAACCATAGGGAGGGATGTCGTGAGCGAGAGGCCAAAGCCGTGGCTGGTCCTCGGCGCGGTGGTGACCGGCCAGCTGATGGTCGGTGTCGACGCGACCATCCTGGCCCTGGCGCTCCCCGGGATGGCCGCCGATCTGCACCTGTCGTCGCAGGCCGTGGCCTGGGTGATGGCCGCGTACGTCCTGGCGGCGGGCTCGCTGATGATCGCCGGAGGCCGGGTCGCCCAGGCAGTCGGATATCGCCGCGTCATGACGCTGGGCCTGATCGCCTTCGGACTCGCCTCGGCGGTGGGAGGCGCTGCCGACCTGGGCTGGCTGCTGATCTGTGCCCGGGTCGCCCAGGGGGTCGCCGCGGCCGCGATGACGCCGGCGGCGATGGCGCGCCTCTCGGCCGCGTTCCCCGATGCGGGCCGCGACCGGGCGTACGCCGTCTTCGGGATGATCATGGGCAGCGGGACCGCCATCGGGCTGCTGCTCGGAGGGGTGCTGACCCAGCTCGCGGGCTGGCGGGCGTGCCTGTACGTCAACGTCGCGTTCGTCGTGGTGGCCCTGGTTCTCTCGACCCTCGCCGGGGACGACGTCGAGCGCTCACCGGGGCACGGGCGCGGCTCCTGGCGGGGCGCCGTCCTGGCCGCGGGGGCTGCACTGGTCATCCAGGCGCTCACGGTCGTGGACGACCCGGGGCGGGCGACGGCCTCCGGGGTCGCCGGCGCCCTGGTGCTGATCGGGTTCGCGGCTTCCGAGCGGCGCTCGACGGCTCCGTTGATCCCGGCCGCGCTGTTCGAGAGCGCGACCAGGCGCGTGGCCTACTACGGGCTCTTCCTGTGGGGTGTCGCCACGATCGCCACGTTCGTGTCGGCGAACGGTTCGCTCCAGCACGACCATCACCTCGCACCGCTGGCCACCGGTGCCCTGTTCTCGATCTACCCGGCGGCCATCCAGCTGGGCCTGTTCCTCTCCCGCCGGCTCGGCGCCCGGCCACCGGACCGCCAGATCGGCGTCGGGCTCGCGCTCCTCGGCGCCGGACAGATCGTCTTCGCGCTGTCGCCGACCAGTCTCGCCGCGGTTCTCGCCGCGCTCGGCGTGATGGGACTGGGGACCTCCCAGGTCATGCCGGCCGCGAACAGCGCCATGAACCGTGACGCCGGACCCCACGCAGGAGTCGCCGGCGCCGTCGGAACGACCCTGCAACAGCTCGGAGCCAGTGTCGGCCTGGCCATCCCCGTGGCCCTCGCGGCGATCACCGCCCACGCGACCAGCATCGCCATCGGCGTCACGGCCCTCGCGTTGGTCGTCGGGTCGGCCCTCGCCCTGCGCCAGCAGGCGGGATCGACAGCCACACCGGCTCCCACACCGCACGAAACCTCGACCTGAATTGGCGTGCCGCACCGTCCGCTCGCCAGGCACGCTGTCTTCCGTCCCGCCCCGGTCCCGTCCGTCCCCTCCAAGGAGAACCATGGACCAGCAGTCGCTCGACGAGCTCCGCACCTTCTACGCATCCTTCGGTCGGCTGCCGCTGCCGGACGGCACCCGGATCACCGAGACCACGCTGGGCGGAGTGCCCGCCGTCGACATCGCGGTGCCGCAGGCCGTCCGCGGGACGGGCACGCTGCTCTACCTGCACGGCGGCGGCTACGCCATCGGCGCGGACCGCACCGGCGTTCCGCTCGCTGCCGGGCTCGCAGCGCGGGCCGGGCTGCGCGCCGTCTCCCTCGACTACCGGCTGGCCCCGGAGAACCCCTTCCCCGCAGCAGTCGACGACGCGCTCGCGTCGTACCGGCAGCTGCTGGTCGACGTCGACCCCGCCGGGCTGGTTCTCGCGGGCGACTCGGCGGGCGGCGGCCTCGCGCTGGCGACCATGCTCGCCGCCCGCGAGGCCGGACTGGGCCTGCCGGCCGGCCTCGCGGCGTTCTCGGGATGGTTCGACCTCACCCTGTCCGGCGCGAGCCTGACGGGCAAGGAGGCCGCCGACCCGGTCTTCGACGCCGCCGACATCCGGGCGTACGCCGACCTCTACCTCGCCGGCAGCGACGGTCGCGACCCGCTCGCCAGTCCGCTTCTCGCCGATCTGCGTGGACTGCCCCCGCTCCTGCTCCAGGTCGGCTCCCGCGAGGTCCTGCTCGACGACAGCACACGCCTCGCGGCCCGGGCCGCGACCGCCGACGTCGACGTCGCCCTCGAGGTGTACGCCGGCGCCACCCACGTCTTCCAGCACGACCACGCCACCGACCCGACCGCCGCGCGGGCGATCGACTCCGCGGCATCGTTCCTGCGACGACAGCTCGAGCCCCGCTGACCTGGAGTCGCTGACCTGGAGTGGCTGACCTGGAGTGGGCGGACCCGGCGTCAGAGCCGGGCGGCCAGCCGGTGGTACGCCGCGTTCCAGCGCAGCTCGCGCTGGAAGGCGCGCGGCGTGGTGTCGGCGTCGATCGTCAGCAGCTCGGTGCGGGTCATCTCGGCGAAGTCCTCGAGCACCTCGCGGCCGATCGCCTGGGACAGCACGGTGTGGTGGGGGGCGCCGGCCATCAGCCACGCCTCGGCCGAGGTGGCCAGCGAGGGCCGCGGCCGCCACACCGCGCACGCGACCGGCAGCCGCGGCAGCTCCTGGTCCGGCTCGACGACGTCGACCTCGTTGACGGTCAGCCGGAACCGGTCGCCGAGGTCGGAGAGCCCGGCCACCACGGCGGGGCCGGGGTCGGCGGTGAACCGCAGCCGCACCGGGTCGTCGCGGCCGCCGATCGCGAGCGGGTGGACCTCCAGCGAGGGCCGGGCGGTGGTGATCGTGGGGCAGACCTCGAGCATGTGGGCGCCGAGGATCTTCTCCTCCCCCGGGACCAGGTGGTAGGTGTAGTCCTCCATGAACGACGTGCCGCCGGGCAGGCCGACGCTCATCGCCTTGACAGCGCGCAGCAGCACCGAGGTCTTCCAGTCCCCCTCGCCGCCGAAGCCGTGGCCGTCGGCCATCAGCCGCTGCACGGCCAGGCCCGGGAGCTGGCGCAGGCCGCCGAGGTCCTCGAAGTTCGTCGTGAAGGCGCCGAAGCCGCCGTCGGTGAGGAACGTCCGCAGTCCCAGCTCGATGCGGGCGCCGTCGCGCAGCGACGCGTGCCGCTCGGCGCCCGGGAGCAGCTCGGGCGCGACCGTGTAGCTGTCGGCGTACTCCGTGACGAGCTGGTCGACCTCGGCGTCGGGCACCTGGTCGACCAGCGCCACGAGGTCGTTGACGCCGTAGGTGTTGACCGAGACGCCGAAGCGCAACTGGGCCTCGACCTTGTCCCCCTCGGTGACAGCGACGTCGCGCATGTTGTCGCCGAACCGCGCCAGCCGCAGCCGGGCCAGCTCGGCGCGGCCGAGGGCCGCCCGCGCCCAGTCCGCCACCCGGGCGGCGACCACCGGGGAGTCGACGTGCCCGGCGACGGTCTTGCGGGCCACGCCGATCCGGGACTGGACGAAGCCGAACTCCCGGTCGCCGTGGGCGGCCTGGTTGAGGTTCATGAAGTCCATGTCGATCGTCGACCACGGCAGCTCCATGCCGGCCTGGGTGTGCAGGTGGAGCAGCGGCTTGGCGAGCGCGTCGAGCCCGGCGATCCACATCTTCGCCGGGGAGAACGTGTGCATCCAGGCGATCACGCCCACGCATCCCGACTCGCTGTTCGCCTCGAGCAGCTGGCGGGAGATCGAGTCGGCGTCGAGCAGCACCGGCTTCCAGCAGACCCGGACCGGCAGGTCCGGCCGCGCGTCGAGGCGGGCCGCGATCTCCCGGGACTGCGCCGCGACCTGGTCGAGGGTCTCGGGCCCGTAGAGGGACTGGCTCCCGGTGAGGAACCAGACCTCGGGGACGGCGGTGGACGGGGAGGTGGTGGTCATGGTGCTCCTTCGGGGGCGCTCCCGACGGGGGTCGGGCGCGGGGCGGGACACGGGGGGCGGCGGGGGGTCGCGGCGGCTCAGTGCTGGCCGGGCTGGCCGTAGACGTTTCGGTAGCGGTCGTGGAGGGCGTCGACGTGGTGCTGCGCGATCGGCACCGGCTCGCCGATCTGGCGGGCGATGTGCACGGTGCGGGCGACGTCCTCGCACATCACCGCGGCCTTGACCGCGGCTGCGGCGGTCGGCCCGACCGTGAAGACCCCGTGGTTGCGCATCAGCACCGCCGAGGAGCGGCTCGCCCGCAGGGTCGACACGATGCCGCGCCCGATCGAGTCGTCGCCGATCATCGCGAACGGCCCCACCGGGATCTCGCCCCCGAACTCGTCGGCGACCATCGTCAGCACGCACGGGACCGGCTCGCCCCGGCTGGCCCACGCGGTGGCGTAGGTCGAGTGGGTGTGCACCACGCCGCCGACCTGCGGCAGCTCCCGGTAGACGTAGGCCTGCGCCTCGGTGTCCGAGGACGGGGCGTGCTCGCCCTCGACGACGCGCCCGTCGAGGTCGCAGACCACCATGTTCTCCGGCGTGAGCTCGTCGTAGGCGACCCCGCTGGGCTTGATCACCAGCAGCTCGTGGCCCGGCACCCGCGCCGAGACGTTGCCGGCGGTCCACACCACCAGCTGGTAGCGGATCAGCTGCTCGTGCAGCGCGCAGACCTCGCGGCGCAGCGCGGCGACGGTCTCCTGCACCCCGGTGACGGCGCTCATGCCCCCTCCTCCCCGGCCAGCGCGGACCTGCGGATCGCCTTCAGCCGCCGCATCGTGGTGGTCCGGCGGCCGAAGTGGTCGTGCAGCTCGAGGTAGACCCCGAAGAGCTCGTCGTAGGCCTGCGCGCGGGCCTCGTCGGGCAGGTACGCCGCCGGGCGCACCCGGCCCATGGCCTTGGCCGCGGTGGGGACGTCGGGGAAGCACCCGGCGGCGACCGCCGCGTGGATGGCCGAGCCGAGGGCCGGCCCCTGCTCGGAGTCCAGGACCGACAGCGGCAGCCGGGTGACGTCGGCGTAGATCTGCATCAGCAGCGGGTTGCGGACCAGCCCGCCGGCGACGACGAGCTCCTCGACCGGGACCTCGGCGTCACGGAAGGCCTCGATGATCACCCGGGTCCCGAACGCGGTCGCCTCCAGCAGCGCGCGGTAGACGTCCTCGGGCCGGGTCGCCAGGGTCTGGCCGAGCACCAGCCCGGACAGCTCGTGGTCGACCAGCACCGACCGGTTGCCCGAGTGCCAGTCCAGCGCCACCAGGCCGTGCTGCCCGACCGCCTGCGCCGCTGCCAGCCGGGTCAGGTGCTGGTGCGGGGACTCCCCCGCGGCCGCCGCCGCCTCGGCGTACGCCGGGGGCAGCGAGGTCGCGGTGAACCAGCCGAAGATGTCGCCGACGCCGCTCTGTCCGGCCTCGTAGCCCCAGCTGCCGGCGATCACCCCGCCGTCGACCACCCCGCACATGCCGGGGACCTCGCGCAGCACGTCGGAGCTCATCACGTGGCAGGTCGAGGTGCCCATGATCGCGACCATCTGGCCCGGCCGGACCGCCTGCGCGGCGGGCGCGGTGACGTGGGCGTCGACGTTGCCGACCGCGACCGGGATCCCGGCGGGCAGCCCGGTCCAGGCCGCGGCCTGCGTGGTGAGCAGGCCGGCGGGCTCGCCGAGCTGGCCGATCCGGTGGGCCACCTTCTCCTCGACGAACGACCCGAAGCCGCTGGCCAGCGCCTCCAGGTAGGCGCGGGTCGGATAGCTGCCGGCCGCGCCGTCGAGCCGCTGGTAGAGGCCCTTGTAGCCGGCGGTGCAGGCGTTGCGGACGTACTGCCCGCACAGCTGCCACACGATCCAGTCGGCGGCCTCGACCCAGTGCTCCATGCGGTCGTAGAGGTCCCGGTCCTCCTCGAAGAGCTGGAGTCCCTTGGCGAACTCCCACTCCGAGGAGATCAGCCCGCCGTACCGGGGCAGCCAGGCCTCCGCCCGCTCCTCGGCGAGCCGGTTGATCCGGTCCGCCTGCGGCTGGGCGGCGTGGTGCTTCCACAGCTTCACGTAGGCGTGCGGCCGGTCGGCGTGGCCGGCCTCGTTCAGCGGGGTGCCGTCGGCCAGGCAGGGCACCATCGTGCAGGCGGTGAAGTCGGTGCCGAGACCGACGACGTCGGCCGGGTCGATGCCGGCGGCGGCCACCGCCGCGGGCACCGCCGTGCGCAGCACCTCCCGGTAGTCCTCCGGCACCTGCAGGGCCCACTCCGCGGGCAGCCGGCGCGCATCGGCGCCGGTCAGCGAGGCGGGCAGCGTGGTGTCGAGGACTGCGTGCGGATACTCGTGCACCGCCGTGCCGAGCTCGGCCCCGTCGCTCACCCGGACGACGACGGCGCGTCCGGAGAGCGTGCCGTAGTCGACGCCCACGACGTACTGGTCAGGCATCTGCCCACCTCCTGCTGCTGGCTCGGTCGGTTCGGGTCCCGGGCGCCCCGGTGCTGGCGCGGACGACGAGCTCGGGCTCGATCAGCCGCCCGGGGCCGGGCTCCCCGGCGAGCGCGGCCTGGATGATCTCGATGGCGCGGCGGCCCACCGCTGTGAAGTCCTGGCGCACGGTGGTGAGGGGCGGGATGAGGTACGCCGCCTCCGGGATGTCGTCGAAGCCGACCACGCTCACCTCCCCGGGGACCGACCGGCCGGCCTCGGCCAGCGCTCGCAGCAGACCCAGGGCCATCTGGTCGTTGGCGCAGAACACAGCGCTCACGTCGCCGCGACGGGCGATGCCCCGGCCGGCCTCGTAGCCGCTGCGCGCTGACCAGTCGCCGGTGACGGCCGGGGCGGGGTGCAGCCCCGCGGCGTACATGGCGTTCTGGAAGCCGGCGAGCCGGGACCTGGCCTCGGTCCAGGACGGCGGGCCGCCCAGGTGCAGGATCTCGGTGTGGCCGAGCTCGATCAGCAGCGAGGTGCCCAGCTCGGCGCCGGCCACCTGGTCCACGCCCACGGTCCAGCGGGTCTTGGTCTCGTCGCCCTCCACGACGACGACCGGGATGCCGAGGTCCTCCTGGGCCCGGGCCGCCTCGAGCGCGTCGTCGGTGCCGCCGATCAGCACGATTGCCTCCACGCTCTGGTCGCGCAGGTGGCTAATCGCGTCGACGAGCTCCTCGCGGGTCAGGCTCGGCAGGTTGGCCGAGCTGACGAAGTAGCCAGCCTCGCGGCCGGCCGCCTGGATCGTGCGGTGCACGGTGCTGGGCCCCCAGAAGCCGGCCTTGGAGCCGATCACGCCGATGGTCGCCGAGCGCCGGGTCACCAGCGCCCGCGCCGCCGTGTTGCGCCGGTAGCCGAGCTGGCGGATCGCCTCGAGCACCCGCTCCCGGGTCTCCGGGCGCAGGTTGTGCTGCCCGTTGACGACCCGGGACACGGTCTGGTGGGAGACCCCGGCGAGCCGTGCGACGTCGGCCATCACCGGCGTCCGCTCCGCCGGCGTCCGCTCGGCCGGCGTGCGGGCGGCCTCGCTCACGGCTGCCGCCGGGTGGCGAAGCGCTGCACCACGACGAAGGCCAGCAGCAGGACTCCGGTGATGATCCGGATCCAGTAGGAGCTGAGGGTCCCGTCGAAGGAGATCAGCGTCTTGATGATCCCCAGCACCAGGACGCCCAGCAGCGAGCCCACGACGTACCCGCGGCCACCGGTGAGCAGGGTGCCGCCGATGACGACGGCGGCGATCGCGTCCAGCTCCATCCCGATCGCGTGCAGGCTGTTGCCGGAGAGGATGTAGAGGGAGAACAGCAGCCCGGCGAGCGAGGCGCAGAAGCCGCTGATCACGTACACGCCGACCTTGGTGACCGCGACCCGCAGGCCCATCAGCATCGCCGAGCTCTCGCTGCCGCCGATCGCGTAGACGGTGCGGCCGAAGCGGGTCCGGGCCAGGACGTACGCCGCGATCGCGACGGTCGCCAGCGCGACGATCGCCGTCCAGCGCAGGTAGTACTCGCCGAAGTAGACGGTCTTGAAGGCCAGCTGGGTGAAGGTCTCGTCGCTGATCGAGATCGACTCGACGCTGATCAGGTAGGTCAGGCCGCGGGCCAGGAACAGCCCGGCCAGGGTGGCGATGAACGGCTGGATGTCGAAGTAGTGGATGAGCAGGCCCATCAGCAGCCCGAGCAGGGTGCCGGTGGCCAGCACCGCGGCGATGGAGAGGTACGGCGACCACCCCAGCTCCAGCGTCTTCGCGGCGATCATCGTCGAGAGCGCCACCACCGAGCCGACCGAGAGGTCGATGCCGCCGGTGAGGATCACGAAGGTCATGCCGACCGCGAGCACGATCAGGAACGCGTTGTCGATCAGCAGGCTGAGCAGAACCTGCGGGTCGGCGAAGCCCTCGTAGCGCACGCCGCCGACCCCGAACAGGCCGACGAGCAGCGCGAACGTGGCGATCACCGGCAGGTAGCGGGTGGGCGGGCTGTAGCCCCGGACGCGGTCCCAGACCGAGGGGGCGGGGGCGGTGGCGGTGCTCATGCCGAGGAACCTGCCTTCGCGGGAGCGGCGGGTGCCGGGGGTGCCGGTGGTGCTGGGGGGCCGGAGCGCCGGACGCGGAGGACCGCGCGGGCCTTCGGGGACTGGACCAGGCAGACCGCGATCACGACGACTGCCTTGAACAGGTAGTTGGCCTCCGAGGGGATCCCGATGTTGGGGATGGTGCGGCTCAGGGTCGCGATGAACAGGGCGCCGATCAGGGTCCCGGTCAGCGAGAAGCGGCCCCCGGCGAGCGAGGTGCCGCCGATCACGACGGCGAGGATCGCGTCGAGCTCGATCCACAGCCCCAGGCTGTTGGCGTTGACCGAGTTGGTGTTGGCGGCGATGACCAGGCCGGCGATCCCCGAGCACAGGCCGGAGAAGGCGTAGACGGTCCAGATGATCGTGCGGGACCGGACGCCGGCGAGCCGGCTGGCCTCCGGGTTGATGCCGACCGACTCGATCAGCATGCCGAGCGCCGTACGCCGGGTCAGCAGCGCCGTGAGCGCGAAGACGCCCAGCGCGATCAGGAACGCCAGCGGCACCGTGAGCACGAACCCGGAGGCGAGGTCGCTGAACCAGCCGTTGTTGACGGTGGTGATCTGGCCGTCGGTGACCGCCATCGAGATGCCGCGGCCGGCGACCATCAGGATCAGTGTCGCGATGATCGGCTGGATGCCCAGCACCGAGACCAGGAAGCCGTTCCACGCACCGAGGAGCACGCAGACGACGAGGGCGTAGGTGGCGGCCATCACCGCGGTGACCAGGGCGCCCTCGTCCCCGGCGCCCACGATCCGCGTGCAGGCCACGGCCGCGGCGATCGCGGCGATCGCGCCGACGGAGAGGTCGATGCCGCGGGTCGCGATGACCAGGGTCATGCCGAGCGCGACCAGCAGCACCGGCGCGCTGTTGCGGACGATGTCGACGAGGTTGCCGTAGAGATGGCCGTCCTGCATCCGGATGTCGAGGAAGCTCGGCGTCGCGACGACGTTGAGGACCAGCAGCACCGCGAGCGCCAGCACCGGCCACAGCAGCTGGTGGCCCAGGAGCCGCCGGACCCGGGTCGGGGACTCAGCCACGGGGGGCCTCCTCCTGCTCGGAGCGGGCCTCGCCCGCGATGATCTCGAGCACGTCGCTCACGCTCACGTCGCGGTTGGGGCGCTCGTCGATCTTGCGCCGGTCGCGCATCACGACCAGCCGGTCGCTGAGGCGCAGCACCTCCTCGAGCTCGGCGGAGATGAAGACCACCGAGATGCCCTGCTCGGCGAGCTCGGCGACCTTGGCCTGGATCTGGGTCTTGGCGCCGATGTCGATCCCGCGGGTGGGCTCGTCGAGGATCAGGATCTCCGGCTCGGTGATCAGCCACCGCGCCAGGAGCACCTTCTGCTGGTTGCCGCCCGAGAGGTTGCGCATCAGCGCGGTCGGGTCGGCCGGGCGGATGTCGAGCGCCCGGAGGTACTGCTCGACCAGCCGGGTCCGGGTCGCCTGCGGGATCGGGCGGAGCCAGCCGCGGGAGGCCTGCAGGGCGAGCAGCATGTTGTCGGCGACTGTCAGGTCGCCGACCACGCCCTCGGCCTTGCGGTCCTCGCTGGAGAACGCGATGTGGCGGTCGATCGCGTGCCGCGGGCTGCGCAGCCGGCGCCGCTCGGAGCGGATCGCCACCTCGCCGGTGTCGGCGGTGTCGGCGCCGGAGAGCAGCCGGGCGAGCTCGGTGCGGCCGGAGCCGAGCAGGCCGGCGAGCCCGATCACCTCCCCTCGTACAGGTCCAGGTCGGTCGCCTCGAGCGAGCCCTTGCGGCCCACCCCGAGCGCCCGGAGCACCGGGGTCCCGGCCACGGCGGCGGTGTTGGCCTGACTCTCCAGGCGCTCCAGGACCGCCAGCTCCCGGCCGATCATCAGCCGGACCAGCTCCAGCTGGCTGGTCTCGGCGACCATGCGCTCCTCGACCAGGAGGCCGTTGCGCAGGATCGTCATCCGGTCGGCGATCTCGTAGACCTGGTCGAGGAAGTGGGAGACGAACACGATCGCGACGCCCTGCCCGCGCAGGCGGCGCATCACCTCGAAGAGCTTGGCCACCTCGTCGGCGTCCAGGCTCGAGGTGGGCTCGTCGAGGATCAGGACCCGGGCGTCGACGTCGACGGCGCGGGCGATCGCGACCAGCTGCTGGACCGCGATCGGGTGCTCGCCGAGGACCGAGGCCGGGTCGATGTCCAGGCCGAGCCCCTCGAGGGTCTCGCGCGCCCGGCGGTTCATCGCCCGGACGCTGATCGCGCCGAACCGGCGGGGCTCGCGGCCCAGCAGCATGTTCTCCGCGACTGTGAGGTTCGGGACCAGGTTGACCTCCTGGTACACCGTGCTGATCCCGGCGGCCTGCGCGGCGGACGGGGAGTGGAAAACCTGCTCCTCCCCGCCGACCAGCACCGTGCCGGCGTCGACGGCGTACACCCCGGTGAGCGCCTTGATCAGCGTGGACTTGCCGGCGCCGTTCTCGCCCATCAGCGCGTGCACCTCGCCGGGGTAGAGCCGCAGCGAGACCTCGCTGAGCGCGCGGACGCTGCCGAAGGTGATCGAGATGTCGCGCATCTCGATCACCGGCGCCCGGCCGGGCGGAGTGGCGTCGGTCTGCGCAGGGTCGACGTCCATCTGCGTCATCTCGTTCCTCCGTGCTGGTGCGACCGAGCGACGTGGTGGCTGCTGCGGCATCCGAAAGCGCCTGCCAGGGCTGATCCGCGCCGGATCAGTACTGGCGGTCGGGGAGGGCGGCCTTCGCCTGCTCCTGGGTGAAGGTGGTCTCCTCGGTGACGACCCGGGGCTCGACCTCCTCGCCGGCGACGACCTTCTTGGCCAGGTCCATCAGCTGGGGACCGAGCAGCGGGTTGCACTCGACGATGAAGTTGATCTTGCCCTCGGCCAGCGCTGTCATCCCGTCCTTGACGGCGTCGACGGTGATGATCTTGACGTCCTGGCCCGGCGTCTTCCCGGCGGCCTCGATCGCCTCGATCGCACCCAGGCCCATGTCGTCGTTGTGGGCGTAGACGACCTCGATCGTGTCGTCGGACTGCAGGAACGACTCCATGACCTGCTTGCCGCCGTCGCGGGTGAAGTCGCCGGTCTGGGAGGCGGTGACCTCGATGGTCGGCTCGGCCTCGATGGTGGAAGCGAAGCCCTCCGCGCGGTCGAGCGCCGGGGCGGCGCCGGTGGTGCCCTCGAGCTGGATGACGTTGATAGTGCCGTCGCCGTTGGCGTCGGCGTCCGCCGCGTTGTCGACCAGCCACTGGCCGGCCTGCTCGCCCTCCAGGACGAAGTCGGAGCCGAGGAACGTCTCGTAGAGCGAGTCGTCCTCGGAGTCGACGGCGCGGTCGGTGAGGATCACCGGGATGTTCGCGGCCTTGGCCTCCTGGAGGACCGCGTCCCAGCCGGTCTCGACGACCGGGCTGAACGCGATCACGTCGACCTTCTGCTGGATGTAGGACCGGATCGCCGCGATCTGGTTCTCCTGCTTGCCCTGGGCGTCGGTGAACTTCAGCTCGATGCCCTCGGCCTTCGCCGAGTCCTGGACCGACTTCGTGTTCGCCGTGCGCCACCCGCTCTCGGCGCCGACCTGCGCGAAGCCCATCGTGATCGAGTCGTCGCCCCCGCCACCGGCGGCGTCGTTCCCGGAGTCGGAGTCGTCGCCGCAGGCCGAGAGCAGCACGGCACCCAAGGAGATCGCGCTCGCCGCGATCAGGCTCTTCTTCGCCACTGTCTTCCTCCAGATCATTGGCAGCTCATCGGCAGAACGTCGGCAGATCGTCGGACCGGGGCCCTGTGATCGACGTCACTGAATCCAGAGTGTGAGCGCTAACATTCGACGGCGTCAAGACCCTTCGGCACCGATTCGGCACCGGATGTGAGCGCTCACCCGGTCGCCTGGCGATGTGAACGATCCAAGCCGGCCTGAGGCCGGCTCTGCCCTCAGGCCGGCGCGCCGGCTCTGCCCTCAGGCCGGCCCGCCGGCCGTGGAGCCGCGGACGACGAGGTCCGGCGTGATCAGCGCCGCCGTGGGCGCCGGCTCCCCCTCCAGGGCGCGGACGGCGAGCTCGACCGCGCGCCGGCCGAGGGCGGAGAACTGCTGGCTGACAGTGGTCAGGCCGGGCCAGAAGTACGCCGCCTCCGGGACGTCGTCGAAGCCGACCACGCTCACCTCGCCCGGCACCGCGCGGCCCTGCTCGTGCAGCGCCCGGAGCACCCCCAGCGCCATCGCGTCGTTGGCCGCGAACACCGCGGTGACCGCGGGGTCGGCGGCGACCCGCTGCCCGGCCTCGTGGCCGCTGCGGGCCGACCAGTCCCCGAGCAGCTCCGGCCCCGGCAGCAGGCCGCGGCGCTCGTGGGCCGCCCGCCAGCCCGCCCGCCGCTGACGTGCCTCGTCCCACTCGAGGGGACCGGTGACGTGGGCGACGTGCCGGTGCCCGAGGTCCAGCAGGTGCTCGGTGGCCAGCAGCGCCCCGTGCTCCTGGTCGATGCCCGCGGCCATCGGCTGGTCGGCGCTCACGCCTTGGACCAGCACGACCGGGACCGGCAGGTCCAGGGACAGCGCCTGCTCGGTCGCGTCGCGGTGGGCGACCGCGACGACCAGCGCCTCGACAGCCTCGTCGAGCAGGCGGTCCACGGCGCCGCGCAGCGTCGTCCGGGAGAAGTCCGAGACGCCGACCAGCGACACGTCGTACCCGGCGTCGTGGCCGGCCTCCTGCACCGCGACCGCGATCATGCTCGGCCCGTGCAGCGCGAGGTGCGCCGAGATCATGCCGATCCGGCCGGACCGGTTGGTCGCCAGCATCCGCGCAGCCTGGTTGCGCCGGTAGCCCAGCGCCTCGACCGCCGCGAGCACCCGCGACCGGGTCTCGGGCTTCACCATCGGGGAGTCGTTGAGGACGCGCGAGACCGTCTGGTGGGAGACCCCCGCGTGCGCAGCCACCTCGGCCATGCTCGGCGGGCGCCGTCCGGGCCTTCCCCGCGGTGCCGGCATGACCCGCATCGTAGAGGCGCCGGCCCGCGACGGCAGCGGCCGGGCGTCAGTCGACGACGAGGACGTGCAGCACCCGGGGGCCGTGGACGCCCTCGACCCGGTTCAGCTCGATGTCGCTGGTCGCGCTGGGGCCGCTGATCCAGGTCAGCGGCCGGGCCGGGTCCAGGACCGCGATCGCGTCCGGCACGTCGGCCACGACCTGCGCGGCCCGGACGATGCACACGTGCCGGTCCGGCACCAGCGAGATGATCCGGCGGCCCTGGCCGGGGCCGTGGTCGAGCACGATCGTGCCGGTCTCGGCGATACCGACGACGGCCTCGGTGACCACCGCGTCGAGCGCGTCCAGCTCGGCGGCCGACAGCCCGTCGTCGACGCGCGCGCCGGGCACCTCGACGCCGAGGCCGGGCGGTACGACGACCCGCGCGCCGGCCGGCAGCGCGGCGGCGACCCGGCTGGCCAGGTCGGCCTCGGAGCACCGCTCGACGACTGCCCGGTAGTCCTCGACCCGCTCGGCGAAGCGGCCGACCAGGTCCGCGACCGGGGTGACCCGCGGCGCGGGCGGCACCGTCCCGGTGCGGTCCACGCCCTCCAGGGCGGACCGGACCCGGCCCAGGATCTCCTCGCGCGCGCTCACGAGCCCTCCCCCGTTTCAGTGTCCGTGTGATCCGTCCGGCCGCCGTCGGTCCGTCGCCACCAGGCCCGGAAGGACTCCCGCGGCGGCGCCGGCAGGTCCCGGGCTCCGGTCCAGGCAGCGGCGCCCGGGCCGGGGATCCGGCCCGCGGCGGCCCGTCCACCGGGCAGTCTCGTACGCCCGAAGCGGGTCAGCGCCCGGCCGGCGAGACCGGAGGCCTTCTCGACCCAGGCGAGCCGCCGGGCGTCGGAGAGGGTCCAGGCGGCGCCGGCCATCGCGGCCGCCTCGGCCTTCGGGACCCGGTCGCCGCGGTGTCCGTCCACGACCTCCGCGCGCAGGTGCACCAGCACCTCGGGGATGTCGATGCGGACCGGGCAGACCTCGAAACAGGCCCCGCACAGCGAGGAGGCGTACGGCAGCGAGTCGGTCTGCGGGTCCCCGGTGCCCTTCATGAGCGGGTTCAGGATCGCCCCGATCGGACCCGGGTAGACCGACCCGTAGGCGTGGCCGCCGACCCGCTCGTAGACGGGGCAGACGTTGAGGCAGGCCGAGCAGCGGATGCAGCGCAGCGCCTGGCGGCCGACGTCGTCGGCCAGCGCCCGGGTCCGGCCGTTGTCGAGGAGTACGACGTGCACCTCCTGCGGGCCGTCGCCGGGGGTCACCCCGGACCAGGTCGAGGTGTAGGGGTTCATCCGCTCCCCGGTCGAGGAGCGCGGCAGCAGCCGCAGCAGCGGGTCCAGCCCCTCCCAGGTCGGGACGACCTTCTCGATGCCGACGACCGAGACCAGGACCTCCGGCAGGGTCAGGCACATCCGGCCGTTGCCCTCGGACTCCACGACGACCAGGGTGCCGGTCTCAGCGACCGCGAAGTTGGCGCCGGAGACGGCGACCTTCGCGCGCAGGAACTTCTCCCGCAGGTGCTCCCGGGCGGCGCCGGCCAGCACCGCGGGCTCGTCGGTGAGGTCGGCCGGCGCGGGGCGCCCGACCCCCGCCATCTCGCGCAGGAAGATCTCCCGGATCTCCGCGCGGTTGCGGTGGATGGCCGGGACCAGGATGTGGCTGGGCAGGTCGTCGCCGAGCTGGACGATCAGCTCGGCGAGGTCGGTCTCCCAGGCCAGGATCCCCTCCTCCGCGAGCGCCTCGTTGAGGCCGATCTCCTGGGTCGCCATCGACTTGACCTTGACCACCTCGTCGGCGTCGTGGTCGCGGGCGATCCGGGCCACGATCGCGTTGGCCTCGGCGGCGTCCCGGGCCCAGTGCACGGTCGCGCCGTTCGCGGTCAGGGTCTCCTCGAGGCGGACCAGGTGCCGGTCGAGGTCGACCAGCGCGGACTGCTTGACAGCGGCGCCGGCGAGCCGGAGGTCCTCCCACTCCTCGACCTCTGCGACGACCCGCGCCCGCTTGTCGCGGATGGTCCCGGTGGCGTGGGCGAGGTTGTGCCGCAGCTGGGTGTCGGCCAGGGCCGCCCGCGCGGCGCTCGGGAACGCCGGCATCCCGACGAACGTGGCGCTCATGCGACCACCTCGGGGACGCTGGCCTCGGTGGCGGCGAGGATCTCGGCGAGGTGGACGGTGCGGATCCCGGCCTGCTGGCGCGAGAGCATCCCGCCGACGTGCATCAGGCAGGAGTTGTCGCCGGCGACCAGGACCTCGGCTCCGGTCTCCCGCACATGGCGCGCCTTGTCGGCGCCCATCGCGACCGAGGTGTCGGCGTTCTTGACAGCGAACGTGCCGCCGAAGCCGCAGCACTCCGCCGCCCCGGGCAGCTCGACCAGCGTCAGCCCGCGGACTGCCTCGAGCAGCCGGCGCGGCCGGTCCCCGACCCCGATCATCCGCAGCGAGTGGCAGGTCGGGTGGTAGGTGACTGTATGCGGGAAGTACGCCCCGACGTCGGTCACGCCGAGCACGTCGACGAGGAACTCGCTGAGCTCGTAGACCTTCGGCGACGTGGCCGCGACGGCCTCGGTCAGCGCCGGGTCGCCCGCGCGGCGGGCCACGATCCCGTGCTGGTGCCGGGCCGAGCCCGCGCAGGACCCGGACGGCGTCACGATCGCGTCGTACCCCGCGAAGGCCTCGACGAAGGTGCGCACCACCGGGACCGCCTCGTCGAGGTAGCCGGTGTTGACCATCGGCTGGGCGCAGCAGGTCTGCGCGGCCGGGAAGTCGACCTCGACGCCGAGCCGGCGCAGCAGCGTGACCACGGCCTTCCCGGTCTCCGGGAACATCGCGTCGTTGAAACAGGTGACCATCAGGGCGACCCGCATGGCTCCACTCTCCCAGACCTCGAGCGACCGGCGACCTGTCGTGCCTCGTCGTCCGACGCCGCTGTGAAACGATTCATAAGATAGCCGCTCGACACGGATGCCGCCACGCGCCCTGCCGTCCCGCCCGGCTCAGATCAGCCCGCGGCGGACCGCCTGGACGACTGCCTCGATGGTCGAGTCGACACCCATCCCGTCGGCGGTGCTGCGCAGCCGTCGCCGGACCGTGCGCTCGGAGACGCCGGTACGCCGGGCGATGACCTCCACGGTGTGGCCCGCCGCGAGCAGGGCCAGCACCTGGAGGTCGGCGTCGTCCGGGCGCCACCGAGCGGGCACCTCGGAGGCCCCGCGATCCTCATCCGCCCGGCCCACGGCTGCCCCTCAGGCCGACCCGCGCCGGCTCACGGGGCGACCGCCCCCGCGCCGGACAACCGGGTCTCGGCCGCGTCCCAGTCCAGGCCCGGCCGGGGCTCGAAGCGGTGCAGCTCGTGGGTGCGCCGCACCAGCGCCCGCATCGCCGCCAGGTCGGGCACGTCGGCGCCCAGGGCACGCGCCTGGACCAGCACGTTGCCGAGCGCGGCGGCCTCCGCCGGGCCCGCCAGCACGGGCACCCCGCAGGCGTCCGCGGTCAGCTGGCACAGCAGGGAGTTCTGCGAGCCGCCGCCGACCACGTGCACCACGTCGACGCGCCGGCCCGCGAGCTCGGCGGCGAGCCGGACGTTGCGCCGGTAGGCCAGCGCCAGGCTGTCCAGGATCGTGCGGGTGATCGCCTGCGGCGTTTGCGGCACCGGCTCCCCCGCCTCCCGCGCCAGCGCGGCGATCCGCGCCGGCATGTCGCCGGGGGCCAGCAGCCGCGGGTCGTTGATGTCGACGACCGTGCGCAGGGCCGGCTGGTCGTGCGCCGCGGCGAGCAGCGAGACCAGGTCGGTGCCCGCGATCCGCTGGTCGGTCCAGGTGCGCACCGACTCCGAGAGCACCCACAGCCCCATCACGTTCTTGAGGAACCGGGTGGTGCCGTCGACGCCTGTCTCGTTGGTGAAGTCGGCAGCGCGCGCGGCCTCGGTGAGCACCGGGCGCTCCAGCTCCAGGCCCACCAGCGACCAGGTCCCCGAGGAGATGTAGGCGAAGTCCTCCTCCTCGGCGGGGACACCGACGACGGCGGACGCGGTGTCGTGGGAGCCCACCGCGACCACCGGGACCGGCTGCCGGGCGCCGAGCTGGCGACCGATGTCGTCGAGCACCGGGCCGACCTGGTCACCGGCGTCGCGCAGCGGCGGCAGGATGCTCCACGGCAGGCCCAGCTCGCGGGCGAGGCCCGCGGCCCAGGTGCCGGTGCGGACGTCGTACAGGCCGGTGGTGGAGGCGTTGGTGCGCTCCGCCCCGACCTGCCCGGTCAGCCAGTAGCCGAGCAGGTCGGGCAGCAGCAGCAGCGTCTCGGCCGACTCCAGCGCGGCGGTCCCGAGCGAGGCGACCAGCTGGTAGACGGTGTTGAACGGCAGCTGCTGCAGCCCGGTCACGGCGTACTGCTCGGCGGGTTCGACGATCCCCGCCACCCGCTCGCGGACGCCGTCGGTGCGGTCGTCGCGGTGGCTGTAGGGGTTGCCGAGCAGGTGACCGTCGCGGTCCAGGAGGCCGTAGTCGACGGCCCAGGAGTCGATGCCGATCCCGTGCAGGGAGCCGGTGCGAGCGACCTCCCGGATCCCGTTCAGCGACTCCCGGTAGATCCCCAGGACGTCCCAGAACAGCGACCCGTTGGCCCGGACCCCGCCGTTGGGGAAGCGGTGCAGCTCCTCCAGGTGCAGGCCGGTCCGGGTCACGGTGCCGGCCATCACCCGGCCGCTGGTGGCGCCCAGGTCGACGGCCGCGACCCGGACCGCGGAGGCGGGGCTCATCGGCTCATCGCAGGAACGCCGCCGCCACGCCCGCGTCCACCGGCACGTGCAGGCCGGTGGTGTGGGACATCTCCGGGCCGCAGAGCACGAAGACCGCGTTGGCGATGTTCTCGGGCAGCACCTCGCGCTTGAGGATGGTGCGCTGGGCGTAGAACTTGCCCAGGTCCTTCTCCTCCACGCCGTACACCGCCGCGCGGTTGGCCCCCCAGCCGCTGGCGAAGATGCCGGAGCCCTGGACGACCCCGTCGGGGTTCACGCCGTTGACCTTGACGCCGTACTGGCCCAGCTCGGCGGCGAGCAGCCGGACCTGGTGGGCCTGGTCGGCCTTGGTCGCCGAGTAGGCGATGTTGTTGGGGCCGGCGAAGACCGAGTTCTTGCTGGAGATGTAGACGATGTCGCCGCCCATCTCCTGCGCGATCAGCACCCGGGCGGCCGCCTGCGAGACCAGGAAGGAGCCCTTGGCCATCACGTCGTGCTGGAGGTCCCAGTCCGCCTCGGTGGTGTCCAGCAGCGACTTGCTCAGCGAGAGCCCGGCGTTGTTGACGACCAGGTCGAGGCCGCCGAAGGCGAGCACCGTCGCGTCGACCATCGCCTGCACGGCGTCGGCCTTGCTCACGTCCGCGGCCACGCCGATGGCGACGTCCGGGCCGCCGATCTCGGCGGCGGCGGCCTGCGCCTTCTCCAGCGACAGGTCGGCGACGACGACGCAGGCGCCCTCGGCGGCGAGCCGCTTCGCGGTGGCCTTGCCGATGCCGCCGGCCGCGCCGGTGACCAGCGCGACGCGGGTCGCCAGCGGCTTGGGCTTCGGCATCCGCTGGAGCTTGGCCTCCTCCAGCGCCCAGTACTCGATGCGGAACTTCTCCGCCTCGTCGATCGGGGCGTACGTCGAGAGGCCCTCCGCGCCGCGCATCACGTTGATCGCGTTGACGTAGAACTCGCCGGCCACGCGGGCGGTCTGCTTGTCCTTGCCGAAGCTGAACATGCCGACGCCCGGGACCAGGACGATGAGCGGGTCCTTGCCGCGGATCGCGGGGCTCTCGGGGGTCGCGTGCCGGTCGTAGTAGGCCTGGTAGTCCTCGCGGTAGGAGACCGCGAGCTCCTTCAGCCGCGCGATCGAGTCCTCGACGGAGGCGTCGGCGGGCAGGTCCAGCACCAGCGGCTTGACCTTGGTGCGCAGGAAGTGGTCCGGGCAGGAGGTGCCCAGGGCCGCGAGCCGCGGGTGCTCGGCCGCGGCGAGGAAGTCCAGGACCACGTCCGCGTCGGTGAAGTGACCGACCATCGGCCGGTCGGCCGACGCGATCCCGCGGATCGTCGGGGCCAGGGCGGCGGCCTTCGCGCGGCGCTCGGCCTCGGGCAGCGCGGCGTACCCCGCGAGGGCGGGGCCGAACGGCTCGGCCTTCGAGTGCTCGGCGATGTACGCCGCGGCGGTGTCGATGATCCACAGCGAGTTCTGCTCGGCCGCCTCGGAGGTGTCGCCCCACGCGGTGATGCCGTGGCCGCCGAGGATGCAGCCGATGGCCTGCGGGTTCTGCTCCTTGATCGCGGCGATGTCGAGGCCGAGCTGGAAGCCGGGCCGGCGCCAGGGCACCCACACGACCTTGTCGCCGAAGATCGTCGAGGTCAGCTGCTCCCCGTCGGCGGCGGTCGCGATCGCGATGCCGGAGTCGGGGTGCAGGTGGTCCACGTGCGCGGCGTCGACCAGCCCGTGCATGGCGGTGTCGATCGACGGCGCGGCGCCGCCCTTGCCGTGCAGGCAGTAGTCGAACGCCGCGACCATCTCGTCCTCGCGCTCGACGCCCGGGTAGACGTCGACCAGCGCGCGCATCCGGTCCAGGCGGAGCACGGCGAGGCCGGACTCCTTCAGGGTGCCGAGGTCGCCGCCGGAGCCCTTGACCCACAGCAGCTCGACGGGCTCGCCGGTGACCGGGTCGGTCTCGGTGCCCTTCGCCGAGGTGTTGCCGCCCGCGTAGTTGGTGTTCTTGGGGTCGGCGCCGAGGCGGTTGGACCGGGCGATCAGCTCGGCCGCGGTGCTCGCCGAGGTGCTGGATGCGGAGGGGTTGGTCATGGTTCCTATCCGTTTGCTGGAGAGAAGCGTGGGGTGCGAGGAGGGAGGAGGGCGCGGACCGGTCAGGTCCAGGACAGCTGGGAGCCGCCGGCCCGGGCGGCCTCGATCTCGGCCTGGTAGCCGGACTCCGCGTAGGCCCGCATCGGGTTGGCGGGCAGGCCGCGCTCCTCGCGCCAGGCGGCGAGGTCGGGCCGGACGTCGGTCGAGAAGGCGTCCATGAAGATCTCGTGGGCACCGAGGACGTCGCCGGCCGTCTGCGCGGCGTCGAGCGCGTCCCGGTCGACGAGCAGGGCGCGGGCGGTCATCTCCTGGACGTTGAGCACCGAGCGGATCTGGCCGGGGATCTTGTCCTCGACGTTGTGGCACTGGTCGAGCATGAACGCCACGTCGGAGTGCCCGTCCGGGTTGGCGGGGCCGTAGCCACCGCCGCGGATCACCTCGAAGAGGATCCGGAACAGCTGGAACGGGTCCGCCGAGCCGACGATCAGGTCGTCGTCGCCGTAGAAGCGGCTGTTGAAGTCGAAGGAGCCGAGCTTCCCCAGGCGCAGCAGCTGCATGACGATGAACTCGATGTTGGTGCCGGGCGCGTGGTGGCCGGTGTCCAGGCAGACCACGGCGCGCTCGCCGAGCGCGCTGACCTGGGCGTACGACGTGCCCCAGTCCGGGACGTCGGTGTGGTAGAACGCCGGCTCGAAGAACTTGTACTCGAGGACGAGTCGCTGCTCCTCGCCGATCCGGTCGTAGATCGTCGCCAGCGACTCGGCCAGCCGGTCCTGGCGGCCGCGCAGGTCGGCCTGGCCCGGGTAGTTGCTGCCGTCGGCGAGCCAGATCTTCAGGTCCCGCGAGCCGGTCTGGTCCATCACGTCGATGCACTCGACGTGGTGGTCGATCGCCTTCTGGCGGATCCGCGGGTCGGTGTGGGTCAGGCCGCCGAACTTGTAGTCGTCGTCCTGGAAGGTGTTGGAGTTGATCGTGCCGAGCGCGACGCCGTGGTCCTCGGCGTACCGGCGCAGGGCTGCGTAGTCGTCCACGCGGTCCCACGGGATGTGCAGCGCCACGGTCGGCGCCAGCCCGGTGAAGCGGTGCACGGTCGCGGCGTCGGCGATCTTCTCCTCGACCGAGCGGGGGGTGCCGGGGGTGCCGAAGACCTTGAAGCGGGTGCCGGAGTTGCCGAAGGCCCAGGAGGGCAGCTCGATGGCCTGGCCCTCCAGGTGGTCGGCGATGTCGGCGAAGTGGGTCATGTCAGCTGCCTTCGTGAACGGTGGGAGCGGTGGTGGGGAGCTGGTCCTCGAGGTGGAAGACCTCCTCGAGCTGGAGGAAGCCGGTGTCCGGGGCGGCGCCGTCGAGGTCGACGAAGAACTCCGCCATCTCGGCCTGCCACCGGGCGTTGACCTCGGTGGCGGCCATGCCGGCCTGCGCGGCGGCGAGATCGGGGGTCTCGAGGTAGCCGATCAGCATGCCGTCCTCGCGCAGGAACAGCGAGTAGTTGTGCCAGCCGGTGTCGTGCAGGGCCTGGCACATGTCGGGCCACACGGCCGCGTGCCGCTGCCGGTACTCCTCGATGCGCTCGGGGCGGACCTGGAGCTGGAAGCAGACGCGCTGCACGGGGCACCTTCTCGGGGCTGGGAGTGACGGGGGGACTGAGCTGGGGGATCTGGAGCGGGTGGTGCGGGGGGTGCCCGGCCGGCCCTCCGGAGAGGGGCGGGCCGGCCGGGCCGACGACTTCGAGGGGCGCTACCTCAGAAGTCGAAGTCGGCGATGTTGTCGGCGTTGAACCGGAACGGCTCGCCGAGCAGCACCACGTTGTCGGCGCCGACGGTGTACTCACCGAGGTCGCCCGCCTCGAAGGTGTCGCCCTCGCCCTCGATGTCGCCGTCGACCAGGGCCTTGGCGGCGTACGCCGCGAGGTAGCCGAGCTCCTCGGGGTTCCACAGCGCGAACTCGGTGACGGTGCCGTCCTCGACGTACTCACGCATCTGGTTGGGCGTGCCGAGCCCGGTCAGCGCGACCTTGCCCTTGTACTGCGAGGTGGAGAGGTAGCGCGCCGCGGCGGCGATGCCGACGGTGGTCGGCGAGACGATGCCCTTGAGGTTCGGGTGCGACTGCAGCAGGGCCTCGGTCTTGTCGAAGGAGGTCTGGTCGTCGTCGTCGCCGTAGACGGTGTCGACGAGCTCGATGTCGGGGTGGCTGGTCTTCAGCTCCTCCTCCATCAGCTCGATCCACTCGTTCTGGTTGGTCGCGTTGGCGGCCGCGGAGAGGACCGCGATCTCGCCGGCGCCGCCGATCTGCTCGGCGATCATCTCGACCTGGACCTTGGCGATGCCCGCGGCGTCGGCCTGGTTGACGTACAGGTCGCGGCACTCGGGGTCGGTGTCGGAGTCGAAGGTGACGACCTTGACGTCCGCGCCCTCGCGGGCCTCGTTGAGGGCGTCGCAGATCGCGCTCGGGTCGTTGGCGGAGACGACCAGCGCGTCCACGCCCTGCTGGGCGGCGGTGTTGATGAACTGCACCTGCGAGTCCGGGGTGGCGGTGTCGGGGCCGACCTCCTCGAACGTGCCGCCGAACGCCTCGACGGCCGTCTTGCCGCCGGCGTCGCTGGTCTCGAAGTAGGGGTTGCCGAGGTTCTTCGGCAGGAAGGTGATCGTCGCGGCGTCGCCGCCGCCACCGCCGCCGGAGCCGCCGTCGTCGTCCCCACCGCAAGCGGTCAGGCCCAGGCTGGCCACCAGCGACATCGCCGCCACAGCGGTGAGTCGTCGATTGCTGAACTTCATCGTTCTTACCTTTCGGTTGTCACTCGGGCAGCGACCGCTTGCCGGCGCCGTCCGGGGCGCGGCCGGGAGACCGGGCCCCTCTCCGACCTGAGAGCACAGCCGAGACCCAGGCCAGGAAGCTGGTGGACATCACCGAGAGCACCAGGAGCGCTCCGATGACGATGTTGATGACGTTGACCGTGTGGCCCTCCAGGCGCATGGCGCTGGAGATGACGCCGATCAGGATCGCGCCGGCGACGACGCCGTGCAGGGCCCCGCGGCCGCCGAAGATCGACACGCCGCCGAGCAGGACCGCCGCGATGACCTGGAGCTCCAGGCCGTTGGCGTTGTCGCCGCGGGCGCTGCCGTAGCGCAGCGTGTAGTAGATGCCCGCGAGCGCCGAGACCGCCCCGGCCAGCACGAAGAGCCAGAACTTGGTGAGCTCGACGTTGACGCCGGTGAAGTGCGCGGCCTCGTCGTTCAGGCCGATCTCGTAGACGCCACGGCCGAAGCTGGAGAAGTGCAGCAGCCACACGAACAGCACCAGCAGCACCAGGAACGGCACCAGCACCATCGGGTAGCTCGAGCCCTCGACGATCCGCTCCTTGGCCAGGTCGGTCCACTTCTCGGGGAAGTCGGTGACGGCAGTGGTGCCGAGCATCCCGACCGCGATGCCGCGGTAGAGCGCCAGGGTGCCGATCGTGACCGCCAGCGAGGGCAGCCCGACGTACGCGACCAGGAAGCCGTTGAAGGCCCCGCACACCGCGCCGACCAGGATCGCGATCGCCGCGGCGGCGGGGATCGAGAGGCCGGCGTCCTGGTGGAGCACGCCGACCATGACGCTGCTCAGCCCGACCGTGCTGGCGACCGAGAGGTCGATCTCGCCGGTGATGATCACCATCGTCATCGGCAGCGCGATCAGCAGGATCGGCGCGATGTCGAGGAAGAGGTAGTACATCGTCAGCGGGCTGTCGAAGTTCGGCACGCTGGTGGTGGAGTAGAGCAGGACCACGAGCAGCAGCACGATGATCGCGAACTCGCGGGTCAGCAGCGCCCGGCGCCACAGCGGCCGGGAGTACGACGGGTAGGTGCGCTCGCCCTCGGGGCGGCTCAGCGTCGCGGTGCTCATGCGGAGGTCCTCACTTCGTCTCGCGCGGCCACGAGCCGGCGTTCCTGCCGGATCGTGAGCACCCGGTCCAGGACGATGGCGGCGATGATCAGGACACCGACCACGGCGCGCTGCCAGAAGTCGGAGATGCCGACGATCGGCAGGGCCCGGTTGATCGTGATCAGCAGGAAGGCACCGAGCGCGGCGCCCCACACCGTGCCGGAGCCGCCGAAGATCGCGACGCCGCCGATGACGGCAGCGCCGACGGCCTGCAGCTCGATGTTGAGGCCGGCGCCGGAGCTGACGGTGCCGTAGCGGGCGGCGTACACGACGCCGGCGAGGCCGGCGAGCGCGCCGCTGATCACGAACGCGACCAGCACCCGGCGGGTCACGGGCAGCCCGTAGAGCTTCGCGGCGTCGGGGTCGGAGCCGATCGCGTAGAGCTCGCGGCCGCCGCGGGCGGTGTGCAGGTAGTAGCCCACCGCGGCGAGCACGACGAGGGCGATGATCGTGAGCACCGGGATGGTCAGGATCGTCTTGGTGCCGAGCGCCAGGAAGTCCCGCGGCATGTCGGAGGCGTTGATCCGGTCGCTGCCCGCCCAGGACAGGAAGACGCCGCGGTAGATGTAGAGCGTGCCCAGCGTGATCACCAGGGCCGGGACCTTGCCGAAGGCGACCAGCGCCCCGTTGATCAGGCCCAGCACCGCGCCGAGCAGCATGCCGAGCGCGAAGACCACGACGATCGGGATGCCGGGGTTGTCGATGAACATCCGGCCGGTGAAGTACGCCGTGAGGCCCAGGATCGAGCCGACCGAGAGGTCGACGTTGCGGGTCACGATGACCACTGTCTGGCCGACCGCCAGCAGCAGCAGGAGCGACGGCGTGACCAGCAGGTTGCGCCAGCCGTCGGAGCTGAAGATGAAGTCGCCGCTCTTGAGAGTGGTGCCGAGGATCAGCAGCAGCAGGACCGCGGCGACCGCGATCTCGCGGGAGCGCAGCAGGGTGCCGAGCAGGCGCCGGCTGCGCGGCTGCGCGCTGGGCTCGACGAGCAGGGTGTCGCTCACGGGTGCACCATCCTCTGGTCGGCCGCGGGGGCGGCGGCCGGCGTGGTCGCGGTGGCGGCGCGCATGACCGCCTCGGGGGTCGCCTGCTCGCGCGGCAGGTCGGCGGTGATCCGGCCCTCGCAGACGACCAGGACGCGGTCGGCCATGCCGAGGACCTCGGGGAGCTCGGAGGAGATCATCAGGATCGCCAGGCCCTGGCCGGCCAGGTCGGAGAGCAGCCGGTGCACCTCGGCCTTGGTGCCGACGTCGATGCCGCGGGTGGGCTCGTCGATGATCAGCAGCTGGGGGTCGGTCGCCAGCCACTTGGCGATCACGACCTTCTGCTGGTTGCCGCCGCTCATCGTGGCCGCGCCCATGTCCAGCGCGTTGGTCTTGACCTCCAGGCGCGCGGCCCAGGGGCCGGCGGCGGCGTTCTCGGCGCGGCTGGTGAGCACGCCGGCCTTGGTCAGGCCGCGGCGGATGCCGGCGGCGACGTTGCGGGCGACCGACGCCTCGGCCACCAGGCCCTGCTTGCGGCGGTCCTCGGGGATGAAGGCCATCCCGGCCCGGATCGCGGCCCGCGGGTTGCGCGCGGGGACGTCCTTGCCGAGCATCCGCACCTCGCCGGCGTCGTACCGGTCGACACCGAAGACGGCGCGGGCGATCTCGCTGCGGCCGGCGCCGACCAGGCCCGCCAGGCCGACGATCTCGCCGGCGCGGACGTCGAGGTCGATGTCGTGGAAGACCCCGGCCGCGGTGAGGCCGCGGACCGAGAGGACCACGTCGCCGATGGGGGCGGGGGTCTTGGGGAAGAGCTCGGCGACCTCGCGGCCGACCATCTGGGAGACGATCTCCTCCACGGTGGTCTCGGCGATCGGCCGGGTGGCGATGTAGTCGCCGTCACGCATCACCGTGACGGTGTCGCACAGGTCGAAGACCTCGTCGAAGCGGTGCGAGATGAAGACCAGCGCGCGGCCCTCGTCGCGCAGGCTGCGGGCCACCGCGAAGAGCCGGTCGACCTCGACGCCGCTCAGCGCGGCGGTCGGCTCGTCCATGATCAGCAGGCTGGCGTCCAGCGAGATCGCCTTGGCGATCTCGATGATCTGCTGGTCGGCGATCGAGAGGCCCCGGGCGGGACGGCGCGGGTCGATGTGGACGCCGAGCCGCTCGAAGAGGCCGCGGGCCTCCGCGTGCATCCGGTTGCGGTCGATCCGGCGGCCCCGGCCGACCGGCTGGCGGCCCATGAAGATGTTCTCGGTGACCGACAGGTCCGGGAACAGCGTCGGCTCCTGGTAGATGACCGCGATGCCCGCGGCCTTGGACTCGGCGGTCGAGCCGAAGTCCACGTCCTGGCCCTGGAACCGGAAGGTGCCGCCGTCGCGGCGGTACAGGCCGGCGACGATCTTGACCAGCGTGGACTTGCCCGCGCCGTTCTCGCCCACGAGCGCGTGGATCGAGCCCGGCTGGACCTCCAGGGTCCCGCTGCGCAGGGCGACGACCGAGCCGAAGCTCTTGCTCACCTCGCGCAGCACGAGGGTCGCGCCGCTCCCCGGTCCCGACATCAGCGCTCCCTTGCGTTGAAAGGTTTCATTTGCGTGAACGTGACGCTAAGTTCCCGTGCGGGCTCCGTCAAGCCTTGAGACAGGTTTTGTACTTCGTGTTGCCAGATCGAAATCACTACTACGGTGGTTCAGATCGTTTCAAAGAGAGATCCCGACGGACGCAGGAGGCTCGATGGCGGCACGTCAGGGCCGGGCCGCGTCGGTCAAGGACGTGGCCGCCACCGCGGGGGTCTCGCTCGGCACGGTCTCCAACGTGCTCAACCGCCCCGACCGGGTCAGCGCGGCCACCCGCGAGCGCGTCGAGCGGGCGATGGCGACCCTCGGCTTCGTCCGCAACGAGTCGGCGCGCCAGCTGCGGGCCGGCTCCAGCCGGACCCTGGCCTACGTGATGCTCGACGCCAAGAACCCGTTCTTCACCGACGTCGCCCAGGGCATCGAGACGGCCGCCGAGGCCGCGTCACTCTCCCTGGTGCTGTGCAACAGCGGCCACCGCGCCGCCCGGGAGCAGGCCCACCTCGTGCTGCTCCAGCAGCAGCGGGTCCAGGGCATCCTGGTCACGCCGGTCGACCCCGACGCCCCCGACCTCGTCGAGGTACGCCGCCGCGGCACCCCGCTCGTCATCGTCGACCGGACCCGCGCGGACGCGACGTTCTGCTCGGTGGCCGTCGACGACGTCCTCGGCGGCCGGCTCGCCCTCGAGCACCTGATCGACCGCGGACACCGGCGGGTCGCCTTCATCGGCGGCCCCGCGACGCTCGGTCAGGTCAACGACCGGCTCCAGGGCGCCCGGGAGGCCTGGGCGGCGGCCGGCCGGCCGGTCGAGGACCTGGTCGTGCTCGGCACCGAGGCGCTGGTGGTCGATGAGGGCCGCTCGGCCGGGCAGCGCCTGGCCGGGCTCCCGGCCCGGCGCCGCCCGACAGCGGCGTTCTGCGCCAACGACCTGCTCGCGCTCGGCCTGCTCCAGCAGGCCATCAGCGCCGGGATCCGGGTCCCCGAGGAGCTGGCGATCGTGGGCTACGACGACATCGAGTTCGCCGGCGCGGCCGCCGTCCCGCTGACCTCGGTGCGCCAGCCGCGTCAGGAGCTCGGCCGCACCGCCGCCGAGCTGGTGCTCGCCGAGGCGGCCCATCCTGGCCATAGCCACCAGCAGATCCTGTTCACGCCCGAGCTGGTCGCGCGCGCCTCGACGCAGGCCTGAGGCGGGTCAGACGGGGATTGCCAGCGCTCGCCCGGGGCCCAGCAGGCCCTCCCGGCGGGCCACCAGGGCCGCGGCGCTGATCGTGGCGGTGATGGCGAGGGCGTTGAGCACCAGCACCGAGACGCTCTTGAGCAGCACGAACGTCTCGACCGACGTCGACTCCAGCAGCCACAGCGTGCCGCCCGCCTTGCCCAGGCACAGCAGCGCCCACATCAGCGTCAGCCGGCGGAAGAGCCGCCGGATCCGCGGGCGCAGGTGCAGCTCACGGTCCATGGGGTAGAAGTCGCCGGCCAGCCGGGCGACCAGGGGCCGGGCGGTGACCAGCGAGAGCAGGAACGCCACGGCCACGACGCCGTCGCTGAGGACCGGCTGGAGGAAGTACAGGTAGGTGCTGTCCGCGACCAGGGAGAGCACCGTCCGCACCGTCATCAGGGCCGTGACCAGGACCAGGAGCCCAGAGATCCGGCGCCCGGTGGCCGCGCGCCACACGATCGCGGCGTAGGACCACACCAACGCGGCCACGATCGCCGACCACACGCCGCCGATCAGCATCACGACGTAGAACAGCGTGGCCGGGACCAGGCAGGCGACCGCCAGGCTGGCGGCGACCCGCCGGACGACGGCGGGCAGGCTCGGCCGGTGCGGCGGAGCGGCGGTGCTGGTGGAGCTGGAGCTGCAGGTGTCAGTGGTCGGTGCGCTGGCGAGGGAGGTCATAAGGCCTGTACTGCCGGCTGGAGGCACCGGACGAGAGAGAAAAGGGTGACCTGGACCACGGTACCCGGCGGTCGTGAGCCCCGTGGCGATGTGGCCGGATCGGGGTGCTCCCCGACCGCAGCGGGTCAGCCCGCGGGGGTCGGCTCGGTCGACCGCGGCCGGGCCGGCTCGGCCGGTGCGGGCTCGCGGGAGTCCGCCGGCGCGACGGGGGCGGACTCGTCGCTGGGCTCGCCGCCGCCGGGACCGGCCGGGGGCGTCGTGGCGGGAGCCGAGGGGGTGGCGGGACCGGACGGCTCCGGGGCCGGCGGGGTCGGCTCGGGCTTCGGCTCGGGCGTGCGCTCCGGCTTCGGCTCGGGGGCCTGCGGCTCGACGGGGGCCGGCTGCTCGGCCGGGGCGGGCTGCGGCTCCGCGGGCTGCTGGTTCTCTGCCTGCGCGGGAGCCGGCTGCTCGGCGTTGCCCTGGTCCTCGTTCTTGTCCTCGGCCTTGTCCTTGGCCTTGTCCTTGGCCTTGTCCTTCTTGCCTGCGGCCTCGTCCTTCGGCCCGACCTCCACCACCAGCGGCGCCGACACGCTGCCCTCGGCGGCCGGACGGTCGCCGAACCGGAAGCGGTAGGCAGTGGTGCGCTCCGGAGTCACCGTGACCGCGCCCTGGGCCCCCGTGACGACGACGGCCTCCCCGGACTCGGTCAGAGCCTTGCGCCAGACGCCGTCGACGCGCTCCTCGAGCGCGAGCGTGGGCTGGGAGAGGGCCGCGCCGGCGCTGACGCTGCCGGTCAGCCGGACGTCCTTGCCCTCGGCGACCCGGGCCGGGCCCGCGATCGTGGTCCGGCTGGGCATGCCCTCGATGTCGTAGGTGCGCACGCCGCCCGCGGCGCCGACCTGAAGGCGGTCGATCGTGAACGCCGCGCCGTCGCACCCGAACCCGACCGAGTAGAAGCCGCCCCCGCCGCCGGAGCGGGCCGCGAACGAGGCGACCGTGGCCGCGGCCGGTCCGGCGGCGACCCGCTGGCCGGTGGTGAGGTCGATCTTGGCCCAGGCGTAGCTCAGCCCGGTCGCGTCGACGCGCTGCCAGGTGCCGCCGGCGACCGAGACGTCCGCGCGGCCGACCCAGTACCGCTGCGTCCCGCGGTCGGTGGCCTCCTGGTAGCCGGCGTACGCGACGCCGCTGGTGCCGAACGGGGCGTGCACGTCGACGGACGCGGCGGTGGTGCCGGCGAGCGAGGGCACGGTGAAGCCGGCGCCGGCGGCGCCGCCGGGGCCGGCCGGGGTGAGCTCGAGGCTGCGGCGCAGCGGCATGCCGGGCGTGACCGCCGACTCACCGGCCAGCCAGGGGGCGGCGTCGGGGTCGTAGGCGAGGGCGGTGCGGGGCGCGGGGGCGGGTGCCGTCATCGCGGCGCAGCCGGTCAGGGAGAGCCCGGCGGCGCGTGGGTCCGGGAAGGCGGTGCCGCGGACGACCACGGTGCCGCCGGTCGCACCCTCGACAGCGGCTGCAGCGGTGCCCGGCAGACCCAGGAGGGCGGCCGTGGCCACCAGCCCGATCCCGGTCATTCCCGCCACGCGGCTCATCACTCGTCCCGACACCTGACCATTGTGACCCGACGGGTCAATCCCTCGCCTGGGATTGCGGAACTTCCCGTCCTTCGGCCCGGCGGCCGCGGAAGAACGCGTCCAGCAGCTCGGTGGACTCCTCGGCGAGCACGCCCGCAAGCACCTCGGGCCGGTGGTTGAGCCGGCGGTCGCGGACGACGTCCCAGAGGCTGCCGACGGCGCCGGCCTTCGCGTCGTACGCCCCGAAGACCACGCGGTCCACACGGGCCAGGACGGCGGCGCCGGCGCACATCGTGCACGGCTCCAGCGTGACCACGAGCGTGCAGCCGTCCAGGCGCCAGCCGCCCCGGCTGCGGGCCGCCGCCCGCAGCGCCACGACCTCGGCGTGCCCGGTCGGGTCGGCCTCGGCCTCGCGGACGTTGCGCCCGGTGCCGATCACGGCGCCGGCGGGGTCGACGACCACGGCACCGATCGGCACGTCGTCGGTGGCCAGGGCCGCACGGGCCTGCTCGAGGGCGGCCTGCATCGGCGCGCGCCAGGGTTCGGGCGGCACCTCAGGCGCTGGTGAGCCCGACGGCGTCGTCGAAGAGCTCGCCGAAGCCGACCCGGCGGGTGATGTCGGAGAGCATCTCGTCGGGGTAGAGGTCGAAGTCGTCGATCAGCACCGCCATGTCCATGGCGTGCATGCCGAGGTCGCCGAGGATGTCCAGGTCGCCGGCCGGGACCTGCTCGTCGTCATCGAGGGGCAGCGGCAGGCCGAGGTACTCCAGCGCCGAGGCGGCCAGCTCCCACTCGTCAGCAGCGGTGACGTCGGAGAGCAGCACCCGGGTGGTGGTGCCGGTGGTGCGCACGATCAGGAAGAAGTCCTCGTCCATCGCGACCAGCCCGACCGCGCCGTGCTCGCCGGGGAACCGGCGCAGGGCCGCCGCGAGCGTCTCGAGGTCGACGAGGTGGTCGAGGGTGAGGTCCTGGACCGTCCAGACGCCGTCCTCGCGGAAGGCCGCCAACGCGAAGTCGACGGCGTCGAGCTGGGCGGACATGACATCCCTCCGGTGCACTCTGATCCCGGACGATCCGGTCCTTCTACAGTGGCAGACCGGGCGGCCTCGGCCAACCCCTCGCCCCGCCGGTGGACGCCGCGCTGCACTAGCCTGTGGGCCATGCGCACCCACGTCGTGGACCACCCCCTGGTCTCCCACAAGCTGACCACCCTCCGCGACGAGCGCACGGACTCCCCGACGTTCCGGCACCTCACCGACGAGCTGGTGACGCTGCTGGCCTACGAGGCCACCCGCGACGTGCGCGTGGAGCCCGTCGACATCACCACCCCGGTCACCGCGACGACCGGCGTACGCCTGGCCTCGCCGAAGCCGCTGGTCGTCCCGATCCTGCGCGCCGGGCTCGGGATGCTCGACGGGATGATGCGGCTGCTGCCGACCGCCGAGGTGGGCTTCCTCGGCATGGTCCGCAACGAGGAGACCCTCGAGGCGGCGACGTACGCCGAGCGGCTGCCCGACGACCTCTCCGGCCGCCAGTGCTACGTCCTGGACCCGATGCTCGCCACCGGCGGCACCCTGGCCGCGGCGATCCGGTTCCTGACCGGCCGCGGCGCCGACCACATCACCGCGATCTGCCTGCTCGCCGCCCCCGAGGGCTGCGCGCGCCTGGAGCGCGACCTCGCCGGCGTCGACGTGCCGGTCACGATCGTCACGGCCGCGATGGACGAGCGGCTCGACGAGAAGGGCTACATCGTCCCCGGCCTCGGCGACGCCGGCGACCGGCTGTACGGCATCGCCGGCTGATCCCGTCGGCCGCCTCGACCTTGTGCAGGGCCTCGTCGATGCTCGGCACGTCGATCACGATGTGAGGCCACCAGTCAACTCCGGTCGCGGGGCCTAGTCAACGGCCCCCGGGGGGCGCGGCTCCGGTGGGGTCAGCGGTGAGATGGCCACCGTTTCGGGGCCGGAGATGGTGGCTGGCTCACCGCTGCGGCGTGGTTCGCTGGGAGTTGTCCGCAGGGCCTCTGACCTGGGGTGATGGTGGGTCTGGACACCGACTGGCGGGTGGCCGGGAGTCGGCCACGCTCGTGGCCCGCGTTGACCTCCGGGTCGACAGTGGCGCGATGACTCAGCGCAGAATGCCCGCGACCAGCCTGTTGACGGCGGCATCGACCGACAGCGTCGATTCGACGGGGACCGTCAAGCGATCGAGCATCAGCCCGTCAATCGCGTAGTGGAACAGGGCGATCTTCGTGCGCCCTCCGGGGAGGCCGGCACTCTCGTTGAAGGCGACGTCGGCGTCGAATGCCTGCCGGCGCCAAGCCCCTAGCGCGTCGGCGACCGCTGGGCGCCGGGTCGCCTCGAGTCGGAGCTCGAACAGGGCGATCGCGACGTGGGGGTCGGACAGGAGGCGACGTACGACGTCACGGACGTAGTCGGCGAACAAGGCCGGGTCGGGCGTGCGCTTCTCGAGCGCTGCGAGCATCTCAGGTGCGGGGGTGAGCCGCTCCTCAATGCGACCGACCAGTGCGCGGATCAGGTCGTCTCGCGTCGGGAAGTAGTTGGAGGCCGTCCCTCGGGGCGTGCCCGCTGCGGCATCGACGGCACGGTGGGTCAGACCTCGGGCACCTTCCTCTGCCAACACCTGGATGCCGGCGTCTGCCAGAGCCATGCGGCGCTCGATGTTGCGAACCATGACTCGAAGGGTAGCGACAATCACGACAGGTGTCGTAGTCTTGACCACGACACCTGTCGTGATTGGAGTGCCTGTGCGTGACCTTGTGTACTACGTCGCCGTCAGCATCGACGGATTCATCGCTGACCCGGACGGCGGATTCGACGCGTTCCTCATCGAGGGCGACCATGCGACAGTCGTGTTCGGCGAGTACGCCGACGCCCTCCCTGGGCACGCGCATGCCGCGCTGGGGACAACGCCCCCTGGGACCCACTTCGACACCGTGATCATGGGATGGAACGCCCTCACGCCGGCCCTGGACATGGGGATCACCAGCCCGTACCCGCACCTGCGTCAGGTGGTTGCAACCCGCAGGCCCCGCGACCATGACCCTGCAGTCACGCTCACCCGCGATCCAGTGGGGACTGTCAGAGAGCTGAAGGACATGGAAGGGCTCGACATCTGGTTGTGCGGAGGAGGGGAGCTGGCGGGATCCCTTCTGCCAGAGATCGACCGGTTGGTGCTGAAGCGAAACCCCATCGCACTCGGGGCTGGGATCCCCTTGTTCGGGCACGTCCCACCTGCCCCGGTCTCGTTCACGTCGACCGGGACCCGCTCCTTCGAGTCAGGCGTCGTGATCGAGGAGTACGCAGTCCGGCCCTGACGGCAGCACGCGGCTGCCCGATTGCCGACGCGATGCGGCGATGGAGGGACACCGCGCGGTCGCCTCACGTGGTCGAGGAGCTCCTGCACCCCCGCCCGGGTCAGCCCGGGATGTCGCGCGGGTCGTGCCCGTAGCTGAACCCCCAGGAGCAGCCCGGCCCAGGCGACGTCAGCGCCGGCTGGACGAGCCGGACCTGGCTGACCTGGTCGCGGCCGTCATCGCCGCCGAGGGCCAGCGCGGGAGCGGATCCTGGCCGACCGCGGGGCGGAGTCGATGTACGTCAGCGGCCTCCTGCAGGCCGCGGCGCTCGAGGTCGTCAGCCACCCGGCTGGCGCACCTGTCTGCGGCACCTGCGAGCAGCTGCCGCCCGGTGGCCTCGAGCTCTGGTCCGCCTCCCGGACGGCACGGACGCCGACCGGCTCGGGCTCGACTGCGAGCGAGCGGGCCTCTTCCTGGCGCCGGGCAGCGAGTGGTTCCCCGCAGAGCCCTCGGCTCCCTTCGTGCGCCTGAACTACGCCGGCCCCAACCCGGCCGCGTTCCCGGCCGGCGCGCGGATCCTGGGTGCGGCGCTGGGCGGAGTTACGCACCCGTGCCGACGGCAGTAAATGCGGGTCCGGGTTGTTGTCCACAGGGGTGCTGACCTGGGAGAACAGTCGATCAGAACTGTCGGTGGTCGGTGGTGTAGTAGGTCACATGACGGCAGCGTTCGCACCTCGGTCCGGGCACCCGGTGGCCCGGGCGGTGGCGTGCGTGCACGAGGCGCTGAACGTCGTTGCGGATGCCCCGGTGTGGTCGCTGGACGCGGCCGAGGCGGGTGCCGCGCTGCTGGATCTGACCACCGAGATCGCCCGGCTGCAGGAGCTGCGGCTCCGGGTCGCGGCCCACGCCCACACCGTCGAGGTGGGTGCGGCGGTCGGTGCGACGAGTACGGCGAACTGGTGGGCCCACGAGGCCCGGCTGACCCGCCCGGAGGCACACCGGCTGATACGGCTCGCCCGCGCCCTGGACATCCCGCGCCACGACCCCGTCCGAGACGCCCTCGCCGCGGGCCGGGTCAACCTGGACCAGGCGCAGGTCGTCGTGGACGCGGTCGACGACCTGCCCGCCGAGCACGTCGACGAGGACACCCGCTTGCAGGCCGAGGAGTTCCTCCTCGGGCAGGCCCGCCACCACGACGCGATCGCGCTGCGCAGACTGGGCAAGCGGCTGATCGAGGTCATCGCCCCCGAGCACGCCGACGCAGTCGAGGCCGCCCGCCTGGAACGCGAGGAGGCCGCCGCGCGTGCCGCCGCCCGGTTGACGATGTCCGATGACGGCCACGGCAAGACCCACGGCCGATTCACGATCCCCACCCACCACGCAGCGATGCTCCGCACCGCCCTGCTCGCCATCGCGGCCCCCAAGCACCAGCACGCCGTGAACGGCGCCGGGGCCGGTAAGCGGCGGCCGGGTCCGGAGCGGATGGGCCAGGCGTTCTGCGAGTACGTGGAGAGCTACCCGGTCGACCGGCTTCCCGACGCCGGCGGCGTCGCGGCCACGATCGTGGTCACGATGCCCCTCGACTCCCTCCTCGGCGGGCTGCGGGCCGCGCACCTGAGCACCGGCGAGACCATCTCCGCCTCCGAGGCCCGGCGGCTGGCCTGTCAGGCCGGGATCGTCCCCGCCGTCCTCGACGGCGCCGGTCAGCCCCTCGATGTGGGCCGCACCCGGCGGCTGTTCACCAAGGCCCAGCGGGTCGCGATGGCACTGCGAGACGGGGGCTGCACCGCCGAGGGCTGCGACTGGCCCCCGGGCCTGTGTCACGGCCACCACAACGTTCCCTGGCACCTCGGCGGCGACACCAGCCTGGCCAACGGACGCCTTCTCTGCCCCCGCCACCACGCCCGCGCCCACGACCCGGCGTACGAGACCCGGACCCTGTCCGACGGCAAGGTCGTTTTCCATCGGAGGTGCTAGACCGGGGAGGGGCTCAAGTCAGGCCCCGACCGGACACGCCAATCGCGGCGGAGTGCAGCAGGTTCGGTTGTCCCAAACCTTGCAACTGTCCCTCCGTGCAACTCGAATGTCGGGCTCTGTCCGAACCCCCCCCCGTGCTGAACGAGTTCGTGCCTTCGGGCGCGAGCAAGGCGCAGCGGGCGCTGGTGTCGCCCGGGCCTGGGAGTGTTTGGCCGCGACGTCGATCAAGGCGAACTAGCGTGGGCAGCGTCAACGACACTGAGAGGACCGATTCATGGTGGAGGATTCTGCGCGGGCCGGCCTGCTCGCCGACAACGGCGGGCACTTCTACCGCGCTGACTTCCAGGTCCATACACCTCGCGATACCCAGTGGGACGGGCCCAGGCCGACGCTAGAGGAGCGCGATGCTTGGGCCGGCAACTTCGTTGCGGCCGCACGTGCGAAGGGCCTACACGCAGTCGCGATATCAGATCATCATGACTTCGCATACTTCCCACACATCAAGCAAGCCGCTGCCGAAGAGGTGGGCGCGGTTGGTGAGCCCGTTCCGTACCGGCAACGCCTCGTGGTCTTTCCGGCGCTAGAGCTTTCACTAACAGTCCCGTGTCAGGCGATCATGATCCTCGACGCTGACTTTCCGGTTGAGCGCCTCGACGATGTATTGAAGGCGCTCCATTGTGAGCCCGTAGATCCAACCCTGGACGCCATTCCGCAAACTCAGAATCTCACCGACTCGGGCGACCTGAACGAGTTGCATGCGAAACTCGACAAGAACCAATGGCTCAAAGGTCGGTACATCATTTTACCGAACGTGACGCCGAGTGGGTACCGGACGCTTATGCGGGAACAGTTTCAAGGAAAGTACAGGGACATGATTCCCGTGGGCGGTTACGTCGACGGATCGTTCGACAAGTTTGCCGCGAAAAACGCGGTGGGGACGAAACGTATCCTCGACGGCCTAGTTCCAGCATGGGGATCAAAAAAGGTTGCGATATTTCAGACGTCCGATTCACGAAAAGCAGATTTCTCGACCCTGGGAGCGCACGCCTCATGGGTGAAGTGGTCAGCGCCAACCGCCGAAGCGATCCGCCAGGCCTGCCTTGCGCAGGAGTCTCGAGTCGCGCAGGTTGAACCGGCGTTGCCCAACATTTGGATCTCGCGGGTGGTCGTTTCGCAGAGCAAGTTTATGGGACGGGTGGATGTAGCTCTTAACCCGCAATACACCGCGTTGATCGGCGGCCGTGGAACGGGCAAGTCCACAGTTCTCGACTATCTTCGCTGGGCCCTGTGCGATCAACCCGCAAAGTCCACGGAGGATGACGAGGTGGCTGACCCGCGGGTCCGGCAGCGCCGCTTGATCGAAGCCACACTGAAGCCGCTCGGAGCGCATGTTGAAGTGCACTGCGTCATAAACGGCATCACTCATGTCGTACGCCGGGACGCAGGTGACGGCACTGTGCAACTCAGGGTCGGATCTGGCGACTTCGAGAAGGTTCGCGAGAGCGCCATTCAGAGCCTCTTGCCGATCCAGGCCTATAGCCAGAAGCAACTGAGCAGCGTCGCGATCCGAGTAGACGAGCTCCTCCGGTTTGTGACCTCTCCGATCCAGCAGGAGTTGGACGAAATCTCGCGGCGTCAAGATGAGATATCCGGACGTCTTCGAGAAAACTACGGCACGTTGCAAAGGCACCGGATTCTCAGTAGCGAGATTCAACGGTCCGAGCTTCGGGCGAAGTCGTTGGCGGAACAGGCTCAGGCCCTGCGAGACGGACTGGCTGGCCTGTCTGAGGACGATCGAAAGATCCTTGACGAGAAGGCGGCCCATGACGCCGTCGCCTCTTCCCACGCGGCATGGACGCAGCGACTTCTTGATGGACAGGCTGAACTGGCCTCGCTGATTGAGCACCTGACTGCGTCAGTCGACGACATTGCGAAACCGACCGACGTGCCCGCTGGTATCGGTCATGAGGTCGAGCAGTACGTCACAACCGCCGGCGCGGCACTCAACGCAGTCCGTGCCGGGTTGGAGGCCCTGGCTCTCGGCCTGGAACGGACCCTCACCGCCGGGGGTGCTGCGGATACAGCAAGTCGGACGCTCCGGGCCCGCCTGGATGAGTACGAGGCGACTTACGTGGCGGTCAAGGGCCGGTCGTCAGCCCACCAGGCCAAACTTGTCGAGCTGGCGAAGCTTGAGGAGCTACAACGAGCGGCCAGCTCGTCGGCCCAAAGGCATGGCAGGGACCGAGACGAGCTGGGAGACCCAATCCAGCGACACCGCGAACTTCGTACCGAGCTCACATCCACCAGGGACCAGCGGATAACCGCACTCTCAGCTCAGTGCTCTCGACTTTCGGATTCGTCCGGCGGCTTGATTCGAGCACGCCTCTCTTCGGGTAGGGGCTTCGACGACGTGCAGGCCCGGTTCAGGGGCCTCATCGCTGGCTCCAACGTTCGGAGCAACAAGGTCGACGCGTTGTTCGACGCCCTTGGCAGCGATACTTCGCCGACTACTTCCTGGGAGCTGATCCTGGATGAGTTGGAGTGGGTGATGCTGCAAGAGCCCGATGCCGAGATCAAGTCCGAAGACACTCCGACGCTGTCACGCCTGGGGTTCGGCCCGGCCGACCAAAAGCGAGTGGTCCCAAAACTTACGCCGGACGGTTGGCTTGATCTTTCTTTGACTGAGTTGACCGACTTTCCCGAGTTCGAGTACCGAGCCAAAGAGGGTGAGTACATTCCCTTCGGCTCTGCCTCCGCTGGCCAGCAGGCGTCGGCGTTGCTTGCGACGCTCCTCGCTCAAGGGGGAACGCCGCTCGTCATTGATCAGCCTGAGGACGACCTTGATAGCGACACCGTCCAGGACATCGTGACTAAGATCTGGGCCGCAAAGGCTGGTCGACAGCTGTTGTTTTCAAGTCACAATGCCAATCTGGTCGTAAATGGCGACGCGGATCTTGTACTTGTATGTGCGTACGTGACGGCAGGAGACCAGTCGGCGGGACATATCAAGGAACAGGGTGCGATTGACGTAGCTGCCGTCCGCGATCAGATCACCGCTGTCATGGAGGGCGGAGAGAAAGCGTTCCGCCTCCGCAAGGCCAAGTACGGTTTCTGACTGGGGTTTCGCTGCTTGGCGGCAGTCCCGTAGGAAGTCGCGGGGCCATAGTGAGTTTTCAAGAGTGGCTTGGTCCTCAGCCGATTCGCTGTCACAATCGCTCAGTGCAGACAGTCGACACTGATCTCGAGGCCTGGTTCCTTCATCAAGAACTCGTGTTGAAGGTGCTCGGACCGAGTTTGAGCGCTCAGATCTCATCGGATCTGTCTGACACCGGCCACGTCTTCGCGCGAGCGAGGACTAAGTCTATCCTCGAGAACGCCGTGGCTGCGGCGGTCCGGGCCCTCGAAGTACCTTCGCTTAACGAACTGCACCACGGGTCGGGCCCATCTCCGGGACAACTGGTCTGGGTGGAGCAGTCCATGCATTTCCGTGGGATAGGGGAGGCGTACTACAGGTCCAAACGCACCGGAACATCCCACCGGGGGACGGTCTGGGGAAAGTTGGCGACCGACTCCAACCTGCGGTTTGAGGCAGAGGTAAACGCCTCTCGCTGCACCTCAGACACCGGAGCACACCTGATGTCCGGTACGAGCAAGGCGTTCATGCTGGCATTCGTCCGCGACGTCAATGACGGCCTTGTGAACTTGCGTGCTGTCACTGTCGGTCAACGACTGGTCGCCTCCGGTGACCAGGCCTTCTTCGGCGTCGTCGGAGACATCGCACATGTATGGCCCCAGCAGGTGGACCAGTTTGAAGGCGTCGACTTCACCCGCGGCGAGAACTCGGACCTCGAACTCATGCGCGGCGTAGGCGAGGAGGCCGTCAAGCATTGGTTCGCGGAGATCATCGGGCAGTCCGACGTGCCAAAGGACTGGGGAGGTGAGCAGTTCGACCTCTGGACGCGGTTCCTGTCAGTTGACGGTACGCCACTGCGAACGGCATTCGCCTTCAAAGGTCCTGCTGCGTTCCACCCGATGCGGATCGCCGACCTCGGCAAGAACGGCGACCAGATTCAACGCCTCGCCGAAAGCCCTGCAGACCTTCTTGTGGTGCAGCACTGCCACACAATCACTTCCAGAGTCGAACACATGCTGCGTACATACGCCACGTCACCCAAGAACGTTCGCAGGTACATGCTCATCGACGGTTATGCAACGGCCGCCATTTTGAAGCATTTCGAGTATTTGCCTTAAGCGCCTCGACAGAGTCACCCCTCGTATAGCCTGCGAGGCTGCAGCCCCGGTGCGTCATAGTGGGCGGGAAGGGCGACCCCAACGACGCCGACTCACAACCCCTTCAGCGCCGCCAACAACTTCGCCAGCGACTCCTTCGCGTCACCGAAGAGCATGGTGGTCTTCGGGTCGAAGAGCAGCTCGTTGTCGATGCCGGCGAAGCCGGGGCGCATCGACCGCTTGAGGAAGACGACCTGGCGGGCCTGGTCGGCGGCGAGGATCGGCATGCCGTAGATCGGGGCGGCGGGGTCGGTGCGGGCGGCGGGGTTGACCACGTCGTTGGCGCCGACGACGAGGACGACGTCGGTGTGCGGGAACTCGCCGTTGATGTCGTCCATCTCGACCAGCTGGTCGTAGGGCACCTGGGCCTCGGCGAGCAGCACGTTCATGTGGCCGGGCATCCGGCCGGCGACGGGGTGGATCGCGTAGTCGACGCGGGTGCCGCGCTCGCCGAGGACGTCGACGATCTCGCGCAGCGTGTGCTGGGCCTGGGCGACCGCGAGGCCGTAGCCGGGGACGACGATCACGCGCTCGGCGTACCCGAGCAGGATCGCGACGTCCTCCGGCCCCGCCGAGCGCACCGGCCGGTCCGAGGCGGTGCCGGCGCCCAGGGTCGAGCCGCCGCGCAGCGCGCCGAAGAGGATGTTCGGCACCGAGCGGCCCATCGCCCGGGCCATCAGCAGGGTCAGGAAGGTGCCGGCCGCGCCCACGAGCGTGCCGGCGACCAGCAGCACCACGTTGCCGAGCACGTAGCCGCCCGCCGCGACGGTCAGGCCCGTGAACGCGTTGAGCAGCGAGATCACGATCGGTACGTCGGCGCCGCCGACCGGCAGCACCAGCAGCACCCCGATCAGCAGGCCGAGGACGGCGAGCCCCACGCCGGTCGGTACGCCGGGCTCGGCCACCACCCAGACCGCGAGCCCGATCGTCGCCAGCAGCGCCACCCCGAAGGCCACCGGCAGCCCGGCGAAGACGATCGGCCGGGAGGTCATCAGGTCCTGGAGCTTGGCGAACGTGACCACGGACCCGGCGAACGACACCGAGCCCACCACGACCGTGAACGCGGTGGCGGCCAGGTCGAACTCGGCGGTCGAGGCGCCCATGTGCTCCAGCTCGAGGAGCGCCACCAGCGCCGCGGCCCCGCCGCCGACGCCGTTGAACAGCGCCACCATCTGCGGCATCTGGGTCATCTGGACGCGGCGGGCGCCCAGCACGCCGCCCAGAGACCCGAGCGCGATCGCGGCCAGGATCAGCGGGACGTGGTCGAGGTCGAGGTAGCCGAACGGCACCACGACCGCGACCACCGCCGCGGCCGCGCCGACCAGGTTGCCGGCCCGCGCGGTCCGGGGCCCGGCGAGGCCCTTGAGGGCCAGCACGAAGCCGATCGCGCAGGCGAGGTAGACCAGCTGCGCCCAGGTGGGGATCACTCGCCGGCCTCCTTGCGCGGACGCCGGGCGCCGGGGCCCCGGGTGAACATCTGCAGCATCCGGTCGGTCACCACGAAGCCGCCCACCATGTTCACGGCCGCAAGCACGATCGCGACCAGCCCGACCACCAGCGCGAGCGTCGAGTCGGTCGACCCGGTGACGATCACCGCCCCGAGCAGGATCACACCGTGGATGGCGTTCGCCCCCGACATCAGCGGGGTGTGCAGCGTCGAGGAGACCTTCGCGATCACCTCGATGCCCACGAATACGCTGAGCACGAAGATGGTCAGCCAGACGACCGGCTCGCTCATCGGGGATCCCCCTCCAGCAGCAGCCGGGTCGGCTCGTGGCGCACCTCGCCGGCGTGGGTGACGCAGGCGCCCGCCACGATCTCGTCGTCGAAGTCCGGCGCGAAGCCGTCCTCGCCGGTCATCAGCGTCACCAGGTTCACGACGTTCTGGGCGTAGAGCCGCGAGGCCGGCCCCGGCATCTGGGAGGCGACGTTGCGCCCGCCCCACACCTGGGCGTTGCCGATCCGGACCACCTCGCCCGCGACCGAGCCCTCGACGTTGCCGCCGGCGCCGCCCGGGGAGTCCGCGGCCAGGTCGACCACCACCGAGCCCGGGCGCATCGCCTCGACCATGGCCGCGGTCACCAGCACCGGCGCGGCGCGGCCGGGGACGGCCGCGGTCGTGATCAGCCCGTCGGCCGCGGCGACGTACGGCGCGAGCAACTCGCGCTGGCGGGCGGCCCGCTCCTCGCCCATCTCGCGGGCGTAGCCGCCGGCGCCCTCCAGCGTCGGCAGGTCCAGCTCGATGGCCTGGGCGCCCATCGAGCGGATCTCCTCCGCGGCGGCCGCGCGCACGTCGTACGCCTTGACGACCGCGCCGAGGCGGCGCGCCGTCGCGATCGCCTGAAGCCCCGCGACCCCGGCACCGAGGACGACGACCTGGGCGGGCGGCACGGTGCCGGCCGCCGTCATGCTCAGCGGGAAGAACCGGCGCAGCATCCCGGCGCACACGATCGCGCAGCGGTAGCCGGAGACCAGCGACTGCGAGGACAGCGCGTCCATGGACTGCGCCCGCGAGATCCGCGGCACCAGCTCCATCGCGAACGCGGTGACGCCGACGTCGCGCAGGTCGGCCACCAGCCCGGCCTGCTGGCCGGCGGGGAGGAACGACACCGTCGCGGCGCCCTCCGGCAGCCGCCGGACCTGGCCGGGACCGAGCGGCTGCACGGACAGGACGACGTCGGCACCCTCGAGCGCGGCGTCGTCGAGGACGGCACCGGCCGCGGCGTACTCCTCGTCGGCGAGCAGCGCCCGCCGTCCCGCGCCGGGCTCGACCGCGACGTCGTAGCCGAGGCCGGTGAGCCTGCCGACCAGCTCGGGCACCAGCGCGACGCGGGACTCGTCCTCGCGGGTCTCGCGGGCCACGGCGATCTTCACGGCTCGAACGTAACGCAACTCACACGTCGGGACCGGGGAACCGCGCGGCTGCGCGGTTGGGTCGCCGCCGAAACCGGTTGCCCACCGGGGGCCCGGACCCGAGACTGCGTCGGTGCACCGCGACGCCTACCCCAGCCCACCGCCCTGGTCGGGATCGCTGCGCGCCGAGGTCGAGAAGGGGTTCGCCACGACCGGCGCCGACACCCCGGGGTGGCCCAACCCGCGTCCGGACATGGAGCCGCCCGCGGACGAGGAGTACTCGCGCTGCCTGGACCCCGGCAAGTACCGGATCCTCGACGCCCGCGTCGCGGCGTGGGCGCAGGTGCTGGCGGGCCGGGGCCTGGCGAGCACCAGCGACCTGCCCGCCGCGTCCGCCGCGACCTGGATCGGTGCCTTCCGCGGCGTAGAGGGCCTGCTGCGGGTCCAGGAGATCCGGCCGGTCCGCCCCCGTGGGCTGGCCCTGCTGCTGGCCACGACACTCGTCGACGGCGAGCCGTTCGGCCTGGACATCGCCGTCGCCGGCGACACCGCGGCGCCGGTGCTCATCGACGCGATGCCCAGCTGCGGCTGCGACGCGTGCGACGACGGCTCGGCGAGCCTCCTGGACGACCTCGACGGATGGTTCGTCGTGGTCGCGACCGGCGGCGTCGTGCACGCCCGCGACGGCAAGCGCTCGATCACCCGGACCGCAGACGGCTGGCAGGGCACCGGCGACGACCTGGACGAGGCCTGGCTCCGCGCGGAGACCCCGGTCCCGCCGGGGATGCGGCGGTGGATCGGCGCGCCCTGGCTCTGAGCCCGGCAGCGCCGCCGGTCTCACCGGTCGCCGGCCGGGAGCGTCACTCGGAAGACGCTCCCCCGCCCGGGCTCGCTCTCGACGATCACCGAGCCGTGGTGCGCGGCGACGATCGAGTTGACGATGTTGAGGCCGAGCCCGGTGCCGGGGATGTGGGTCGACAGCGCGCCGCTGCCGCGGAAGAAGCGGGAGAAGACGTGGTCGATCTCGTCCCGGGCTATGCCCATGCCGGTGTCGCGCACCTCGAGCTCGACCGCGTCCGGCCCGACCCGCAGGCCGACCCGCGCCTCGCCGCCGGACGGGCTGTACTTGATCGCGTTGGACAGCAGGTTGTCGAGCACCTGGCTGATCCGGTGCGCGTCGACGGTGAGGACGAGGCGGTCGGGGGCGTCCAGGGTGACGCTCACGCCGGCCTGGTCCGCCGCCGGCCGGGCGGTCTCGATCGCCTCCTGCGCCAGGACCACGAGGTCGGCGGGGGCGCGGTGCAGGCGCAGGCTGCCCTCGCGGGCCTGGGCCACCTGGAGCAGGTCGGTGACCAGGACCTTGAGCCGGGCGGCGTTGCGGCGTACGACCCGCAGCTGCGCCTCGACGCCGGCGGGGAGGTCGGCGCGCTCGCCGAGGATCTCGAGGTGTCCCAGCACCGAGGTGAGCGGGGTTCGCAGCTCGTGGGAGACCGAGGAGACGAACTCGTCCTTGACCTGCATGGCCCGGATCAGGTCGGTGATCTCCTGGTAGGCGAGGGCCGCGCCGAGCCGTTCCCCGTCCGGCCCGCGCACCTGCCGCGCGGAGCTGGAGAACGCGGCGCGGGTCAGCGGGTCGGCGCCCACCCAGTAGGTGTAGTCGTCGAACTCCTCGCCCTGGGTGGCCCGGTAGGACGGCATCTCCTCGCGGGCCATCGCCGTCGTGCCGTCGAGGTGGTAGACCTGCCCGAGCTGTCCGGCGCGGCCGGCGTGGCCGTCAGGGAACGGCAGCACCATCGTCTCCTGGTGCCGACGGTTCATCCGCCGGTAGTTGCCCTCCGCGTCGATCAGCAGCAGCCCGACGTTCACGGTCTCGAAGATCGCCTCCAGGGTCTGCCGCTCGTGCTCGATCTCCGCGTTGGCCGCCTGCAGCCGCAGCTCGTAGTCGTGCTGCTCGCTGACGTCGAGGATCTGGGCGATGAAGTGCCGGGCACGTCCGGCCCCGTCGCGGACCAGCGCCACCGAGAGGTCGCCCCACACGCCGTCGCCGTTGGCGTGGAGGTAGCGCTTGCGGAGCCGGAAGGAGTCGACCTCACCGGCCAGCACCCGGCCGACGAGCTCCAGGCTGGCGTCGATGTCGTCGTCCTGGGTGATCTCCTGGAACCCCCGCGTCAGCAGCTCGTCGGCGTCGCGGCCGAGCATGGCGCAGAACGCGTCGTTGACAGTGAGCAGCCGGCCGTCGAGCCCGACCAGGGCCATGCCGACCGGGGAGTGCTGCATCGTCAGGCGCCACAGCTCCGCGCTCTCGGAGGTCTCCGGCATGCGACACCTCCCTCACCCGAGCGACCACCCTCACGGTAGGGGACGCGCTCCGCGCCCGGAACCGGCCCGCGCCGCGCCGCGCCGCGCCGCGCTCAGCGGGTCAGGTCGTCGAGCCGGTCCTCCCAGTAGCGCCGCAGCACCGTCGGCACGTCGCCGGCCAGCGCCTGCTCGAGCCGGCTGAGCTGCGCCTGGTCCAGGACGAACGGCGGGAAGGCCTGGCCGACCACCTGCGAGAACGCCTGCCCGCGGCGGGCGGCGAGCCGGGGCCCCTCGTCGAGGTAGCGCTCGGCGTACGGCGCCAGGAGCGCGGCCTGCTCGCCGGACCAGAGCCCGCCGGCGAGGGCCGCGAAGCGCCGGTTCGAGACCTGCTCCTCCCCCATCGCCGCCCACGCCTCATCCTTGGCCGAGGCGGTGGGGCGGGCCGCCAGCGCGGCGGCCGCGCCCAGCTCACCGGTCACGCTGGGGTCGCGCTCCAGCTCCGCGGCAACCAGCGCCTCCACCGCTCCCCCGACTTCGGTACCGATCTCGGCGAGCCGGTGCAGCACCGTCCACCGCAGGCCCGGGTCCAGCTCGACCCCGGCCAGGCTGCCCTCCCGCAGGGCGCCGCCGAGCAGGTCCCGGTCGCGGGAGTGGGCCAGCAGGCCGGCGGTGAACGCGTGCGCCAGCTCGGCGTCGGCCTGCTCGCCCAGCCCGGCGGCGCAGGCGGCGGCGAGCGCGTCGCGAGCCGCCGCCACCTCCGCCGGCGGGACGCGTCGGGCCAGCACCGCCGCGGAGGTCCGCTCCAGCACCGCCGTGACGACGGCCGGGCGCGTCTCGCCGGGCAGGTGGTCGGCGACCAGCCGGAGGTAGTCGGCCGGGGCGAGGGTCCGGGCCTGCACCATCGCGAACGCCGTCTGCCACAGCACCGTGCGGGCCAGGTCGTCACGGAGCCCGGACAGCCCGGCCTGCACGGCCCGCCAGGACTGCTCGTCGAGGTCCAGCCGGGCGAAGGTCTCGCCGTGGCTGTTGGGCACCACCACCAGCCCGGCCCACTGCTCGAGCCGGACCGGCTCCTCACCGAGGTCGACCAGCGCCGAGCCGACCTCCGCCAGCCCCGCGTCGTACGCCGTGACCCGCAGCCGGTGCGGGCGGACCCCGTCGCGGACCAGGACCGGCACGTCGCCGTCGCGGACCACCCGCAGCGTGTCGTGGCCGCTGCGCCGCAGCCACACCTGCGCCCAGCCGCGCACGTCGCGCTCGGAGACGGCGTCCAGGGCGTCGACGAGGTCGTCGAGGGTGGCGTTGCCGAAGCGGTGCCGGGTCAGGTGGTCGTTCACGCCGGCGAGGAACGCCTCGTCGCCGAGCCAGGTCACCAGCTGGCGCAGCACCGAGTTGCCCTTGGCGTAGGAGATCGCGTCGAAGTTCGCGAAGGCGGCGTCGACGTCGGGCACGTCCTCGGCCCGCGGGGCGACCGGGTGGGTCGAGCGGCGCAGGTCCGCGTCGTACGCGCCGGGCTTGCGCTGCGCCTCGTGCGTCACCAGCGTGCCGGGGAAGCCGGCGGCGTCCTCGGCGACCCGGAAGCCCAGGTAGTCGGCGAAGGACTCGTTGAGCCAGGTGTCCTCCCACCAGCGCATCGTCACCAGGTTGCCGAACCACATGTGCGCCATCTCGTGGGCGATGATCGTCGCCCGCATCGACCGGCGCCGCTCGGTGATCCGCCCGGGCGGCAGCAGCTCGTCGCGGTAGAGGACGCAGCCCGGCATCTCCTGGGCGCCCCAGTTCTGTCCCGGGACGAACGCCTGGTCGTAGGAGTCGAAGGGGTAGGGCTCCTCGAAGAGCTCGGCGTAGTGGTCGAAGCACGCCTCGGTGGTCGCCCGCAGCTCGGGGGCGTCCCGCTCGAGCTCGGCCGCGAGCGAGCGGCGGGCGTGCCAGCCGAAGGGCAGCCCGGCGTGCTCCCAGGTGACCGAGTGCCACGGACCGGCGCACACCACGAACAGGTCCGGCGGGATCGGCGGGGTCGGCGCGAACCGCCACTCGCCGCCGGACCGGCTGGTCGGGCGGCCGTTGGCCAGCACCGTCCACGCGGGGTCGGCGCGCACGGTGAGCGTCAGCGGCGCCTTGAGGTCGACCTGGTCGAAGCACGGGAAGACCCGCTGGGTGATGTCCATGCCCAGGTACGCCGAGACGTAGGTCTCGCCGTCAACCGGGTCGACGACCAGGTGCATCCCGTCGCCGTCGCTGACGTAGGGCAGCCGCGCGCTCACCAGCACCTCGTTCTCCCCGGCCAGGTCACGCAGCCCGATCCGCCGGCCGTCGTACGCCGGGTCGACGCGGACGCCGTTGAGGACCACCTCCAGGTCGGTGGCGGCGGTCAGCTCCAGGAAGGTCTGCGGGGTGGTCGCGGTGAAGCGCACAGTGGTGCGGCACCCGAAGGTGCCCTGCTCGGGGGCGATGAGGTCGAGCTCGATGTCGTAGGAGACCCCGGAGAGGCCGGCCGCCCGCTCGCGGGCCTCCTCCAGGGTCAGGGACCGGGGCGGGGACTCTTGGGCTGACATGGACCGACCCTAGGGGTCGGCGGGCGCCCGGCCGAGCGGATACTCCGCGACGACCTCGTAGCGCGGGCGCCCCCGCGGCCCCTCGCCGAGGTGGGACTCGACCAGCGTGAGCGTGTCGACGGTCCAGCCCGGCCCCTCGTAGGCGTCCAGCAGCCGCACCCAGTCCGACACCTCCTGCGGCCGGCCCATCCGGGCCACTGTCACGTGTGGGCGGAACCGCTGGCCGTCGACCGCGATGCCGGCCTTCGCCGCCGCCGCCCGGGCCCCGGTGGCGAGCCGGTCCAGCTCGGTGCGCCCGGCCTCGTCCAGGCCGAGCCCGGCCCACAGCACCCGGGCCCGGGCCGGGTTCGGGAACGCGCCGCCGCCCACCACCCGGGCCGGGAACGGCGTACGCCGTCCGGCGGCGCGGGCGAGCCGCTCCAGCAGGTCGTCCAGGGCGCGGTCGGGCACCTGCGCCAGGAACGCCAGTGTCAGGTGCAGCTGCTCGGCCCCGGCCCACCGGAACCCCGCCGCGTCGCGGCGTACCTCCAGGAACTCGTCGAGGTGCTCGATGGCGTCCTCGGGCGGGACCACCGCCGCGAACATCCGCATCACCAGATGCTAGACGCCGCTCCGGACGGAGGATTGCCCCGGCGCGACCCGGGGCAGGGTGCGGTCCCGGGCCGGGGTGCGGCCGGTGATCGGCCGAGGCTGTGCTGACAGGGGAGGACAGGGAGGACATGCGCGACGGGCAACGGCGGCTGAGCCAGCCGCACTACTACCACAACCCCGCCCTGACGCTCACGTCCTCCGCGCCGCCCGAGGCGGCCATGGCGGCGCTCGTCGACGCGCTCGTCGACGCCCGGTTCCGGCTCCAGGAGAGCGGGCCCGGCCGCGCCCGGCTGCGGGCCGGGTCGTGGCTGCGCGACCTGGTCTTCGACCCCATGGACGTCGCCATGTTCCTGCCGCGACGCTTCGCCACCTGGGGCTTCGTGGCGACTGTCGACCTGGAGACGCTCGACACCCCGGCAGCGACCCAGGTGCGGGTCCGGATGCACCGGATGTCGGAGCCGCGGTTCGCCGTACCCCACATCCTCGACGCGGTCGATGCGGCGGTGCGGGCGCTGTCCGCCGCCGGCCACGACGCGGTGGCCGGCGAGGTGGGCCACGGGCCGTAGGGACCCGCTCAGACCTGGGTCCCCAGCAGCGACCCGATGGCGTAGGTGACCCCCATCGCGAGGGCGCCCCCGACGACGTTGCGCAGCACGGCCCGGGTGCGCGGCGCATAGCCCAGCGTCGCGCTGGTGAAGCCGGTGATCGCGAGCGCGACCAGCACGCTCAGCACCGTGATCGGGACCCGGGTGTCGTCCGGCGCCAGCAGGATCACCAGCAGCGGCAGCAGCGCGCCGCTCACGAAGGACACCGCGGAGGCGAACGCCGCCGCCCACGGGTTGGTGATGTCGTCGGGGTCGATGCCGAGCTCGACCCGCGCGTGCGCGGCCAGCGGGTCGCGGGCCATCATCTGCTCGGCGGCCTCGCGGGCGACGTCCGCGCTCAGCCCGCGCTCGACGAGCAGGCCGGCGAGCTCGTCGAGCTCGGCGTCGGGCTGCTCGGCGAGCTCGCGGCGCTCGGTGGCCAGCATCGCGAGCTCGGAGTCGCGCTGGGTGCTCGTCGAGAGGTACTCGCCGGCGGCCATGCTGATCGCGCCCGAGACGAGGCCGGAGACGCCGGCGACCGCGATCGCGCCCTGGTCGGTGGTCGCGCCCGCCACCCCCACCACCAGGCCGGCGGTGGACACCACGCCGTCGTTCGCGCCCATCACGCCGGCCCGCAGCCAGTTCAGCCGGCCCCGAACGCCGCCGCCCCCGCCGCCGCCCGGCTCACCGGCCGATCCGGGCTCCCCGGGGTGGGTGGTGGATGCGGGGTGCCGCGCCTTCGGGCTCATCCCCCGATGGTCGCCCGGCCGGCACCGCCCGACAAGCAAGGGCAGGCTGACCGGGACCGGTCACAGACCGAGGTCGCGGCCGATGAGCTCCTTCATGATCTCGTTTGAGCCGGCCCAGATCTTCGAGACCCGGGCGTCGCGCCAGGCGCGGGCCACGCGGTACTCGTTCATGAACCCGTAGCCGCCGTGCAGCTGCACGCAGTGGTCGAGCACCTCGTTCTGGACCTGCGAGGACCACCACTTGGCCTTGGCGGCGTCGACAGCGGTGAGCTCGCCGGCGTCGTGGGCGACCACGCACTGGTCGATGTAGGCCTGGGTGACCTCGATCCGGGTGAACAGCTCGGCGAGCAGGAACTTGTTGTGCTGGAACTGCCCGATCGACTGCCCGAAGGCCTGGCGGTCCTTGGCGTACTGCAGCGTCTCGACCAGGATCTGCTGGGCGTGGGCGACGTTGGAGATCGCACAGCCCAGCCGCTCCTGGGGCAGCTTCTGCATCATGTGGATGAAGCCGCCGTCGAGCTCGCCGACGATCTCGGCGTCGGTGACCCGGACGTCCTCGAAGAAGAGCTCGGCGGTGTCGGACTCGTCCTGGCCGACCTTGTCGAGCTTGCGGCCGCGGCTGAAGCCCGGCGCGCTGGTCTCGACCGCGAACAGCGTGATCCCGCGGGCCTTCTTCTCCGGGCTGGTGCGGGCCGCGACCAGGACCAGGTCGGCGGAGTAGCCGTTGGTGATGAACGTCTTCGACCCGTTGATCACCCACGAGTCGCCGTCGCGCACCGCCGTGGTCTTCAGCGCGGCCAGGTCCGAGCCGCCCGAGGGCTCGGTCATGCCGATCGCGAGCAGGATCTCGCCGGCGGCGACGCCGGGCAGCCAGCGCTTCTTCTGCTCCTCGGTGCCGAGCTCGACGAGGTACGGCGCGGTGATGTCGGCGTGGATGCCCACGCAGGAGCCCAGCGCCGCGTTGACCTTGTTCAGCTCCTCGAGCAGCACGGCGTTGAAGCGGTAGTCGCCAGCACCGGCGCCGTCGTACTCCTCGGGGATCTCCAGCCCGAGCAGGCCCAGCCGGCCGGCGCCGAGCCAGAACTCCCGCGGGATCGCCTTGTCAGCGGCGTGCTGATCGACGTGCGGGAGGACCTCGCGGTCGATGAACTCCCTGACCGATGCCCGGAACGCCTCGTGGTCCTCGTCGTAGATCGCGCGCTTCATGGGCGTCAGTGTAGACACCGAAGTTACCCGCGCGTAGGTGTGAGCCAGGTCCTGCGAGCCGCGCGGTTCCCACCCGCCCGGAACGGGTACAACCCGGCGCCGGAGCCCCGGCCCCCCGATGTACGCGAGGTGCACTTTGAACGATCCAATCCACGTCGACGCCGCTGCGACCGAGGCGACGGACCCCGAGTCGACCGCGCCGAGCGGTCCCGAGGTCTGGCCCGGGCAGGCGTACCCGCTGGGGGCGACCTTCGACGGCATCGGCACCAACTTCGCGCTGTTCAGCGAGGTCGCGGAGCGCGTCGAGCTCTGCCTGTTCGAGGAGACCCCCGACGGCTCGTGCACCGAGACCCGGGTGGAGCTGACCGAGGTGGACGCCTTCGTCTGGCACGGCTACCTGCCGACGATCCAGCCGGGTCAGCGCTACGGCTACCGGGTGCACGGCCCCTGGGACCCGGCCAACGGGCTGCGCTGCAACCCGAACAAGCTGCTGCTGGACCCGTACGCCAAGGCCACGACCGGCGAGATCGACTGGGACCAGGCGCTCTTCTCTTACAACTTCGGCGACGAGGACTCCCGCAACGACGCGGACTCCGCCCAGCACATGACCCACGGCGTGGTCGTGAACCCGTTCTTCGACTGGGAGGGTGACCGCGCTCCGGGCTACGCGTACAACGACACGGTCATCTACGAGGCGCACGTCAAGGGCCTGACCCAGCTGCACCCCGAGGTGCCGGAGGAGATCCGCGGCACCTACGCGGCGCTGGCGCACCCCGCGATCACCGACCACCTCACCAAGCTGGGCGTGACCGCGATCGAGCTGATGCCGGTGCACCAGTTCGTCCAGGACAGCACGCTGCTGGAGAAGGGCCTGCGCAACTACTGGGGCTACAACACCCTGGGCTTCTTCGCCCCGCACGCGGCGTACGCCGCGACCGGCGAGCTGGGCCAGCAGGTCCAGGAGTTCAAGTCGATGGTCAAGGCGCTGCACGCCGCGGGCATCGAGGTGATCCTCGACGTGGTCTACAACCACACCGCCGAGGGCAACCACCTGGGCCCGACGCTGAGCATGAAGGGCATCGACAACCAGGCGTACTACCGGCTGGTCGAGGACGACCAGCGCTACTACATGGACTACACCGGCACCGGCAACAGCCTCAACGTCCGGCACCCGCACTCGCTGCAGCTGATCATGGACTCGCTGCGCTACTGGGTCACCGAGATGCACGTCGACGGGTTCCGCTTCGACCTCGCCTCGACGCTGGCCCGCGAGTTCTACGAGGTGGACCGGCTCGCGACGTTCTTCGAGCTCGTGCAGCAGGACCCGGTGGTCAGCCAGGTCAAGCTGATCGCCGAGCCCTGGGACGTCGGCCCCGGCGGCTACCAGGTCGGCGGCTTCCCGCCCCAGTGGACGGAGTGGAACGGCGCCTACCGCGACACCGTGCGCGACTTCTGGCGCGGCGAGCCCTCCCTGGGCGAGTTCGCCAGCCGGCTGGCCGGCTCCTCCGACCTCTACGAGCACTCCGGGCGGCGTCCGTTCGCCTCGATCAACTTCGTGACCGCCCACGACGGGTTCACGCTCAGCGACCTGGTCTCCTACAACGAGAAGCACAACGACGCCAACGGCGAGGACAACAACGACGGCGAGAGCCACAACCGGTCCTGGAACCACGGCGTCGAGGGGCCCACCGACGACCGCGACGTGCTCGTCGAGCGGGCCCGCTCCCAGCGCAACTTCCTCGCCACGCTGCTGCTCTCCCAGGGCGTGCCGATGATCCTGCACGGCGACGAGCTGGGCCGCACCCAGCGCGGCAACAACAACACCTACGCCCAGGACTCCGAGCTGTCCTGGGTGCACTGGGAGGACGCCGACCTGCCGCTGGTGGAATTCACCGCCGCCGTCTCCCGGCTGCGGCGCGAGCACCCGACCTTCCGCCGCAAGCGGTTCTTCACCGGCGGCACCGTGCGGGTCCCCGACGGCGGCGACGGGGACCGGCTCGACGACATCGTCTGGCTGCACCTGGACGGTCGGCCGATGGAGGACCACGACTGGCACGCCGAGCACGCGGACGCGAGCGCGAAGGCCATCGGCATGTACCTCAACGGGCACGGCATCCGCGGCAAGGACGGTCGGGGACAGGCCATCGTCGACGACCACTTCCTGCTCTACTTCAACGCCGACGGCCCGGCGACGCTGACGCTCCCGCCCGCGGAGTACTCCGAGGCCTGGGACGTCGTGGTCGACACCGGCGGCGACGGCGAGAGCGTGACCGGCCTGGCGGCCGGGTCGACCTACGAGCTGGGACGGCGCAGCGTGCTGGTGCTGCGCGAGCACCGGGAGGCCGAGGCGGAGCCGGACGGCTCGGTGGCGGCCTCGCTCGCGGCCGCCTCGCGGAGGTCCTGACCGTGCGCGTGCCCGTCAGCACCTACCGGCTCCAGGTCACCGAGGACTTCGACCTGTTCGCCGCGGCCGAGCTGCTCCCCTACCTCCACGACCTGGGCGCCGACTGGGTCTACCTGTCCCCGCTGCTCGCCGCGGAGCCGGGCAGCAACCACGGGTACGACGTGGTCGCCCACGACCACATCGACGAGAGCCGCGGCGGCGCGGCGGGCCTGGCGGCCGTGTCCGCCGAGGCCCGCCGGCTCGGGCTGGGGGTCCTGGTCGACATCGTCCCCAACCACGTCGGGGTGGCGACGCCCGCCGCGGGCCCCTGGTGGTGGGACGTGCTCAAGCACGGCCGCGCCGCCGAGCACGCCGACTACTTCGACATCGACTGGGACGCCGGGGACCAGCGGCTGCGGGTCCCGGTCGTCGGCGACGACGACCAGGCGCGCCCGCACGGCCCGATCAAGCACCTGAGCCTGGTCGAGGGGCCCACCGGCCCCGAGCTGCACTACTGGGACCAGGCATTCCCGGTGGCGCCCGGCACGGTCTCCAGCAGCCCGGACGGCGCGTGGGACGACCCCAACCAGGTGCACGCCCGCCAGCACTACGAGCTGGTGCACTGGCGGGTCGCGGACAGCGGGCTGAACTACCGCCGGTTCTTCGCGGTGAACACCCTGGCGGCCGTGCGCGTCGAGGACCCCCGGGTCTTCGCCGAGACCCACGCCGAGATCCGGCGCTGGTTCGACGAGGGGCTCGTCGACGGCCTGCGGGTGGACCACCCCGACGGGCTGCGCGACCCCGGGAAGTACCTGCGCGACCTCGCCGAGCTCACCGGCGGCGCCTACGTGCTGGTCGAGAAGATCCTCGAGCCCGGCGAGCTCCTGCCGACGTCCTGGGCGACCGCCGGGACGACCGGGTACGACGCGCTGGCCCACGTCGACCGGGTGCTCACCGACCCGGCCGGGCAGGAGCCGCTCGACGCCCTGGAGGCGCGGCTGCGCGGCGCACCGGTCGACTGGGCGGAGCTGGTGCACGGCACCAAGCGCGCGGTGGCGGACGGCATCCTGAACTCCGAGGTGCGCCGGATCGTGCGCGAGCTGCGCGCCCACCTGCCCGGCCTCCCCGCCCCCGGGCCGAGGACGCCGTGGCGGAGCTGTTCGCCTGCTTCCCGGTCTACCGCTCCTACCTGCCGGAGGGAAGCGAGCACCTCGAGCACGCCTTCGCCGAGGCCCGCCGCCGTCGGCCCGACCTCGGCGGGACGCTGGACCAGCTCGAGCCCGCGCTGCACGACCCCGACCTGGACGCCACCCAGCGGTTCCAGCAGACCAGCGGGATGGTGATGGCCAAGGGCGTGGAGGACTGCGCGTTCTACCGCTGGTCCCGGCTGACCTCGCTCAACGAGGTCGGCGGCGACCCGTCGGTGTTCTCGCTGGCCGTGCCGGACTTCCACGCCGAGATGGCGCAGCGCCAGCGGGACTGGCCGCACGCGATGACCGCGCTGTCCACCCACGACACCAAACGCGGCGAGGACGTCCGAGCCCGGATCACCGTGCTCGCCGAGCTGCCCGAGGTGTGGGCCGACGCGCTGGGCCGGCTCCTGGAGCTGGCGCCGCTGCCCGACCCGGGCTTCGGCTCGCTGCTGTGGCAGGCGGTGCTCGGCGCGTGGCCGGCCGAGCGCGAGCGCCTGCACGGGTACGCCGAGAAGGCGATGCGCGAGGCCGGCGACCGGACCACCTGGACCGAGCCGGACGCGAAGTACGAGGCGGCCGTGCACGCAGCCGTCGACGCGGCGTACGACTCCGCGGAGGCGCGCGCGATCCTCGACGGGCTGCTGGCGCGCGTCGTGCTGCCGGGCTGGTCCAACGCGCTGGCCGCCAAGCTGGTCGCGCTGACCCTGCCGGGGGTGCCGGACGTCTACCAGGGCAGCGAGCTGTGGGAGCAGAGCCTGGTCGACCCCGACAACCGGCGCACCGTCGACTTCGACGCCCGCTCGGCGCTGCTGCGCAGCGGGGAGTGGACAGCCCCGACCGACCGGGTCGACGACCCCGGGACCGCCAAGCTCCGGGTGACCAGCGCGGCGCTGCGGCTGCGCCGCGACCGCCCCGAGCTGTTCACGACGTACGCCGCAGTGGCGGCGGCCGGGCCCGCGGCCGACCACGTGCTGGCCTTCGACCGCGGCGGCGCGGTCACTGTCGCGACCCGGCTGCCGGTCGGCCTGGCCGAGCGCGGCGGGTGGGGCGAGACGGTCCTGGACCTGCCGGCCGGCACCTGGACCGACGCGGTGACCGGGACCCGGCTCTCCGTGGGCCCCGACGGGGCCCGGCTCGACGACGTGCTCGCGCAGCTGCCGGTGGCGCTGCTGGTGAAGGAGGACTCATGACCGCCCAGGCTCCTGCCCGGGGACCGTTCGACGTGTGGGCCCCGCGGCCCGCGCGGCTGCGGCTCTCGGTCGGCGACGCGGTCGTCGACATGCGGCGCGGCGAGGACGGGTGGTGGACGCCCGCGTCCGCCGTGCCCGACGTACCGGCCGAGGGGCTGGACTACGGCTACCTGATCGACGACGACGAGACCCCGCGGCCCGACCCGCGGTCGCGGCGCCAGCCCGACGGCGTGCACGGGCGCTCCCGCACCTTCGACCCCGGCGCCTTCGCCTGGACCGACGCGGGCTGGACCGGCCGACAGCTGGCCGGCTCGGTCGTCTACGAGCTGCACGTCGGCACCTTCACCCCCGAGGGCACCTTCGACGCCGCCCTCGAGCGCCTGGACCACCTGCGCTCGATCGGCGTCGACCTGGTCGAGGTGATGCCGGTCAACGCCGTCAACGGCACCCACAACTGGGGCTACGACGGGGTCGGCTGGTTCGCGGTGCACGAGCCGTACGGCGGGCCGGAGGCCTACCAGCGCTTCGTCGACGGCTGCCACGCCGCCGGGCTGGGCGTGATCCAGGACGTCGTCTACAACCACCTCGGACCCTCGGGCAACTACCTGCCGCTGTTCGCGCCGTACCTCAAGGAGGGCTCGAACACCTGGGGCGACCTGGTCAACCTCGACGCCGAGGGCTCCGCGGAGGTGCGGCGGCTGGTCCTCGACAACGTGCGGATGTGGCTCGCGGACTACCACGTCGACGGGCTGCGGCTGGACGCCGTGCACGCGCTCGAGGACTCCTCCGAGGTGCACCTGCTGGAGGAGATGGCGATCGAGGTCGCCGCCCTCTCCGCCCACCAGCGCCGGCCGCTGACGCTGATCGCGGAGTCCGACCTCAACGACCCGGTGCTGATCACGCCCCGCGAGGGGGGCGGCCGCGGGCTGGACGCGCAGTGGAGCGACGACTTCCACCACGCGGTCCACGTCGCGCTGACCCGGGAGACCGAGGGCTACTACGCGGACTTCGAGCCGCTCTCGGCGCTGGCGAAGGTGTGCGAGAAGGGGTTCTTCCACGACGGCACCCACTCCTCGTTCCGGGGCCGCGACCACGGCGTGCCGATCGACACCGAGCGGATGCCGACCTGGCGGCTGGTGGTCTGCTCCCAGAACCACGACCAGATCGGCAACCGCGCGGTCGGCGACCGGATCACCGAGAAGCTCGACGACGACCAGCTCGCCTGCGCGGCCCTGCTGACCCTGGCCGGGCCGTTCACCCCGATGCTCTTCCAGGGCGAGGAGTGGGCGGCCTCGACGCCGTTCCAGTTCTTCACCAGCCACCCGGAGCCGGAGCTCGGCACCGCCACCGCCGAGGGCCGGATCGCGGAGTTCGAGCGGATGGGCTGGGACCCGGCGGTCGTGCCCGACCCGCAGGACCCGGCGACGTACGAGCGCTCGAAGCTGGACTGGTCGGAGTCCGAGCGGGGGCGGCACGCCGTCCTGCTCGGGGTCTACCGCGAGCTGGCCCGGCTGCGGCGCACGCTGCCGGACCTGACCGACCCCGCCTTCGGCTCGGTCTCGTGCACCGCCGAGGAGTCCACCCGGGTCTTCACGATGCGCCGCGGCTCGCTGCTCGTGGTCGTGAACTTCGGCGACCGGCCGGTCACCGTGCCGGTGCCCGCCTCCGCCGGCGTCCTGTTCGCCACGCCCTCCGGCGCCGACCTGTCCGACGGCACGCTGACCCTGCCGGCGCATGCCGGGGTGCTGGTGGGCTGAGCGGGGGGCCGGGATCCGAGGACCGCACCTCGCCCGCCCGACCCTCGCAGCGGTGAGCCGCCCACCGTTCTCATCCCGAGAACGGTGGCCAGCTCACCGCTGACCCGGGGTCAGCCGAGCTTGCTCAGGTCGACGACCTCGTTCTCGGGCGGGGCCTCGACCTGGAACTCCTCGTTGAAGTCGGTGAGCGTGACCGCGCCGCCCTCGGCGCCCTGGCGCTCCAGCTTGGTCAGGTAGTGCTCGCCGTCGACCAGGACGTAGGCGGTGGACTTCTCGCCGTCCTCGTCGGTGGCGTCGATCGCGATCGCCTGCTCGCCCTCGACGTCGCCGACCTCGCCCTTCTCGTAGGTGTTGTCGGTCTCGTCGACAGTCTCCTCGAGCAGCGAGTCGAGGTCGCAGACCTCCGCGAAGCCCTCGTCACCGGGCTGGACGACCCACTTGTTGCCGATCAGCGCGATCAGCTGGTCGGCCTGGGCGCCGCCCTGCGCGCGCCAGAACGCCTCGTCGGGACGGAACCAGGTGGTGCCGTCGAGGCTGCGGATCTCCGCCGTCGCGTCGCCCAGGGTGATCGAGCCGGTGCAGTCTCCGCCCTTGCTGGCGACCAGGTCCATGCCGATCGTCTGGCCGTCGCTGGTGAGCTCGCCGAGCAGGCGTACGGAGGTCAGCGTCCCGGTCGCCTTCTTGGCCTCGGCCACGATCTCGTCGGCGGACTGGTCGACGAACGCCTCCGCCGCGGCGCCGCTCGAGGCGTCGCCCGAGCCGCTCGAGCCGCCCGAGTCGTCCCCGGAGTCACCGGAGTCACCGCACGCCGTCAGGAGCGCCAGCCCGCCGACCAGGCAGCCGACGGTCCGCATTCGCCTCATGTCTCGTCTCACCTCATCCATGAGACCACACCGGTCCTGACGGTCCGGGGCCGGCGGTCGAGCGGTCAGCGACCCAGCAGCTGGTCCACCCACGCCGGCACCAGCTCGCCGGCGGGACCGAGCCGCGACTCGTCGAAGTAGACGCTGCCCTCGCTGGGCTCCAGGTTGAGCTCGAGGGTCCGGGCGCCGTACGACGCGGCGGCCTGCACGAAGCCCGCGGCGGGGTAGACGGCGCCGGAGGTGCCGATGGAGACGAACAGGTCGCAGCCCTCGAGGGCCTCGAGGATGTGGTCCATCCCGTAGGGGATCTCCCCGAACCAGACGACGTCCGGGCGCAGCGCGACCGCGCCGCAGCGGGGGCACGGCGGCTGGTCGGCGAGGTCGCCGGACCACGGCACCTGCTCCCGGCAGGCCACGCACAGGGCGGAGAGCAGCTCCCCGTGCATGTGCAGCACGCGGTGCGAGCCGGCGCGCTCGTGCAGGTCGTCGATGTTCTGGGTGACCACCAGCAGGTCGTCGCCGATCGCCCGCTCCAGGCGCGCCAGCGCCTCGTGCGCGGGGTTGGGCTCGACGGCGGCCAGCGCGGCCCGCCGGGTGTCGTAGAAGCGCTGCACGACCCCCGGCTGGTGCTCGAACGCCTCGGGCGTGGCCACGTCCTCGACCCGGTGCCCGGCCCACAGCCCGTCGGCGTCGCGGAACGTCGGCACCCCGCTCTCCGCCGAGATGCCGGCCCCGGTCAGCACGACGATCCTCATGCCAGCTCCCCCGGGCCGCCCGCCCGCCCGTGCACTGTCACGACGTACCCCGCCCCCGGCTCGAAGGCGCCGCGGTCCCAGGTGCCGTACGTCGCGACCGGGTCCAGCCCGGCCGCCGCCATCGCCTCCTCGAACTGCGCCAGCGGTGTCACCGGGCAGCCGGCCGGCAGGTGGTCCGCGTCGAGCCCGAAGCCGCACACGACCCGGCCGCCGGCCGCGGTGTGCGCGGCGAGCCGCTCGCAGACCGCCGGCAGCGTGCCGGGCTCGAGCAGCGGCACGATGTTGCCGGCGAGCAGCACCACGTCGAAGGTCGCCCCGAGGTCGAACGCGGCGAGGTCGCCGAGCCGCCAGTCCAGGCCGGGCGCCTCGGCCCGGGCCTGCTCGAGCATCGTGGCGTCCACGTCCACCCCGACGACCCGGTAGCCCAGCTCGTCGAGGCGTACGGCGATCCGGCCGGTGCCGCACCCCGCGTCGAGCACCCGGGCGGGCGGATCGACCAGCCCTGTCACGAACGTCGCCTCGCCGTGCACGTCCTGGCCCGCGGCGGCGAGCTCGCCGAAGCGGCGGGCGTACGCCGCGGCGTACTCCTCGCCGTTGGTGGCGCGGGCGATGCGCTCCCAGCGTGTGGCCACGACCCGGCCGCCGCTCAGTAGTACCAGGGGAACGGCGACCAGTCCGGCTCGCGCTTCTCCAGGAACTGGTCGCGGCCCTCGGCGGCCTCGTCGGTCATGTACGCCAGCCGGGTGGTCTCGCCGGCGAAGATCTGCTGGCCGACCAGGCCGTCGTCGATGAGGTTGAAGGAGTACTTCAACATCCGCTGCGCGGTCGGGGACTTGCCGTTGATCAGCCGGCCCCACTCCAGGGCGACCTTCTCCAGCTCGGCGTGCGGGACCGCCTTGTTGACCACGCCCATCGCCTTGCCCTCCTCGGCGGAGTACTCCTGGCCGAGCAGGAAGATCTCGCGGGCGAACTTCTGGCCGACCTGCCGGGCGAGGTACGCCGACCCGAAGCCGCCGTCGAAGGAGCCGACGTCCGCGTCGGTCTGCTTGAACCGCGCCTCCTCGGCGCTGGCCAGGGTCAGGTCGCAGACCACGTGCAGGCTGTGGCCGCCGCCGGCCGCCCAGCCGGGGACCACGCAGATGACGATCTTCGGCATGAACCGGATCAGCCGCTGCACCTCGAGGATGTGCAGCCGGGCCAGCTTCGCCTTGTCGATGCGCGAGGGCTCCTCGGCGCCGGTGTCCGCGGCTCCGATCGCCTTGTCCTCGTACTGGTAGCCGGCCTTGCCGCGGATCCGCTGGTCGCCGCCGGAGCAGAACGACCACTTGCCGCTCTTCGCGCTGGGGCCGTTGCCGGTGAGCAGCACGCAGCCCACGTCGGCGGCGCTGCGGGCGTGCTCGAGCACCCGCAGCAGCTCGTCGACCGTGTGCGGCCGGAAGGCGTTGAGCACGTCGGGCCGGTCGAAGGCCACCCGGACGGTGCCGTGCTCCTTCGCCCGGTGGTAGGTCAGGTCGGTCAGGTCCTCGAAGCCGGGAACGACGTCCCAGTCGTCGGCGTCGAAGATCTCCGACACCCCGTCGATCGCACTCATGCGCGCAGGCTATCCCCGGGCGCATACTCATCCGTCGGCTGGTCACGGGTATGGCATGGCACTTCACGGTGAGTACGAGCCCAGTCCCGAGCAGTGGGTCCGCGACCAGGTCGCGGAGTTCGAGGCCTCCAACGGCCAACGCGCGAACACCCTGCTCGACAGCGACGACCCGATCGTGGTGATCACCTCGGTGGGCGCGAAGTCGGGCAAGCTGCGCAAGAACCCGGTCATGCGCGTGGAGCGCGACGGCACCTACGTCGCGATCGCGTCCTTGGGCGGCGCCCCCAAGCACCCGACCTGGTACTACAACTTCCTCGAGCACCCCGAGGTCGAGCTCCAGGACGGCGCGGAGAAGCACACCTACCGGGCCCGGATGGTGACCGGCGCGGAGCGCGAGGAGTGGTGGCAGTACGCCGTCCAGACCTGGCCGACGTACGCCTCCTACCAGGAGAAGACCGACCGGGAGATCCCGGTCTTCGTGCTCGAGCGGGAGTAACCAGCCGGGGCTGCGGTAAACCTCAAAAGAGCCCCAAGAGGGCACCCGGTTTCCTCAGGTTCCAACCCCATCCCCGCAAGGTTGGCCTCAGGGTCTGGTTGAGGTGGTAGGCGGCCACCAATGCTGGCGCTATGACCACCACGACGAGGCGGGCCGAGGGCACCGCACGCACCGTCGGCCCGCTGGTCGCACTGCTCCCCGCGCACAACGAAGAGGCGTCGCTGGGGGCGGCGCTGGACTCGCTGGCCGGCCAGACCCATCCCCCGGAGCGCGTCGTCGTCGTCGCCGACAACTGCACCGACCGGACCGCGGAGATCGCCCTGTCCCGCGGAGCCGAGGTCTTCTTCCCGGTCGACAACGTCCACAAGAAGGCCGGCGCGCTGAACCAGGCGCTCGCCGAGATCCTGCCCACCCTGGACCCCACCCACCTGGTGCTGGTCATGGACGCCGACTGCGCGCTCGACCCGCAGTTCCTCGAGGTGGCGCGAGGCCACCTGGCCGACCCCACGCTCGGAGGCGTGGGCGGGACCTTCCGCGGCGGGCCGGGCGGCGGGCTGCTCGGCACCTTCCAGCGCAACGAGTACGCCCGCTACGAGCGCGACGTACGCCGCCTCAAGGGGCGGGCGCTGGTGCTCACCGGCACCGCGTCGGTCTTTCCGATCCCGGTCCTCGAGGAGGTCGTCACGGCCCGCCGCGACGGCTGGCTCCCGGATCGGTCCGGGAAGGGCGCGGTCTACGACGTCCACGTCCTCACCGAGGACAACGAGCTCTCGCTGGCCCTGCTCCACCTCGGCTACCGGATCCTCGCGCCCCACGAGTGCACCCTCGAGACCGAGGTGATGTGCACCTGGAAGGACCTGTCCAACCAGCGGCTGCGCTGGAAGCGCGGCGCCCTGGAGAACCTCCTCGACTACGGCTGGACGCCGGTGACCCGGCGCTACTGGGGCCGGCAGGCGCTGAGCGCGCTCGGCGTGCTCGCCACCGGCCTGTACCTGGCCAGCCTCGTCGTCGGCCTGATCCTGGGCATGGAGATGCACTGGTTCTGGCTCGCCCTGACCGGCGTCTTCGCGCTCGAGCGGGTGGTCACGGTCCGCTCGCGCGGGCCCCGCCAGATGCTGCTCGGCGCCGTCATCGTCGTCGAGATGGCCTTCGACGTCTTCCTGCAGTTCGTGCAGGCCCGTGCCTTTGCCCAGACCTCACTGGGCACCGAGAGAAAGTGGTAACAACGATGTACAACAACGGCTCGATCACCGCGGGTGGCGCCCTCGCCGCCACGGGCCTCGCCTTCGACGCGGTGTGGTTGCTCCTGGCCGCGTTCGCGATCATCTCCGCCATCCTCGCCGCGGCGCGGATCCTGCCCCGCCTGCACTGATGCGTCGCCTCCTGGCGGCCCTGATCGTGCTCGCCGCGATTCTGGCGGTCCCTGTCGGGCACGTCGCCGTCACCGGCCTGCAGACCTCCCGCGCCCAGACCGAGCTGCTCGAACAGCTGGAGCAGCTGGAAGCGGACGGGACGCAAGCAGCAGCCGGGACGGCCGGGGCCGCCGGGGGGCAGGCCGCAGCAAGCACCCGCAACCGACCTTCGCCGGTGGCCGCCGGCGTCGAGCACGGCCGTCCGCTCGCCGTCCTGGAGATTCCCCGGCTGGGGAAGTCCTGGCGGTGGGCGGTGCTCGAGGGCACCGAGGACGACGTGATCGCCGACGGGATCGGCCACTACGCCGGGACCCCGCTGCCCGGCGCCGCCGGCAACGTCGCGCTGGCCGGCCACCGGGCGGGACACGGGTCGCCGTTCCTCGACTTCGAGGAGCTGCGCCCCGGCGACGAGGTCCGGATCACCCAGGGCACCAGCACCTGGACCTACCGGCTCACGACCAGCCCCCGGAAGGTGGACAACGACGCCGACTGGGTCCTCGACCCGCTGCCCGGCCACCAGCTGACGCTGACCACCTGCTGGCCGAAGTACGGCTCGCTCGCCCGGCTCTACGTGCGCGGCGAGCTCGTCGACCCGCGGAGCGCCCCGGCTACCTGAGCAGCCGGCGCAGCACCCGCAGCGACTGCGGCGAGGAGTTCACCCGCCAATCCCGCTCCTTGCGGGCGTGGAACCAGACGATCGCCTTCAGCCGCGGGAAGCCGCGCCCGGTGAGCGCGTCCTTGGTCCACCGGGCCTTGCTGTGCCGGGGGTCCCGCGGCGCGCCGTCGGCGCGGGTCGGCTCCTTCGAGCCGACCTCGCAGATCCACACCGGCGCCGTGGGGTGCAGCCGGGTCAGCCGGCGGTACATCGGGGTGAACAGCTCGGGGAAGGACTTCCACCGTCCCCACTTCGCGTCCTGTCCCCAGTTGAAGCCGTCGATGCCGAGCACGTCGACGTAGTCGGCGCCGGGCCAGATGCTGGCGACCGGGGTGGTGCCCGCGTAGACGTCCACGGTCGGGTTGAAGACCCAGCGCAGGTTGGTCACGCCGCGCGCCCGGAAGTACGTCACCAGGTAGCGCCAGGCCGAGCGGAACTCCGCGTAGGTGCCGCCGTAGGGGCGATCGCCGTCGGCGGTCGGCTGGAACTGCTGCCAGTCCCCGTTCATCTCCGGCCAGGGGCGCACGTACACCGTCCACGGGTAGTCCCGGGCGGCGCTGACCAGGTCGTCGAGGTAGCCGTCGTGCTGCCCGCTCGTCCACTCCGAGAACCGGGTGGGGCCCATGTCCCAGGAGAGCAGCACCTTGCGGGTCCCGCCGCGGGCGAAGGCGCGCTCGGTCGCGGCCGGGAAGATGTCGCCGTACCCCCAGTAGTAGGAGGCGATGTCGGTCGGGGTGCGGACCATCGACTCGAAGGCGGCCAGACGCTCGGGAGCGTTGGTCATCCCGTCGACGTAGGCGCCGAACTCGACCCGGTCCACCAGCCGCCGGGCCCGCTTCTTCTTCTTTTTCTTCTTGCGACGCTCGTCGGGCGATGCGGTCGACACGTGGGAGGTCTTCCCTGAGGCGCTCGTCGGGGCTTTCGTGGCGCCGACGCTAGCAGTGGAGGCGGTCGTGGGACTCACCGTGCCGCCCACCACCAGCGCCAGGACCAGGGCGGTCATGGCGAGCGTCGGAAGGGCACGGCGCATGCGCTGCGCACCCGTTGGCCTTCGTCCGAGCTTCGGCACGAGTCATCCTCAGGAGGTCATCGACATAGAGCAATTGTTACTCCTATCGGTGACACGCCCCCGAATATGAACAGTTCGCCCACAAATCAGTGACAGGACTGGACCAGATCCGACCGGCCCGTGTTGATCGCCGGATCAGCTCTCCGGGCGTGGTGTCGCGGGCTTCAGCCGGCGCGCGCGATCGACATGGCCAGCGAGGCCAGGTGCCCCAGCCGGGCGACCTCGGAGTCGAGGAACTCCGGACCACCGCGGCGGCCGATCAGCACCGCCTCCTGGTGGTTGAGCCGGGCCCCGCAGTGCACGTTGTCGTCGCCGGTCTCCAGGCGGGCGGCGCGACCCAGCGAGATCCACGCCAGGTCGCTCGGCGCGGCCGGGGTCGCGTGCACGACGCCCTCCGTCTGGCTGACCCGGGCCGCCCAGTCCGCGCGGAACGTGATCGGCAACAGGTCGACGAGCCGGTCCAGGGCCTCCGCCGGGTTGGCGGTCAGCTCCTCGACGGCCTCGAGGTCGAGGAAGAGGTTGCCGCCCGCGGCGTACCTGCTGATCCACACCACCCGGACGCCGGGCAGCACGTTGCAGGCCGAGACGATGGTGTCCGCCATCGTTCCGGGCGCGATCTCGAGCAGCACGTCGTCGACCGCGAGGCCGTCGTGGCCCTTGTCGACGATCTCGATCGCCTCGATGTCGCCGCCGGCCTCACCGATGGCGGTGGCGACCCGGCCGAGCGATCCGGGTACGTCGGGCAGCTCGACACGCAGCAGGTACGGCATTCACAACTCCAGGTCGGGGAGGACTCGACCTTAGCGACCGAGCGCCGGGTCGGCCGGGTTCCTCCCGATCCGCGGACCGGCGGCCAGACGGAGCCGCAGACCGGTGGCCCGCTGGGCCCGGCGCCCGATCGCGGCGCGGACGGACTCCTGCGACCCGACCACGCGGACCCGGCGCTGGGCCCGGGTGACGGCTGTGTAGAAGAGCTCGCGGGTCAGCAGCGGCGAGTCCTCCGGCGGCAGCAGCACCGTCACCTCGCGGGCCTGGCTGCCCTGGCTCTTGTGCACGGTCATCGCGTGCAGCGTGTCGACGTCGGAGAGCCGGGAGATGGCGAAGCGGACCAGCTCGCCGCGACCGGCCACCACCGCCCGCAGCTCGTCGTCCTCGCGGACGACCACGCCGGTGTCGCCGTTGAACAGGTCCAGGCCGTAGTCGTTGGCGGTGACCAGCAGCGGACGCCCGGCGTACCACTCCTGGCCCCAGACCGCGCCGACCGGCTGACCGGTCGCCTCGCCCAGCCATCGCTCCACCTGGCGGTTCCAGTGCTGCACGCCCCACGGCCCGTCGCGGTGGGCGCAGAGCAGCCGGTGGTCGTCGGTCGCGGCGACCGCCGCCTCGGCGTCGCCGGCGAGAGCGGCGGTGCGGACCCGGAGGGCGTGCTCGACGAGGAGGTCCCGCATCCCGTCGGCGGCGGCCGGGTCGTCGGGGTCGACGAGCACGACGTCGTCCGCGCCGGACGTGAGCAGCGCCAGGGCCTCGTCGGCGTCGCCGGCGCGCAGCGCCTCGGCCAGGGCGCCGATGCTGCCGCCGAAGCGGTGGGTGGTGCGCAGCGCAGCGACGGCGTCCGGAGCGGTGCCGGCCAGTCCCTGGACGAGGTCGGAGAGCACGGCGCCCGCCTCGACGGAGGCGAGCTGGTCGGGGTCGCCGACCAGCACCAGGCGGGCGTCGGGGCGCACCGACTCCAGCAGCCGGGCCATCATCGTCAGGGAGAGCATCGAGGTCTCGTCGACCACGACCACGTCGTGCGGGAGCTTGTTGCCGCGGTGGTGGCGGAAGCGGGTGCTGGACTCCGGCACCCAGCCGAGCAGGCGGTGCAGGGTCGAGGCGCTCAGGTCGGCCAGCCGGGCGCGGTCCGCGTCGGTGAACCGCTCGCTGCGCTGCGCCTCCTCGACCGCCTGCTGGAGCCGGGCCGCGGCCTTGCCGGTGGGCGCGGTCAGCGCGACCCGCAGCCGCCGGCCGCTCGCCTCGGCCTGGTCGGTCAGCAGCGCCAGCAGCCCCGCGACCGTCGTGGTCTTGCCGGTGCCGGGGCCGCCGGTGAGGACGGTGGTCCACTGGCGGGCCGCGGCCAGCGCGGCGGCGCGCTGCTCGGCGTACCCGGGCCCGGGGAAGAGTCGCTCCGCGGTGGACTCCAGCCGACCGGCCCCGATCGGCGGCGCGGGCGCGGCCGCCCGGGCCAGCAGGTCGTCGCGGACCTGCCCCTCCTCGCGCCAGTAGCGGTCCAGGTAGAGCAGGCCGTGCTCGACCTGGAGCACCGACGCGACCGCTGCGGGGCTCGCCGCCACCCGCTCCAGCCAGCCCTCGGCGGCCGGCCACGGCAGCGGGTCGCCCTCGTCGGCCGCACCGAGCGCCGCTGTCGCGGCGAGGTCGACGCAGACTGAGCCGTGCCGGGCGGCGCGGACCGCGAGCGCGATCGCGAGCCGGACCTCCTCGTCGGCAGTGCCGGTCAGCTCCCCGAGCCGGGTGGCCACATGGACGTCGGCCGCCGTGATCGCCCCGCCCTGGTTGAACGCGCGCAGCAGGCCGGTGGCGCCCGCCGCCAGCCGTGCGTCGTACCGGTCCTCGACCTCGAAGCGCTCGATCACGCGCCCTCCTCCCGTACGCCGTCGAGCACGTCGGACAGCGCGGTGACCAGGGACGCTGGCGGACGCCACCCGAAGACCCCCGACGGGCAGCCGTCGACGGTCGGGGTGTCCGCGCCGCACATGCCGCGGACGTAGAGGTAGAGCACCCCGGCCAGGTGGATGTCCGGGTCGTAGCCGGGCAGCCGCCAGCGCAGGTAGCGGTGCGCGACGACGCAGTAGAGCATCGCCTGAAGCGGGTAGTGGGAGTGCAGCATCGCACCGGCCAGCAGCGGCGGCGCGTAGTCGGCCGCGGTGAGCGGGCGGCCGGGCTCGCCGAGCATGTTGGTCTTGTAGTCCACGACGAGGAAGCGCGGGCCGTCCTCGGTGGCCAGGCGGAGCACCGCGTCGACGGAGCCGGAGAGGTAGCCGCGCAGCGGCTGGTCGCCCAGCGGCCGGGTCTCGAGCCGGTCGGCGTACGGCGCGAGCGGGTCGTCGGCGGCCAGGTGCCGGCGCAGCAGCGGCGCGAGGTCGCGCAGCAGCACCTCGCTGCGACCGGTCCGGTCCCGCACGTCGCCGCCGGCCAGCGGCAGCTCGAACTCCAGCTCGCGCAGCCGGTCGCGCAGCGGCACCCGGCCCAGCGTCCAGCCGGGCGCGAGCGGACCGAAGGGGGTCTCGTGGAGCGGCACCAGGGACTCGGCCAGCGCGTCGACGCCCACCTCCGCCGGCCACCAGGCCAGCTGCTCGGCGACGTGGCGGCGCAGCTCCGCGCGCAGGTCGGGGGCCTCCGGGTCGGTGTGCTCGAGCACCGCGTGGACCAGGCTGCCGAACCCGGCTCCCGCAGGCAGGTCCGCCATCGGGGACGGGACCGACGCGGCCGGGTCGAGGGCGGCCCCGGCGGCACCGAGGCCGGGGTCGGGCGCGGGCGGCTCGTCCTCGAGGCCGGCGACCTCCGGCTCGCTGCCGACAGCGCCGCCCGGCCCGGCGGCCTGCTCCTCCTCGATCCGGATCAGCCCGGAGTACGACGTGCGCCGCCAGTCGGTGTCGACGGTGCGGTCGAAACGGCGCGCGGCGAGCGCACCGGGGCGGCCCGGGCGCTCCGGGGCTTGGGAGTCGGCCGGCTCGGCGAGCTCCGGGACCGGGCCGCCGAGCTCCGCGAGCATGCCCAGCACCCGCGCGGCGTGCTCGTCGTCGCGCACGTCCTGGGCGTCGGGGACCTCGGGGGTGCCGGGTCGCCGGCCGAACAGCAGCCGGTGCAGCCCGCCGATCTTGGTGTTGAACGTGGGCGCCCACCACGCGACCACCTGACCCTGGGCCCGGGTCAGCGCGACGTAGAGGTCGCGCAGCTCCTCGCCGGCCTCCTCCGCCCGGTGGCAGGCCAGGTTGGCCTCCCATCCCGGGCCGGAGCCGCTGACGTCGAGGGTGCGCCGGCCGGTGTCGTCGTGGAACAGCGCGACCTCGGTGGGGAACTCGAAGGTCTGGTAGGCGAAGGGCAGGTAGGTGACGGGGTACTGAAGCCCCTTGCTGCCGTGCACGGTGACGATCTGCACCGCCGCCGCGTCGGAGTCGAGCCGCCGCGGCCGCTCGGTGGCGGTCGTGCGGCGCTGCTCCTCGCGGAACCAGGCCAGCAGGGCCGTGAGGCCGAGCTGCTCGCGGGTCGCGAGCTCGTGCAGGAGCTGGGTGAGGTGGCGCAGGTCGGTCAGCAGCCGCTCGCCGTCGACGGTGCCGAGCACGCGTGCGCTCAGGCCGCGCTCCTCGGCCGCCTCCATCAGGGCCGCGACGCCACGCCCGCGCAGCAGCAGCGCCCACCCGCGCAGGGCGTCGGCGACCCGGCCGGTCAGCCGCTCGCCACCGGCGTCGAGCTCGGCGGTCGTGTGGCCGAAGAAGCTGGTGAGCGCGGCGGCCCGGACCAGCCCGGAGCGGTGCGGCTGCTCCAGCGCCTCCAGGAGGGTCAGCCACTGCTCGGCCGCGGGGGTCGAGAAGACGTGACCGCCACCGGCCAGCACGGCCGCCACGCCGCGGCGGGCCAGCGCCCGCTGCACGAGCAGGCCGTGGTCGCGCACCCCGACGAGGACGGCGACCTGGCGCGCCTCCAGGGGCGCGTCGCACCAGGTCGCGCCCGAGCCGAGCAGCTCGGCGATGTCGGCGGCGCAGTCCTCGGCGATCGCCTCCCGGGCGTCGGGCGTCCCGATCAGGCCCTTCTTGAGGCGGAAGCCGTCGCGCGGGACCCGGCGCAGCCGGAACGGCGCGGTGGACGGGGCACCGCGCAGCCGCGGGCCCTCGTGGTGGGCGACGACGTCGCGCACCACGATCTCCGGGTGCCCGAGCGCCGCGCCGCGCAGCACGACCTGCAGGCGCTCCACGAGCCCGGCGTCGCTGCGCCAGTTGGTGTTGAGGGTCGCCTGGGTGGTGGCGGTGCGGGCCGCGGCGAGGTAGGTGACCACGTCGCCGCCCCGGAAGGCGTAGATGGCCTGCTTGGGGTCGCCGATGAGCACCATCCGGGCGTGGCCGCTGAACGCGCGGTCCAGCACCTGCCACTGCACCGGGTCGGTGTCCTGGAACTCGTCGACCAGCACCACCCGCCACCGCTCGCGCATCCGCGCCCGGGCCGGCGCCTCGTCGTCCTCCAGCGCCGCGGCGAGCCGGACCAGCAGGTCGTCGTAGCTGAGGACGCCCCGGCGGCGCTTGCGCCGGTCGACCTCCTCGCGCACCGCCTGGCCGAACGCCACCCGGGCCCCGGCGGCGCTCGCGGGGTCGTCGGCGGGGGCGAGCACGGCCTGCGGGTCGCCGACGACCCGGCGGCCCAGGGAGAGGGCGCAGGTCCGGTCGAACGGCGGCCGCTCGCGCAGGTGGCCGAAGCGCTGGAGGTAGAGGTCGTCGACGACCTCCACCACCAGGTCGTCGAGGTTGTCGACCAGCTCCGCGCCGGAGTCGGTGTCGCCGGCCACCCCCAGCGAGCGCAGCACCAGCTGGCAGAACTGGTGGGTGGTCGCGATCGTGGCGGCGTCGAAGGACGCGAGCGCGTCACGCAGTCGCCGGCGCATCGTGGCCCGGGCGTCCTCCCCCGCGGCCAGCAGGTGCATCACGACCGCGTTGTCGCGGTTCGCCGACGCGGGGTCGCCCAGCGCCCGCTCCGCCTCGACGAGCTGGTCGCGGACCCGCTCGCGCAGCTCCTGGCTGGCGGCCCGGCCGAAGGTGATCACCAGCATCTCCTCGAGCGCGGCCACGCCCTCGGCGACGTAGCGGGTGACCAGCCCGCCCACGGTGAAGGTCTTGCCGGTGCCGGCGCTCGCCTCGAGCAGGGTGGTGCCGACGCCGGGCAGCTCGCCGGTCAGGTCGAACGGCGCCACCGCGGCCCCCGGCTGGTCCGTCTGGTCGCTCTGGTCCGTCTGCATGCTCACCAGCTCCCCTGCTCGGCCACCAGCAGCGGGCTCCACAGCCGCAGCGCGAGCGCGCCGAACCGGGTCGTCTCGCCGGGGAACTCCTCGCCCTCGCGGGGGGCCGCGTCCAGGCCGGGCAGCGGCGCGCCGCGACCCCAGACCACCCGGTGCGCCGGCAGCGACTGCTCCCCCTCGAACCGGCCGTCGCGCCAGTCCCAGCCGGCCTTGAGGACCGCCTCGTCGGCGGTGGCGTGGGTACGCCGGGTCCGGGCGTAGGCCAGCGAGGCCTTCAGCGGCAGCGGCAGCGGCTCGTCGAGGCCCCGGTCGCGCAGGGCCACCAGGTCGCGCAGCACGGTGACCGCTGTGTGGTCGAGCGGCCCGAGCAGCGAGACCGCGAAGGTCTCCCGGGAGCGGCTGTTGGTCGGCCGGCCGACGGTGTGGGCCGTCCAGGCCTGGTCCTCGTCGGTCGCGGCCAGCGCCAGCAGCCGCAGCCAGGACTGCAGCCGGGCGGTGGCGCTGAGGCGGGAGTAGGACACCGGCACCAGGCGGTCGCCGTACACGTCGGGGACGGTGCCCCGCAGCCGGCGCCCGTGGCCGAGGTCGACGTCGACCTCGACCGCGCGGGGCGGGCGGGTCCGGCGCTCGCGGGCAGCGGCCGCCAGCGGCTCGGCACGCATCAGCAGGTCGCCGAGGATCCGCCAGCCGAGCATGCCGGGCGGGAGCACCCCGCGTCGCCACTCCTGCTGGCGGGCCTGCTCGACGTCCAGGCCGCCGAGCAGGTCGCGCAGCACCCGGTCGCCGACCTGCCACTGGACCAGCTGGTCGACCTCGACCGGGAGCCCGTCGTCGAGCGGCTTCTCCTCGAACGGCAGCGCCACGTCGAGGCGCTGGCGGGAGAGGAACCCCTGGACCGGCCCGCCGCGGCGGGAGAAGAAGGCGACGAGGTCGTCGAGCGAGACGTCGGCGGGCGGCGCCGGGGGCAGCGGCCCGGTGAGGAAGGCGGGGGCCGGGTGCCGCTCGCCGGCCGCGGCCCGCGCACCGGCCAGCGCCGCCCGGTCGAACGTGAACGGCGTGCCGGGCACCAGCGCGCCGGGAACCAGGTTGCGGACGTCGAACGGCTGGAGCGGGTGCCGCACGGTGACGGCCTCGGCCACCGTGCCGGCGGGGGCGGTCGCCGTCAGGTCGAGGGTGTCGAGCAGCTCGCCGAGGGGTACGGCGGGCGGGCGCGGCTGACCGGAGTACTCGTTGGCGCCGGTGTAGGTGACCACGAGGTGCTCGGTGGCGGCCAGGATCGCGTCGAGGAAGAGCTGGCGGTCCTCGCTGCGCGGGTCCCGCTCCCCGACCAGCGGGTCGCGGGCGAGGACGTCGTCGCCGTCCACCGCGCCGGTGCGGGGGAAGACCCCGTCGTCGAGGCCGAGCAGGCAGACCACGCGGTGCGGCACCGAGCGCATCGGGACCATCGTGCAGACCGTGAGCGTGCCGGTGCGGAAGTTGGCGCGGGTGGGCCGGCCCGCGAACCGGTCGGCCAGCAGCGCCCGGACGTCCGGGAGCCGCATCGACGTGGTGCCCAGGCCGGCCGCGGCCTCCCGGACCCGGCCCAGCTCGCGCTGGACCTGCCCGGTCTGCCAGGACTCGCTGGACGGCACCGCCGTCAGCGCGTCGACGCCCTCGCCGAGCACCTCCAGCCAGTGCTCGAGCGGGTGGCTGCCGACCAGGCGGTCGGTGACCGAGCGGAGCCGGTCGACGTACTCGGTCAGCCGGCCGGCCAGCTCGACCTGGCCGCTGCCCACGTCGTCGATCGGGAGCGTGCGGTCCAGCCAGGTGCCGGTGTCCTCGGACATCGCCACGCCGGCGAGCAGCCGGTCCAGGCCGAAGCGCCAGGTGTTGGCGACGTAGGAGGACAGGCCGTACTCGGCGCGGTGCTCGGCGTCGAAGGCCCAGCGCACGCCGGCGGTGCGGACCCAGTCGGTGAGCTGCTGGAGGTCGTCGTCGCGGAAGCCGAACCGCCGGCGCACCGGCTCGGCGTGCGCGAGGTCGAGCACGTCGCCGGCGCCGGCCCGTCCGCCGGCGAGATCGAGGAGCCGCTCGGCGACCGAGAGGAGCGGGTTGGTGCGGGTCAGCGCGCGGTCGGCCAGCCGGACCCGCAGCCGGTGCGCGGGGTGGCCCTGCTCGCCGGTGATGTCGCCGAGGCCGAAGCCGGCGGAGATCAGCGGCGCGAACGTCTCGATGTCGGGGCACATCACCAGCACGTCGCGGGGCTCGAGCGTCGGGTCGTCGGCGAGCAGCCCGAGCAGGACCTCCCGCAGGACGTCGACCTGGCGGGCAGTGCCGTGGCAGGCGTGCACCTGCACGGAGCGGTCCTCGGCACGCAGCGGCCGGGCCGCCGCCGACCCGAGGGCGTTCGCCCGCAGGTCCTGCTGGAGCCAGCCCAGCAGGGTCTCCGGGGTCGCCGGGTCGGGCCCCTCCGCGACGTCGACGGCGGGGACCGTCGCCAGGGTGCGCTGCAGCTCCCGGACGTCCCGACCGAGCGTGGAGAGCAGCGGATGGCCCACGACCCGGTGGGTGCGGTCCTCGCGCCGGTCGACGGCGCTCGCCTCGGGGACCCCGGACTCCCGCAGCGCGTCCCACAGGGCGGCCGAGGGGTGCGGCAGCCACAGGTGCACGTCGCGGTGGTGGCCCAGCGCGCCGAGCAGTGCGGCCTCCGTCGTCGGCAGCCGAGTGTGCCCGAACAGCGAGAGCCGGTCGGGCAGGTCGACGGCGTCGGGGTCCTCCCGCAGCCGGGCCACGGTCTCGGCCAGCCGCACCTGCGGGGCGGGGGCGTCGACCCGCGCGGCCACCCGCCGCCACAGCTCGGGCTGCCAGGCCAGGTCGCTCGGCAGCGCCCGCCCGCGCCCGTCGGTGTCCCGGCCGGCGGCCCAGTCCGTGACCAGGGCGGGCCGCTGGACGGCGTACGACGCGAAGAGGTGCGCGAGGCGGCGGGCCACGGCGAAGCGCCGGCCGTGGCGCAGGTCGGCCTCCTCACCGGCCAGGCCGTGGCCGAGGTGGCGGGCCAGCGGCCGGGCCCAGCCCTCGTCGAGGCTGTCGTCGATCGCGGCCAGCAGCGGCCACACCAGTGCCTCCGGCGCCCACGGGTCCGTCTCGCGGGTGCCGACGACGTCGGCGAAGAGCGACCAGGGCGCGCGGAAGTCGACACCGGCGCAGACGCCGTCGCCGCCGCCCGGACCGGCGCCCAGGTGGTGGGAGAGCCGCTGGCTGAGCCACCGCTCGATGCCGCGGGTCGGCACCACCACGACCTCCGCGGCGAACGGGTCCGCGAGCGGGGAGGCGAGCATCCCGGCCAGCGCGTCGGCCAGCACGTCGGTGCGGGCGGCGCGGTGGAGGTGCAGGGTCACAGCGCGCAGCATTCCACGCGGGTCCGACACGGGCGTCCGGACCCGTGGGCGACCGCGATCAGACCTCGGCCCGGCGCTCCCGGTCCTCCTGGGCGCGGTGCATGTCGGCCTCCAACTCCGCGACCGCGTCCGGGTTGCCGTGGAATCGGCGGTAGCTGTAGACGATCAGCGCGAGGGCCACGAGCGCGGAGAGCACCTGGGTGACGCCGGTGACGTCCTCGCCCGGGAGCCACCAGCGCTCGGCCACGGGCCACCAGCCCGGCACGTCCGGGCCGACGACCCAGACCACGCCGCAGCCCAGCAGGACCAGCGCGGCCAGGGAGGACAGCGTGATCCGGACCCAGGTCTCGACGCTCTCGGCGGCGCCCTTGAGCGCCCGGAACTTCAGCGGCTCGAGGCGCCGCTCGGCCCACTCGTACTGCTGGGAGAGGATCGCGATGCCCCCGAAGAGCATCAGCAGGCCCGGGCCGGGAAGCACCAGTGCGGCGATGCCGGCGACCACGAGAAGCCAGCCGAGCACCTCGAGGGTGATCCGTCGGGCCGCGCGCATCATGCCCCTCAGCATCCCAGATCGGACCAACGACGCCGACAGCCGGGGACGGGTGATTCAACATATAGACGATACGATCACCGGACCCGTCTCCCAGGAGGTCCGTGTGAAGCTCATCCTCGTCGGCATCGACGGCAGCACGACCGCCTCGGCCGCGGCCACCCGGGCCGCCGACCTGGCCTCGCGGTACGGCGCCCGGCTGCACGTGATCTGCGTGCACCGCCCCGACGGCGAGGGGCGCGGGCGGGTCAGCGACGCCGAGCGGGCGCTCGCGGTGGTCCAGGAGGAGCGGGCCCGCCTGCTGGCCTTCCACGACGACATCACCATCGACGCGCTGCCCGGCCGGGCCGCGGAGGTGCTCGTCGAGCAGGCCGCCGACCTCGACGCGGACCTGGTGGTGGTCGGCAACCGCCGCCTGCAGAGCCCGCTGCGGGGCCTCGGCTCGATCCCGGGCGCGGTGACCCACCACGCCGAGTGCGACGTGTACGTCGTACACACCACCTGAGCGACCCGGGCCGGGCTCAGCGCTCCTCGGCGAACACCTGCTGGGCGATCCGGAACGCGATGTTGGCCTCCGGGACACCGCAGTAGACGGCCGTCTGCATCAGCACCTCGGTGATCTCCTCCACGGTGAGCCCGTTGGTCCGCGCCGCCCGCAGGTGCATCGCGAGCTCCTCGTGGTGGCCGCGCGCGACCAGCGCGGTCACGGCGATCATCGACCGAGACCGCCGGTCCAGGCCCGGCCGGGACCAGATGCCGCCCCAGGCGTACTCGGTGATCAGCTCCTGGAAGTCGCGGGTCACCTCGGTGGCCGCGGCCATGGCGCGGTCCACGTAGGCCGCGCCCAGCACCTCACGGCGTACCGCCATCCCCGCCTTGCGGACCTCCGCGACCGTCATCGTGTCCCGACTGGGCCCGAGCACCTGGTCGCGCACCAGCCGGGCGAAGGCCTCGGGGGCCTCGGCCGGCACCAGCCGGGCGACGCCGTCGAGCACCACCGCGCGGCCGTGCCGTACGCCGTCGGCGATCTCGCGGGGACCCGTCGCGGCGGCGGGGACGTCGTGGCCGCCGGCGACGGTCACGACGGGTGCGGCCACCTCACCGAGCCGGTCCCGCACGTCGAAGCGGGCCAGGGCCTCGCACACCACTGCATACCCCTCGGGGTCGGTCCCGCGCAGCGCGTCCAGGAGGGCGGCGCAGCGCCGCGGCTCGCGGGCCTCGAAGGTCGGCGCGAACCAGCGCCGGGCCGCGTCGTCGAGACAGGCGGCGGTGCCGCCCTCCCGGACGGTGGCGGCGCGCCCGGCCCAGTCGTTGTCGCCGGGCGCGGCGCGCGTGCTGACCAGGACGGCGGAGGCGACCCGCGCCGGGGCATCGAGGAGGAGCTGCAGCCCGACGGCCCCGCCGGCGCCCACCCCGGCGTAGTGGAAGGTCGGCACCTCCAGGCCCGAGGCCATGTCGTCGACGAGGTCCAGCACGGCGGCCGCCAGGTCGGCGACCTCGACCGGGTGCTCGGGGACCAGGGTGTTGGTGCCGTGGCCGGGCAGGTCCCAGCCGACCACCTGGAAGTCGGGGGCGAGCCGGGCCGCCGTGTCGGCCCACAGCGTCTGGGCGGTGGTGCCGAGCGCGGGTCCGAGGACCAGCAGCGGCAGGTCCGGCCGCCCACCGAGGCGCACTGCGGTGAGATTCATCGGTCTCCTCCTGGGCTCGGTCCTCCGGGACGCCACCGCCCCTCCCCGTCAGTGTGGCCGATGGGGCCGGACGGTCAGCGCGCCGCGAGCCGCTCGGCGATGACAGCGGGGTCGGTGGTGGCCCGCGGCAGGGCGACCGGCGGGAGCGCGACGGCGTCGCCGGGGGCCGTCCGGCCGCCGGTCAGCTGGCGGTAGATCTCCTGGGCCGCGCCGCGCATGCCGCGCAGGAACGGGTGGAAGTCGGCAGCCCGGAGCGGGTTGAGCGTGCTCCCGTTGACCCACGCCTCCTTGCCGGCGCAGGCGTCGTGCCCGCGCGAGGCCGGATACAGGTCGACGTACGTCGCGCCGGTGCGGGCCGCCGCCTGCCGCAGCGACTTGTTCAGCCGCCGCTCCACCCGGTTGCCCCACCGGTAGTCGCCGGCGGCGAACTTCACGGCCTTGCAGGTGCCCTTCTGGGGCAGCAGCCGCGGGTAGCCCACGACGTACACCTCGGCGCGGGGCGCGCGGCGCGCCACGGCCCGCAGCACCCGGACCACCGGCTTGCGGATCCGCGCCGCGTCCCGGAGCTTGGTGTCCACCCCGCGCTTGGTGGTGAAGTGGCGTCGGCAGGGCGCGCCCTTCGGGGCGAGCTCGGCGACCTTCCCGCACACCTTGATCATCGACCCGAACAGCTTGTGGTCGTTGCCGCCGATCCCGATCGTCACCAGGTCGGTCTCCACGCTCAGGGCGTCCACCTGCGGCCGCGGCCGCGGGCCGGGCAGGATCGTCTTCTGCCGGCGTCGGTCGAGGTCGGCGGTCTGCGCGCCGGAGCAGGTCTTGTCGACGTAGCTGGCGACGTCGAAGTAGCCGGCCAGGAAGGCCGGGTAGTTGTTGGTCGAGCGCAGGCAGCCGAGCGGGTCGGCGCGCTGGGCGGGGACGAGCGGCCCGGCGCTGTAGGAGTCGCCCAGCGCGACGTAGTCGATCTCAGCACCCTCGGTCACCAGGATGCTGCTCGGCGCGACCCGCGCCGAGTCGTCGGTGACGCCGGCCGACGCGGCCGGGACCATGCCGACGCCCAGGGCGGCGGTCAGGACCCCGGCCCCGAGGGCGGCGCCCATCCGTCGCAGCGAGCGGGGTGGGGTGGTGCGGACAGGGACGCCGTGGGGTGCTCGAGACATGGATCACCTGTGACCGGACTCACCGACGGTGAAACCCGGCCGAGGCCACCGGTCACGGCGCCGGTGGCAGGCCCAGGTAGCCGCCGAGCAGTCGCCGCAGCCGCCGCAGGGGCAGGTCGCGCTGCACCTCCTGCGGCGAGCACTCGGGGTCGCCCGACCCGGCTCCGCGCGAGGCCTGCACGATCATCGCGTCGATCAGCTCGGCCATGGCGGGCACCTCCGGCTCGCCGTACGCCGCGAGCGCCTCCCGCAACGGGACCTGCAGCCGCCGGTGGAACTGCTCCATCGGGCCGCGCAGCACGTGCGGCTCGACCACCCGGCTCAGTGCGTGCGCGACCGCCTGCTCGGAGCTGGCGAACAGGTCGACGTTCGCCTCGATGTAGGCCCAGACCTTCTCACCGGGGGTCGTCGCCTCGTCGACCCGCTGCTGGACCTGGCCGGCCCAGTCGGGGAACACGTCGGCGACCACGGCGTGCAGGAGCGCCTCGGGGGACCCGAAGTACTGGTAGACGCTGCTGCGCGCGAGGCCGGCTCGACGACCCACTGCCGCCATGGACGGCGCCTCGCCGGTCTCGGCGAGCAGCGACCGTGCCGCGTCCAGCAGCGCCCGGCGCTGTCGGGCGTGGTGCTCGACGACCGTGGGCGCATCGATCCTCGGCACCCTCGCCCCTCCCTGCCACCCGAAGGAGGGTCAGCCCTCCAGCATCCTCAGCTGCCCGTCGACCATCTCATAGACCCGGTCGCAATGGCCGAGGACCTCGTGGTCGTGGGTGACCATCACCGTGGCGACCCCGTGCCCGTGGGTCTCCCGGGCCAGGAGTCCGACGATGTCCTGGCTGCGCTGGCGGTCCAGCGCCGCCGTGGGCTCGTCGACCAGGAGCACCTCGGGCCGGTTCACGAGCGCGCGGGCGATGCCGACGCGCTGGCGCTCACCGCCGGAGAGCTCGTGCGGGCGACGCGTGGCCTTGTGGTCCATGCCGACCTCGGCGAGCAGCTCGAGCGGGTCCCGGCCGGCGCCGGAGCGCCGGAACGTGCCGGGCAGCCGGAGCTGGTCGACGGCGGTGAGCGCGGGGACCAGGTTGCTGGACTGGAAGACGAAGCCGATCCGGTCGCGGCGTACGGCGTCGCGCTGGCGCGGCGTGGCGGCGACCAGGTCCAGCTCGCCGAGCCGGACCTCGCCCGAGGTGGGCGTGGTCAGCGCCCCCGCGACCGCCAGCAGGCTCGACTTGCCCGAACCCGAGGGGCCGACGACCGCCACCAGCTCACCGCGGCCCACCCGCAGCGTGACGCCGTCGAGCGCTGTGACGGTCTCCTCGCCGTCCCCGTGGACGAGCGTGACCTCGGAGATGGACAGTGCGGCGTTCATCGGCTGCCTCCCAGAGCAGTCAGCGGGTCGACCCGGGTGATGCGCAGGACCGCGACCGCGGCTCCCGCGACGCCGAGGACGAGCAGGAGCAGGGTCGCCGCGACGATCGGACCGGCCTCCAGCGCGAACGGCATCTCGGTGGCGCCGATCGCGAGACCGAGTCCGACGCCCGCAGCGATCCCGATCCCGGCGGAGACGGCCAGCAGCACGATCGACTGCAGCAGGCTCTCGCGCAGGAGGTAGCCGGTGCTGGCGCCGAGCGCCCGGAGCACCGCGATCTCCCCCTTGCGCTGCACGGTGAGAACTGTGAAGAACGCGCCGACGACCAGCGCGGAGATGACGTAGAGGAACCCCTGGATGAGCTGGAGGGTGGAGGTCTCCGCCGAGTAGCCCGGCGAGGCGTCGAAGGAGTCCTCGAGGGTCAGCGACGTCGTGCCCGCGGCCTCGTCGCCTGCGGCCAGGTCGACCTCGGCCCCGTCGGCAGCCCGGACGGCCACCGCGGTCGCCTCCTCGTAGACCCGGTCGGCGACCGCGTCGCCCGGCCGGACGCCGGCCTTCGCCTCCTGCCAGCTGCGCAGCGAGAGGTAGCCGATGTCCACGTGGCCGTAGGTGTGCTGGTCGGCCAGGATCCCCACGACCTTCAGCTCCATGCCGCTCGGCTCCAGGACCACTGTGTGCCCGAGCTCGACGCCCTCGTCGGCCGCCGAGGCGGAGATGACGACCTCGTTGTCTGCGCGCAGGCGCTCGCCCTCGGCGACGCCGGGATCCACGAAGGAGCCCAGCTCGACACCGAACAGCGCGAGGTCGATCTCGACCCCCTCGGTGGTGCGTCCGTTCGCCAGGGTGTTGCCGAAGGGCGCGGCCTCCGCGACGTCGGGCCGCTGCGCCCAGGCGTCCGCCGCCTCGGTGCTCACCACGCTGCGCGAGTACGCCGAGCTCTTCTCGACGTCTTCCTGGAACGCCAGGGACGTGACGGGCAGGCGCTGCAGGCCTGAGACACCGTCATTGACCAGGCCGACCGACAGTCCGCTGAGCAGCACCATCAGCACGGCGATGAGAGCCACCACGACGCCCATCAGCGCGAACCGGCCACGCGCGAAGGACAGCTCGCGGATCGCGAGGAAGGACGGCCTCATGGGAACAACCGGATTACCGACACCATGTCGACAACGATACCGACGCCGCGTCGGCTACATCCACGGGGTGTCCGATCCCTACGGCCGCAGTGGCGTCGATCTCACGTCGCGGGCCGGGACCAGGACCGCACACACGACGACGGCCCGCCAGCATCGCTGGCGGGCCGTCCTCAGGATCGAGACGTCAGGGCGTGACGGTCACGGTGATCGGGGTGGAGTAGATGTAGTCGGCGAACGCCGGGCCGTCGGTGTAGAAGGCCTGGTAGGTGTAGGTGCCGGGCTGCTTCTTCTCCTGCACCTCGCCGAGGAAGGTGTAGGAGGAGAACTGGAAGGTGCCGTTGCTGGCGACCGAGGCCATGCAGCAGTAGTACGGCGAGCTGCTGCCCGCCTTGTTGCGGCCGTCCTGGTAGATGTCGACGTAGCCCTTCTTCGCCGGCGTGCCCTTGAAGACGACCGAGCCGGTGAGGGCCGGCAGGTCGTAGCTGTCGGCGGACTTGGAGATCGTGAAGGACGTCGCGGACAGCTGGATCGCGGAGTTGTAGACGCGGACCTTGGTGGCCTTCTTCGCGCCCTTGTACTTCGCGGTCACCTTGTAGGTCCCGGGGGCATTGCCGCTCGGCAGCCGGAAGGAGGCCTTGCCCTTCTTGAGCTTGACCTTCCGGGCCTTCGCGCCGTTGACGCTGAACGTGACCTTGCCCTTGGCCCGCTTCTTCTTCACCACCGCGGTGACCTTCACGCCGGGCTGGCCGACGTGGGAGTAGGCGGCGGACCGCTTGAGCGAGAGCTTGCCCTTCTTGCCCTTCTTGCCCTTCTTGGGCTTCTGCCGCTCAGAGTCCTGCCCGTTCGCGGCGGCGGTGACCGAGTCGCCCGGCGCGGCCTGGGCGCTCGCGACGAAGGTACCGGTGGGGATGGCGAGCGCCAGAGCCGTGACAGCGGCGGCGGCGGTGCGACTGAACAGGTTCACGTGGTGGCTTCCTTCTCGACGCCCGAGCGGGTGGGTCGGGACCGGGGGTCCCTCGTCCCATTGCTCCCCGGGGTGCGCCCCTGCGAAACAGCGGTCCAGTCCACTCGGGTCGCCCCCGGAGCGAAATAGAGAAAGCCCCGGGCCAGCGTGCTGGCCCGGGGCTTCGGTCGATCTGTGCGCCTGTAGGGATTCGAACCCCAAACCTTCTGATCCGTAGTCAGGATCCGGACGATTAGAGGCCGCTGGTGCCGACCCGACGGCCGACGACAGACACCATTGTTTACACAAACTAGCAGGTCAGCATGGGTCCTCGCCGATCTGGCGGTCCTAGGCGCCTGCTGGCACGCCAGGTCACAGCCAGTGGTCGCAACCCCTGTTAATGAGCCGTCTTTGAGCCGATGGCAGGTCCGCTTTGCTGCGTCCGCATTCGCTCATGACGATATGCGGTCAGCCGCGATGATGTGGTCATGGAGTCGGTGATCATCGGAGACGCAGGTAAGGCGCTGACCTTCTCGGACCCCCAGTTCGCAGGGACTCCTCCCGGCTGACTACCTGTCGGTCACCGTGACCGGACCTGAGATGAGCGCCAGCCGTCAGGTGTGCAGGCTGGGACGGCGGCTTCACCGCGTTGGCAGCCTTCGTCGCTGATCTCGTTGAGCAGTGGCGTGGCTGGCCAGGTGAGCGAGTTTTCGAGTCTCTCGAGGGGGACCTCCGTATCCGAGCCACCCACGACGGGCACGTGAACCTGCGAGTCCTGCTCTGGGAGTCCACCGTTCCGGCCGGTTGGCGAGTGGAGACGGCTGATTGGTCGCTCTTCTGCCGAGGGTCGGGCGTACGTTTCGGCTCTGCTATCGGCACTTGGTCATTGCGCAGGAAGACGACGATTGCGTGAAGTTCGCAGCGACGGAGAAGGGGCCATTTTCCGTTCAGCCGCTATCGTGTGTTCCGGGGGGTTCCCCCGTTTCGCATCTCGTCGCGTCGAGTTTGGGGGCCGAGCGGTGGCCAACGGCTGACGCTGCACGAACAGGAGAGTAGCCATGCCGGCAGCCAACGGCCGCGCGCGTCGCACTCGAGCAGACTTCGAGCGCAACCGCGCCGAGATCGTCTCCCAGGCGGATCGTCATTTCACCGAGCTCGGCGTCAACGCTTCCCTCGAGGCGGTCGCGCGGGACGCAGGGCTCGGCTCAGCGACCCTGTACCGGCACTTCCCCACCCGGGAGGCGTTGCTGGCCGAGGTGCTGCAACGCCGCGTCGTGACCTTCGAGGCAGCCCGGGAACGCATCGAGCAGCTCGACGACCCTGATGCCGCCCTCGAGGCGTGGCTGGGTGCGCTCGAGGAGTTCTTCGGCGCCTTCGACGGACTACCCGGACCACTGCGCAGCGCCCTGGTCGAGGAGCACAACCCCCTGGCGCTCACCTGCGTCGGCTTCATCGACGGCACCAACCACTTCCTCGAGGCGGCGCAGCGCAACGGCACTGCTCGCAAGGACGTGCGCGGACGCGACCTGTTCCTGGCGGCGCTGGCCACGAGCTGGGTGCGCGGGTCGTCCCTCGCGGACGAGGGATCTGCGGATCGACTCCGGACCCTGGTGCGCGACGGGTACCTCCGCTGACCTCGCGCCAGCCTCGACCGCTGCTACGACATCTTGGAAAACGGGGGCGGCCCCTGTTTACTGACTCGGGGGGACCCCCCGTTTAGTGAGCCGAGAGAGAGCAGCGCCGTGCCCGACCAGCCACACCTCACCCAGGACCCCGACCGGATCGAGCGACCTGACCAGGTGGGCCCGGACTCCGCCGGCCAGACGGCGGCCGTGCGAGGTGTCGGCGATGGGCGGACCGACGCCGGTGTCGAGCGGTCGGCCAAGAGCGAGCGCCTCGCGCCGGGCGACGGCCTAGCCATCGGGCTGTTGATGACCTCGACCTTCGTGGTCCTGCTCAACGAGATGCTGCTCGGGGTGGCGCTGCCCACCCTGATCGAGGACCTGCGCATCACAGCCGCGACCGGGCAGTGGCTGACCACCGGCTACCTGCTCACGCTGGCTGTCCTCATCCCGGCCACCGGGTTCGTGATGCGCAAGTTCCACGTGCGCACGATCTTCACCACCTCGATGGGCCTGTTTGCCGCTGGCACCGCGCTCGCCGCCGTCGCTCCCGGGTTCGGGGTCCTCTTCGCGGGCCGCCTCGTCCAGGCCGCAGGCACGGCGGTGTTCTTGCCGCTGCTGATGACCACCGTGATGCGGCTGGTCCCCGAAGGCCGACGCGGCCAGATCATGGCCTTCGTCGTCGTCGTCACGGCCGCAGCCCCGGCCATGGGTCCGGCGATCTCAGGGCTTGTGCTGTCCCAGCTGAGCTGGCGCTGGCTGTTCATCGGGATGCTCCCGATCGCACTCGCCGCGCTGGCCCTCGGCGCCGCAAAGCTGCGCAACATCACCACCCCCGAGCCCGTGCGGCTCGACGCACTGTCCCTGCTTCTCTCCGCGGTCGGGTTCGGCGCCCTCGTCTACGGCCTGGCCAGCATCGGCGAGTCGCTGTCTGGACACACCCCCGTGCCGCCGTACCTGCCGATGGTCCTCGGCGTGATCGGCATTGCGGCCTTCGGGTGGCGTCAGGCCGCGCTGCAGCGCGGCGGCACACAGCTGTTGGACGTACGCATCTTCGCCGTCCGCTCCTTCACGGTGCCGCTGCTCGTGATGCTGCTCCTCACGATGACCGCGTTCGGTACCGGGGTCGTCTTCCCGCTCGTGCTGACGAACGTCAACGAGCTCAGCTCACTGCAGGTCGGCCTCTTTCTCGTCCCGGGCGGGGTGGCGATCTCGGTGGTCTCAGCCATCGGCGGGCGCATCTACGACCACGTCGGTCCGCGACCCCTCGCCATCCCCGGCGCACTGATTGTCGCGGGATCCCTGTGGTTCCTTACCCAGATCAGCGCGACCACGTCGGTGTGGACGCTGCTGACCGCCTACGTCGTGATGATCATCGGCCAGGCGCTGATGTGGAGCCCGATGACCACCGCCGCCCTCTCGGCGCTTCCCAGCGATCTGTACCCGCACGGCAGCGCCGCCTTCAGCGCCATCCAGCAGCTCGGCGGAGCCGCCGGGACCGCCATCCTGGTCTCGGCCTACACCTTCGGCGCCGACGCAGACACCTCCAAGGCCCTCGACCTCGCCCCGTCGGTCGACGCAGCGCAGGCCGCCTTCACCGCCGGCGCCCTCATCGCCTGCGTCTCGGTCGTCGTCACCCTCCTGGTGCGCCGAGCCCCGGCCGCAGCGCCTGCCGACCAGCCGGACCGCCCCCAGGTCGCCGCGCACTGAACGCGTTGCGACACCGGACGAACAGCACACGAGAACGAAGGAGAAGCTCATGACGAAGGTCGCAATCATCGGCAGCGGAGCGATCGGCGCCGCCATCGCCCGTCTCGCGGTCGCCGCAGGCCACGACGTGGTGGTGTCGAACTCACGCGGGCCCGAGTCACTGCGCGAGCTCATCGGCGAGCTGGGGGACCGCGCGCGGGCCGCCGAGACCCACGAGGCCGCAGGATTCGGTGACATCGTCGTCCTCGCGGTCCCACTGGCGGCCTACACAGCGATTCCCGCCGAGGCACTGGCCGGCAAGACGGTCCTCTCCACCGGCAACTACTACCCCTCCCGCGACGGACGGATCCCAGACCTGGACACCGGCACGCTCAACACCGCCCAGTACGAGCAGACCTTCCTCCCCGGAGTCGAGATCGCCAAGGCGTTCAACAACATCGTCGCCCACCACATCCCGTCGCTCGCGCGTCCCCACTGCGCACCGGACCGCTCCGGACTCGCCGTCGCTGCAGACGACGACGGCGCCAAGGCGGCGGTATCCGCGCTCGTCGACAGCCTCGGCTTCGACCCCGTCGACGCCGGTACCCTGGCCGAGTCGTGGCGCTTCGAACCTGAGTCCGGCGCCTACACCACCATCTACGCCGCCGACCTCGCGACCTTCGCCACCGACTACCTCGCCGACCCGGGGGCGCCGCTGCCCGCCGACCGACTCCGCGACCTCCTGGCGGCCGCCCACCGGCCCGACGTCGCCGGCCGCGAGTTCTGACCACCGCGCGGGATGTTGGAGGTGGCGTAGGGACCGCGGTGACTCCCATCGCACACGAGATGCGGAACGCCCTGGCGGGCTACCCCGCCGGGTGGTGCTCGTGGCTGCCACGCACGCCGACGAAGCCGTTGGCATGCTCGTCAACTCCTTCACCTCGGTCTCCCTCGACCTGCCGCTGGTGTCGGTGGCCTTCGCGCGGACCTCGACCACCTGGCCCCTGCTGCGAGGCGTCGAGCAATGGGGCATCAGCGTGTCCTGGCCGAGAACCAGGCCGGCTACGTCCCCTGCTGTCGCGACCTGCCGGCGTCCGCTTCGACGGCGTCGTGACTCAGGAGACGGAGGACCGGCACGGCGGCCTCGTCCTGGCCGGCTCGTCTGACCCCTCGCCGTCACCCGGCACGCGGTGGTCGAGGCCGGCGACCACGACGTCGTACTGCACCGTGGGCTGGACCTGCACCGTGACCCGGTTACACCAGCGCTGGTCATCCACGACCGCACCCCACACCGCATCGCGCACCTGCGCCCACCGACCTAGGAGACAGAAGCTGATGACTGACCGCACGATGATCCTCGGGATGCACCTGGGGACGGGCTACGGCTCCCAGGCCCTGTCCTGGCGCGCGCCCGGCGTCGATCCGGGGAACTACACCGACTTCGACGCCCAGGTGCGCTACGCCCAAGCCGCCGAACGCGGCAAGTTCGCGTTCCTCTTCCTCCCCGACTCGCTCGCGGTGACCCGCGGCATCGACCACGAGGTGCCCCAGGCGACCCTGGAACCGATGCTCACCCTCGCCGCGATTGCGCGCGCCACCGAACGCATCGGGCTGGTCGCCACCGGCTCCACGACGTTCAACGAGCCCTACAACATCGCCCGCCAGTTCAAGACGCTCGACGTCATGAGCCGCGGCCGCGCCGGCTGGAACGCCGTCACCACCAGCGATCCCGCGGCAGCTGCGAACTTCGGCCAGAGCATCGCCGATCGACCCGAGCGATACGGACGCGCCCACGAGGTCATCCAGGTCGTCCAAGCCCTCTGGGGCAGCTGGCAGGAAGACGCCTGGGTCAAGGACCCCGCCACCGGGATGTTCGTCGACACCGACAAGCTGGTGCCCGTCAACCTGCAGGGCGACCACGTCGCCTCCCGCGGGCCACTACCCATCCCGCCGTCCGAACAGGGCCAGCCCGTCATCTTCTCCGCCGGCGGCGGCGCCTACGGACTGACGATTGCCGGGCGGTACGCCAGCGGAGTCATCGGAGCCGCCTTTACCATCGACGACGCCCGCGCCCAGCGCGACGCCGTCCGCGAGGCCGCCCGCCAAGCGGGCCGGGACCCCGACGAGATCAAGTACTTCGCCGGCGTCATGCCAGCGCTCGGCAGCACCGTCGAAGACGCCCTCGAACGCCGCATCACCCTGAACGCAGACCTCTTCCCAGGTCGCGTGCCCTACCTGGGACACATGCTCGGCCTCCCGCTGACCGCCGGGGAACTCGACCAGCCCCTCACCCCCGCACAGCTCAACTCAGCGCACGCCAGCCCCGCGGACCCGCGGTCCGCCAACGCCCTGCGCGTGGCACGGGAGGGATGGACGATCCGCGAGATCCTCGCCCACGGCGTCATCGACTACCACCCCACACCCGTCGGACCGCCCTCTGCGATCGCCGACCACCTCCAGGAGTGGTTCGACGCGGACGCCGTCGACGGCTTCTGGGTCCAACCCGACGTCAACGAGACCGACATCGACACCTTCGTCAACGAAGTCGTACCCATCCTGCAACACCGCGGGCTCTACCACCACGACTACGACGGACCGACCCTGCGCGACCACCTCGGCGTCCCGCACCAGTACGGCCCCGTTGCACGCAACCGCGCGGCCGACTGACCCGCCTGGAGGAACAACCGACGCGCCGCACCGAAACGCCCGGTCATGCCGCCTTGAGGGCGGCTCCGCTCCCCCGGACCTGCCGCGACCCGCTCGCATCCCCTGCGAGCCGCCTAACCTCACGATGCGGGCGACGACTTGGGCGCGCGTCGCCCGGAGTTGCTGGGCGTCGAGCGAAGTGGCACGGTCCGCTGGTTCAAAGAAGACAAGGGCTACGGCCGCATCACTGCCGACGATGGTGAAGTGCTCTTCGTGCACTTCTCGAGCATCGTTGCTGACGGTTACCGATCACTCGCTCTCAGGCGACGTCGTCCCTCTGTCCGCCTCTGGCGCCGAGTGCGCCGTCCTGCCAAGTTCCACCACGACTTGTTGGCGCAGGTCCGCGGGATGGCCATAACCCTCCGGGATGCTCGACGCGTTGACCAGGCAAGTGCCCGTCAAGCAGAGGAGGACAAGGTGTCGAAGTCGATGCGCGGCTTAGCGTCGCTCGTCGGTGTCTTGGTCGGACTCTCGGGTTGCACGGGTGGAACTCGCCTAGACGAATCGCGTCCCTCGGACCACGAGCCAGCCGGTCATAGCGAGGAACCGACCCCTCCGGCGGCACCCACGCTCCGCCCGATACCCGACTCACTCCGCGTGAGTCTTCCACCGTCCTCCAAGCTGATTGCGGACGGCATTATCGTCGACCTGGACGACGCTCAGAGCGCGCCCAGCCTCGACGAAGCACCCGTCAGTACGGGCCTGCTGCTGGCGCAACTGAGCCTCGAGGCGGCGAACGGCCACAACGAGACGCGGGTCCCTCCCGGGCAGCCCTACCTACTGACACAACGCGGGCAGTGGCGGACGTTCGACCTTGCAGGCTACGGCTTCGCATCGCCGGTGTACGGCGAACTTTCCATGGCGATCTCATCGGATGGCTCGCATGTGGCCTTCGCCGATCCCTCCGCCCTCGTCACTGTCGACCTCGCGGACAACACCTTCAAACGGTTCGAGCTGGCAGCCCGCGAAGCCATCATGGTGACCTGGTCACCCGACGAGGCCTCTCTCCTGCTCAAGGACCGCCATGACGACCGCCGACCATGCGGACCGACGGGCTGCAGGCTCGACCTCGAGACCGGCCGACTCACCCCCGTGCCCTTCAACATGTTCCACTCCGCCTATAACGACAACGGTGCCGTGATCGAGATCCAAACCCCGAGCAGGGGACGTGTCGGGCACGTTGTCACCCACCACGCCGATGGCTCGCGGGAAGCAGTTCCGATGCCCGCCTCGACGGTTGCGTACACCGCGGGCGGCCCGGCCGCGGCACGTCACGTGGCGTACGCCCAATGCGGGGGACGGGCTGGCCGGCGCGACACCGGCGTTGCGGTTCTCAGCACAACCTCCGGAAGCGCCCTGTCGATGCTCACCGCCCCCCACCTCCGTGGATGCCGCCTCGGGGCACGGACATGGCTCGACGACCACCACCTTGTCGTGGACGACTGGATGAGCGGCGACATGTGGCTGTGGGACGCGAAGGGCAAGACCACGCACCAGCTAGTCGAGAGTCGAACACCCTCGGTGAACTACGACGTGGCAGGAACGATCATGACGAAACGTTTCCGACATCTGCTTACCCCGTAGGCGTTTCCTGCATCCGTTCGCGTCCCCGTGCAGCTCGGTCTGTCGCCCGCCCGGATCCGCCGCGATCCGCGTGCAGCTGCCGAGCGGCACACGGACTCCGACAACCCAGCGCCCCCAGATCCCATCCAACATTCCAAGTCCCACACACCTCTTGCATTCCCGGCGCGAACCCGCCTGACCCAGGGTGACGTCGTCCTGGGTCCAGACGTGGGTGCCGGCGTCGCGACGGCGCGGACCACGTCACGCGGTTCTGCTTTCGTCCCGCGCTGCACGTGCTTGCGCTCGGTGCTGCCGTCGGGGCGGCGGCCCATCGTGACCCGCGTGCCAGTGCCCGTCGGCGCCGCGGTAGAGCGTGGAGGTGGTCTGCTCGGCGGGCTTGCGTGGCCTGCTCATCGTGGACCTTTGCGTGCTGGTCTCGCATCTGGACGATGAACCGCTCGAGCTCGCGGCGCTCCACGCGCACGGAGCGCCCGAGGTGGACGACGCGCAGCCGGCGGCGGGCGACGTGGCGCTCGACGCTGCGCCGGGCGCAGCACAGCTGGCGGGCGCCCTCGTCGAGGGTGAGCAGCAGCGTGTCGGCTGCGGTCGTGGACAGGGGGCTGGGGGCTGGGGTGGGTGCTGGTCTCCTTGTGCCACCCAGGTGCGGAGACCGGCACCCGGCGATTACGAAGCCGGGGGGACGCGGGGGGACGCTGCGGGGGACGCGCCCTGAGCCGTCCCGGCGCGACGCGCGGTCTGCGAAGAGTTCTTGAGCCGGTTTCTGAGACGGAGAAGGCCCACCTCCCTGTCCGGGAAGTGGGCCTCTCAACCTGTTGCGCAGGTCATGCTGTGGATCCGATCTGTGCGCCTGTAGGGATTCGAACCCCAAACCTTCTGATCCGTAGTCAGATGCTCTATCCGTTGAGCTACAGGCGCCCTCCGCCCGGCGTGCCGAGCGACTGGACGAGGATAGCCGAACGCCTCCGCGATGCCGAATCCGGCCACCCCGAGGGCGGAACCGGGCCCGGTGGAACGATCCAATGTGCCCCGCGGCACAACGCCGATAGCCTCCGCGGCATCCGTCGCCGGCAACGATGCCGCGCAATCCATCAGCTTCACGACGACTCCGTCGACACGCTCGACGGCCGGTGGCGTCCTCGCTCGTCGCGGGCGACCGCCGCGAACGCGCGAGAGGGAACCCATGACCACCACGTCGACTCCGGAGTCCCGGACCGGCCAGCCCACGACCCACCAGGGGATCCTCGACTTCGTCGCCGAGGTCGCCGCCCTGACCCAGCCGGACCGGGTGCACTGGTGCACCGGCTCCGACGAGGAGTGGACCGAGCTCACCGACGCGCTGGTCGGCACCGGGACCTTCACGCGGCTGGACCCGGCGATCAAGCCCAACTCCTTCCACGCCGCCTCCGACCCGATCGACGTCGCGCGCGTCGAGGACCGGACCTACATCTGCTCGGTCGACGAGAAGGACTGCGGGCCCACCAACAACTGGATGGACCCCGAGCAGATGAAGGAGGTCATGCGCGGGCTCTACGCGGGCTGCATGCGGGGCCGGACGATGTACGTCATCCCGTTCGTCATGGGCCACCTCGAGGCGGAGCGCCCGATGTTCGGCGTCGAGGTCACCGACTCGGCGTACGTCACGGTCTCGATGCGGGTGATGGCCCGCATGGGCAGCAACGTGCTCGCCCGGATGGAGGAGCTCGACGCGCCGTTCGTCCGGGCCATCCACTCGGTGGGCCACCCGCTGGCCGCGGGCCAGGCCGACGTCGCGTGGCCCTGCAACGACACCAAGTACATCGTGCAGTTCCCCGAGGAGCGCGCGATCTGGTCCTTCGGCTCCGGCTACGGCGGCAACGCGCTGCTGGGCAAGAAGTGCTACGCGCTGCGGATCGCCTCGGTGATGGCGCGTGACGAGGGCTGGCTCGCCGAGCACATGCTGATCCTGAAGCTGACCAGCCCCGAGGGCACCGTCAAGTACGTCGCGGCCGCGTTCCCCAGCGCCTGCGGCAAGACCAACCTGGCGATGCTCGAGCCGACCATCCCCGGCTGGCAGGTCGAGACCCTCGGCGACGACATCGCCTGGATGCGGATCGGGGAGGACGGCCGGCTCTGGGCCGTCAACCCGGAGTACGGGTTCTTCGGCGTCGCGCCCGGCACCAACCACCACACGAACCCGAACGCGATGCGGACCATCGACAAGGGCAACTCGGTGTTCACCAACGTGGCGCTCACCGAGGACGGCGACGTGTGGTGGGAGGGCCTGGAGAACCCGCCGGCGCGGGCGACGTCCTGGAAGGGCGAGCCGTGGACCCCGGAGTCCGGCGAGCTCTCCAGCCACCCGAACAGCCGCTACTGCACCCCGATCACCCAGTGCGACATCCTCGCCCCGGAGTACGACGACCCGCGGGGCGTCCCGATCGACGCGATCCTCTTCGGCGGCCGGCGACGTACGACGGTGCCGCTGGTCTTCGAGGCCCGCGACTGGGTGCACGGCACGTTCCTGGGCGCCACCCTGTCCAGCGAGACCACTGCCGCCGCGACCGGCGCAGTCGGGGTCGTGCGCCGCGACCCGATGGCGATGCTGCCGTTCATCGGCTACAACGCCGGCGACTACTTCAGCCACTGGATCAACGTGGGCAAGGAGAACGACGCCGCCCGGCTGCCGCGGATCTTCTACGTCAACTGGTTCCGCCGCGAGCGGCTCGAGGACGGCAGCGAGGGCGGGTTCCTGTGGCCCGGCTTCGGCGAGAACAGCCGGGTGCTGAAGTGGGTCGTGGACCGCATCGAGGGCCGCGCCGCGGCGGTCGAGACCCCCATCGGCAGCGTCCCGACGCCGGAGTCGCTCGACACCGACGGCCTGGAGCTGAGCGATGAGGCGCTGCGCGCGGCGCTCGCGGTCGACCCCGAGGAGTGGCGCGCCGAGCTTCCCCAGATCCAGGAGTGGTTCGAGAAGTTCGGGGACGACCTGCCCACCGTGCTCTGGACCGAGCTCGACGCGCTCCGCGCCCGCCTGGAGGGCTGAGCGCCCGAGCGCGGCGTACCGCACGGCTCGCGGGCCCCGTCCGAACCGGGCGGGGCCGGCGTCCTTCTGTGGCAGCATCGAGCCCACACCTGGGGGAGGACGGCGCTGTGCCTGGACACGAAGCAGACGAGCGCGGACTGTTCGAGACCGAGGCGGTCCGGTTCTACGAGGACGTCCTGGCGGCCGGGCGGTTGGACCCCGACGACCCGCGGATCGCCCCCGGAGCACCGGACCGGGCGGCGTTCGACCTGCTGGTCGACCTGGGCCTGCTCCAGCCCGAGCCCGACGCCGCCGGCTGGGCCCCCGAGGACCCCGGCACCGTGCAGGCCCGCGTGGTGATCCCGCTGAGCGTGGAGGGCGCCCGCCTGCTGGAGGAGTCCTCCCGGTGGTCGCGCGCCTTCGGGCTGCTCAACCAGGCCTGGCGCCGCTCGCCGCAGTCGGCGGAGCGCCGACCGGTCACCCATGTGCGGGGCAGCGCGATCGGCACCCTGCTGACCGGGATCGTGGCCGAGGCCGAGTCCGAGATCCTCACCGCCCAGCCGCAGACCGGCCGCAGCGCGGCGGCGCTCGCCTCCGCGGCGCTGCGCGACACCGCCGCGCTGGAGCGGGGCGTCGCGCTGCGCACCCTCTACCAGCACAGCGCGCGGCGCAGCACCGTCACCCGCAAGTACGTCGCCGCGGTGACCAGCCGGGGGGCCGAGGTCCGCACCCTCGACGAGTTCTTCAACCGGCTCATCGTCGTGGACCGCCGGGTCGCGGTGATCCCGGCCGCCGACGACGCGCTGGCGGCGGTCGCCGTCCGCGAGCCCGCCGTCGTGACCTACCTCGTCGACATCTTCGAGCGTGCCTGGGAGCGCGCCCGGCCGTTCTCCAACAGCGAGCCGTCGATGCTGCGCGGCATCGCCGAGGAGCAGCGGTCGATGACGATCCGGATGCTGGTGGAGGGCCACTCGGACCCGGTGAGCGCCAAACGGCTCGGGGTCAGCCCGCGCACCTACGCCGCCTACGTCGCCGACCTGAAGGCGGAGTTCTTCGCGACCACCCGGTTCCAGCTCGGCTACACCATGGGCCGGCGCGGCGTCACCGGCAGCGAGGCGACCGACGACGAGTGCCTTCCCAGCGGCGACGAGGCGTACTGAGCGCCTGCGGCTTCTCCTGCTACTTCGAGATGCCGACGGCGCCCGGCCAGCTCGTGTCCCTGCTCTCCGGAGCGGCGACGCCCCCCACCAGGCCGACGGCGAGGGATGCTGCACCGAGCGTGAGGGCGATCTTGCGAAGGAAGCTCATGTCGTGTCCTTTGGTCCCCGGAGGGGCCCACCGATAGGCCCCTGGCCCCAGAGTGTGAGTCCTCCGGCCCGCCTCGCCCACGGTCGTGCTGCCTCAGGAACGTGCAGTGCACAAGGTTGCAACCGACGGGTCTCGGCCCCTTCCGCGAGGCGGAAGGGGCCGAGGCTGGCGGAGGCGGAGGGATTTGAACCCTCGATGGGGTTGTAGCCCCAAACCCGCTTAGCAGGCGGGCGCCATAGACCGGACTAGGCGACGCCTCCCCGACAGCGCCCACAGGCTACAAGCACCCTCGGGTTTCCGACCAATCAGGTGGGGGCGAACCGGAGAACCGGGGAGACCGGAGCCGATCCTCAGAGCGGCCGGAGGCCCTGGCCGCGCTGGAGGTGGCGCTGGAGCTCACGCACGAACTGCTCGCGGTCCAGGGCCAGGACGCCGACCGGGATCGTGGTGCTGCGGCCGTCGCGCAGCCGCAGGACGACGCAGGGCGCGCCGGCCCGGGTCGTGGTGACCGCGTCCTGGACCTCGGTCCAGCGCGCCTGGGTCGCGCCGGCGCCGCGGACCATCCGGACCCGGTAGCCGTCCTCGTCGCAGCGCACGACGTACGCCCGGGAGCGCAGCACCCAGCCGAGGCCGAAGACCGCGACGATCCCCACCACCAGCAGGAGCACCAGCAGGTCGGGGGTGAGGTTGGCGAACGCGACCACCATGGTGCCGGCGAACATCACCACCGCCAGCAGGACCAGGGCGGCGCCGACGAACCGGGCGACCACCGCGGGGTGCAGGCGGTAGACGGCCGGCAGGTCGGCCGGCTCGTCGCCCGGCTGGGGGGCGGGAGGGCTCGAGGACATGCCTCGATTGTCCCAGCGCCGCCCGAGGACGCCGGGGGTGGCCCTCCTACACTGCTGCCGTGCCTCCTCCGGGAGGGCACGGAGGGGTGCCGGAGTGGCCGATCGGAACCGCCTTGAAAGCGGTCGCTGGCAGAGATGTCAGCCGCGGGTTCGAATCCCGCCCCCTCTGCCGAATCCGCGTCAGCGCAGCTGCACCAGCACGTCGCCCTCCTGGACGACGTCGCCGGGGGCGATCTTGACCGCGATGACGGTGCCGGGGACCTCCGCGATCACCGGGATCTCCATCTTCATCGACTCCAGGAGCACGACGGCGTCTCCGGCGGCGACCCGGTCGCCCGGTCCGACACCCACGCTCATCACGTTGCCCACCATCTCGGCGAGGATCTCGATGAGCTGTTCACGGGCCATGTCCGCGAACCTAGCCGTTACCCCCGGGTACGCCGGAACCGGCGCGGCCGGCTCACAGCAGTGGGCTGGTCCGGGCCGGCTCGGGCCGCAGCGCGGAGGCCTCCTCGGCCCGGCGGGCGCGGCTGCCGCGCGGACCGGTGAACGCCAGGTCGATGCGGATCACGGCGTACCCGATCACCAGCCCGACCACGAGCCCGTAGAGCACCGAGAGCCCGGCCTCCAGGACCGTGATGGAGGGGTTCATCAGCGAGCTCGCCACCGGGGTGGTCGCGGCCACGCCGAAGGCGCAAACCCACCAGCCCTGGCGTCGCCGGGCCCGCATGTGGCAGCCCCAGGCCAGGGCGGGCACGCCGAGCAATGTCTCGATGGGGCGCGGGAACGCGCCGAGGTTGTCCCGGCTCCAGCGCACCCCGTCCAGGAGCTGCTCGACCAGCCCGGGCGTCCCGTAGCGGCGCAGCAGCTCCGCGTAGGCCAGCACCAGCGCAAGCACGCCGCAGCCGATCAGGACCGCGGCCGCGCCCCGCCGGCCGAGCCCGTGCAGACCCGCGCCGAGGCGGTAGACGACCCCGAAGCACCCGAGGAACGCCAGGACCAGCGTCACGTACTCGAAGCGCAGCAGCGTGATCGAGGGCTCGAAGCCCAGCGTCGCGACGGCGCCGACGGCGGCGACCAGGATCGCGTAGCAGCACTCCCGGGCCGCGGCCACGAACCGGACCGCCGGCACCGTCAGCATCACGCCGAGCACCGCCGCGACCGCACAGGTGACCACCGCGGCCCCGGTGCGCAGCCAGGGCTCGTCGGTGACCAGCACCGCCACCCCCACGGCGACCGCCAGCGCGGCGTAGAAGAGCGACCGGCCGCCGGTGCGCGCCGAGAGCGCCCACGTGTACGCCGCGGCGATGGCTATCGAGCCGGCGGTCCCGAGCTGGTCGGGACCGACCGGCACCAGCGCGGCCGCGAGGCAGCCCAGCCCGGCGAGCACCACCACCACGGCGAGCAGCACCGGGAGCCGTGTCGTCCCGAGGGCGGCGCGCAGCCGCCCGGGTGACCGGGCCGGCACGTCCGCTCCGAGTGGCACCCGGGGCGTGGCCGTCCGCCGGCGGACGGGTGCCGTCCGCTCCACCCGGGCCGACCGCTCCACCCGCTCCGGGCGGGGCCGCTCGGCCCGCGCACGTCGTCGCGGCCGTTCGGCGCGGCGACGGGGGGCGGCTCGGGACACGGACCGGAAGGTTACAGCCGGCGGTTGGCCAGCGACGGGTTGGTGCGGCGAGCCTCGACCAGCACGGCGTGGTCGATCTCGGCGGTCAGCACCTGGGCGTCCGGGCCGGCCTCGGCCAGGACGTCGCCGAGCGGGTCGACGACCATCGAGTGCCCGCTGTAGCGGGGGGCCGGCTGGGCCGCCGCGACCACGTGCACGGTGTTCTCGATGGCCCGCGCCCGCAGCAGCGTGCGCCAGTGGTCGACCTTCCGGGGCCCGGCGACCCAGGCGGCGGGCACCACCAGGATCTCGGCGCCGGCGTCGACCAGGGCCCGGGCCAACTCGGGGAAGCGCAGGTCGTAGCAGGTCATCAGGCCCACGGCGTGCCCGCCGACGTCGACCACGGTGGCGCCCGGCTCCCCGGCCGTGAGCCGGTCGGACTCCCGGTAGCCGAAGGAGTCGTAGAGATGCACCTTGCGGTACGCCGCGCTCGCGGCCCCCCGGACCAGCAGCGTGTTGTACGGCCGGGCCGGGTCGGGGCCGGTCTCGAACATGCCCGCCATCACCGTGGTCCGCCGCTGCGCGGCGACCTCGGCCAGCGTGGTCCCGAACGGCCCGTCCACCGGCTCGGCGAAGGCGCTGACGTCGGACCCGGCCGGACCGAAGTCGCGCGCGAAGGCCTCCGGGAAGACGACGAGGTCGGCGCCCTCGGGAGTCAGCTCGCGCAGCCGGGCGCGACCCGCCTCGGGATCGAGCCCGGCGGGCTCCTGGACCAGGGCGACACGCAGCGGGGCGGGGGTGCTGGGGCTCACGGGCACCAGCGTGCCATCCGCGGTGCCAGACTCGGTCCCGTGGACCCCGCCGGCACCCCCGAGCTGAGCGCCGTGCTGCTCGCCGGCGGCCGCGGCTCCCGGCTCGGCGGCGTCGACAAGGGTGGCCTCGAGGTCGAGGGCCGCAGCCTGCTGGAGCGCTCGCTGGCGGCGCTGGCGGACGCCGCCGAGGTGGTCGTGGTGGGCGACCCGGTCCCGACCGGCCGGCCGGTGACGTTCTGCCGCGAGTCCCCGGCGTACGGCGGGCCGGTGGCGGCGCTGCTCACCGGCGTCGACCGGCTGGCGCGGCCACCCGCGCTGCTCGCGGTGCTGGCCGTCGACATGCCCTACGTCTCGGCCGCGACCGTGGCCCGGCTGCGGTCCACGGCCGCGGGCCGTGACGGCGCCCGGCTGGTGGGCCCGGACGGGCGGGCCCAGCTGGCCCTGGTGCTCGACGCCGCGCGGCTGGCGCAGGTCCGGCCGACCCCGGCTGCCCAGGACGGGATGGCGATGCGCCGGCTGCTGGCTCCCCTGGACCTCGCGGCGGTGCCGGCCGTGGGGCCGGAGCACCGCGACGTCGACACCTGGGCGGACCTGGCCGAGCCCTGACCCGGTCGGGCGCGGACTTGGCCGAGAGGTCTTGCGGCGCGGGACCGGGTTGGCGAAGGTGGGAGTCGTGAACCTCCACGACTGGATCGACGAGCTGTGCGACGTGCTCGACCTGGACGAGGAGATCGACGAGGGGCTGGTGCTCGACCTGGCCCGCGTGGTCGCCCACAGCGTCGAACGCCCCGCCGCGCCCGTGACGGCGTACCTCCTGGGCCTGGCGGCCGGCTCGCGCGGCGCGGACCCGGAGGCCATCGAGGCGCTCGCAGCGCGGGCGCAGCTGCTGGCCGAGAACTGGCAGCGCCCGGCGGGCGCACCCGACCCGGTGGAGCTCGACGCGGTCGTCGTCGTGCCCGACGACACCGCCGTGGACCACAGCGGCGAGCGCTACGAGGCCTGAGCCGGCGACTCCCCGCCCACGCCCTAGGGTGGGCGCATGCGTGCTGTGGTGGCGAGCGGGACCGGTGGTCCCGAGGTCCTGTCCGTCGGCGAGGTCCCGGACGTCGAGCCCGGCCCCGGGGAGGTCCTGCTGACGGTGGCGGCCACGGCCGTGAACCGCGCCGACACCCTGCAGCGCCAGGGGTTCTACCCTCCGCCGCCCGGCGCCTCCGAGGTGATCGGGCTGGAGTGCAGCGGCACGGTCGCGGCCCTCGGCGCGAACGTCGAGGGCTGGCAGGTCGGCGACCAGGCCTGCGCGCTGCTCGCCGGCGGCGGGTACGCCGAGCAGGTGGTCGTCCCGGCGGGCCAGCTGATGCCGGTGCCGGCGGGGATCGACCTGGTGACCGCGGCGGCGCTGCCCGAGGTCGCCTGCACTGTGTGGTCGAACGTGTTCATGGTCGCCGGCCTCAAGCCCGGCGACTCGTTCCTGGTGCACGGCGGTGCCGGCGGCATCGGCACGTTCGCGATCCAGCTCGCCTCCCAGCTCGGCGCCCGGGTGTTCACGACCGCGGGCACCGCCGAGAAGGCCGCGCTCTGCACCTCGCTGGGCGCGGACGTGGCGATCAACTACCGCGACCAGGACTTCGTCGCGGTCGTCAAGGACGAGACGGCCGGCCGCGGCGTCGACGTCATCCTCGACAACATGGGCGCCAAGTACCTCGGACGCAACGTCGACGCCCTGGCCACCGAGGGCCGCCTGGTCGTGATCGGGATGCAGGGCGGCACCCGCGGTGAGCTCGACCTCGGCAAGCTGCTGGCCAAGCGCGGCGCCGTGGTCGCGACCTCGCTGCGCACCCGCCCTGCCCCGGACAAGGCAGCGATCTGCGCGGCGGTCGTCGAGCACGTGTGGCCGCTGGTCGCCGACGGGCTGGTCCGGCCGATCGTGCACGAGACGATGCCGTTGACCGAGGTCGCGGCCGCCCACCGGCTCATGGGCGAGGGCGGGCACACCGGCAAGATCGTGCTGGCGCTCTGAGCGGAGCGCGGCCCACCACGCAGTCGCTAGCGTGGTCCCATGAGCGAGCAGCAGGGTGCCCCGGGCGGGCAGGAGCAGCGGGTCGTGATCATCGGGCCCGACGGCCAGCCGATGGCGGCGGTGCCCGCCTCGACGTTCGACCTGGCGCAGGCCGGCGCAGCCGGCGGTCCCGGTGGTCCCGGCGGCCCGGAGGGTGAGAGCACCCCGGCCGAGCGGCCGGTCACCGACCTCGTCGAGCAGCCGGCGAAGGTGATGCGGATCGGCACGATGATCCGCCAGCTGCTGGAGGAGGTGAAGGCCGCCCCGCTCGACGAGGCCAGCCGCAACCGGCTCAAGGACATCCACCGCGCCTCGATCACCGAGCTCGAGGAGGGCCTGGCCCCCGAGCTCGTGGAGGAGCTGGACCGGCTGACGCTCCCGTTCACCGAGGAGGACACCCCGACCGAGGGGGAGCTGCGGATCGCCCAGGCGCAGCTGGTGGGCTGGCTCGAGGGCCTCTTCCACGGCATCCAGACCGCGATCTACGCCCAGCAGATGGCCGCCCGGGCCCAGTTCGAGCAGGTACGCCGCAGCCTGCCGCCCGGCGCGCTGGGCCAGCAGCCCGGCGGTCCGGGCCCGATCCCCGGCCAGCCCACCGGCGACGCCGGGGCGCGCCCGGGCGACTCCGGGGGCATGTACCTCTAGGTCCGACCCTGGGGGACGTCGGCGAGGATCGCTCGACTGACCAGTCCTGGCCAGGGCTGACTAGCGCTGGCGGCCCAGTCGACGCACCAGCGCCAGCCCGAGCAGCCCGACCAGCACCAGCGCGGCGCCCGGCGCCAGGGCACGGGTGACCGGGGTCGGCGCGCCGAGGTCCCCGACCCGCTCGAAGTCCGCCTCGACCGGCTCCTGCTCGGGGCGCGGCGGGGCGGCGTTCGGGTAGAGCCGGTCCAGCGCGGCGACCAGCCGGGCCGTGGCCGGCGCAGTGCCGCTGCAGCCGCCGGCGGTCAGGGCGCCCTCGACCTCGCGCACCATGAACACCGCCTCGGCGCCGGTGGCGAGCCGTCCCAGCCCGCAGGTGTTCGGCGTCGCCGACTCGGTGACGACCTGCACGACCTGCTGGCTCAGCCCGCCCTTGTAGACCAGCTCCACGGTGACGTCGTGGGTGATCACGGCCGGCTGCCCGGCGCCGGCGCGCTGGACGTCGACGGCGGTCACGGTGCCGGTGAAGACGTCCTGCGCCCGGCGGGCCTGGGCCTCGGTGTCGGTGCGCTGGCAGGTGCAGGCCGCCGCGGCCGGAGCCGCGGTGCCGAGCACGCCGGCGACGCTCACGGCCAGGGTCGCGACCACCAGCAGCGCGAGCACCAGGAGGGTGCCGGCCAGCCGGGCGGGTCGGGTCGGGGAGGGCGCTGGCACGCGCTCATGCAAGCAGATCACAGCCGGAACACACCAGCCAGCACCCGTGCCACCCCGTCCTCGTCGTGGCCGGGGGCGACCTGCCCGGCCGCCGCGGTGACACTCGGGTGGGCGTCGGCCATCGCGTAGGAGGTGCCGGCCCAGGTGAGCATCGGCAGGTCGTTGGGCATGTCCCCGAACGCGATCACCTCGGCGGCCGCGATCCCGAGCCGGTCGCACAGCAGCTCCAGGGTGGTGGCCTTGGTGACCCCGGGCCCGCTGATCTCCAGCAACGAGGTCGAGGAGGACCAGGTGATCACCAGCCGGCCGGTCAGCGCGTTCTCGGCGACGTCCCAGAACTCCTGGGGCGCCAGCTCCTCGTGGCGCGCCAGCAGCTTGAGCGCGGGCCGCTCGAAGAGCTCCTCCAGCGGCGCCCGCCGGGCTCCGTCCGGGACCGGGTGGCGCTCGAGGAAGGCCGGCTCCAGCGTGATGCCGGCCAGGTCCTCCACGGCGTACGTCGTGCCGGGGACCGCTGCCCGCAGCAGCCGGGCCGACTCCAGCCCCAGGGCGGGCTCGATCGGCCGCTCCAGGTGGACGGCCTTGCGGGCGACGTCCCACACCAAGGCGCCGTTGGAGACGATCGCCAGGCCGTGGCGCCCGACGTAGGAGAAGACCTCCTCGGCCCACCGCAGCGGGCGGCCGGTCACGAAGACCACCGGCACGTCGCGCCGGTCGAGCTCCGCGAGCACCTCGCGGGTGTAGTCCGAGACGGTGCCGTCGGAGCGCACCAGCGTGCCGTCGAGATCGGTCGCCACTAGGCGGGGCATTTGCGGCGCCGCGGGGCGGGGCTCCTCGCTCATCGCAGCGGCCGCACCATGACCAGCTCGCCGTCCTCGGTGCTCCCCCGCAGATCGGTGAAGCCGCTCTTGGCGAGCACCCGGATGCTGGGCCGGTTCTCCGGGTCGACGCTGGCCCGCACCCGGACCCCGACGGCGTCGGTGCCGGCGAGCAGGGCACCCAGGGCCTCGGTGGCGAACCCCCAGCCGCGCGCCTCGGCGACCAGCCCGTAGCCGACCTCGACCTCGGCCATCCCGTCGCCGGCCTCCTCGGGCGCCCCGAAGAAGCCGATCGAGCCGAGCACCGTGCGCCCGCGCACGATGCTGCGCGGTCCCCACGGGTCGCCCGCGCGCCACAGCGTCGCGGCGTCGCGGTCGTCGGGTCGCGGGAAGTCGGGGTGCCACTCCGGCCGGCGCCGGCCCGCGTGGATGTCGGCCACCTCGTCGGCCGACCACAGCGGCAGCCGCAGACGCCCGCTGGTCACCACGTCGGGGATCACGGTCACGCTCACGGCGCCAACCCTAGGCGCGGGGCGGGATCGGCCGGGTGCCACCTCCACAGCGGCGCGGTCCGGGAGCGGGGGTCGCGCCGCTTGTAACGCGCTGTTCGACGTACTGGGCGCCCACTGCAACGGGCGCCTAGTGGTGCGAACAGCGCGTTACAAGCCGGGGTACGCCGCCGCGCGGGACCGGGCGGGACTCAGGGGGAGTCCGGGAACCACCGGTTGATCTCGATCGCGGCGCCTTCGTCGTACACGCTCGCGGTGACGTCGTCGGCGACGTCGATGACCTCCTGCACCGCCTGGCCCATCGCGACGCCGCGGCCGGCCCACTGGAGCATCTCGATGTCGTTGCGGCCGTCGCCGATCGCGAGGACGTCGGCCGCGTCCACGTCGAGCGCGCGCCCGACGTGCTCGAGCCCGGAGGCCTTGGAGACTCCCACCGGCGCCAGGTCGAGCCAGGCGGTCCAGCCGACCACGTAGTTGGTCCCGTGCAGGCCAAGGTCCGCGGCGAGCGTCACGAACTCCTCGGCCGTGGCCTCGGGGTCGCGGATGATGACCCGGCTGACCGGTCCGGCCACGAGCTCGTCGAGCTCGGTGATGATCATGTCGCCGGAGAGCTCGCCCTCCGGGAAGTGTGAGGTCACCCGGTAGCCGATGCCCCGCTCCTCGACCGCCACCAGGGCCTCGGGGTGCCGCTGGAGGACCGCCTTGACGGCCGGCCCGGCGTCGAAGGTCTCCTCGTGGACGACCTCCAGGGGCGGGTAGCGGAAGACGACGGCGCCGTTGGACGCCACGATCCACAGCCGGTCGCGCTCCTCGGCGTACAGCTCGAGCAGGTCGGCGATCGCGGTCATGCCGTGCGGGGACCGGCCGCTGGCCAGGACGACGTGGGCCCCGGCGTCCAGCGCCCGGTGCACGGCCGCGAAGACCTCGGGGCTGATCTCCTCGTGGGTCATCCCGGCACCCTCGACCCACTTCAGCAGGGTGCCGTCGATGTCGAGGGCGACCAGGCGCGGCTGCCAGCCCTCCGCCGGTGGCGGGGTGGGGTGCGACTCAGGCACCGACCGGCTCCAGGACCTCGCGGCCCAGCCACGGCTGCAGGGCCTTCGGCACCCGGACCGACCCGTCCGGCTGCTGGTGGTTCTCCAGGATCGCCACGATGGCCCGCGGGATCGCGGTCAGCGTGCCGTTCAGGGTCGCCACCGGGACGGTCTGGCCCTCGACGCGGGTGCGGATGTCGAGGCGCCGGGCCTGGAAGTCGGTGCAGTTCGAGGTCGAGGTCAGCTCGCGGTACTTGCCCTGGGTCGGGATCCACGCCTCGCAGTCGAACTTGCGGATCGCGCTCAGGCCGAGGTCGCCCGCCGCGGTGTCGATGACCTGGTAGGCCAGCTCGAGCTTGTCGAGGAAGTCCTTCTCCCACTGCAGCAGCCGCTGGTGCTCGGCGGCGGCCTGGTCCAGCGTGGTGTGCACGAACATCTCGACCTTGTCGAACCAGTGCACCCGGATGATGCCCTTGGTGTCCTTGCCGTGCGAGCCGGCCTCCTTGCGGAAGCACGGGCTGAACGCCGCGTAGCGCCGCGGCAGCGTGGCCGCGTCCAGGATCTCCTCGGAGTGGTAGGCCGCCATCGCGACCTCCGAGGTGCCGACGAGGTACATCTCCTCGCCCTCGATCCGGTACACGTCGTCGGCGGCCTGGCCGAGGAAGCCGGTGCCCTCCATCGCGCGCGGCTTGACCAGGGAGGGGGCGATCACCTGGGTGAAGCCGTTGTTGCGGGCCTGCTCCATGGCGAGGTTGACCAGCGCGAACTCCAGCTCGGCCCCGACCCCGGTCAGGAAGTAGAACCGCGACCCGCTCACCTTGGCTCCGCGCTCCAGGTCGATCGCGCCGAGCATCCGGCCGAGCTCGATGTGGTCGCGGGGCTCGAAGCCCTCGGCCGCGAAGTCCCGCGGGGTGCCGATGGTCTCGAGCACCACGAAGTCGTCCTCGCCGCCGGCCGGCGCCTCGTCCGCGGCGAGGTTGGGGATGCTGCGCACCGCCTCCTGCCAGGCGGCCTCGGCGGCCACCTGCGCGGCCTCGGCCTCCTTGACCTGCGCGGACAGGGAGCGGGTCTGGGCGAGCAGCGACTGCTTCTCCTCGCCCTGCGCCTGCGGGATCAGCTTGCCGAGCTGCTTCTGCTCGGCCCGCTTCGCCTCGAAGGTCGCGATCGCCGTACGGCGCTCGGCGTCGGCGGCCAGGGCGACGTCCACGATCTCCGCGGACAGCCCGCGCTTGGCCTGGGCGGCGCGCACACGGTCAGGGTCGTCTCGCAGGGTGCGGGGGTCGATCATGGTGAGAGGTTATCCGCACCTGCCCGGCATACTGACCCGGTGCTCGATCGACCCCGCCGCGTGCTCCTGACCTGGTCCGGGCTGGTCCTCCTCCTCTTCGCGCTCGTGGCGGTCGCTGCCGTCCAGGGCTGGGGGCCGGTGGCCTCCCTGGACCACCGCGGCGACCCCGCCCAGGCCTGGGCGGTCGACACCGGCTGGCTGTGGCACCCGCTGCGCTGGGTGGAGGTCGCCTTCGGCACCGTGGGCATGGCCGTGCTCACCGTGCTGCTGGCGTTCGTGATGTTCCTCAAGGGTCACCGCCGGGCGGCGGCGTTCGTCATCGGCGTGATGGTCGCGACGTCGCTGGCCACCACCGCGCTCAAGCTGACGCTGGGCCGGGACCGGCCGGAGTGGCAGTCCACCGAGCACCTCCTGACCACCAACGCCTTCCCGTCCGGCCACGCGTCGTCGGTGGCCGCCTTCGTCGCGGTCGTGGCCGTGCTGGTCTCGATGCTGGTGCGCCGCGGGCGCGTGCGGCGCGTGGCGTACGCCGCCTGCGTGGCGCTGCTGGTGCTGGTCTGCCTGGACCGGGTGCTGCTGGGTCGGCACTACCCCACCGACGTGGTCGGCGGGACGCTGCTCGGGTTCGGGCTCGTGCTGCTCGGCCTGGCGATCCACAGCCCGCTGCCGCGCAGCATCGCCGCGGACGACCCGCCGCCGTCGGCGGAGGTGGTCGCCGCACGCACCGCCCTGCACGTGGTGCTGAACCCGATCAAGGTCGAGGACGTCGGCCAGTTCCGCGCGATCGTCGCCACGATGGCCGCCGATGCCGGCTGGTCCGAGCCGACCTGGCACTACACCACCGTGGCGGACCCGGGCCGCGGCATGGCCGAGGCGGCCTCGGTCGCGGGCGCCGACCTGGTGCTGGTCTGCGGCGGCGACGGCACCGTCCGCGAGGTGTGTGCCGAGCTGGCCGGCACCGGCATCCCGGTCGGGATCATCCCGGCCGGCACCGGCAACCTGCTGGCCCGCAACCTCGGCATCCCGCTCTACATCCGCTCGGCGATCGACATCGGCCTCAACGGCCAGGACCGGGCCATCGACCTGGTCCGGGTCGGCGGCGACGGCATCGAGGACACCCACTTCATGGTGATGGCCGGGATGGGCTTCGACGCCGCGATCATGGAGGGCGTCAACGAGGACCTGAAGAAGCGGGTCGGCTGGGTCGCCTACGTCGTGTCCGGGGCCAAGTCGCTGATGTTCCCGGCCGTGCGGGTGGAGATCTCCGTCGACGGCGGCCCGCCGACGCGGCACCGCGCCCGGACGGTCGTCGTCGGCAACGTCGGCTTCCTCCAGGCCGGGATGCCGCTGCTGCCGGACGCGGCCATCGACGACGGGCTGCTCGACGTGGTGATCCTGCACCCGAAGAACATCGTCGCCTGGCTGCCGCTGGCGTGGCGGGTGATGCTCAAGCGGCCGCACACCGACGAGCTCGTGGACCGCAAGACCGGGGCCTCGGTGGTCGTCCGGTCCAGCACCGACACCCCCCGCCAGCTCGACGGCGACTCGATCGGACTGGGCCGCGAGCTGCGGATGGAGTGCATCCCGGGCCGGCTGCTGGTGCGGGTGCCGCGCTAGGTCGTCGCGGGACCTCGCCCGGCCTCACCCCGGCCGGGCGTGCTCGATCGCCTCGAGCTCCTCGGGCGAGAGCTGCTGGTCGCAGCGCCAGTCGGCGACCGACTTGGCGTAGGTGCGCGCCTCGGCGCGGCCGTGGATCGAGGTCAGCACGACGCCGTTCCCGCCGTCGTCGAGCAGCCCCAGCGACCAGGACAGGTGCCCGCCCATGTCCCCGAAGGCGTCGTAGCGGACCACCGCGAGGTGGCGCAGCGCGTCGCTGGTCTCGGCCCGCAGCGCGGCCACCTCCTGGCGCAGCCCCTGGACGTCCTCCGGCAGCGCGTCGCCGGCCGGCACCCGAGCGGAGCCGTCGGGTCGGCGCAGCGCGAGCACCGCGACCGCGAGCGAGCAGAGGGCCACCAGCAACGAGACGAGAACGAGGGCGAGCACGAGGCGAACCCTAGACTCAGGCCGTGCCCGAACCTCGACGCATCGCCTACCAGGGCGAACCCGGCTCGAACTCCCATGCGGTGTGCGCCCAGCACTACCCCGACTGGGAGGCCGTCCCGTGCGCGTCGTTCGAGGACGTCTTCGCCGCCGTCGAGGCCGGTGACGCCGAGCTGGCGATGATCCCGATCGACAACTCGATCGCCGGCCGGGTCGCGGACATCCACCACTTCCTGCCCGGGTCGGGTCTCTACATCGTCGCCGAGCACTTCCTGCGGATCCGGTTCCACCTGATGGGGCTGCCCGGCGCCTCGCTGGACCGGGTCCGCACCGTGCACAGCCACGTGCACGCGCTCGGCCAGTGCCGCAAGGTGATCCGCGAGCACGGCCTGACCCCGATGATCTCCGGCGACACCGCGGGCGCCGCCCGCGAGGTCGTCGAGGCCGGGGACCCCACCCAGGCCGCGATCAGCCCGCCGATGGCGGCCGGGATCTACGGGCTCGACGTGCTCGCCGAGGACGTCGAGGACGAGGACCACAACACCACCCGCTTCGTGGTGCTCTCCCCCGACTTCGAGCGCGCCCCCGTCGGCCGGGGACCGGTCGTCACCAGCTTCATCTTCAACGTCCGCAACCTCCCGTCGGCCCTGTACAAGGCCCTGGGCGGGTTCGCGACCAACGGCGTGAACCTGACCAAGCTCGAGAGCTACATGGTCGGTGGCCAGTTCACCGCCACCCAGTTCCTGTGCGAGGTCGACGGCCACCCCGACGAGCCCGCGCTGAAGCGGGCCCTGGAGGAGCTGGAGTTCTTCACCACCGACGTCACAGTGCTCGGCGTCTACCCCGCCGACCCGTTCCGGGCCTGAGGCCCGCCGTGGAGCATCCCGACCCCCGCACCGCGGACCTGGGCTTCGCCCGGGTCGACCTGGACCGCGCGGCGCGCACCGGCGACCCCGAGGTCGTGTACGGCGCCGGCAAGACCCCGGAGCAGGTGGTGGAGATCCTCCGCACCCTGCACCAGCGCCACCCCGACCGCGCCGTGCTCGCCACCCGGCTGGCCCCGGAGGCGCAGGCCGCGGTCGCCGACGCGCTCGGCGCCGCGGTCGACCCGGTCTCCCGGACCGCCACCCTCGGCTCGCCGCCGACCCCGCGCGGCACGGTCGCGGTGGTCAGCGCCGGCACCTCCGACCTCCCCGTTGCCGCGGAGGCCGCCGTCGCCGTCCGGGTGCACGGCGCCGCTGTCGACCTGGTCACCGACGTGGGGGTCTCCGGGCTGCACCGGCTGCTCGGCGTCCGGGACCGGCTCGAGGCCGCGGACTGCCTGGTCGTGGTGGCCGGCATGGAGGGCGCCCTGCCGTCAGTGGTCGGCGGGCTCACGGGCGTACCCCTCGTGGCCGTGCCGACCAGCGTCGGCTACGGCGCCTCCTTCGACGGCCTCGCCGCGCTGCTGGCGATGCTCAACTCCTGCGCCCCCGGGGTGACTGTCGTCAACATCGACAACGGGTACGGCGCCGGGGTGCACGCCGCCCGGGTGGCCCGCCAGTCGGTGCCCCGGTGAGCACCACGCTCTGGATCGACGCCTCGGCCGGCGCGAGCGGCGACATGCTCCTCGGCGCGCTGGTCGGGGCGGGCGTGCCGCTCGACGTGATCGCCTCGGCCGTGGACGCCGTCGCCCCGGAGCCGGTCGGCCTGGCCGCCGAGGAGGTACGCCGCGCCGGCCTGGCCGCCACCCGCTGCCACGTCGAGGTCGCGACGTCGACCACCCACCGGTCCTGGGCGGAGGTCCGGGCGCTGCTCGAGGCCGCAGACCTCGCCGACAAGGTCCGGGCCCTGGCACTGGCAGTCTTCGGCCGGCTGGCCGCGGCCGAAGGCGCGGTCCACGGGCGCCCGGCCGACGAGGTCCACTTCCACGAGGTCGGCGCGCTGGACTCGATCGCCGACGTCGTCGGGGCCGCCGCCGGGCTGGTCCACCTCGGCGCCGCGCAGGTAGTGGTCTCCCCGGTCGCCGTGGGGTCCGGATCGGTGCGCACCGCGCACGGCGTACTGCCGGTGCCGCCGCCCGCGGTGGCCGAGCTGCTGCGCGGCGTCCCGTCGTACGCCGGGCCCGCGGGGGCCCCGGCCGCCGAGCTGTGCACGCCCACCGGGGCCGCGGTGCTGACCACGGTGGCCACCGGCTGGGGCGCGCAGCCGCCGATGACCGTCACCGCGGTCGGGAGCGGCGCCGGCGCCCGCGACCCCGAGGGACACCCGAACGTGCTGCGGCTGCTGGTGGGCTCCGCCCCCGGGTCGGCGGACGCGGCCGAGCAGCAGGTGGTGCTCGCCTGCAACGTCGACGACCTCGATCCCCGGGTCTGGCCCGCGGTCCTGGAGGCGCTGCTGGCCGCCGGCGCCGTGGACGCCTGGCTGACCCCGATCGTGATGAAGAAGGGCCGGCCCGCCCACACCCTCGCCGCACTGGTGCCGCCGGCGGCGCTCGCGGCGGTCCGGACAGCGGTCTTCACCCACACCTCCACGATCGGGGTGCGCGAGCACCCCGTGGCGAAGCACGCGCTGGAGCGCTCGAGCGCCACTGTCACCGTGGCCGGCCAGCCGGTCTCGGTGAAGCTGGCCCGGCTGGCCGGGCGCGTGGTCAACGCCCAGCCGGAGTACGACGACGTGGCGCGCGCCGCGGCGACCCTCGGCCGCCCGGTCGCCGACGTGCTGGGGCAGGCGCAGGCCGAGGCCCGGGCGCTGCTCGGACCCTGAGAGGATCCCCCGGTGGACCTCGCCGCCCTGGCCTTGACCTTCGGAACGATCTTCCTGGTCGAGCTGCCGGACAAGACCTTCCTCGCCACGCTGGTGCTCGCGACCCGCTACCGGCCGCTGCTGGTGTGGATCGGCGTCGGGCTGGCCTTCGCGGTGCAGACGACGGTCGCGGTGGTGCTCGGCAAGGCTGTGTCGTTCCTGCCGGAGACGGTCGTCCAGGTCGCGGTGGGGGCGCTGTTCCTGGTCGGGGCGTTCCTGCTGTTCAAGGAGGGCCGCGAGCACCAGCGCACCAACGAGGCCGACGACGGCGCGGAGTTCGCCGAGAAGGCCCGGCCGGCGCACGGCTGGCGGGCGGTGCTCGCCTCGTTCCTGGTGCTCTTCGCCGCCGAGTGGGGCGACCTGTCCCAGCTGCTGACCATCTCGCTGGTGGCCCGCTACGACGCGCCGTTCTCGGTGTGGCTCGGCGCCCTCGGCGCGCTGCTGACGGTCAGCGGGCTCGCCGTCCTGGCCGGTCGCTGGCTGATGCAGCGGGTCCGGCTGCACGTGCTGTTCTACCTCGGCGCCACGGTGTGCCTGGTGCTCGAGGCGCTGGTGATCTACGAGCTGCTCTCCTGAGCGCGCCTAGGCTGGCCCGATGACCCCCAGTGCGATGCACGGCGCGGACAGCGAGGTCGGTCGGCTGCGCACGGTGCTGCTGCACCGTCCCGGGCCCGAGCTGAAGCGGCTCACCCCCCGCAACAACGACCGGCTGCTCTTCGACGGGATCCCCTGGGTGGCCCGCGCCCAGGACGAGCACGACGCCTTCGCGCAGGCGCTGCGCGAGCGCGACGTCGAGGTGCTCTACCTGACCGAGCTGCTCACCGAGGCGCTGGCCAGCGAGTCGGCCCGCGAGCACGCGATCAGCACCGCCCTGGCCGGGCTGCACCTCGGCGACACCCTGCGCGACTACCTGGCCGCGTTCCTGGGCGCGGCGGCACCGGCGGAGCTGACCACCCACCTGACGGCCGGGATCCGCAACGACGAGGTCCGCGGCGGGCACGGGCTGGTGACCAGCCTGCTCGCCCACGACGACTTCCTCATCGACCCGCTGCCGAACCTGCTGTTCACCCGCGACTCCAGCGTGTGGGTCGGCCCCCGGGTGGCGATCACCTCCCTGGCCATGCCGGCGCGGGCCCGGGAGACCCAGCTGACCGGGCTGATCTACACCGAGCACCCCCGCTTCCGCGGCACCCGCACCATCCACGGCTGGCGCCACGAGCACGTCGAGGGCGGCGACGTACTGCTGCTCGCCCCCGGCGTGGTCGCCGTCGGCGTCGGCGAGCGGACCACGCCCGCCGGGGTCGAGCGGTTCGCCCGCCAGGCCTTCCAGGCCGGGCTCGCGCGCACCGTGCTGGCCGTGCCGATCGCCCAGGAGCGGGCCACGATGCACCTGGACACCGTGTGCACGATGGTCGACGTCGACAAGATCGTGATGTACCCCAACGTCGCGGACTCCCTGTTGGCGTACGCCGTGACGCCGGAGGACGCAGACAGCCCAGACAGCCCGGGCAGCCCGGACAGCTCGGATGGCTCGGACGGGGCCGGCCCGGCCCTGCGGGTGGCCGAGGCCGAGCCGTTCCTGGTCGCGGCCGCGAAGGCGATGCAGATCGACACCCTGCACCAGATCGACACCGGGCTGGACCCGGTCACCGCCGAGCGCGAGCAGTGGGACGACGGCAACAACACCCTCGCGCTGGCACCGCGGGTCGCTGTCGCCTACGAGCGCAACGTCGAGACCAACGAGCGGCTCGAGGCCGCCGGCATCGAGGTGGTCCGGATCGCCGGCTCCGAGCTCGGCTCGGGACGCGGCGGGCCGCGGTGCATGAGCTGCCCGGTCGCCCGGGACCCACTTCCCGACTGACCCTGCCCGGCTGACCCTGCCCGGCTGACCCTGCCCGGCTGACCCGACTCGGCGCACCCGGATCAGACCGCACGCGGCCCGGGACGGGCGTACGCATGCCCGCGGGTCGCTCTGGACACTGCGGTGCTCGACCGACAGGATCGCCGGGGCAGTCTCGACCGTGCCATGACCACCAGGACCACCAGGACCACCAGGAAGGCCCACGATGCCCGCCACCTTCTTCGACAGGTTCACGCCCCAGGAGGTCGCGCGGATCAGCGCGGCCGGGACGCGGCTCACGCTGCCGGAGGGCTGGTCGCCGATCTGGGAGCAGACGCCCGCCGACAAGGCCTACATCCTGCTCGACGGCCGGGTCTCGGTGCGGCGCGGCGGCCAGGAGATCGCCCAGCTCGGCGCTGGCGACATCGTCGGGGAGGCCGCGATCGTCGGCCACAAGCTGCGCACCGCCACCGTGGTGGCCCTGACCCCCCTCGAGCTCATCCACCTCTCCGCCGAGGCCGTGCGGGCGCTGTGCGATGAGATGCCGGCCTTCCGGGAGGCGCTCGACGCGGTGGCGACGGCTCGCCTGCAGTGACCGCACCCACCGACCTCACCGGTGCCGCGGACGACGTCCCGGAGCTCACCGACGCCGCGGACGCCGGCTTCCCGGAGCTGGCCGGCGCCCTGGAGACGGTCGAGGAGGTGCTGCTCGGGGAGGCGCCCACGCTGACCAAGAGCGAGGTGGCCGCCCGGGCCGGGGTCCCGCTGGCACTGGCCGAGACGCTGTGGCGGCTGCTGGGCTTCGCCCACGCCACCGACGACGACGTCGCGTTCACAGCCGCCGACGTCCGGGCCCTGGAGGAGACCGCCACCCTGGTCGGCGTCGGCGTGCTGAGCCCGGACCGCCAGGCTGCGCTGGTGCGCACCTGGGGCCGCAGCTACGCCCGGCTGGCGGAGTGGCAGACCCGGCTGCTGGCCGACCTCGCGCTGGACAGCGAGGACCCGGTCGACCAGCTCAGCGACCTCGCCGCCGAGGTGCTGCCGCTGGTGGAGTCGCTGCAGTCCTACGTCTGGCGCCGGCACCTCGCCTCGGCTGCCTCGCGGACCCTGGCCGTGGAGTCGCCGGCCTCGCCGGTGCGCAGCGCCGCGGTCTGCTTCGTCGACATCGTCGGCTACACCGCGCGCAGCAAGGAGCTCGGGGAGGCCGAGCTGGTGGCCTGGCTGGAGACCTTCGAGCAGGCCTGCGCCGACCTCGCCGTCGAGCACGGCGGCCGGGTGATCAAGAACATCGGCGACGAGGTGCTGCTGGTCGCCGACGACCCCGCCGACGCCGCGGAGATCGCGCTGGTCATGGCCGCGCGCGGTCAGGACGAGGACGACCCGTTCCCGGCCGTCCGGGCCGGGCTCGCCCACGGCGACGTGGTGAGCCGGCTCGGCGACGTCTTCGGTCCGGTGGTGAACATCGCCTCCCGGCTGACCTCGGTCGCCCGGCCGGGCACCGTGCTCCTCGACCGCGGGGCGCACGAGGCGCTGGCCGACCACCCGGCGTACACGCTGCGCCAGGTGCGGCGTACCTCGGTCAAGGGCTACGCCAAGCTGCAGCCCTGGGTGCTGCGCCGGGCCCCCGTCGACGACCGGTCCGAGGACGGCGTCGAGGAGGACGCGGACCAGGCCGTCAGCGAATCGTGACCTGGCGGTTGGCCAGGCCCTGACGGGCGGCACGCTCGGCGGCGGTGAGCTCCTCGGTGCTGGCCAGCGCCTCGGCCAGGTCGGCCGCGAACCGCGCGGCCGGCTCCTCGAGGACCTCGGCGCCGGTGCCGACGGGCAGGTCCCAGACCGGGGCCAGCAGCCCGTGCGCCCGGAACATCCCGACCAGGCGGGAGCCGGGGGCCAGGTCGTCCTTGCCGGCGGCGTGCAGGCGCGCGAGCGCGTCCAGGAGCTGGTCCTCGGGCTCCGGCATCACCCAGCGCAAGTGCTCCTTGGTCCCGACGTTCGTCCAGTACGCCGCCTCGACCGAGGCCAGCTTCACTGTCGGGTTGACCGAGGCGTTCGCCTGCTCCAGCGCGGCCGCCATCGCGTCCTTGTCCTCGACGTCCGCGATCCAGTAGTCGAAGCCCTCGTGGACTGTCACGTCCAGGCGGTCGCCGGTGACCAGGTCCTGCAGGCGCGGCCCGGGGCCGGGGTCGGCGGTCAGGCCGACGACGCCGGGCTCGCCGCGCTCGGCCTGCTCCAGCGCCGCGGTCAGCACCGCGCCGAGGTCGCGTGCCGGGTCGCCGAAGGCGTGCTGCACCTGCAGGCCCAGCCAGACCTCGCCGCTGGCGCGCACCATCGCCGGGGCCGCCATCGGCAGCAGCGAGCACAGCACGACCGAGCGGTCGGTGCCGGAGACCTGCAGCGGGGCGGTCGCCGCCGGGACCAGCTCGCGCAGCGCGATCACGTCGCACTCCGAGGGCAGCCCCTCGAAGGGCCGCTTCACGAACGGGGTGCGGGCGCCCCCGGGGGCGCCGTGGCAGGCCTTGTAGCGCTTGCCCGAGCCGCAGGGGCAGGGCTGCCGGGGGCCGACCTCGCCCTCGGCGGGAGCAGCAGCGTCGCGGGCCTTGGTGCGGGACTTCTTCGCCATGGCGGCGAACCTACCTGCCGAGCAGCTCGACGATGTACGCCGGGCGGTCGCTGATCACGGCCTCCACCCCCAGGTTGCGGCACACCTCGAGCTCGGCGCGGGTGTTGACGGTCCACACGTACATCCGGTGGCCGCTGCGCACGATGCTGGCCCCGAGCCGGGGGTGCTCCATCAGGTCCTCGACTCCCGGGCCGACGAACCAGTCCCGGCCGATGGCCCGGCGCAGCATCGGCCACAGCGGCGGATGGTCGAAGAGCATCACCAGCTCGACGCCGGCCAGCCGCTCCATCCGCTGCAGCGCGGTGTAGGAGAAGCTCATCACCCGCACCGGCGAGCCGGGGCGCTCCCAGCCGAAGTCGGTGAGCAGCTCCGCGACCCGCTTCTCCACCAGCCCGCCGTACCGCGTCGGGTGCTTGGTCTCCACGGCCAGGCTGACCGGCCGCTCGTAGTCGGCCGCGACCTCGAAGAGCTTGCGCAGGGTCAGCACCCGGCCGTGCTCCTCGTCCAGCTCGGGGGCCTCGTCGTCCAGGTCGCCCCACGGATGCTTCCAGGAGGCGAAGTCGAGCTCGTTGAGCTCGGCCAGCTCCATCGTCGAGACGATCCCGCGGTGCCGCGCGGTCCGGCGCAGGTTGCGGTCGTGGACGCAGACCAGGTGCCCGTCGGCGGTCAGCCGTACGTCGCACTCCAGACCGTCGGCGCCGGCGTCCAGCGCCGCCGTGTACGCGCCGAGCGTGTGCTCGGCGCGGTCGTGGCTGGCGCCGCGGTGGGCGACGACCTGCGGGGTCATGGCCCCCCATCCTGCCTCACCCGTCGGGGTGACCGACACCCGGCTTCGTCCCGGGGTCCGGGACCAGGTTCGCGCCGGCGGCGACCACCGCGTCCGCGAGACCGAGGGCGTGGCGCCACAGCGTCTCGTCGTCGCGCCGCCGGTGCGGGTAGTAGACGAGGAACCAGCCGTCGACGTACTCCGCGTTGCAGGAGATGGCCGGGTCGGTCAGCAGGGAGACGACCCGCTCGTCGAAGAGCACGGTGGCTCGCTCGTCGGTGCGCCACCCGGCCATCCGCAGCGAGTACCGCCGGCCCTCGAAGGCGTCCGGACCGCGCCGCAGCTCGCCGCGCAGCGGCCCGCGGCGGCCGCCGAGGAACGTCATCGCGGGCAGACCGAGGCCAAGGCGCACCGCCAGGTAGCGGCTGCTGGTCGAGTTCGACGTGGTGCCGCCGCTGGCGCGGTGGTAGGTCCCCATCTGGGCGGGGCAGCCCCCGGTCTCCCAGGACACTCGGTTCGAGGTGTTGGCGTTGGCCCCGGACCGCAGCACGCTGGGCAGCCGCGGCGCCCTGCCCTCCGGGTGGAACCCGAAGCCGTTGGCGCGGGCGAACGTGGCCAGGCGCACAGTGGTCAGCCAGGAGCGGTGCGTGGCCGCGGCCACGAGGAGGCCGACCACCAGGCCGATCCCCGCGCTCACGGCGACGGCGACCAGCCCCACCCCACGGTCGGAGCTGTCGGTCAGCACGACCATGCCGCTGACGAACACCAGCAGTCCCCCGACCAGGCCACCGATGAACGCGCCCATCCTGGCCGGCGAGGACGTGGTGCGGGCCAGCTTCCCGTGGTCGCCGCGGGCCAGCTCCTCCCGCAGCCGCTCGACCTCCTCGACGGTGGGCGTACGGCCCAGCGGCGTGTAGTCCACGGGCGCGGGGGTCCGCGCGCCGGCCTCGTCAGACGTCCCCATGGGTCGTTCCTCTTCCCCGTACGCCGCCCGGCTGGCGGCCCAGCACAACCTAGGGCGCTTCAGGCCGGCTGTCAGCGGTTGCTGGGGAACGCTGATCCTCAGCCCTGCTCGCGCAGGTAGCGCCCGAAGTGCGGGACCGTGAACGCGATCCGGCCGCGCTCCCCGGAGTAGATCAGGCCCTTCTTGAGCAGCGCGTCCCTGGCGGGCGAGAGCGACTGCGGCTTCTTGCCGAGCGCTGCGGCGACCTCCGCGGTCGCGACGCCCCCCACCGGGTCGCCGTCCTCCGAGGCGGCGTCGGCCATCGCCCGCAGGTAGTCCCGCTCGGCCGGCGTCGCCCGCTCGTAGCGGGACCCGAAGAACCCGACCGCCAGCTCGCGGTCGGCCTCGGGGGCGGCCACGGCGACGTCGTCGACGGTGATCGGGCTGCGCGGGGCGAGGTCCCAGGCGGCCTTGCCGTAGGCCTGGATGAAGTACGGGTAGCCGCCGGTGGCGGCGTACATCGCGGCGAGCGCCTCCTCGGTGTACGCCGCGTCCTCCTGCGCCGCGGGCGAGGCGAGGGCCCGGTCGGCCTCCGGCCGGGCCAGACGGTCGATGCGCTGGTAGGAGAAGAGCCGCTCGGAGTAGGACTTGCTGGCCGAGAGCACTGCCGGCAGGTGCGGCAGGCCGGCGCCGACCACGATCACCGGCAGCCCCGACTGGGACAGCTCGTGGCAGGCCGCGCACAGCGCGGAGACCTCGGCCGGCCCGAGGTCCTGCATCTCGTCGATGAAGACCGCAACGCCCTTCCCGGTGTCGGCGGCCAGCCCGCCCACGTCGGTGAGCAGCTCGACCAGGTCGATCTCGACGTCGCCGGAGTCGGCCCGGCCGCGCACCGGCGCGGCGTCGATGCCCGGGCTCCAGCGCTCGCGCAGCTTCGCGTCCGCCCCGGCCTGGCGCTCGGCGAAGGAGCGCAGCACGCCCAGGACGTGGTCGGTCTCGCCCGCCTCGGGGTGGGCGAGCTCGCGGACGGCCTGGTGCAGCGCCGAGGAGAGCGGCCGGCGCAGCGGCTGGTCCGGCCGGGCCTCGAGCTTGCCGGTGCCCCAGCCCTTGCGGACCGCCTGGGAGCGCAGCGCGTTGAGCAGCACGGTCTTGCCGACCCCGCGCAGCCCGGTCAGCACCAGCGAGCGCTCCGGGCGGCCGCGGCTGACCCGCTCCAGCACGACGTCGAAGGCGCGCAGCTGCTCGTCGCGGCCGGCGAGCTCCGGTGGGCGCTGTCCGGCGCCGGGCGCGTACGGGTTCCGGATCGGGTCCACGATCGGACCGTATCGGGATGTCTAGGGCGAACCCTAGATTCAGCCGGCCTCGGCGTGGCCGTCGGCCACCCGGAGCGGGCGGGTGTCCAGCTCCCCCGCTGCTCCGGCGTACGCCGCGTCCAGGCCGGCCCGGAGCTGATCGACGAGCGAGGGCACCTCCCCCGCGGGGAGCCGGAACGACCCGGCGCAGACGTCGTCGCGCCACAGCGAGAGCACGACCAGCCCGGACTCGGCGTGCCAGGAGACCCGCAGCGCGCGCCCGTCGCCGCGGGGGTCGACGAAGATCGACCCCGCCTGCGGAACCGGCCTGGCGGCGAGCATCCCTCATCATCACCCGCGCGGTCCCGCTTGTCACCGGCTCCCTTGTCACCGGCTCCGAACTCCCGGGCGGCGGTCCCCGCCCGTGCCTACACTCGTGGCGTGCCCGAGCTGCCCGAGGTGGAAGCCCTGGCCCTCGACCTGCGGGGCCGGCTCACCGACCGTGCCATCACCAAGGTCCACGTCGCCGCGATCAGCGCGCTGAAGACGTTCGACCCGCCGGTCTCGGCGCTGGAGGGCACCCTGGTCGACGACGTCACCCGGCACGGCAAGTTCCTCGACGTGCACGCGTCGGGGCTGCACCTGGTCCTGCACCTGGCCCGGGGCGGCTGGGTGCGCTGGCGCGCCGAGGTCCCCGACGTCCCGCCGAAGCCGTCGGTGAAGTCCCCGCTCGCGGTCCGCGTGGTGCTCGACGACGGCTCCGGGCTCGACATCACCGAGGCCGGCACCAAGAAGCGGCTCGCGCTCTACGTCGTCCGCGACCCGCAGGACGTCCCGGGCATCGCCAGCCTGGGCCCCGACCCGCTGGCCGACGACTTCACGATCGAGGCGCTCGCCGAGATCCTCCAGCGTGAGGGCCGCAAGCAGATCAAGGGCGTGCTGCGCCACCAGGGCACGATCGCCGGGGTCGGCAACGCCTACTCCGACGAGATCCTGCACGCGGCGCGGATGTCGCCGTACAAGCCGGCGAGCACGATCGTCGACGACGACCTGGAGACCCTGTACGCCGCGCTGCGCCAGACCGTCGGCGACGCCGTGGACCGCTCACGGGGCCTGGCGGCCAGCGAGCTCAAGGGCGAGAAGAAGTCCCACCTCGCCGTCCACGGCCGCACCGGGCAGCCGTGCCCGGTCTGCGGCGACATCGTGCGCGAGGTGTCCTTCGCCGACTCCTCGCTGCAGTACTGCCCCACCTGCCAGACCGGCGGCAAGCCGCTCGCGGACCGGCGGATGAGCCGGCTGCTGAAGTAGGCGGGTGGCGCGGCCGGGCGCACGGTCCGGCCCCGGCCGGAACCGGGAACCCGGGAACGTCCTGGGACCGAACCCGTGACCAACGGGGGGCTCGTACAGTTGATCGGTCATCCAGCCCCGCCCGCGAACCCTCCGAGGAAGTGTCTTCCCGTGATCCCCACCGTCTCGATCGATGCCGTTCCCGATCCCCTGCCCGAAGGACTCTCGGTCCTCGACGTCCGCGAGGACATCGAGTGGCAGCACGGCCACATCGAGGGTGCTGTGCACATCCCGATGAGCGAGCTCACCGGCCGGCTCGGTGACCTCCCGGACGGCCAGACGCTGGTCGTGTGCAAGATGGGCGGCCGGTCGGCCCAGGCCGTCGGCTGGCTGGCCCAGCAGGGCTACGACGTGGTGAACCTCGAGGGCGGGATGGTCGACTGGGCCGACGCCGGACGTCCGATGGTCAGCGAGACCGACCGACCGCCGCTGGTGGTCTGAGCCGGGTCCGACCTGGCGACCGCCCTGGCCGGCCGCTCCCGTTTCCGGCAGGACCCAGGTCCACCCCACCAATTTTCTCGCGCGGGCTACGCGCCGTTCGTCGCCGCCGGCAGTGCGACCAGCAGCGCGGCGTAGAGCTCCGCGCTGAGCCGCTCGTACTCCGCCCCGGCCGCGGGGTCGGCGAGCCCGACGTCGTTCCACGACCCCATGCCACCGAAGACCCAGCCCCGGAAGATGGCAGCGACCAGCTGGCGCCGAGCCGGTGCGGCGTCGGCCGGCAGCAGATCGCGGCGGTACGCCGGTGCGGGCGGCGGGTCGTCGAGCCGGGCCGCAGCGATGGCGAACTGGGAGGCCCACCCCCGGAGGTCGGTGCGCACCGCGAACGCGTGGATGGCGGCCAGGGCGGCACTCAGCCGCGCCCGGGCCTCGGCGACGCCGACGCGTGGCGGCGACAGTTCCTCGGCAGGTGCGCTCACCGCGGCGACCGACCAGATGCCGGCGTCCGGGGCTTCCCTCGGCACGACCTTCCACCGGAACGTCCATATCGACGAAGCGCCCCGACCGGTCGCCAGCAGAGCCCATCCTCGAGAGTTCGCGAACGCGGCCGCGAGGTGCGCCGGCAGCTCGACTCCGGCCGGCACCTGGGTGACCAGCGAGAGATCGCTAGTGCCGAGCTCCTGGAGAGCACGCAGCCATTCCTCGGGAGTGGACGTCACCCCGCTGCGCCCGAGGGGGCCTTGCGCGGGGAGGTCGGCGGTGAACCGCCCGACCTGCCGGAACGACGAGTGACCGCGCAGGTCGGGCATCGTTCCGCCGTCGCGCAGCCAGCGCCCCCCGACGGCGGCCAGCGTCGCCGCCACGACCAGCTCCCCGTTCACGAGCGCGAGCCTACGCACGCCGACGGCGACAGTGGCCGATCGGCGGAGCCTCAGTCCTCCCGCCGCCGCGGGCCCAGATCCGCCCGGCGGAACACCTCGATCGGCTGGCGGAAGCACTCCGCGACGTCGTCGCTGCCGCAGAAGGCGCACGACTGGCCGCGTCCGCTCACGGGCGCCCCGTCGACCCCTCCCGGCGGATCGGTCGGCGGCGCCGGGCCGGACACCGAGAACGTCTCCCGTCCCGGCCGACGTGCAGGTGATCGATGGCGGCACGCGGACCCTGCCCGCCCGGCCGCTGTCGAGAGAACTGGTGGTGTCGGGCCGAGATCGAGGCCCAAAATCCCCCCGACCCCACCCGTTTTCGCAGGACCCGCGCCCACCCCACCTGTTTTTCGCCCGAGCCCAGCCCAGCCCGAGCCCTACCCAGCCCGGACCACCCCGGCCTCAGCCGAAGGCGAAGACCCCCGGCAGCGGGACGTCGAGCGCGGCGGCCAGCCGGTCCAGGTAGTCGGTCCGCTCGACCTCGACCACGCCGAGCGAGGCCAGGTGCGGGGTCTGCCACTGCACGTCGAGCACCCGGCGGTCCGCGTGCTCGTCGCGGAGCAGGTCGACCAGCCCGATCAGCGCGACCTTCGAGGCGTCCCGCTCCCGGTGGAACATCGACTCCCCGGCGAACAGGCCGCCGACGGCCACGCCGTACAGGCCCCCGGCGAGCCGGCCCTCGTGCCAGGCCTCGACCGAGTGCGCCCAGCCCAGCTCGTGCAGCTGCGTGTACGCCGTGGCGATCCGGCGGTCGATCCAGCCGCCCTCGCGGCGGGGGTCGGCGCAGGCCTCGACGACCTCGGCGAACGCGGTGTCCACCCGGATCTCGAAGTCGCGCGCCGCGCGCCGCAGCGAGCGGGAGACCCGCAGCCCGTCCAGCGGCAGCACCCCGCGCCGGACCGGTGAGAACCAGGCCATCGGCGAGCGCCGTCCACCCGAGGGCATCGGGAACAGCCCCGCGCGGTACGCCGCGAGCAGGGTTCCCGGCGCCAGGTCGGCGCCCATGCCGACCAGGTCGTCGTCGGGGTCGGCGAGAGCGGGGTCCGGGAAGACCCACGGCGACGGGGGCGGCTCGAGCGGCACGAGTCGAACCTAGGCGACGACCAGCACCTTCGTAGGATCGGCCCATGGGTACCAAGGCGAACATCGCGGGCACGCTGGGTCGTCAGCTCGCGCCCCGGGCCATCGCGGCCGCCCCCGGCCTCACCTCGTCGTTCGTGCGCGAGGCGCTGCACCGCGCGATCACCGGGGTCGGACCGCTGCCCGGAGCCGCGGCCGCCGCGGAGACCCAGCTGGCCGAGCAGGGCGGCGACGTGGCCAAGGCCGTCCACGAGGTCATCGAGAACCACGTCCGGCTCGCCGGCGCCCAGGGCTTCCTCACCAACATCGGTGGCGTGGTCACCGCCGCCCTCACGATCCCGGCCAACGTGACCGGGCTGGCTCTGGTCCAGTGCCGGATGATCGCGGGCATCGCCCACCTGCGCGGCTACGACCTCGACGACCCCCGGGTCCGCAACGCCGTGCTGGTCAGCCTGCTCGGCCAGGACTCCGTCGAGACGCTGGTACGCCGCAAGAAGCTCCCGGCGCCGCCGATGGCGATCGCGACCGCGCCCGCGCACGATCCGGCCCTGGACCTGCGGATCAGTGCCGAGGTCGCCTCCGGCATCATCGCCCAGGTCGCCGGCAAGCGGCTCGCGGTGACGGTGGGCCGGCGGGTGCCGGTGATCGGCGGCCTGGTCGGGCTCGGCGCCGACGGCTACGCCACCTGGCGGATCGGGCGCTACGCCGACCGCGAGCTCCTGCCCCGCGCGCGGCGGTAGACCGCCAGCGCCGCGGAGCCGACCCGGCCCTGCTGGAGCCGGTTCACGACCTTCTCGCGCAGCCGGTACGACGGGCGCAGGTAGGAGCGCTCCAGCGCCGCCCGGGTCTCGGCGAGCTCGCCGGCGAGCCGCTCCTCGCAGTGGCGCAGCCGGGCGTTCTCCTGCAGCAGCGCGGTGATCGCATCCACCCCCGCCGCGGCGACCTTCCGGGCCGGCGGGCGGTCCGGGTCGACGTACTTCTCGGGCGGCGGCGCGGGCGCCAGCTCGTCGAGGTCGCCGACCACGTCGTACCCGCGCTCGCGCACCTCCTCCACCCAGGACCGGGCGAGCTCCTCGATCCAGGGCCGGTCCTGCGGGGGCAGCGCGATCCGGGGCGAGCCGGTGCGCCGGGAGAGGGTCCGGTGGGCGAGCAGCTCGCGGACCAGCGGCCGGTAGTCGGCGGGGGCCACGACGGCGTTCGCGGCGAGGTTGATCCGGCGCAGCAGCGCGGTCTCGGGGACGCCGAGCGAGGGGTTGGACCGCTCCGGCGTGAGGTCGAGGTCCAGGCCGTCGAGGCCCAGGACCTGGCTGAACCGCTTCCACAGCAGGTCCGGTGCGCCGCCCGGCGGCGGGACCGTGACGACGTGGACCCGCTCGGGCGGCAGCGCGGAGCCCCAGCGGTCGAGGATGTCGGGGATCTCCTGGACCCCCCAGAACCAGCTGGCGATCGCGCCCTCGCGGGCCGGGTCGCGCAGCTCCTCGAGGAAGCTGGCGTAGCTGAGCACCCGGCGGTGCTTGATGTTCTCCTGCCACTCCGCGGGCACCTGCCGGGTCAGGTCGCGCACCGAGAGCACCAGGTGGATCTCGGCCCCGGCGCCGTGGCCCAGCGAGGCCAGCGCGCGGCCCACCTGGGCGCGGGAGGCGGTGGCGAGGATCTCGTGGCTGAGGATCGCGGTCCCGGGGTGCTCCCGGACCTCCGCGGCGAGCCGTTCCCAGGCGCCGACCGCCTCGGTCTCCAGCCCGCCCCAGGGCAGCCGCATCAGGTCCAGCGCGGCCAGGAAGTGCGCGTCGAAGCGCTCGGCGGGATAGAGGATCCCGGCCTCGGCCAGCCGCTCGCGGTTGCGGTAGAGCACGTCCTGGAGGTACGACGTGCCGGTCTTCGGGGTGCCCACGTGGATCAGGACGCGGTCGCTCATCGTCCCTCCTCACGGACGTCGGTGGCCAGCAGCAGGCGGACCGCCAGGCCGAGCACGCCGGCCTCGGTGGCGGTGGCCTGGGTGGCGGCCGGGCCGTCCTCGGTGGTGGTCCGGGGCCGGGACAGCAGGGTGTCCGGCTCGCCGACCACAGGGTAGCCACCGGCCAGCAGCGCGTCGCGCGCACCCACTGCCCGCTCGCGCACCCAGCCCAGATCGCGCGCCGGGACGGCCGGCGGTGCGCCGGTCCCGCCGGCGGCGAGCAGCGCCGGCACCAGCCGCTCGCGCAGCAGCGCGGCCCGCTCTGCGGAGGAGACCAGCAGCCCGAGGGCGGGGGCGGTACGCCGGGCGAGCTCGACGGCGTCCGCGCCGAGCGCGGGTGGCGCCGGCAGCGGTCCGCGGACGCCCAGCAGGCGGGGCAGCGCGTCGGGGTCCAGCACCACCGTCACCCGGTGGGCGCCCACCCGGTCGGCCCACTCGGCCGCGACCCGGGCGGGGTCCGCGCGCCGCGGCAGTCGGCCCCGGCGTACGGCGGCGTGCACCCAGTCCGGCCACGCCGGGGCGCCACCGGCGAGCACGCGCGCCGTCCAGGACCGGGCGAGCAGGGTGGGCAGGTCGGCGCCGAGCACCAGGACCGGGGCTCCGGGGATCCCCTCGGGGCGGCCCCGGCGGGCCAGCTCCGCGCGCAGCACCGGGACCTGGGCTGGGTCGCCGGCGAGCTGCCGGATGCCCCGGCGCAGGACCGGCAGGCGGACCCGGGCGGCGGCCGCGAGCCGGGTGCCGGTGGTCGAGCCCGACCCGGCCCCCGCCCCGGGGTCGGGACGGGGTCCGGCGGCGAGGTCCTCGGCGATCAGCCCGGCGGCGACCCGGAGCAGCTCGCGGGCGGGCAGGTCGGCGGGGTCGACGGGCGCGGGACCGAAGCGGGCGGGGCCGGCCGCGCCGACCAGCCCGAGGTCGGGCCGACCGCGACCCGGGGCGCTGGCCTCGAGCACCCGCGCGGCCAGCGCGGCCGACGGCGGGCCGGCCTGGTTGAGCCGGCGCAGCAGCTCGAGCTGCTGGGCGCCGGGCAGGAACCGGCCGGCGTCCGGGCCGGTGCCGGTCCAGTCGGCCCACGCGGTGGTGCCGCCGGCCCGCAGGTGCGCGACCCACCCCCAGCCGCGGGCGGCACTCATGGCAGGCGGACCCGGCGGGCCAGCCGGGCCACCTTCTGGGACACCTGCTCGTCCGGGTCGGGGCGGCGGGCGGTCTCGGTCAGCACCGCGACCAGCGCGTCCAGCGCGGCGTCGGCGACGTCGCTGGGGCGGGGCCGGTCCGGGTCGTGCCAGGGCTCCCCCTCCTCGGGGCGCCGAGGGCGCAGCTCGTCGAGGTCGCCGACCACGTCGATCCCGGCGCCGGTGACCCAGTCCAGCCAGCTCTCGGCGATCTCGTCGGCCCAGTCCCAGGCGTCCGGGGGCAGCGTGATCCGATCCATGTCCGGCCGGTCGGCGAGGGTCTGGTGGACGACCAGCTCGCGGACCAGCGAGCGGTAGTCGGCGTGGTCGTACTCGGCCTCCTGGAGCCGGCGGTTCAGCCGCCGCACCAGGGTCGCCTCGGCGGTGCCGATGGAGGGGTTGCGGCGCTTGCTGTCCCGCGGGGCCCAGGCCGGGTCGATCCCGAGGACCCGGCAGAACCGCAGCCAGAGCTCGTCGGGGGCGGCGCCCGGCTGCGGCACCGTGACCAGGTGCACCCGCTCGGGGGCCAGTCCGGCGCTCCACCGCCCGAGCACCTCCGGCAGGCTCTGCACCTCCCAGAACCACTTGTCGCCCTTGCGGGCGTCGGAGGTGCGCAGCCGGCGCACGAAGCGCGCGTAGGAGACCCGGCGGCGGTGCTTGACGTGCTCCTGCCACTCGGCCGGCACCTGGCGGGCCACGTCGCGCGCGGTGAGCACGACGTGCACCTCGGCGGGGGCGAGGTCGGCCATCGCGCGCTCGATCTGGCTGCGGCTGGCCGCGGCGAGGATCTCGTGGCTGATCACGACGGTGCCTCGGGTCCGGCGGACCCGGCGGGCCAGGGCTGCCCACTCGCCGCGGACCTCGTCCAGGAGCCCGCCCCAGGGGCGCTCGATGAGGTCGAGCGCGGCGCCGAACATGTCCTCCTGCTGGCCGACCGGGTAGTGCACCCCGTGCCGCGCGAGCCGGGTCCGGTTCACCGACAGGCGGTCCTGGAGGTACGTCGTCCCGGTCTTCGGGGCGCCCACGTGGAGGTAGACGACGTCGGCCATGCCGCGCATTGTGCCGCAGTCGCCCCGGCCACCCCCGACCGGAGCCCTCTGCCGACCGAACCGCCGCCTGGCGTCGGGCGGCGTCAGCTGCGGGCGCGCACCACGGCCGACGGGCTGGGGCGGCCCAGGTGCCCGGCCATCCACCGGCTGGTGTCCACCAGCGCGTCGAGGTCGACCTCGTGCTCGACGCCCAGGCCGTCGAGCATCCAGACCAGGTCCTCGGTGGCCAGGTTGCCGGTCGCGCTCTCGGCGTACGGGCACCCGCCGAGGCCGCCGGCGCTCGCGTCGTACGTCGTGATGCCGGCGCGCAGCGCGGCGTAGGTGTTGGCCAGGGCCTGGCCGTAGGTGTCGTGGAAGTGCATCGCGAGCCGGTCCAGGCCCAGGCCCGCGGCCCCGAACGCGGCGACCAGCGCGCCGACGTGGCCGGCGGTGCCGACCCCGATCGTGTCGCCGAGGCTGAGCTGGCTGGCGCCGAGGTCCATCAGCCGGGTGCCGGCCGCGACCACCTGCTCGACCGGGACCGCGCCCTCCCACGGGTCGCCGAAGCACATGCTCAGGTAGGCGCGGACCTCGAGCCCGGCGTCGCGGGCGCGGCGCACGGTCGGCTCGAACATCGCGAACTGCTCGTCCAGGGAGCGGTTCAGGTTCTTGCGGGCGAAGGTCTCGGTCGCGGACCCGAAGATCGCCACGTGGCGGCAGCCCAGCTCCAGGGCGCGGTCCAGGCCACGGTCGTTCGGCACCAGCACCGGCAGGTCGCGGGCGGCCTCGCCGAGCCGGTCGCCGAGCAGCCCGAGCAGGTCGCCGGCGTCGGCCAGCTGCGGCACCCAGCGCGGGTGCACGAAGCTGGTCGCCTCGACAGTCGGCAACCCGGCCGCGACCAGCCGGGTGACGAACTCGGCCTTGACCTCGGTGGGCACCAGCGCGGCCTCGTTCTGCAGCCCGTCGCGGGGCCCGACCTCGTAGATCGTGACCCGCGCCGGCAGCCCGTCCTCGCGGACGGTCATCGGCAGGGTGGTCATGGGGTGGCCTCCGGGGCGGGCGGGGCCTCGACGCGGAACAGCGCGGCGCCGAGCGGCACCTGGCGGCCGGCGGCGGCCTCGACCAGGGTCACGGTGCCGGCGTACGGCGCGCGCAGGGTCAGCTCCATCTTCATCGCCTCCATCATGCCCAGCGCCTGGCCCTCGGTCACGACGTCACCGGCCGCGACTGCCACCTCGAGCACGGTGCCGGGCATGGGGGCGGCCACGGTGCCGTCGCCGACCACCGGGCCGTGGTCGGCGAGCACGTCGGGACGGCGGAAGACGAACCGCTGGCCGAGGTGGACGACCTCGGCGACGTGCGGCTGGACGTTGAGGACCGCCCGGTGCCGCCGCCCGTCGACGGTGAGCACCAGGACGTGGTCGGCCGCCGAGTGCTGGTGGACGGGTACGCCGTCCACGGTGCCGCGGGCCCGGTCCACGAGCACCGGCCGGTCCAGCTCGACCCGGACCGGGGCCGGGTCGCCCGCGGAGCGCCAGCCGTCGGCGCGGAACGGGTCGCCCGGGTCGCCGGCGAGCAGCATCGCTGCCACCCAGGCGGCCATCAGCCGGGGCACGTCCGCGGCGGGCTCGGGGATCTGCGCGGTGTCCAGCCAGGCGGTGTCGACGGCGGCGTCGCGGAACTCCTCGCTCGCCACCAGCGCGCGCAGGAAGCCGGTGTTGGTGGTGAGCCCCAGGATCGCTGTGCGGTCCAGGGCGTCGACCAGCGCGCGGCGGGCGGACTCGCGGTCGGGGCCGTGCACGATCACCTTGCCGAGCATCGGGTCGTACGCCGTGGAGACGACCTGCCCGTCCTCCAGGGCGTGGTGGACCCGCACGGTGGTGGCCTCGGCGGAGGTCTCCACCTCGGGCGGGCCGGGCCAGCGCACGATCGAGGCGGTGCCGGCCTGCGGCAGGAAGCCGCCGAACGCGTCCTCGGCGTACACCCGGGCCTCGATGGCGTGGCCCTGCATCCCGCGGACCAGCTCGTCCTGGGTGTAGTCCAGCTCCTCCCCGGCGGCGACCCGCAGCTGCAGCGCGACCAGGTCCGTCCCGGTGACCGCCTCGGTGACCGGGTGCTCGACCTGGAGCCGGGTGTTCATCTCCAGGAAGTAGAACTCGCCGGTGTCGGCGTCGAGGAGGAACTCCACGGTCCCGGCGCCGACGTAGCCGACCTGGCGGGCCAGCTCGACGGCCGCCGTGGTCAGCCGGTGCCGCAGGAACGCGTCGACGGTCGGTCCGGGCGCCTCCTCGAGCACCTTCTGGTGCCGGCGCTGGGCCGAGCAGTCGCGCTCCCAGAGGTGGAAGACGTTCCCGTGGGTGTCGGCGAGGACCTGCACCTCCAGGTGCCGGCCGTGCTCGACGTACTTCTCCACCAGGAGCGTGTCGTCGCCGAACGCCGCCTGCGCCTCGCGCCTCGCGGCCGCCACCGCGGCGTCGTACTCCTCCGCCGCCCGGACGATCCGCATGCCCTTGCCGCCGCCACCGGAGGCGGCCTTGACCAGGACCGGGAAGCCGCCGGGGCTGCCGGGCTCGCCCTGCGGGACCACGGGCACGCCGGCCGCCAGCGCGACCTCGCGGGCGGCGTCCTTGCGGCCCATCAGGTCGATGACCTCGGCGCTCGGGCCGACCAGCCGGATCCCCGCGGCCTGGAGGGCGCGGGCCAGTTCGGCGCGCTCGGAGAGGAACCCGTAGCCGGGGTGCACGGCGTCGGCGCCGCTGTCGCGGGCCGCGGCGACGACCGCGTCGACGTCGAGGTAGCTGGGAATCCGGACCGCCTCGGTGGCCGACCGCACGTGCGGCGCGTCCGCGTCGAGGTCGGTGAAGACGGCCACGGTGCGCATCCCGAGGCCGTGCGCGCTGCGCATCACCCGCAGCGCGATCTCGCCGCGGTTGGCGACCAGCAGGGTGTGGATGGGCTCGGGCTCGGGTCGCATGGTCGGGCTCACATCCGGAAGACGCCGTAGGAGGGCGCGGGCACCGGGGCGTTCCCGGCCACCGCGAGGGCCATGCCGAGCACCCGGCGGGTCTCGGCGGGGTCGATGATCCCGTCGTCCCAGAGCCGGGCCGTGGAGTAGTACGCCGAGCCCTGCTCGTCGTACTGCGCCCGGATCGGCGCCTTGAACGCGGCCTCCTCCTCGGCCGGCCACTCCCCGCCCCGGGCCTCGATCCCGTCGCGGCGGACCGTGGCCAGCACGGTGGCTGCCTGCTCGCCGCCCATCACCGAGATCCGCGCGTTGGGCCACATCCACAGGAACCGCGGGTCGTAGGCCCGCCCGCACATGCCGTAGTTGCCGGCCCCGAAGGAGCCGCCGATCACCACGGTCAGCTTCGGGACCACGCTGCACGCCACCGCGGTGACCAGCTTCGCGCCGTCCCGGGCGATGCCGCGGTTCTCGTACTCCCGGCCGACCATGAACCCGCTGACGTTCTGCAGGAAGACCAGCGGGATCCCGCGCTGGTTGCACAGCTCGATGAAGTGCGCGCCCTTCAGCGCCGACTCGCTGAACAGGATCCCGTTGTTCGCGACGATCCCGACCGGGTGACCCCAGATGTGCGCGAACCCGGTCACCAGCGTCTCGCCGTAGAGCTGCTTGAACTCGCCGAACCGGCTGCCGTCGACGACCCGGCGGATCACCTCGCGCACGTCGTACGGCGTGCGCGGGTCGGTCGGCACCACGTCGTAGAGGGTCTCGGGGTCCTCCACCGGCTCCTCGGGGGCGCGGACCTCCCAGGGCGCGGTGGGGGCCGGGCCGAAGGTGTCGGCGATCCCGCGCACGATCGCCAGCGCGTGCGCGTCGTCCTCGGCGAGGTGGTCCACGACCCCGGAGGTGCGCGCGTGCACCTCCCCGCCACCGAGCTCCTCGGCAGTGACGACCTCGCCGGTGGCGGCCTTCACCAGCGGCGGGCCGCCGAGGAAGATCGTGCCCTGGTCCTTGACGATGACCGTCTCGTCCGACATCGCCGGGACGTAGGCGCCGCCGGCGGTGCACGAGCCCAGCACCGCGGCCACCTGCGGGATGCCGCGCGCGGAGAGCTGCGCCTGGTTGAAGAAGATCCGCCCGAAGTGCTCGCGGTCGGGGAAGACCTCGTCCTGCATCGGCAGGAACGCGCCGCCGGAGTCCACGAGGTAGAGGCAGGGCAGGTTGTTCTCCGCGGCGATCGCCTGCGCGCGCAGGTGCTTCTTGACGGTGAGCGGGTAGTAGGTGCCGCCCTTGACAGTGGCGTCGTTGGCCACGACCACGCACTCGCGACCGCTGACCCGCCCGATGCCGGCCACCACGCCGGCCGCGGGCACCGCGTGCTCCTCGCCGGGCTCGCCGTACAGCCCGTAGGCCGCCAGCGGCGCGATCTCCAGGAACGGGCTGCCCGGGTCCAGCAGCCGGTCCACCCGGTCCCGCACCAGCAGCTTGCCGCGGCCGGTGTGCCGGGCCCGCGCGGTCTCCGAGCCGCCGAGGCGAGCGGTCGCGAGACGGTCGCGCAGCTGGGCGACCAGCGTCCTGAGGTCCTCTGTCACGATTCCGAGGTTAGCGATCGTTAACCACCGCGTCGAGGGGAAGGCCGCTACCGTCCCCCCATGCGCCTCAAGCTGGGCCGGCCCGCGCTGGGTCCGTACGCCGATCGCTTCGACGTGCCCGCGGCCAGCCCCGGACGGCTGGGCGTCACGTTCCTCGGGGTGGCCACGCTGCTGCTCGACGACGGCGAGTCCGCGGTGATGACCGACGGGTTCTTCAGCCGCCCCGGCCTGGCGCGGCTGGCCCGGGGCCGGATCGCACCGGACGCCCGGCGCATCGACGCCGCCCTCTCCCGGGTCGGGGTCGACCGGCTGCTGGCGCTCGCCCCGGTGCACACCCACTACGACCACGCCCTGGACAGCGCGGCGGTCGCCCACCGGACCGGCGCCGTCCTGGTGGGCGGCGAGTCCGCGGCGCACGTGGGGCGCGGCGGCGGCCTGCCCGAGGAGCAGGTGCAGGTCGTGGTGCCCGGCGAGCCGCGCACCTACGGTCCGTTCACGCTCACCTGGGTGGCCTCCGAGCACTGCCCCCCGGACCGGTTCCCCGGACCGATCACCGCGCCCGTGGTGCCGCCCGCGCGGCTGGGCGCCTACCGCTGCGGCGAGGCCTGGTCACTCCTGGTGGAGCACACCAGCGGCCACACCGCCCTGCTGCAGGGCAGCGCCGGCTACCTGCCGGGCGCGCTGGCCGGGCACACCGCTGAGGTCGCCTACCTCGGGGTCGGCCAGCTCGGCGTCCAGGACGAGGCGTACCTGCACGCCTACTGGCAGCACACCGTGCGCACGGTCGGCGCCCGCCGGGTGGTGCTCACCCACTGGGACGACTTCTTCCGGGGGCTGGACCGGCCGCTGCGCGCGCTGCCGTACGCCGGGGACGACCTCCGCGCCACGATGCGGGTGCTGAGCGGTCTCGCCGCCGACGACGGCGTCGCACTGCACCTGCCGCAGGTCTTCCGCCGCGAGGACCCCTGGGCGGACCTGCCCGCAGCCTGAGCGGCGACCCCGGCCCCACCTGCCGGCCGGCGCCGTTCACCCATCGGGACCCCTAAAGTCCACTGGTTTGCTCTACTTTAGGCTGGACGTCGGACGCGAGGCCCGAACCGGGTGCCGCCACCGGCACCGGAGCCCAGCCCCCAGATCAGGACCAGGAGCAGCCATGACCTACCGCCCCGAGACCCTCAACGTGCACGCCGGCCAGGAAGAGGCCGACCCGGCCACCAACGCCCGCGCGGTGCCGATCTACCAGACCACGTCCTATGTCTTCGACGACACCGAGCACGCCGCGAACCTGTTCTCGCTCGCCGAGCCCGGCAACATCTACACCCGGATCATGAACCCGACCCAGTCGGTCTTCGAGGAGCGGATGACCCGGCTCGAGGGCGGCGTCGGCGCGCTGGCCACCGCCAGCGGCTCCGCCGCGACGACGTACGCCGTGCTCAACCTGACCTATGCCGGCGACAACATCGTCGCGCTCTCCACGCTGTACGGCGGCACCTACGCGCTGTTCGCGCACACGCTGCCGCAGTTCGGCATCGAGGTCCGCTTCGTCGACCCCGAGAAGCCCGAGGACCTGGCCCAGCACGTCGACGAGCGGACCAAGCTGGTCTTCGGCGAGACCGTCGGCAACCCGAAGATCAACGTCGTCGACATCCCGGCCTGGGCCGAGGCCGCCCACGCGCTGGGGCTGCCGCTGATCATGGACAACACCGCCCCCACGCCGTACCTGGTGCGCGCCTTCGACCAGGGCGCCGACGTCGTCGTGCACGCCGCTACCAAGTACATCGGCGGCCACGGCACCTCGATCGGCGGCGTCATCGTCGACTCCGGCAAGTTCGACTGGGCCGCGCACAGCGACCGCTTCCCCGGCCTGACCAAGCCGGACCCGGCCTACCACGGCGCCGTGTGGACCGAGGCGGCCGGCGAGCTCGCCTACATCATCCGCGCCCGCACCGTGCTGCTGCGCAACACCGGCGCCGCGGTCGCGCCGCTGAACTCCTGGCTGTTCCTCCAGGGCCTGGAGACCCTGCACCTGCGCATGGAGCGGCACAGCCAGAACGCGCTCGCGATCGCGCAGTACCTCCAGGACCACGAGGCGGTCTCCTGGGTCAGCTACCCCGGCCTGCCCGACAGCCCCTACAAGGCCGTCGCGGACCGCACCTTCACCGGCAAGGGGTACGGCGGCCTGCTCAGCTTCGGCCTGCGCTCGGGCCGCGAGGGCGGCAAGAAGTTCATCGAGGCCCTGGAGCTCTTCAGCCACCTGGCCAACATCGGCGACGCCAAGTCGCTGGCGATCCACAACGCCACCACGACCCACAGCCAGCTCACCCCCGAGGAGCTCGTGGCCGCCGGCGTCCCCGAGGACATGGTCCGGCTCTCGATCGGCATCGAGCACCCGGAGGACCTGATCGCCGACCTCGAGCAGGCCCTCGCCGCCAGCAAGTGACCAGATGACCGGAGCTCTCGGGTACGTCGAGACGCAGCGGGCCGTCCTCGCCACCGAGGACGACCCGCTGCTCCTGCGTGGCGGCGGCCGGCTCGACTCCGTCGAGGTGGCCTACGAGACCTACGGCCGGCTCGCCCCGGCCCGCGACAACGTGGTCTTCGTCTGCCACGCCCTCACCGGAGACGCGCACGCCGCGGGGCTGCACCTGGGCGCCAAGCGGCGCGGCTGGTGGGACAACCTGATCGGTCCCGGCAAGGCGGTCGACACCGACCGGTTCTTCGTGGTCTCCGCGAACCTGCTCGGCGGCTGCTCGGGCACCACCGGGCCGCTGTCGACGAACCCGGCGACGGGCACGCCGTACTTCCTGGACTTCCCGATGCTGCACATGGCCGATCTGGTCGCGGTGCACCGCCGGCTGCTCGCCCACCTCGGCGTCGAGCGCCTGTACGCCGCGGTCGGGGGCTCCCTGGGCGGCATGCAGGTGCTGCAGTGGGTGATCGACGCCCCCGACGAGATCGACCGGGCGGTGCTGGTCGCCGCGTCGTCCCGGCTGACCCCGGAGAACATCGCGTTCTCCGCAGTGGCCCGCGAGGCGATCCTGAGCGACACGCAGTTCCACGGCGGGCGGTACGTCGAGCACGGCGTCGTGCCCCGGCACGGGCAGAAGATCGCCCGGATGATGGCCCACATCACCTACGTCTCGCCGCAGTCGCTGGAGGCCAAGTTCGGCCACCGCCGCGACAGCACCGGCACCGACTGGCGGATGGGGCCGGACTTCGCTGTCGAGCACTACCTCCAGCACCAGGGCGAGACGTTCCTGGACCGCTTCGACGCGCTGTCCTACCTGTACCTGACCCGGCTGCTGGACTACTTCGACCCGTTCCCCGAGGACGGCAGCGACGACGCCGCCAAGGCCGCCACCGAGGCGGCCCTGCGCCGCGCGCGCACCCGCTTCCAGGTCACCAGCTTCGACTCCGACTGGCGCTTCGACACCGGCCAGTCCCGGCGGCTGGCGGCCGAGCTCGAGCGGCTCGGGCACGAGGTGGACCTCGCCGAGCTGTCCTCGCCGTACGGCCACGACTCGTTCCTGCTCGAGCCGCCCGGCTACCACGACCGGATCCGCGAGGCCCTCCGCGCCGACCGGTGAACCACCGTTAACCTGAGCCGGTGACCGCACCGACCCGCCGGGAGCAGATCCTGGCCACCGCCGCGGGGCTGTTCGCGGCGCGCGGCTTCCACGGCGTCTCGGTCGCCGACCTGGGCGCGGCGTGCGGGATCACCGGACCGGCGCTCTACAAGCACTTCGCCTCCAAGGACGCCGTGCTCGCCGAGATGCTGGTCTCGATCAGCGAGGAGCTGCTGACGGTCGGCCGGGACCGGGTCGCCGCCGCGCCGGACCCCGCGGCCGCCGTCCGCGCCCTGGTCGACTGGCACGCCGACTTCGCGCTGGGGCACCGCCCGCTGATCGTGGTCCAGGACCGGGACTGGTCCTCGCTGCCGCACGAGGCCCGGGAGCGGGTCCGCGCCCTGCAGCGGGCCTACGTCGAGCTGTGGGCCGCCCAGCTGCGGCTGCTGCACGGCGGGCTCGACCCGGACCGGGCGCGGGCGATGGCGCACGCGGCGTTCGGGCTGCTCAACTCCACCCCGCACAGCGGCCTGCTGCCGGACCGGCCCATGCACGAGCTGCTGTGCCGGATGGCCGGCGCGGCGCTGGGCCTGCCGACGCCGGCCCCCACCCTTTAAGACTGAGTTTTAGGAATTCATTGACGGGCTGTCTGACAACTGGTTGGTTTCAAGAACCATCCTCAGACACCTCGCTCGCTCCTCTCCTTCCCCCGCGTCCGCCCCGGCGGTGCACACGGTGGTGCTCGCGACGCGTCCCTCGTGAAGGAGTCACATGTCCCTCCACCTTCGACGGCGCCGCTGGGCGGGGCGCGGACTCGCGCTGACCTGCTCGGTCGCGCTCGTCTCGGCCGCATTGGCGGTCGCCGAGAGCCCGAGCGTCACCGCAGCCCCGGCCACCCCCGGCGTCGTGCTCGACCGTCAGCCCGACGAGGAGGCGATGGTCGTCGAGGTCCTGCTCTCCGACACCGCCGAGATGGACCGCCTGGTCGCGACCGGCGTCGACCTCGAGCACGGTGTCGAGCAGACCGAGGCCGGGATCACCGTCCGCGCCGTCGTCACCGACAGCGAGATCGCGGCGCTGACCCGCGCCGGCTACACGTTCGGGGAGGTGCTCTTCACCTCCGCTGACTCCGCCCGGGCCCTCACCGAGCGCGAGTGGGCAGTCACCGCCGACAAGGCCGCGAACCGCTCGCTCGCCAAGGGCGCCACGGTGGGCGCGCGCCCGCTGCCCGGCTCCACCCCCGCTGACAGCTCCGACGTGCGGATCATCCGTGCGGACTACTACACGAGCTTCGGCACCGGCGTGCTCTCGGTCGAGGCCAAGTGGGCCGAGGGCCAGTCCGCGACCACCCCGCTGACCGTCGAGCGCGACAGCGGCCCCGGCACCGCCCTGGGCTCCGGCGGCACGCAGACCATCAACCGGTTCGTCGATGCCGGCGTGTACCTCTACCACCTCGGCGCCAGCAACGTGCAGGTCGACGTGCGCGGCGAGGCCATCCGCCCCGACCGGGTCCGGATCACCAGCCCCAGCGGCGACGTGGCGATCGTCAAGGTGAACGACTGGCTGCCGACCGGGTCGGAGTCCGACCCGTTCAAGGGCGCCGGCTACCAGGAGGACTTCATCTCGAAGTACCTCGTGCCCACCGAGCTCTACAGCCGGGTCGAGCAGCTCGCCGCGACCTACCCCCAGCTCGCCGAGGTCGTCGAGCTCCCGAACCGGTCCGCGGGCTACCGCCGCAAGGCCCAGGCGATGCTGGAGGCGTCCAACCGGATCGTCACCACCATCGACGGCCGCAACGTCGAGATCTCCTACGCCGCCGCGACCAGCGGCGACTTCGGTGCCCTGGCGCCGACCGGCGCGACCACGCCGGCCGCGGTCCCCGTGCGTCGTGTGAGCGCCGCCGCGAACACCGCCTGGCCGAACGCCACCCCCACCATGGGCTGTGGCCCGATCTCCGGGCTTCCGGCCGGCGCGATCGCGGTGATCGACCGCGGTGAGTGCAGCCTGGCCGACAAGGTCCTCAACGCCCAGAACGCCGGCGCGGGCGCGGTCGCGCTCGTGAACGCGACCACCGGCCTCGCCACCGCTCCCAGCGGCAGCGCCACGCCGACCGGGGCCACGACCCCGGTGACGATCCCGACCGTCGGGATCTCGCTCCAGGACGCCACCAAGGTCCGCAACGGTGGCAACACCGTCACCGGGCAGTTCGTCCCGGCGCCCGTCGTCGCGAACGACGCCCGGGTGGGCATCGAGTCCCGCGCCTGGGGCCACGAGGGCGGCAACGGCCTCACCGCCCAGATCGTCGACCCGGGCACGCCGAACGCGCAGCTGTCCGTCACGGTCGCCGGCACCTCGGTGACCGTGTCGGCCGCGACCGGCGCCGACGGCGCGATCACCACCACCGCGGCCGAGGTGGTGGCGGCGATCAACGCGAACGCCGCGGCCACGGCCCTGGTCGACGCCTACACCTACCGTGCGGAGACCGGGACCGGGGTCGTCCGGGCCACCCCGGTGGTCGCGCTGAGCGACAACCTCAACGCGCCGGCCTGGGTCTCCCGTGACCCGCACCCGGTCTACGCGCTGAAGATCGGCAAGACCCGCGACGGCTCCAAGCCCGGTGTCCTCGCCTACGCCCAGGAGCACGCCCGCGAGTGGGTGCCGCCGCTGGTCACCGTCGAGGTCGCGGAGCGCCTGCTGCGCAACTACGCCACGCACGCGCCGACCCGCGAGCTGGTCGACAACCTGGAGATCTGGATCGCGCCGTCCATCAACCCCGACGGTGGCCACTACTCCTTCTTCGACTTCGCCTCGCAGCGTCGCAACATGACCCGCCACTGCGCGAAGGGCGGCAACTACGACGCCACCGCTCGCAACAGCTGGGGCGTCGACCTGAACCGCAACTTCACCGAGTACAGCGCCCACGACGGGTACTCCGGCGCCTCGCCGACCAACTGCACCAGCGACACCTACGCCGGTCCCGCGGAGCTCTCGGAGCCGGAGGCGCGCAACGTCGACTGGATGATGGCGCGGCCGAACATGCGGTACTCGATGAACATGCACTCCTCGGGTGACTACTTCATGTGGGCGCCGGGCTCCTACAAGAGCGAGGGCCGGGTCACCGCTCCTCGGGCGACCGTGGGCGAGGAGGCCTACTTCTGGCAGGCCTCCGAGCGGATCCTGACCGCCATCAAGCGGGACCGCGGGATGACCGTGACCCCGGCGCGCACCGGTCCGATCGTCGACGTGCTCTACTCGGCGGCCGGCAACTCCGGCGACCTCGCCTGGTACAAGTACGGCCTGTACGGGTGGAACTTCGAGGTCGGCCGGACCTTCCAGCCGCCGTTCGAGCCGCTGGTCCCCACCGGTCCCGGCGCGCACCCGGAATCGCAGGAGTACGCCAACGGCATCATCGAGCTGCTCCGGGTGGCCCGGGCCCACGACGTCGACGTCACCGGCCCCACCTCGAAGCTGGAGTTCCTCGAGACGTCCGACCCGAGCGTCGTGGAGTTCGAGTTCAGCACCGACGAGGCGGCGGAGGTCTACTACACCACCGACGGCTCGGCCCCCACGAAGGCCAACGCCCAGCAGTGGCGGACCGCCGGTGACCGCGAGGGCGGCGAGCGGATCCGGGTGCCCGTCGGCACGAAGGTCTACTGGTACGCCGTCGACGCGTCCGGCAACGTCGAGGCGGGCTACAACCCGGCCGACGCCACGGACCAGCGCTACCGCAAGGCGATCGCCGACCCGGCCTGGCAGCTGAAGGCGGCCGTGTCGACCGTCGCCCTCAGCGTGAAGCCCACCCAGGTCAAGCAGGGCGGCAAGGCCACGGCCACGGTCTCGGTGACCGCGACCAACGAGTTCGGCCTGGCCCCCTCGGGCAAGGTCACGCTCAAGGCCGGTGGCGCCACGGTCGGGACCATCGACCTCGGTCCCGGCGGCAAGGGCAGCGGGCCGGTCGGTCCGTTCACCAAGGCCGGATCGGTGCCGGTCACCGCGACGTACTCCGGTGACGACCTGACCGCCGCGAGCTCCTCCGCGCCGGTCGTGATGCAGGTCAAGGCCGCCGCGAAGGTCACGTCGAAGGTCGCCGTGGTCAAGGTGGCTCCCGGCAGGATCACCCGCGGCACCCGGCCGCGGCTGACCGTCAAGGTCACCGCCTCCGCCGCCGTGAGCGGCAAGGTCGTCGTCCGTTCGGGCGGCAGGCTCCTCGGCACGGCGAAGGTGAACGCCAAGGGCCGGGCCGTGCTCACGCTGGCCAAGCTCGGCAAGCCCGGCCGGAAGACCCTCAAGGTCCGCTACACCGGCAGCTCGACGGTCAAGGCGTCCACGACCCGCAGGGTGGTGCGCGTGGTCCGCTGACCCGGCTCGGTTCGACCGGCGGGGCCGGCAGCACCTCGGGTGCTGCCGGCCCCGCCGCCGTTCCGGGTGGTCGTGGCGCCCGCCTAGAACAGGTGGTCGGCCGGCCCCGCGTCCTGCTCGAGCAGCTCCACGACCCGGCGGGCCCGCTCCACGGCGTCGAGCGCGACCGCGAGGTCGGGGTCGGCGGCCAGCGGGTCGGCCGCCGGAGCGGCCTGGTGATCTCCGCCCTGGCGCCCGTGCAGCCGGGCCAGCAGCTCCTCGCGCGGCAGCCCGCGCAGGTGCAGCAGCACGAACGGGTCGGCGTCGAGGAGCCAGGCGATCTGGTGCAGCACGCCGAGGGCGTGCGGGCAGGGGTCGGCCCACGCGTCGCAGGTGCAGGTGGTGCCGAGCTCGCCGCCGTAGGGCAGCAGCTCGACGCCGGCCTCCTCCGCGTGCTCGGCCAGCGAGTGCGGCAGCTCGCCGGCCAGCAGCGCCGCCACCCGCCCGGCCTCGGCCGCGACCGTCTCGACCAGCGCGTCCCGCTCCTCCTCGCCGAGCGGCGGGACGGCGCCGACCACCGTCCAGACCCCGCCGTCGTCCTCGACAGCTGCCACGAACCCGCCGGAGTCGACCTCGATCTGGCCGATCCGCCCCGAGCGGGACAGTCGGCGGCCCGCGGCCAGGTCCTCCGTGGCGTACGCCGCCTCCTCGACCGCGCGCACCCACGCCTTGCCCCACCAGGTGCCGGCCCGCGCCGCGGAGCGGCGGGCGGCGAAGCGGGGGTGCAGGACCGCGGTCATCAGTCGCCTGGACGCCCGGCGACGGAGTCGCCAGAACGCAGAGCGGCTGAGTCGCCTGGACGCCCGGCGACGGAGTCGCCAGAACGCAGAGCGACGAAGTCGCGCAGGTCGGCGTTGCTGAGCTCGGTCAGCGCGGCCTCGCCCCGGGCCAGGACCGCGTCGGCCAGGGCGCGCTTGCGGGCGAGGAGCTCGGCGATCTTCTCCTCGACCGTGCCGCGGGTGATCATCCGGTGCACCTGCACCGGGCGGGTCTGCCCGATCCGGTAGGCGCGGTCGGTGGCCTGCTCCTCCACCGCCGGGTTCCACCAGCGGTCCAGGTGGATGACGTGGTCGGCCCGGGTGAGGTTCAGGCCGGTGCCGCCGGCCTTGAGGGAGAGCAGGAAGACCGGGACGCTGTCCGGGTCCTCGGGGTCCTGGAAGCGGCGCACCATCGCCTCCCGCTCCCGCACCGGGGTGCCGCCGTGCAGGAACTGGTGGGGGACGCCGGTGTGGGTGAGGTGCGCCTGCAGCAGCCGGGCCATCTCGACGTACTGGGTGAAGATCAGCGCGGCCCCGTCCTCGGCGAGGACGGTCGCGAGCAGCTCGTCGATCAGGTCGAGCTTCTCCGAGCGGCCGGCCAGCCGGACCGCCCCGGACTGCTTGAGGAAGTGCGCGGGGTGGTTGCAGATCTGCTTCAGGCCGGTGAGCAGCATCAGCACCAGGCCGCGGCGGGTCGCCTCGTCCTCGGCCCGCTCGACCCGGGCCATGGTGTCGCGCACGAACGCCTCGTAGAGGACCACCTGCTCGCGGGTCAGCGACAGCGGGTGGTCGGTCTCGGTCTTGGCGGGCAGCTCGGGGGCGATCCCGGGGTCGGTCTTGCGCCGGCGCAGCAGGAACGGGTCGATCAGGTCGGCGAACTGGCGGGCCTTGGTGGGCTCGAGCCCGGACTCGATCGGCGCCGCCCAGACCTTGCGGAAGGCGTTGCGGCTGCCGAGCAGCCCGGGCGTGGCCCAGTCCAGGATCGCCCAGAGCTCGGAGAGGTCGTTCTCCACCGGGGTGCCGGTCAGCGCGACCCGGGCGGCCGAGGGGATCGTGCGCAGCGCCCGCGCCGTGGTGGAGCGGGGGTTCTTGACGTGCTGGGCCTCGTCGGCGACCACCAGTCCCCAGGGGACGGTCGCGAGCTCGGCGGCCGAGACCCGCATGGTGCCGTAGGTGGTGAGCACGAAGCCCGGGCCGGTCCGGGCCAGTCCGGCCAGGCTCCGCTCCCCGCCGTGGAAGCGGCGCACCGGCACGCCGGGCGCGAAGCGGTGCACCTCGGCCTCCCAGTTGCCGAGCAGGCTGGCCGGGCAGACGACCAGGGTCGGGCCGGCGCCGGCTCCCCCGGACCTCCGGGCCTGCTCGGCGCGGTGCAGGTGCAGCGCGATCAGCGTGACGGTCTTGCCCAGGCCCATGTCGTCGGCCAGACAGGCGCCGACGCCCAGGTCGGTCAGCTCGGCCAGCCAGGTGAGGCCCTGGCGCTGGTAGTCGCGCAGGGTCGCGGTCAGCCCGGCCGGGACCGGCACCGGCTCGCGTCGGGATGCCTCGACCAGCCGCTGGCGGTCGGCCAGCAGCGACGCGCCGACGACGACCTCCGCCTGCTCGCCGTCCGAGCCGGCGCCGGGCACGGGGGCGACGCCGGTGAGCGCGGCGGCGACCGCCTCCCCGGCGTGAGCGGTGCGCAGCAGCCGCTTGCGGGCCTTGCGCGCGGTGGCCGGGTCGACGACCGTCCAGCTGCCCCGCAGCCGCAGGATCGGTGAGGCGGAGCCGGCGAGCTCCTCCATCTCCTCCTCGGTCAGCGGGTCGCCGCCGACCGCCAGCTGCCAGCGGAACGCGAAGAGCGCCTCCCGGTTGAAGACCCCCTCCTGCAGCGGCTCCTCCTGCTGCTGCGGGGGGCCGGCCCGGTCGAGCACGGCGGTCGAGGTGAGGTCGCGGCCCAGGCTGCGCGGCCACAGCACGTCGACGCCGCGCTCGCGCAGCGCGCCCACGCCGTCCTGCAGGAGGCTGGCGATCTCGTCGCCGTCGAGGGTGATCTCGTCGGGGACGCGCAGCTCGAGGAGCCGGTCGAGCACCGGCCAGGCCTCCGCGGCGGCACGCAGCGCGATCGTGGCGTGGGTGCGGGCCCGGTCCCCGAACCCGTGACCGCCCTCCCCCGCGCCGTCCTCCAGCCACAGCAGCGCCGCGTCGCACACGTGCAGCGGGTTGCGCTCGTCGTGGACCTGGAGCACCAGCCGGACCGCGCCGGCGACCAGCTCCTCCTCGGCGGCCTCGACCCGCAGCGAGATCGAGACCAGCTGGGGCAGCTCGGCCCCGTCCCGGGCGCCGGGCGCGCGGTGCCGATCGATCCGGGCGCGGAGCCGGGCCCGGAAGTCGTCGGGGTCCGCCGGCTCGGAGCCGACCCCGGACCGCTCCGGCGCGGACGGGCGGGCCGGCGGCGGCACGGCCGGGCGGGTGGGGCGGCTCGGACGCAGCCGGGTGCGCGACGGCGCCACCGGGGCGCTGCGCGGCATCGCGTCGACGACCGCGTCCAGCACCCGGCGTACGACGTCGGCGGGCTCCTCGACCCCGTCGGCGAGCCGGGAGCCGGCCAGCAGGTCGATGCGCTCGCGGTCCTCGGCGGTCAGCGGGGCGACCCGCCAGCTCGGCGGGACGGTGTCGGCGGGCTCGAAGCGCCCGGCCGCCACCAGGCGCATGCCGAGCACGGCGGCCCCGGCCAGCAGCGAGACGCTCGGATGGGTGCCCTCGCGGGCCTGGGCGCGGGTGAGCACCGGCAGCGCGGAGCGCATCGGCAGCACGACCGTGCGGGCCCCGTCGCTGAACTCCACGACCCCGTCCCGGGGCGGCTCGGCCGGTCGGAAGAGCGCCGGACCGGAGACGGGGACGAAGCTCACGAGGGGTGACGGTAATCGGCGCTCCCGACATCTCCCACCGGACAGGTCACTAGGCTCCGGTCATGAGCATCCTCGAAGCCCCGATCGGCCGCCTCGACGGCACGCCCGCCACGCTCGGCGAACTCACCGGCGGCCGGCCCGCCCTCGTGGTCAACGTCGCCAGCAAGTGCGGCCTGACCCCGCAGTACGCCGGCCTGGAGAAGCTCCAGGAGCAGTACGCCGACCGCGGCTTCACGGTCGTGGGCGTCCCCTGCAACCAGTTCATGGGCCAGGAGCCGGGCAGCCCCGAGGAGATCGCCGAGTTCTGCTCGAGCACCTACGGCGTCACGTTCCCGATGACCGAGAAGGTCGAGGTGAACGGCGAGGGCCGGCACCCGCTCTACGAGACCCTGGTGACGACCCCGAACGAGGCCGGCGAGGCCGGCGACGTGCAGTGGAACTTCGAGAAGTTCCTGCTCGCCGCCGACGGCACGGTCGTCGCCCGGTTCTCCCCCCGGGTCGAGCCCGAGGACCCGGCGCTCGTCGACGCCGTCGAGCGTCTCGTCGGCTGACCCGGCGCCCGCCGGGGCATCTCCCGGCGCCCAGCACCACCGATCTATTCCCGAGCACCCCCGTGAGAGATCCCACCCCCTCACGGGGGCCTTCGGTGTGTGCGTTCGGGACCTGCGCCCCTAGCCTCATGCGGTGAGTACCGACACCGCACCCTCCCCCGCCCCGGGCGCCGACAAGCTGGACCGCGGCGTCCTCGTCGTCGCCGGCGTCGTCGTCCTCGGCGCCATCATGTCGATCCTGGACGTCACTGTCGTCTCGGTGGCCCTGGAGACCTTCCAGCGGGAGTTCGACGCCACGACCGCGCAGGTCGCCTGGACGATGACCGGCTACACGCTGGCCCTGGCCAGCGTCATCCCGCTGACCGGCTGGGCCTCCGACCGGTTCGGCACCAAGCGGCTCTACCTGATCGCGATCGTGCTGTTCGCCGCCGGCTCCGCGCTCTGCGCGCTGGCGACGTCGCTGGAGATGCTGGTCGCGTTCCGCGTCCTGCAGGGCCTCGGCGGCGGCATGCTGGTCCCGCTCGGCATGACGATCCTGACCCGGGCCGCCGGCCCGGAGCGGATCGGCCGGGTGATGGCCGTGATGGGCATCCCGATGCTGCTCGGCCCGATCTTCGGCCCGATCGTCGGCGGCGCGCTGATCGACAGCGCCAGCTGGCACTGGATCTTCCTGATCAACATCCCGATCGGCGCGATCTCGCTGGTGTACGCCGCCAAGGTGCTCCCCTCGGACGCTCCCGAGCCGTCGGAGTCCTTCGACTGGCTGGGCATGGTGCTGCTCTCCCCCGGTCTCGCCCTGTTCCTCTACGGCGTCTCCACCATCCCGGAGACCGGCACCATCCTGGACGCCGAGGTGCTGGTCCCGGCGATCATCGGCCTGCTGCTCATCGCCGCCTTCGTGCCGTGGGCGCTGGCCCGCCGCAACCAGCACCCGCTGGTCGACCTGCGGCTGTTCGAGAACCGCAACATGACAGTCGCGATCCTGGCGATGACGCTGTTCGCGATCGCGTTCTTCGGCGCCAGCCTGCTCTTCCCGCTGTACTTCCAGAACGTCCGCGGCGAGGGCGCGCTGAACGCGGGCCTGCTGCTCGCCCCGCAGGGTCTCGGCGCGATGCTCGTGATGCCGCTGGCCGGCATCCTCAGCGACAGGATCGGCCCCGGCAAGATCGTGCTGCCCGGTGTCCTCGTGATCGCGATCGGGATGGGCATGTTCGCCACCCTGGACCACGAGACGTCCTACCTGTTCCTGATGGCCGCCCTGTTCGTGATGGGCCTGGGCATGGGCGCGACGATGATGCCGATCATGTCCGCGGCGCTGCAGACCCTGCGCGGCCACACGGTCGCCCGCGGGTCGACGCTGCTGAACATCGTCCAGCAGGTCGCCGCCTCGATCGGCACCGCGATCTTCTCGGTGCTGCTCACCAACGGCATGAAGAACGACGTCGACCTGAGCTCGCCCGCGACGATCCCGGCCGACATCGCCGGCGTCTTCAGCGACACGTTCTGGATCGCGGCCGTGATGATCCTGGTCGTGCTGCTGCCGGCGTTCTTCCTGCCGCGCCAGAAGGCCGAGCGGCCGGTCGACCCGACCGTGCTGGCCGGTCACTGACCGCAGGCCGCACCTGACGACGCCCGGCGTGGCGGCTGCTCCGGCAGCCGCCGCGCCGGGCGTCCGTCGTCAGTCCCGCAGCCGGGGCAGCACGTCGCGGGCGACCGTCTCGAGCACGGCCTCGGTCCCGACGTACGCCGTGTCGGTGCGGGGCCAGTGCGTGATCAGGTCGGTGAAGCCCAGCTCGCCCACCCGGCCCGCGACCTCCTCGAAGAAGCCCACGCTCGCGAGGGCGTACCGGCCGGTGCCGGACAGGTGCGGGGTCGCGTCGGTGATGACGGCGCGCGGCACCGCGGCCGGGTCCCGGCCCGCCTCGACCAGCGCCTCGCCGAAGGTGGCCGCCGCGGCCGCGAGCCCGGCGCACCACGCGTCGAGCGAGTCCGCATCGGCCGGACCGGTCGTCACCCACGCGTCCCCGGCCCGGGCCGCGAACCGCAGCGACCGGGGACCGTTGGCGGCGATCAGGTACGGCGTACGAGCCAGGCCGCCGACGGTGCGGGCGTCCTCGGTGCCGAACCAGCGGCCGGAGCCGCTCACGTGGTCCTCCGTGCGCAGCCGGTCCAGCAGCCCGACGAACTCCTGGAACCGGTCGACCCGCTCCCGCACGGTCAGCGGGTCGCCGCCGAGCACCTGCGCATCGACGTTCCCGCCCACGCCGAGCCCGAGCACGAACCGGCCGCCGGAGATGTCCTCGAGGGCCTGCGCGTCGCGGAACAGCTGGTAGGGGTGCCGGAAGTTCGGCGCCGCCACCAGGGTGCCGAGCCGGATCCGGGAGGTCACCGCGGCCGCCGCCGCCAGGACCGGGGTGGCGCCGCCCCACGGCCGGTCCGGGAGCCCGCCCCAGACCAGGTGGTCGTAGGTCCAGGCGTGGTCGAAGCCCAGCTCCTCGGTCGCGGTCCACCGGCGCGAGGCCTCGGCCCAGGGGACGTCGGGCAGCAGGGTCAGGCCGAAGCGCATGGGTCGACCCTAGAGGTCGGCTCCGGCCGGCTCAGGCCGGCACGGGGCGCCCTCGACGGTGGGGCCACGCGACGGCGGCCAGCAGCGCGGCGCCGGCGACCGCCAGGACCGCTGCCCACCGGGCCGGGTGGTCGGACTGCAGCACGATGAGGATCAGCGGGACGATCGTCACCGCCATCGCCACCACCAGCAGGCGGAAGCCCTGGTGACCGGTGACCACCGCACACGCCGTCCAGAAGAGGACCAGCAGCACCGCCAGGGCGAGCACGGTCCAGCCGTCGGTGCTCAGGTCCCGGGTCTCCGACATCAGCCAGTCGGCACCCTCGTCGCCGGACCCGCTCGGTGCCATCGCCACTTGGAAGGCCGACTCGAAGGCGAGCGCCCCGGTGAGCGTCGCGAATCCCAGGACCGTGACGGCGCCGGCGGTCACCGCGCTCACCGCGCGGATCGGGAACCGCCAGGTGAGCGCCGCGGCCAGCACCGCGAAGGCGGTGAGCGCCAGGGTGGAGCCGATCAGGTGCGGGTCGTCGGCGTCGCCGAGCGGCAGCACGTCGTCGACCGCCTGGCCGAAGACGACACCGGCGGCCAGCACCCCGGTGACGGCGAACGGCGCCCGGCCGGTCAGGGCGAGGCCGACGCCCGAGAGCACCAGGACCACGAGGCCGCCGACGTACGCCGTGACCTGGGCGTCGTCGAGGATCACCGCGATCATCAGGCCGACCGAGGCAGCCCCGAACGCGCCGGGCCACGCCACCAGGTCGGTCGCGGGGTCGTTGGGGCGGCCGGCGGCCCGGCCGAGCAGGTGGGCGCCGGCGGCCAGCGCGAGCAGTCCGGCGGCGGCGAGCACGCCGACCGCGACCATCGACCCGACCAGACCACCGTCGTCGCGGCCGTGGAGCGTCGCGAGCACCACGGCGGTGGCCAGCAGCGCGACGCCCAGCGCGACCAGCGGACGGTCCCGGTCGCGGTGCCAATCGCGGGCGGGAGCAGCCGGGGCCGCGGGTGGGGGCTCGGGAGCGGCGGGCGAGGCGAGGTGACCGTCGGGGCCGGGATGCGTCATGCGGCAGAGGGTAGGGGCGATCCCGACCGGGCGGGCCGGAACCGCGGCCTGCGCCGGGCGGTCCGGGTCAGGAGTCCGAGGCGAGCGCGAGCGGGAGCACCGCCCCGGCCCCGGCCTGGCGCAGCGCCCGGGCCGCGACCGTGAGGGTCCAGCCGGTCACCACCCGGTCGTCGACGAGCAGCACCCGGGCGCCGTCCGGCACCTCGGCGGCGAGGTCGTAGCGGCGCCCGACCGCGGCGACCCGCTGGGCGGAGTTCATCGCGCCCTGCCCGGGGGCGACGTCGGGGTCGACGATCGCGAAGCGGCCCAGCAGCGGCACCCGCAGGTAGCGGGAGAGCCCGTCGGCGAGGTCGCTCACCAGCGTGGGCCGGGTCGCGGACTCGACGACGACGATGCCGTCGACCCGGGGCCGCCAGTCCTCCAGGACTGTCACGACCGCGCGCACCAGCGGCACCGGCACCGGGCCGTCGGGGGTCTCGGCGCGGAACAGGTCGCGCAGCGCCTGGCCGTGGCCGAGGTCGGTGAGCCGGGCGACGACCCGGCCAGGCTCGGCCCCCTCGGAGATCTTGCCCTTCCAGTCGATGCCGAGGTTGGCCAGCGCGGTCGGCCACATCTTCCGCGGCTCGAGCACGACGCCCGGCCGGGAGAGCCGGGCCCCGGCCTCCTCGACCGCGGCCTCGGAGACCGTCGCCGGCAGGTCCAGGCCGCCGCAGTTGTCGCAGCGCCCGCACGGACCGGCGCCGGGGTCGTCGAGCTGGGCCCGCAGGAACTCCATCCGGCACCGGTCGGTGGCGATGTAGTCGAGCATCGCGCGCTGCTCCCGCTCACGGGCCTCGCTGACCCGGCGGTAGCGCTCCTCGTCGTAGGACCAGGGCTGGCCGGTGGACTCCCACCCGCCGCGGACCCGGCGTACGGCGCCGTCCACGTCGAGGACCTTGAGCATCGTCTCCAGGCGGTTGCGGGTCAGCTCGACGTAGGTCTCCAGGGTGGCGGTGCTCAGCGGCTTCCCGGCGTCGGCGAGCACCGCCAGGGTCTGGCGGACCAGCTCCTCGCGGGGGAAGGCCAGCGAGGCGAAGTAAGCCCAGATGTCGCGGTCCTCGGGGGCGGGCAGCAGCACCACGACCGCCTCGTCGGTGCCGCGGCCGGCGCGGCCGACCTGCTGGTAGTAGGCCACCGGGGAGTTCGGCGCACCCATGTTGACCACGAACCCGAGCGTCGCGTCAAAACCCATCCCGAGCGCGCTGGTCGCCACCAGCGCCTTGACCCGGCCGGCGGCGAGGTCCTGCTCGAGCGCCTGCCGCTCGGTGGGGTCGGTCTGGCCGGAGTACGCCGCGACGTCGTGGCCGCGCGAACGCAGGTAGTCGGCGATCTCCTGGGTCGCCGCGACGGTGAGCGTGTAGACGATGCCGGAGCCGGGCTGCTCGGCGAGGTGGTCGGCCAGCCAGGCCAGCCGCTGCTCGGCGGTCTTGAGGCGGACCACGCCGAGCCGCAGCGACTCCCGGTCCAGGGAGCCGCGCAGCACCAGGACGTCGCGCCCCAGCTGCTCGGCCACGTCAGAGGTGACCCGCTCGTTCGCGGTGGCGGTGGTGGCGAGCACCGGGATCCCGTCGGGAAGCTCGCCCAGCAGCGTGCGGATCCGGCGGTAGTCGGGGCGGAAGTCGTGGCCCCAGTCGGAGATGCAGTGCGCCTCGTCGACCACCAGCAGGCCGCAGGTCGCGGCGAGCCGGGGCAGGACCTCGTCGCGGAAGCCGGGGTTGTTGAGCCGCTCGGGGCTGACCAGGAGCACGTCGACCTCGCCGGCGCGCACGGACTCCTGGATCGGGTCCCAGTCCTCGATGTTCGTGGAGTTGATCGTGACCGCGCGGATGCCGGCGCGCTCCGCGGCCGCGATCTGGTTGCGCATCAGCGCCAGCAGCGGCGAGACGATGACCGTCGGCCCGGCGCCCTGCTCGCGCAGCAGCAGCGTCGCCACGAAGTACACCGCCGACTTGCCCCAGCCGGTGCGCTGCACGACCAGCGCCCGGCGGCGGTCGACCGCGAGCGCCTCGATCGCCGACCACTGGTCCTCGCGCAGGACCGCCTCGCCCTGCCCGTCCCGGGGCCCGACCAGGGCGCGCAGGTGCGCCTCGGCCTGCTGGCGGACGTCGGTACGGGTGGGACTCGCGGAGGTCATCCCCCGTGTCTACCAGCGGGCGCCCCCGGGCCTCGTACTCAGGCCGCCGGTCCCCGGTCGCGTACGTCGGCCACGCTCGCCATCGCGCCGCGCAGCTCCTCGAGCCAGTCGCCCTCGTGCTGGCCCACCAGCCGCACGCACCAGGCGAGCGCGTCGGCCCGGGACCGCGCCACGCCGGCCTCGACCAGCGTGTCGAGGACCATCCGCTGCGGCTGCCGCAGCCGGGTCATCACCGGCGCCGCGACGTGGGTCCACAGCTCGGCGTGGTCGCCGACCTGGACCCCCCACGAGACCTTCGTCTCGTAGCGGTGCTCGGCCTCGCGGGCGATCTGCATCCGCTGCTCGCGGGTGTCCTCGCGGAAGGCCTTGGCGCGCCCGGCCCGGGCCTCGGCGAGGGCTGCCTCGCCGGCAGGACCGTCCCCGCCGGTGCTCAGCTCGACGTCGGGGATCGTGAGACGGACCGTGATCTCCTCACGGTCGATCGTGACGGTGGGCGGAGCGGTCTGCCACTCCTCCGGGAGGCGACCGGCGAACCAGCCGGCCACGCGCTCCCGCATCTCCTGTGTAATCATGATTACAGCGTTACACGGGAGTGGTGACGGGGCTCAGTGCTCGGGCCGGCGCGCGACTCCCAGCCGCTCGCAGGCCGCGTCGTAGAGCGCCACGACCTCGCGCCGGATCTCGGCGCGCTCGGTGATCGGGCCGCCGGGCCAGGCGACCCGGACGTCCTCGACGCCCTCGGCGGTGGTCGCCCGCCAGTGCCCCGCCTCCGCATCCGCGCCGGTCATCTCGGCGTCGGTCGCGTCGGCGCGGGCGAAGGCCCGCACGATCAGCAGGCTGTCGGCGGTGTGGTCGTCGTTCATGTGCCGGCACACGGCCGCGACGACCTCGGCGGGAAAGGTGCTCATGGCCGGCAGGCTAGCGGCGAGCCGCCGCCGGTCGACCCGCCGCCCGGGGGGCAGCGGTGAGCTGGCCACGGTTCCGGCCCCCCAAACGGTGGCAGGCTCACCGCTCCCGCCGAGCCACCCCGGGCAGCGGTGAGCTGGCCACGGTTCCGGCCCCCCAAACGGTGGCAGGCTCACCGCTCCCGCCGAGCCACCGAGCCACCGAGCCGCCGAGCCGCCGTACGCCGCCGCTACCCCCCGGCGCTCACCAGATCCGGACGCGCGCCTCGGGGTCGACCCACAGCCCGTCGCCGGGAGCGGTGCCGAAGACCTCGTGGAACTCCTCGAGGTTGCGCACGATGTTCGCCCGGAACTCCGGCGGGCTGTGCGGGTCGATGGTGAGGAACTGCCGCTCCTGCTCGGGACGCCGCTTGGTGCGCCACACGTAGGCCCAGTTCGTGAACAGCCGGCGCCGGTCCTCGATGGAGGCGTCGCCGCCCGCGGCGATCAGGTAGGCGCGGTGGGCGATGGTCAGCCCGCCGAGGTCGCCGATGTTCTCGCCGACCGTGAGCGCCCCGTTGACGTGCTCGCCGGGCAGGCTGCGCGGCTCGAACGCGTCGTACTGCTCGATCAGCGCCTTGGTCTTCACCTCGAAGGCGGCCTTGTCGGCCGGCGTCCACCAGTCCTCGAGGTTGCCGTGGGCGTCGTACTGGGCGCCCTGGTCGTCGAAGCCGTGACCGATCTCGTGGCCGATGACCGCGCCGATGCCGCCGTAGTTCTCCGCGGCGTGCGCGTCGGCGTCGAAGAACGGCTTCTGCAGGATCCCGGCCGGGAAGCAGATCTCGTTGGTCCCGGGGTTGTAGTAGGCGTTGACGGTCTGCGGGAGCATGAACCACTCGTCGCGGTCCACCGGGCTGCCGATCTTGGCCAGCTCCCGGTCGGTCTCGAAGCGGGCGGCGCTCGCGACGTTGCCGACCAGGTCGCTCGGGTCGATGCGCAGCGCGGAGTAGTCGCGGAACTTGTCCGGGTAACCGATCTTGGGCCGGAAGGTCTCGAGCTTCTCGAAGGCGCGGGCCTTGGTCTCCTCGGTCATCCAGTCCAGCGAGGTGATCGACTCGCGGTAGGCGGCGATCAGGTTCGCGACCAGGTCGTCCATCAGCGCCTTGGCGCGCGGCGGGAAGTGCCGGGCGACGTACTCGCGCCCGACGGCCTCGCCCAGCGCGCCCTCGACCAGCGAGACCCCGCGCTTCCAGCGGGCGCGCAGCTCGGGGGTGCCGTTGAGGGTGCGGCCGTAGAAGTCGAAGTTGGTCTCGACGAACTCGTCGGTGAGGTACGGCGCCGCGTGCCGCAGCACGTGGATCAGCATCCACGGCCGCCACTGCTCGATGTCGACCTCCTCGAGCACCGTCGAGAGGTGCGCGAAGAACGACGGCTGGCGCACGCAGACCTCGGCCACTGTCTCGTCGTTGCCGCCGAGGTTGGTGACGTAGGCGGCCCAGTCGAAGGCCGGGCAGAGCTCCTGCAGGTCCGCGGCGGTCAGCAGGTTGTAGGTCTTCTGCACGTCGCGGGTCTCGGCACGCTCCCAGTGCCCGGCGGCGATCCGGGTGTCGATCTCCAGGACCGTGCGGGCCGCGCCCTGGGGGTCGGGGTGCTCGCCGAGCGTGAAGAGCCGGGCGAGGTACCCGACGTACTGCTCGCGGACCTCGGCGAACTTCTCGTCGCGGTAGTAGGACTCGTCGGGCAGCCCGAGGCCGCCCTGGCCGAGGTGGAACAGGTAGCGGTCGGAGTTGCGGCTGTCGGTGTCGACGTAGGAGCCGAACAGCCCGTGCCCGCCGACCCGCTCGAACTCGCCGAGGTACGCCGCGAGGTCGCGCACGTCGCGCAGGCCCGCGACGGCGTCGATGAGCGGACGGACCGCGTCGAGGCCCTTGGCCGCGATCGCGTCGGTGTCCATGAACGAGGCGAACAGGTCACCGATCTTGCGGGCGTCCTCGGCCGCTGTCGCGTCCTGCGAGCTCGGCTCCCCGCCGTCGGCGAGGTGCTCGATGATCTCGCGGACCCGGGTCTCCGCGGCGTCGGCCAGCTGCACGAACGGGCCCCAGCTGGAGCGGTCCGCGGGGATCTCCACCTCGTCCAGCCACCGGCCGTTGACGTGGCCGAACAGGTCGTCCTGGGGGCGGATCGCGGGGTTCATGCCCGGGCGGGCGTCGTCGAGGATGCTCACGGCCACGACCCTAGTCGGTGGCCGTCAGCCGGACCGGGGGCCGGGGTGCGGCGTACCCGGGCCGCGCCGAGTCCTCGGGCACTGCCCGCGCTTGTGGGGGCTTGCAATGCCCGAGAAGCGCCGGGATCCCCGGTAGACCGGGGATCCTCGGCCCCCCAGCCTCAGCCAGCGTCGATCCGGGTCCGCACCAGCGCCAGCACGTCCTCGAAGCTGGAGCCGTCGCGGCGCACGATCTCGTCGACCAGCTGGCGCACGACCATCATCACGCCGCCCATCAGCGGGGAGATGTCGAGCTCGAGCTCGCCCTCGTCCTCGTCGAGGGTGACCTCGATGGCGTCGATCTCCAGCAGCCGGCCGAAGGCGATCTCGATGGCCTGGTCGCTCTCGACGTCGAGTGCGGTCACGCCGTCGAGGATGATGTGGCCGGCGCGACGGGCGGTGTCGTCGGGGTTCTCGGTGCCGTTCTCGGCGGGGGTCTCGGTCATGGCCCCATCCTGCCCGGTCCGACGGCGCGGGTCGCGCCGAGGCCGACCGGTCCCGGTCAGCGGACCCGGACGACCGACTTCCCGAGGGTCCGGCGCTCGGCCATGTCCTCGAGGGCGCGCCCGAACTCCGCCAGCGGGTACGTCGCGCCGACCGGCGGGCGGACCACGCCGGACTCGATCATCGGCACCAGCGCGGCCCACTGCCGCTGGAGATAGCCGGGCCGGGTCATCGTGTAGGCGCCCCACCCGACGCCGCGCACGTCGACGTTGTTGAGCAGCAGCCGGTTGACCTTGACCTGGGGGATCCCCTGGCCGGCGGCGAACCCGACCACGAGCAGCCGTCCCTGCGGTGCCAGCACCCGCAGCGAGTCGGTGAAGGCGTCGCCACCGACCACGTCGACGACGACGTCGACCCCGGCTCCGGCTCCGCCGGTGAGCGTGCCGACGGCGTCCCGGAAGCCGTCGAGCAGCACCGCCTCGTCCGCGCCGGCGTCCCGCGCGACCTTGGCCTTCTCCTCGGTGGAGACCACCGCGATCACCCGCGCGCCCATCGCGCGCGCCACCTGGATCGTCGCGGTGCCGACGCCGCCGGCCGCGCCGTGCACCAGCACGGTCTCGCCGGCCCGCAGCCCGCCGCGCTCGTCGAGCGCGAACTGCGCGGTGAGGTAGTTCATCGGCATCGCCGCGCCCTCGTCGAAGGAGAGCGCGTCGGGCAGCGCGAACGTCGAGCCGCGCGGGCTGGCGACCAGCTCGGCGGCTCCGCCGTACGCCCCGACGCCGGCGACCCGCTGGCCCGGCTCGAAGCCGGGACCCGAGACCACGGTGCCGGCGAAGTCGACGCCGAGGGTGAACGGGGGCTCGGGCTTGAGCTGGTACTCGCCCTTGCTCAGCAGCAGGTCGGGGAAGGAGATCCCGACGCTGTGCACCTCCACGAGGACGTCGTCCGGGCCCGGGGTCGGGTCGGGGACCTCGCGGACCTCGACGTCGGCGGGACCGGTGGTGGTGAGGACCTGGACAGCGCGCATATCCGGGAGGCTAGGGCACCGCTCAGCGCGGGTCGACCAACGCGTTCATCTCGAAGTGCATCGGGTCGGTCCACTTCCAGTCGCCGCCCCACCCGAAGCCCCACTTCTTGAAGATCGACACGACCGTCCGGTCGATCGCGCCGACGCTGCCCCGGCCGTTGCCGGGCACGTTGAGGTCGAGGGCCAGCCCGAAGGCGTGGTTGGACAGGGTGCTGGAGCCGGCGATGAAGCGCGGGTAGTAGCACCCGGCGTACTCGTCGGGGTGGATCCGGTCGGCCAGCCCGCGCTGCACGACCTCCTCGAGAGCGGCGCGCAGCTGCGGGAAGATCAGCCGGTTGCAGGTGACGGTGCCGAGGATCGGGACCGCCTCGGTGGTGATGTGCGCGCTGACCCAGGCCGGGTCCGGGGCGATCCGGCCGCCGGCGAGCACCGTGTAGCGGAAGGTCCCGACCGCGTCGGCGGTGGCGCCGACCACCACCGCGGTCTGGGGGGCGCCGGGGTCGAGCCCGAAGCGGGCGACGGCGTCGACGAACTGCACCGGGACGTCGGCGCCCAGCGCCGCGCGCAGCGGCTCGTCCACGGCCTGCGGCGCGGTGCCGGTGGTCGAGACCAGCAGCGCGTTGCCGGGCGTCATCGCGAGCTCCTCGATCCACTTCTCGTTGACGACGACGTCGACGGCGCCCTCGATCTGCTCCGCGAACGCGCCGACGTGGGCGCGCGGGGCGTCCCGGTCGCTGCCGAGCCGGACGTAGCCGTCCTCGTCGATCGGCAGCCGCCGCCGGATCCGGGGGTCGACGGCGATCTCGCCGCCGGCGACCCGGTCCCACACCGCCTGGGTGTCGGCGCTGCCGGCGGCCACGAAGTTGCGGTACGACGCGGGGTCGACCGCCGCCACGCTCACCAGCCGGTTGTCGAGGCTGACCTGGGCCAGCGCGATCCGCGCGACGCTGGTCACGCCCGGCACGGCGCGGACCGCCGCGACCGTGTCCTCATCGAGCTCCTCGGGACCGGCGACCAGGATGTCGGCATAGGACAGCGCCCCCTCGCGGGGGCCCGGCGCCTCCACGGCGTACGCCGCGGGCGGGGAGGGCGCACCGCTCGGGGCCGCCGCCGGCTCCGTGCGCGCCGGGGCGGTCGGCGGCGAGGACGCGCCGGCCCGCGGCGACCCGTCGGGCTCACCGCCTGGGGAGCCGCCCGCGCCGCAGGCGCTGACCAGCGCCAGCACACCGAGCAGACCGCCGGCGGCGATCCTGCGCTGCAGTCCCATGCATCCCTCCCGGCCCTCCAGCCTAGGGGCTGCCTCCCGACCGCCTCGCCGGTCGGTCCCGGGCCGGTTCGCGGCTGATCAGCCGGCCGGGTGCCCGTAGGTTGTCGTCATGACTGCGCAGGACCTCCCCTTCGGCATCGACTTCGGCGGCACCGGCATCAAGGGCGCGCCGGTCGACCTGACCACCGGCGACTTCGCCGCCGAGCGGGTGCGGGTCCGCACCCCGCGCCCCGCGACCCCCGCGGCGGTCGCCGAGGTGTTCTCGAGCCTGCTCGCCGAGTTCCCGGCCTCCTCGGCCCCGATCGGGGTCACGGTCCCGGGCGTGGTCCGCCACGGCGTGGTCCGCTCGGCCGCGAACATCGACGAGTCCTGGATCGGCACCGACGCCGACGCCCTGTTCACCGAGGCCACCGGCCGCGACGTGCACGTGGTCAACGACGCCGACGCCGCCGGCCTGGCCGAGGTCCGGTACGGCGCCGCCCGCGGCCGCGACGGTCTCGTGATCGTGACGACCCTCGGCACCGGCATCGGCTCCGCCCTGGTCCACGACGGCGTCCTGGTGCCGAACGCCGAGCTCGGCCACCTCGAGATCGACGGGTACGACGCCGAGAGCCGCGCCGCGAACAGCGCCCGCGAGGCCGAGGGGCTGTCGATGGCGCAGTGGGCCGAGCGGCTCACGACGTACTACCGGACCCTGGAGCGGCTCTTCTCCCCCGACCTGATCGTGGTCGGCGGTGGCATCAGCAAGCGCGCCGACCACTTCCTGCCGCTGGTGCGCATCGAGACCGAGATCGTCCCGGCCACGCTGCGCAACCGGGCCGGCGTCGTGGGCGCCGCGCTGTACGCGACGCTGTAGCCCGCGAGGCCCCGCGAGCCCCGGTCAGCGCGCCCCGCTGATCGCCGCCGCGACGGCCTTGGGCACGTCCGGGTCGAAGACCGTGGGGATGATGAAGCTCGGGTTGAGCTCGTCGTCGGTGACCACCAGCGCGATCGCCTCGGCCGCCCGCAGCAGCATGTCGATCCCGATCTCGGAGGCCCGGGCGTCGAGCAGGCCGCGGAACACCCCGGGGAACGCGAGCACGTTGTTGATCTGGTTCGGGTAGTCCGAACGGCCGCTGGCGACGACGGCTGCATACTTCGCGGCCTCGACGGGGTCGACCTCCGGGTCCGGGTTGGCCAGCGCGAAGACGACCGCGTCCTCGGCCATGTCCTGGATCCACGTCGCGTCGAGCACGCCGGGGCCGCTGACGCCGACGAACACGTCGGCACCGGTCAGCGCGGCGCGCAGGTCGCCGCGCACGCCGCGCGGGTTGGTGGCCTCGGCCAGCTCCCGCTGGGCCCGGGGCAGCGTGTCGTCGCCCGCGGCCAGGCACCCGGCCCGGTCGTACACGACGACGTCGCCGGCTCCGGCGGCCAGCAGCAGGGTGACGATCGCGGTGCCGGCCGCGCCCGCGCCGGAGACCACGATCCGCACGTCCGGGAGCGACTTGCCCACGACCCGCAGGGCGTTGGTCAGCGCCGCGAGCACCACGATCGCGGTGCCGTGCTGGTCGTCGTGGAAGACCGGGATGTCGAGGCTCTCGCGCAGCCGCCGCTCGATCTCGAAGCAGCGCGGGGCGGCGATGTCCTCGAGGTTGATGCCGCCGAAGCCCGGCGCGATCATCTCGACCGCGCGCACGATCTCGTCGGTGTCCTGGCTGGCCAGGCAGATCGGCCAGGCGTCGATGTCGGCGAACCGCTTGAAGAGCGCGGCCTTGCCCTCCATCACCGGCAGCGCAGCGCCGGGCCCGATGTTGCCCAGGCCGAGGACCGCGGAGCCGTCGGTCACCACCGCGACCGCGTTGCCCTTGATCGTGAGCCGGGAGACGTCCTCGGGGTTCGCCGCGATCGCCGCGCTGACCCGGCCGACGCCGGGGGTGTAGGCCATCGAGAGGTCGTCGCGGTTGCGCAGCGGCACCTTCGAGGAGACCTCGATCTTGCCGCCCAGGTGCAGCAGGAACGTGCGGTCGCTGACCTTGTAGACCTCCACGCCCTCGACCGCGCCGACGGTCTCCTGCAGCTGCGTGGCGTGGTCGGCGTCGCCGGCCGAGCAGGTCACGTCGACGACCAGGCGGGTGTGGCTGGACTCGATGACGTCGATGGCGGTCACGATGCCGCCGGCCTGGGCGATCGTCGTGGCGACCGTCCCGACCACCCCGTGGTCGGGGTCGGTGTGCAGCCGCATCGTGATCGAGTACGACGAGGTGGTGGCGGCGTTGCGGGGGGCGGCTGCCGAGGCGGAGGACTGGACGGAGGGGTTCGGGTCGGACACGCCGCCACCCTCCGCCGTGGGAACGGCTACCGGCAAGTCGGACGCCTGCCACAGGTGAGCCCGCCCACCCGGCTTGTGACACCAGTCACTGATCTGCACTTTTTGGGCCACAGTGCAAGAATCTCGTCATGCACCGATGCACCCGGGACCTCAAGCGGCAGCAGACCGCTGTGCGGATCACCCGCTGCGCCCAGGTGCTGACAGCCGAGCAGGGGCTCGACGGCTTCACGATGGACGAGCTGGCCGACGCCGCCGGGGTCTCCCGGCGCACGCTGTTCAACTACTACCCCGGCAAGCTGGACGCCGTGCTGGGGCCGGTCCCGCTGATCAGCGAGGCGGCCCGGCGGGAGTTCGTCGCCGGCGGCCCGACCGGCGACCTCATCGAGGACCTCGCTGTCCTCGCTCGCACCTTCCTCGAGGCCAACGAGCTGGGCCTGGACCGGGAGGGCCTACGCCGCGTCACCGCGCTGGTCACCTCCTCGCCCAAGCTCCTCGCCGCGGTGCACGAGCGCTTCGAGGAGGTCACCGCCGGCTTCGTCGGCCTGATCGGCGAGCGCGAGGGGAACCGGATCGACCAAGCCCGCGCCCGGCTGCTGATCCGGCTGGTCGTGACCGTCTTCGAGGCCGCCCTGACCCAGTTCCTCGACGGCGACGACCGCCCGATGCCCGACCTGTTCGACCAGACCCTGCACGACGCCCGCAGCCTGCTCGCCTGACCCGACCACCCAGCACAGCCCACTTCCAGGAGAACCCGTGGCCACCCTGTTGTACCGACTCGGCAAGACCGCCTTCCGGCGCTGGCCGATCTTCATCGCCGGATGGCTGGTGGCGATGATCGTCGTCGGCGCCTTCGCCGCGACGATGTCCAAGCCGATGAGCGACTCCTTCTCCATCCCGGGGATCCCCTCGGAGAAGGCCGCCGACATGCAGGCGGAGCTGTTCCCCGACGCCAAGGACGCCTTCGACCAGGCCACCGTCAACGTCGTCGTCGCCGCCCCCGAGGGCGAGAAGCTCAGCGACCCGGAGAACGCCAAGGAGGTCGACGCCCTGGTGGCCGACCTGGCGCAGCTGCCGCAGATGCCGGACACCCCGCTGGCGAACCCGGTCCAGGCGGCGGCGGCCCAGGAGCAGATGATCGTGGGCGCCGCCACCGAGAGCGGGCTGCCGCGCGAGCAGGCGGAGGCCAACGCCGCCGCGCTCTCCCCGCTGTCCGAGGACGGCCGGGTCGGGCAGATCACCTTCGACTTCGACGTCGAGACCATCGCCGACGTGAAGCCCGGGACCATCGACGCGCTGATGGACACGATGGCCGAGCACCGGGTCGACGGCCTCGAGGTCGAGGCCAACGGCTCCGGCTCCGCCGGAATGCTGGAGGTGAACGCGACGTCCGAGCTCATCGGCATCGGCGTGGCCCTCATCGTCCTGGTCCTGACCTTCGGCTCGCTGATCGCCGCCGGCCTCCCGATCGTCACCGCGGCCCTGGGTGTCGGCCTCGGCATCACCGGCATCACCGCGATGACGGCGTTCACCGAGATCGGCTCCACCACCCCGATGCTCGCCACGATGATCGGCCTGGCGGTCGGCATCGACTACGCGCTGTTCATCCTGGCCCGCTACCGCAACGAGCTGCACCACACCGAGGACCGCGAGGAGGCGATGGGCATCTCGGTCGGCACCGCCGGCTCCGCGGTGGTCTTCGCCGGTCTCACCGTGCTGATCGCCCTGTCCGCGCTCGCTGTCGTGCGGATCCCGTTCCTGACCTCGATGGGCATCGCCGCGGCCAGCACGGTCTTCATCTCGGTCCTGGTCGCACTCACGCTGCTGCCCGCCGTGCTTGGGATGCTGAAGTCCAAGGCGTTCGGCGGCCAGGTCCGGCGCTACGAGCCGAAGCGCGACGCCGACGGCCAGCTGCTCAACAACGGCGTGCGCTGGGCCCGGACCGTGGGCCGGTTCCCGGTCGTGGTCGCCCTGCTCGCGATCGTCCTGCTCGGCGCGCTGGCCATCCCGATGAAGGGCCTGCACTTGGCCTTCCCCTCCGACAGCACCGCGTCGGTCGACACCACCCAGCGCCAGGCCTCCGACCTGACCGCCGAGGCCTTCGGCCCGGGCCGGGACGCCCCGCTGATGGTCGTGGTCGACGCCACCGACGTCGACGCCGCCGAGCGTCCCGCCGCCTTCGGCGCCGTGGCCCAGTGGGCCGGCCAGCTCGACGACGTGCAGAACGCCCAGGTGGTCACGATGAACGAGGAGGGCACCGGCGCCCAGGTGCTGGTGACGCCGTCCTCGGGGGCCGAGGACACCGCGACCCAGGACCTGCTCACCGCGATGCGCGACGGGCAGTCCGACATCGAGGCCGAGACCGGCACCACCACCGGCGTGACCGGTCTGACCGCGATCACGACCGACGTCTCGGACCGGCTCAGCGACGCGCTGCCGATCTACCTGGCAGTGGTCGTCGGGCTGGCGTTCCTGCTGCTGATGCTGGTCTTCCGGTCGATCCTGGTCCCGCTGACCGCGACGTTCGGGTTCCTGCTCTCGGTGCTCGCGACCCTCGGCGTGACCGTGGCGGTCTTCCAGGAGGGCGCCTTCGGGATCATGGAGGGCCAGCCGATCGTCAGCTTCATGCCGATCTTCCTGATCGGCCTGGTCTTCGGGCTGGCGATGGACTACCAGGTCTTCCTGGTCACCCGGATGCGCGAGGCGCACGTGCACGGCATGAGCGCCCGCGACGCGGTGGTCGACGGCTTCCGCAACAGCGCCCGGGTCGTCACCGCGGCCGCGGCGATCATGATCTCGGTCTTCGCCGCGTTCATCCTCATCGATGAGCCGATCATCAAGTCGATGGGCTTCGCCCTGGCGATCGCCGTGCTCTTCGACGCCTTCGTCGTCCGGATGGCGCTGATCCCGGCGCTGATGTACCTGCTCGGTGAGAAGGCCTGGTACCTCCCGGCCTGGCTGGACCGGATCCTTCCGGTCGTCGACGTCGAGGGCGAGAAGCTCGAGCGCGAGCACCTGCGCCCGTCGGGTGACGAGGTCACCACCGGAGACGACGCGGTCCGCGTCTGAGCAACCCCCTCCCGGGCGGCCCGGGGTGCGCTGCGGCGCACCCCGGGCCGTTCCCGTTCCCGCCGCCCGAGTCCCGCCCGAGCCCCCGAGCCCCGCCCGAGTCCCGCCCGAGCCCCCCGAGCCCCGCCCGAGTCCCGCCCGAGCCCCCCGAGCCCCGCCCGCCGATCGAGCCGCCCGAGCCCCCGGGCGAGGGCGTGTCGAGATCCCCGCACCCGAACGCCGCTCAGCCGACCAGCCGGCCGCGGGCCTGCGCGAGCTCCTGCTCACCGACCAGGCTGGTGTGCACGCCGAGCAGCACCCGGACCCGACGGTCGGCGACCTCCAGCAGCACCTCGCCCGGCGCCGTCTCGACGACCCGGCCGCGGACCAGGTAGCAGTCGCCGGCCCGCCGCTCCAGCAGCGCCTCCGCCGGCGCCGGCTCCACGTCGGCGTCGGCCGCGAGCACCAGCACCGGGCGCAGCCGGCCCCGGAAGCGCCACAGCAGCAGCGCGCCCAGGAGGACCCCTGCGTCGATCAGCAGGGTCACGACCAGGACCGAGCTGCTGCGCACCTGACCGTCGACGGCGTACACCGACTGGTGCTCGGGCAGCACCCGCACCCGCAGCGTCCCGCCCGCGACCGCGGCGGCGTGGGCGTCCTCGTCGACCTCGACCGGCCAGGTCCGCTGGGGAGCGGGGTCGATCTCCTCGGGGTAGGTGAAGTAGACCAGGTACGTCGGCTCGCCGCCGCTGTCCCGGGCCCGCTCGGCCCGCACGTCCGCGACCACCTCGGCCCCGGACCGGTCCAGCTGCCAGCGCTCCCAGAGGCTCTGCGCCAGCGGCAGGTTCACGACCACCAGGACGACCGCGAGCAGCAGCAGCCTCGAGCGGCCCCCTCGGGCGGCCGGCGCGCGAGATCCGGACTCGGACATCTGCCCAGTATGGGTCGCCGGCCGGACCTGGAGAGCCCGGAAACGACTCGAGGCCGGGACTCCCATCTCTGGAAGGCCCCGGCCTCGGGTCCGGGATGTTCCCCGGGTGGTGCGCGAGGGGGGAGTTGAACCCCCACGTCCTTTCGGACACACGGACCTGAACCGTGCGCGTCTGCCTATTCCGCCACTCGCGCTTGAAGCGGCGTCAGGCTATCCCAGCCCGCCGGACATTCCCAAACCGGGGAGCGAGGGGCCCCGATCGGCGCGTGACGGGCGGGGTACGCCGGGGTCGCATGGATACGATCAGGGCGACCCGGCGACGAGCCGGTCACTCGGCCTGCGTGCGGTTCGTGGGAGGGTCGAGCGGGCCGCGATCGCGCGGCCCCCAGGGCGAGAGCAGAAGTCAGAACTCGGAAAGGAGGCGACGTGGGTGGTCTGCAACGGTTCGAGCAGCGGCTCGAGCAGCTGATCTCCGGCGCCTTCGCGCGCGCCTTCCGCTCGGCGGTCCAGCCGGTCGAGATCGCCGCGGCGCTGCAGCGCGAGTGCGACAACAACGCCCAGATCCTCTCCCGGGACCGCCGCCTGGTCCCCAACGACTTCCACGTGGAGCTGTCCGGCACCGACCTGGACCGGCTGGCGCCGTACGACACCGCGATGGCCGACGAGCTGGTCACCCAGCTCCGCGAGCACGCCGAGTCCCAGGGCTACTCCTTCCCCGGCCCGGTCACGCTCTCCTTCGAGCCCGCCGACGACCTGACCACCGGCCGGTTCCGGGTGCGCAGCCGCGCCCAGGCCAAGGTGACCGGCCACGCCTCCCCCGCCCAGGTACGGCGCGCCCGGGCGATGCTCGAGGTCAACGGCACCCGGCAGCCCCTCCAGCCGCCCGGCCTGGTCGTCGGCCGCGGCACCGAGGCCGACGTTCGCATCAACGACCCCGGAGTGAGCCGGCGGCACGCCGAGTTCCTCGTCGTCGAGGGCGCCCGCGGCGACCGCGACGACCTGCGCGTCGAGGTCCACGACCTGGGCTCCACCAACGGGCTGCTGGTCGACGGCCGCAAGGTCCCCCGCGCCGCGCTGCACGACGGGTCCACGGTGCGGATCGGGAACACCACGCTCACCGTGCGGGTGGTCGAGGAGGACCGCGTTGTCTGAGCTCACCCTGCTGCTGATCCGGATCGCCTACCTCGCCATCCTGTGGATCTTCGTGCTCTCGGCGGTCTCCGTGATCCGCACCGACATGTTCGGCGCCCGGGTCCCCGAGTCCGCCCGCGGCCGCGGCCAGGCGCCCACCAAGGAGCGCCGGCCCAAGACCCCCTCGAAGCGCCGCGGCACCCCCTCCCACGTCCTGGTGGTCGAGGGCGGCAACGCCGGCGAGCGGGCCGACCTCGACCGGGCACCGATCCTGATCGGCCGCGGCTCCGACGCCGCGATCCGCCTCGACGACGACTACGTCTCCACCCGGCACGCCCGGATCGCCGCCGCCGGCGACCAGTGGTACGTCGAGGACCTCGGGTCCACCAACGGCACCTACATCGGCAACGTGCGGATCACCCAGCCCACCACGATCACCCTCGGCACCCAGGTCCGCATCGGCAAGACGATCCTCGAGCTGCGGAAGTGACGGGCCCGCGCTGATGCTCCGCCTCCAGTACGCCGCGATCTCCGACGTCGGCCGGGTCCGCAAGGACAACCAGGACTCCGGGTACGCCGGGCCGTGGCTGCTGACCGTCTGCGACGGCGTGGGCGGCGCCGCGCGCGGCGACATCGCCTCCGGCACCGCGGTGCAGCAGCTGCGCCGCCTCGACGAGCGCCCCGAGGTGGCCACGCCGGACGACCTGCTCGGCCTGGTCTCCGGCGCCCTGCACCGCGCCCACGACCGGATCGGCGAGCTCGTTGACGAGGATCCCTCCCTCAACGGCACCAGCACCACCGCCACCGTCGCCCTCTTCGACGGCGACCGGATCGCGATCGGCCACGTCGGCGACAGCCGGGCCTACCTGCTGCGCCACGGCGAGCTGAGCCAGCTCACCCGCGACCACACATTCGTCCAGAGCCTCATCGACGAGGGCCGGATCACCGAGGACGACGCGCGGGTCCACCCGCACCGCAACCTGATCCTCAAGGCCCTCGACGGCATGCACGAGACCGAGCCGGACCTGTTCGTGCTCGACCTGCTGGCGGGCGACCGGCTGCTGCTGTGCAGCGACGGGGCCTCCGGGGTCCTCGACGACACCCGGCTGGCCACGATCCTCAGCGAGGGCACCCCCGACTACGCCGCGGTGGAGCTGGTGCGCGCCTCCCTGGACGCGGGGAGCTCCGACAACGTCACCTGCGTGGTCGCCGAGGTCGTCAGCGACGACACGCCGGTGCTCGACGCGGACGGCGAGGAGCTCGCCCCCCAGCTCGTCGGCGCGGCCGCCGAGCTGCGCCGCCGCCCCGGGCGGGCCCTGGGCGCGGGCCTGTTCCGTGGCCACCGCAGCGGCGACACCGGCGAGCTGGAGGCGGTCCCCGCCGACCTGCCCGCCGACGTGCCGTTCGCGATCCCGGCCGACCCGATCGACCCCGAGGCGGCCCGCTACGCCCCCCGCCCGCCGGCCCGCTTCGCCTGGCTGCGCCGGGTCCTGGCGCTCGCGGTCCTGGTCGGCCTGGTCTGGATCTCCACGGCCGCCGCGTGGTCGTGGTCCCAGCGCCAGTACTACGTCGGCGAGCAGGACGGCGTGGTCGTGATCTTCCGCGGCATCAGCGCCGACCTGCCCGGGGTCTCCCTCTCCGAGCCCTACGAGACCACCAACGTGGTCGTCGAGCGACTGCCGACGGTCCAGCAGCGCCGCCTCGAGGACGGCATGGGCGGCGGCACCCTCGACAGTGCCCGCGACACCGTCCGCAACCTCGCCGGCAAGATGGCACCCACCGAGACGACCGTGTCCACCCAGACGAGTTCCTCGAGCGCCGGCACCGCAGCGAGCGCGGGCCGGGCGGGCTGAGGCCGGCGATGGCTCCCAGCGGCTCCCTGATGGGCTTCGTGCACCGGCAGCGCCGGGGCGCGGAGCTCTTCCTGCTCATCCTCGCGCTCGCCGTCGGCATCGGCGCCTACGCCGCCGTCGGCATCGGCGTCGAGGGCCACGTCCCGGCCGACATCGTCGGGTACGGCGGCTGGCTGGCCGCCCTGGTCGTGGCCGCGCACGTCGCGGTCCGCATCGTCGCGCCGTACGCCGACCCGGTGCTGCTGCCGGTGGTGGCGGCCCTCAACGGGCTGGGCCTGGCGGTCATCCACCGCCTCGACCTCGCGTCCGGGGACCACACCTTCGCCCGACAGCAGCTGACCTGGATGACGCTGGGCGTGATCCTGTTCGTGCTCACGCTGGTGGTGGTGCGCGACCACCGCCTGCTGCAGCGGTTCACCTACACCAGCGGCCTGGGCGCCCTCGCGCTGCTGCTGCTGCCGCTGGTGCCCGGCGTCGGCAAGACCATCAACGGCGCCCGGATCTGGATCGGCATCGGGCCGTTCAGCTTCCAGCCCGGCGAGGTGGCCAAGGTGCTGCTCGTCGTCACCTTCGCCGGCTACCTGGTGCTGCACCGCGACGCGCTCGCGCTCGCCGGGCGCCGGGTGCTCTTCGTCGACCTGCCCCGCGGTCGCGACCTCGGGCCGGTGCTCGCGATGTGGGTGGTCAGCCTCGGAGTGCTGGTCTTCCAGCGCGACCTCGGCTCCAGCCTGCTGTTCTTCGGCCTGTTCCTGATCATGCTCTACGTCGCGACCGAGCGGCCCGGCTGGCTGGTCGTCGGCGGGCTGCTGTTCACGGCGGGCGCCGCCGCCGGCTACCAGCTCTTCGGCCACGTCCGGCAGCGCTTCGACATCTGGCTGGACCCGTTCGACTACTACCGCCAGGCCTCCGGCCCGCACAGCGACCAGCTGGTCGAGTCGCTGTTCGGCATGGCCTGGGGCGGGCTGCTGGGCCGCGGCTTCGGCGAGGGCAGCCCGTGGCGGATCTCCTACGCCGAGTCCGACTTCATCATCGGCGCCATCGGCGAGGAGCTCGGCCTGACCGGCGTCATCGCGGTGCTGCTGCTCTACGGCCTGATCGTCGAGCGGGCGCTGCGCGCCGCGCTGATCTCCCGCGACGGCTTCGGCAAGCTGCTGGCCACCGGGCTCGCGGCGGTCTTCGCCCTCCAGGTCTTCGTGGTCGTCGGCGGCGTCACCGGGCTGATCCCGCTGACCGGCCTGACCACCCCGTTCCTCTCCTACGGCGGCTCCTCGCTGGTCGCGAACTGGGTGATCGTCGCGCTGATGCTGCGCGTCTCCGACCAGGCCCGCCGGCCGCTGCCCGACCTATCCACCACCGACGACGAGGATCCCGACGTGGAGTCCACCCAGGTGGTCCGCCTGCCATGAACAAGCCGATCCGCACCGTCGCCATCTTCTGCCTCGTCCTGTTCGTGGCGCTGATGGCCAACGCCACCTACCTGCAGTACTTCCGCTCCGCCAGCCTCAACGACCACGCCGGCAACGCGCGGGTCTTCAACGAGGCGTACTCCACCGAGCGCGGGGCCATCGTCGCGGGCCGCAGCCCGATCGCGGAGAGCATCCCGGTCGAGGACCAGTACGAGTTCCTGCGCACCTACCCCGAGCCGTTCAAGTACTCCCCGGTCACCGGCTACTTCACCTACGAGTTCGGCGCCGGGGGCCTCGAGCGGACCCAGAACGCGGTGCTGTCCGGCGAGGACGACCGGCTGTTCGTGACCCGGCTGGTCGACCTGCTCAGCAACTCCGGCACCCAGGGCGGCAACGTGCAGGTCACCCTCGACCGCGCCGCGCAGGACGCCGCCTGGGAGGGGCTGACCGGCGTGCCCGGCGACGTCGAGGGCGCCGTGGTCGCGCTGGAGCCGAAGACCGGCAAGGTCCTGGCGATGGTCTCCTCGCCCAGCTACAACCCCAACAAGCTCGCCTCGCACGACTTCGGCGAGGTCCGCAAGGAGTGGGCGCGGCTCAACGACGACCCGGCCGAGCCGCTGCTGAACCGCGGCACCCAGAAGACCCTGCCGCCCGGGTCGACGTTCAAGCTCGTCACCGCCGCCGCGGCCCTGGAGAGCGGCAGCTACGCCTCCGCCGACGACCAGGTGCCCGGCGGCTCGACGTACCAGCTCCCGCTGACCTCGGGCGACACCGGTCTGATCGACAACGAGGGCCGCTCCTGCGGCACCGACCGGATCCCGTTCAGCCAGGCGATGGAGCAGTCCTGCAACACCACGTTCGCGCGGCTGGCCGTCGAGGTCGGCGCCGACGCGATGCGCGAGCAGGCGGAGGCCTTCGGGTTCAACAGCACCGCCCTGGAGGACCTGCCGGAGGCCGCCTCGACCTTCCCCGACGACGCCAACGAGCCGCAGCTCGGGCAGAGCGGCATCGGCCAGTTCGACGTGCGCGCGACCCCGCTGCAGATGGCGATGGTCGCCGCCGGGATCGCCAACAACGGCGTGGTGATGCGGCCCTACGTCGTCGACGAGGTGCAGTCCGCCGACCTCGACGTCGTCGAGACCACGCAGCCCGAGGAGTACTCCGAGGCCGTGAGCGGGCCCACCGCGAGCGAGCTGACCAAGATGATGGTCGCCACCGTCGAGGACGGCACCGCGAGCCCCGCGGCCATCCCCGGCGTCTCGGTGGGCGCCAAGACCGGTACGGCGCAGAGCGGGCAGGACGACGTCGCGCCGTACGCCTGGTTCGTCTCGTTCGCCCCGGCCGACGACCCGGAGGTCGCGGTCGCCGTGATGATCGAGTCCGCGGCGATCGAGCGCGGGGAGATCGGCGGTGGCCGGATCGGCGGACCGATCGCGAAGGCTGTCATGGAAGCGGTGATCAAGAAGTGAGCACGAGCTCGACCGGCGCCCCGGGCGCCTGGGCGGACGACGCCCGTCGCTACCGGCTGGAGAGCCGCATCGCCACCGGCGGGATGGGCGAGGTGTGGCGGGCGACCGACACGGTCCTGGACCGCACGGTCGCGGTGAAGCTGCTCAAGACCGAGTACGCCGACGACGCCTCGTTCCGGTCCCGCTTCGCCACCGAGGCCCGGCACGCGGCGGCGCTGCACCACGCCAACATCGCGTCGGTCTACGACTTCGGCGAGGCCTCGTCGGCGGACGGCTCGGGGGTGCCCCGGCCGTACCTGGTCATGGAGCTCGTCGACGGCCAGCCGCTGTCGAACCTGCTGACGCCCGGCCAGCCGCTGGACCCCGAGGCCACCCGCTACCTGCTCGCCCAGGCCGCCGACGGGCTCGGCGCCGCCCACGCCGCGGGGATCGTGCACCGCGACGTCAAGCCGGCGAACCTGCTGGTCACCCCGGACCGCCAGGTCAAGATCACCGACTTCGGCATCGCCCGGGCCACCGAGGGCCTGGGGCTGACCCAGACCGGCCAGGTGATGGGCACCCCGCAGTACCTCTCCCCCGAGCAGGCGCGCGGCCAGACGGCGACGCCGGCCTCGGACGTGTACTCCCTGGGTGTCGTGGCGTTCGAGTGCCTGGCGGGCCGGCGGCCCTTCCAGGCGGACACCCCGGTGGCCACGGCGCTCTCGCACCTCAACGACCCGGTGCCGGACCTGCCCGCCAGCGTGCCGGCCGACCTCGCCCGCGTGGTGTACCGCGCGCTGGCCAAGGACCCCGCCGAGCGCTACCCCGACGCGACGTCGTTCGCCGCGGCCCTGCGCAACCCGGCCGGTGCGGGCGAGGCGACGCAGGTCGTCGCGACGGCGCCCCCCACCGAGCAGACCCAGCTGCTGACCAGCGCCGCGGCCCCGCTCGCGCCACCGACCTCGGCGACCCCCGCGGTCCAGCCGGAGGAGGAGCAGCAGGGCCGCAGCCGGGCCCGCTGGCTGATCCCACTCCTGGTGCTGCTCGCCGCCATCGTCGTCGCCGCGGCCCTGCTGCTGCGCGACTCCGGGGACGACACCGACGACCCCGAGGCGCCGGAACGGCCCAGGACGTCCGCTCCGGCCTCGCCGACCGACGAGGCCACGACCGAGGAGTCCTCGCCGGACCCCACCACCGACGAGCCGGACCCGGACCCGACCACCCCGGACGACCCGACCACGGCAGCCGAGACCGTCAACGTCTCCCCCGGCAGCTACGTGGGCCGTGACGTCAGCGACGTCGAGGCCGAGCTGCGCGACCAGGGCCTGCGGGTCAGCCTGGAGCGCCTGGACAACCCGGGCGGGCGCGAGGAGGACCAGGTCGAGTCGGTCAACCCGACCGGCCAGGTCGAGGTCGGCAGCACGATCCGGGTCCGCTACTGGGGCCCCGAGCCGCAGACGCCGAGCCAGCCCCAGACCCCGAGCACTTCGACACCCACCAGTCCGACGGACGCCGAGACCAGCGGCGACGAGGGAGGCACCACCGGATGAGCGACTCGCAGCCGACCCTGGTCGGCGGCCGCTACGAGCTCGGCGAGCTGCTGGGCCGCGGTGGGATGGCGGAGGTGCGCAAGGGCGTCGACACCCGGCTGGGCCGGATCGTGGCGATCAAGCGCCTGCGCACCGACCTCGCCAGCGACGCCACCTTCCAGGCGCGCTTCCGTCGCGAGGCCCAGTCCTCGGCGTCGCTGAACCACCCCTCGATCGTCGCGGTCTACGACACCGGCGAGGAGCCCGCAGCCGACGGCTCGGGCGTCGCCCAGCCCTACATCGTCATGGAGTTCGTCGCCGGCCGCACGCTGCGCGACGTACTGCGCGAGGGCCGCAAGATCCTGCCGGAGCGGGCCCTGGAGATCACCAGCGGCGTGCTCGCGGCCCTGGACTACAGCCACCGCGCCGGGATCATCCACCGCGACATCAAGCCCGGCAACGTCATGCTGACCCCCAGCGGCGACGTGAAGGTGATGGACTTCGGCATCGCCCGGGCGATGAGCGACGCCGCGAACACGATGACCCAGACCGCGGCCGTCGTGGGCACCGCCCAGTACCTCTCCCCCGAGCAGGCGCGCGGGGAGACCGTCGACTCCCGCTCCGACGTCTACTCGGCCGGCTGCCTGCTCTACGAGCTGCTCACCGGCCGGCCCCCGTTCGTGGGCGACAGCCCGGTCTCGGTGGCCTACCAGCACGTGCGCGAGCAGCCGCAGCCGCCGTCGGACCACGACACCGACCTGCCGCCGGAGATCGACGCGATCGTGATGAAGGCGCTGACCAAGCGCCTGGAGGACCGCTACCAGTCCGCGGCAGCCATGCGCAGCGACATCGAGCGCTACCTCGCCGGCCGGCCGGTGGAGGCGAGCATGCCGCCCGCGACCGCCGCGACGCAGGTGCAGAGCGACCCGGAGCCCACTACGGTCCGGCCACCGGCCGCCGAGAACCCGCAGCGGCGCAACCGCGGGGTGATCGCGGCGGCCGTGCTGCTGGTGCTGGCGCTGATCGTGGCCGGCGTGCTGCTGTGGCCCCAGCTCTTCCCCGGCGCCGCGGAGCAGGAGCAGGTCCCCGACCTCACCGGGAAGACCGAGGCGCAGGCGCGCCAGGCCATCGGCGCCGCCGGGCTCACGGTCGGCACCATCGACCTGGCCGCCTCCGACACCGTGCGCGCGAACCGCGTCATCCCCGGCACCCAGGAGCCCGTCGCCGGCAAGTACGTCGACCCCGGCACCACTGTCACCTTCACGATCTCCACCGGGAAGCCGCAGGTGACGATCCCCGCCGACCTGGTCGGCCAGGGCCGCAACGCCGTACGCGACCGGCTCACCGGCCTGGGCCTGGTGCCCGAGCTGCGCGAGGAGGAGGCCGACGAGCCCAAGGGACAGGTGCTGAGCACCGACCCGGCGGGCGGGACGTCCGTGACGGCCGGCTCCACGGTGACGGTCCTCTACTCCGACGGTCTCGAGCAGGTCCCCGACGTCGTCGGCGACAAGCGTGGCCAGGCCGAGCAGAAGATCAAGGACCGCGGCTTCGCCCCGAAGGTCTTCGAGACCGACGACACCACGCAGCCCGCGGGCACCGTGATCGAGCAGGACCCGGCCGCTGGCACCGAGGCGGACGACGGGTCCACCGTCTACATCACCGTCTCAACCTTCGTGAAGCCGACGCCGACGCCGACCCCGACGCCGACCGTGCCGACCGACCCGCCGACCACCGACCTGCCGACCGACCCGAGCACGGTGGTCCCGCCCCCGGCCGAGCAGCGGAGGGTGCCGCCCGTCGCGCGGGCGACCCCGCTCAGCGGATCGGCTCAGCGTAGGAGAGGTCGAGCAGGCCGTCGTACGCCGGAGCGGTGACCTCGTCGTCGGTCTCCAGCTCCCAGCCGACGGCGATCTCGGGGAGTGCGGCCTGGCGGCGGTACTCCGCGACCGCGTCGTCGGCCTCGAGCGACTGCAGCATCTGCTCGGCGCTGCCGACCCCGGTGATCACGTAAGGCGGTGAGTAGGGCCGGCCCTGGAGGTTCACCGAGTTCCCGATGCACTTGATGCCGGTGGTGGAGACGATCCGCTTGCCCTGGACGGTGACCGCCTCGGCCCCGCCGGCCCACATCGCGTTGACCACCGCCTGGATGTCCTGCTGGTGGACCAGGAACAGGTTGAGATCGACGTCGGAGCCCGCCGCCTCGACCACGCCGGACTCGCTGTCGGTGAGCGTGACCGTGACGCCCTCGCCGCGCCGCGGCACCATTCCGGCCGGGTCGCGCAGCTCGGCGATCTCCCGGCGGTAGCGGTTCACGTCCCGGTCGCGGACCCGCTCGGTCAGGGCTGCGACGTCCTCGGTCAGCTCGGCGACCCGTCGCTCGAGCCGCTCGTACTCCCGCGACTCGTTGCTGACCAGGCTGGCGAGGTCGGTGTAGCGACCCGGACGCAGATCGGTGCCCTCGCTGTTCTCGGCGCTGGCCACGAACAGGCCCCCGCAGAGCAGCACCACCACGGGGGTGCCGATGGCCCAGGCGCGCCGCCGTCCGGGCCGGGGCGCGCCCGGTCCGGCGTCCGGACCCGGCTCGGGACCGGGGCCCGGGCCGGGGTTCAGGTGAGATCCGGGGGGCACGACGACTAAGGTAGCCGGGGACCCGCGACCGTCGTCGCGGCAGTGCGCCGAACCGAGGAGAACGCGTGACCAAGTCGAAGGCCGACCAGCGCTACGTCGACCCGACGGGAAGCCGGGTCTTCTCCGTCCGCTTCCTCATCTCACTGCTGATGATGGCGGCCGGCATCGCCTGGACCCTGTACTACTACGTCGCGGTGTGGGCCGACCCGACCGACCCCGAGGCCAAGGCGGGCAAGCCCGCGTTCATGGCCGACCTGGGCGACTGGAACTACCTGATCGGCTTCGGCCTGCTGATGCTCGGCCTCGCCGTCGCCGCCCACCCCTCCACCCCGCTCGGCCGCGGCCAGGGCGTCGTGGTCGGCATGCTCGGCTGCTTCCTGATCGGCCTGATCTGGATCTGCCTGTTCTACATCTTCAGCGACGACCTCTCGGCGCTGCCGGTCTTCGACGACCTCGGCCAGAAGAACCTGTTCGTCGGCATCGGATTCATGGCCGTGGGCTTCGCCTACGCCACCAAGTGGGAGTGAGCGACACCCTCCTCCGCGTGTCCACGACCGCCGGCCGTCCCTCGGGATGGCCGGCGGTTCTGTGTTTCGGGCCGCTGGTCCCGCCCGCAGCGGTGAGCTGGCCACCGTTTGCGCGCGCAGGGCGCTGGCAGCGGTGAGCTGGCCACCTTTTGCGCGCGCAGGGCGCTGGCAGCGGTGAGCTGGCCACCTTTTCCGGTCCGCAGAAGGTGGCAGGCTCACCGCTCCCCGGCGCGGTCCGGCCCGGCCCCACCCACCGCCCCGGTTGTCCACAGGCTGGGGACAACCTGTGGAGAACTACACGCGTGTAGTTCTCCACATGTCATTCCACAGCTGTGGACAGAGCCGGGTTCCCGGGGCGCGCCGAAGCCCGGACGGCGGGACGCCGATCCGGGACGCCGACCGGCGCGCGAGCCCCTCGCGGGCGGGCCACTTCTGGGGCAGTCCTCGGGCATGGCGGTGAGAGCGAGCCGGGACGGCCGGCCTCCGGTGCGCCAGGGGGGCGCGGCTCAGGACAGCGCGAGGGCGCGCAGCGTGATGGCGACCGCGACCAGGACGAGCACCACGCCGGCGCCGCCGAGCTGGTACGCCGTGCGGTGCCGGCCGCGGGGGGCGTAGGCGAACGCCAGGGCGACCAGGGCGCCGCCGACGAAGCCGCCGAGGTGGCCCTGCCAGGAGATGTTGGAGCCCACGAACGTGATCACCACGTTGATGCCGATCCACAGCATCAGCTGGGACACGTCGGCACCGGACTTGCGGCCGATGATCAGCAGGGCGGCCATCAGGCCCCACACGGCGCCGGAGGCGCCGAGAACCGGCTGGTACTCCCCACCGAACCACAGCACCGCGGCCGAGCCGGCGAGCGCCGAGAGGAGGTAGAGCGCGAGGAACCGGGCGCGGCCCAGCACGGCCTCGAGCTGCGGCCCGAGCACGTAGAGCGCGAGCATGTTGAAGGCGATGTGCAGCAGCGAGACGTGGGTGAAGGCCGACGTCAGCACCTGCCACACCGCGCCGTCGGCGACGCCGGGCAGCCACTCGCCACCACCGCCGGTGCAGGCCTCGCGCGCGACGTCGAAGCCGCCGCGGCCCTCCAGCCAGCACAGCCCGTTGGGGCGCAGCATCAGCCAGTCGAGCAGCCGGCTGTCCCGGTAGCCGCTGAGCACCACCAGCGCGAAGACCGCGACGTTCAGCCCGATCAGGGTCAGCGAGACGACCCCGGGGCGGGTGGTCGGACGACCGCCGTACGTCGTGCGCGCCTGCCGGGTGGTGCGGGCGCCCTCGGCGACGCAGTCCGGGCACTGGAAGCCCACGGCGGCGTCGCGCATGCAGTCCGGGCAGATCGGCCGGTCACAGCGCTGGCAGCGGATGTACGACTCCCGGCCGGGGTGCCGATAACAGGTCGGCACCCCGGTCTCGGGAGTCGGAGGTTGCGTCATGCGAGATGCAGTGCCTCAGGCGCCGATGATCTCGACGGACTCGATGACCACGGGCTCGACCGGGCGGTCGCCGGGGCCGGTCTTGGTCGTGCCGATCGCGTCGACCACGTCGCGCGAGGCCTGGTCGGCGACCTCACCGAAGATCGTGTGCTTGAAGTTCAGGTGCGGCGTGGGGCCGACCGTGATGAAGAACTGCGAGCCGTTGGTACCCGGGCCGGCGTTGGCCATGGCGAGCAGGTAGGGCTTGTCGAAGGTGAGCTCGGGGTGCGGCTCGTCCTTGAACGTGTAGCCGGGGCCGCCGGTGCCGGTGCCGAGGGGGCAGCCGCCCTGGATCATGAACCCGTCGATGACCCGGTGGAAGGTCAGGCCGTCGTAGAACGGGCCGGTCTTGCCGTTCCCGGCGTCGTAGGACTTCTCGCCCTTGGCGAGACCCACGAAGTTCGCGACCGTCTCCGGCGCGTGGTTCGGGAAGAGGTTCAGGACGATGTCGCCCCGGTTGGTGTGGAGGATGGCCTGCTGGTCAGCCATGTCTGCCCTTCTGCTGAGTTCGGTGGGGGTGAGGGGAGCCCGCCGTCCGCGGCCCGTCGTTGTCGAAACGCGTCGGTGGGTACTGCACCCTCGTGCGACGAACGCGTCGTCGCGCCGTCGATCCTCGCACGGGCCGCAAGTTGCCCGCCGCCCCGGTCGCTCCTGGTCCAAGCCGGGGGTGAGGTGATCGAATGGCAATGACCGAACGAGAGGAAGTGACGCAATGCGTCTCCGCAAGAAGAAGTCCCTCCTCGATCAGGCCTCCGACTACGTGGTGACGGTGCGGCCGCAGGTCGAGTCCGCCGTAGCGCAGGCCCGCGAGGCCATCGGTGAGTTCGTCGAGGACACCGCCCGCCCGGCCCTGACCGACGCCCGGGACAAGGCCGCTCCGGCGCTCGCCGACGCCCGCGTGAAGGCGGCGACGTACGCCGCCGACGCGCGCGAGAAGGCCGGCCCCGCGCTCGCCGACGCCAAGGCGAAGGCGGCCCCCGTGGTCGCCTCCGGCGTCGCGCTGGCCGCCGAGAAGGCAGTGGCCGCCAAGACCATGGCGGACGCGAAGCTCGCCGAGCTGATGGCCGAGCCCGAGCCCGAGCCGAAGAAGGGCGGGAAGGTCAAGAAGATCTTCCTGGTCGGCGTGCTCGCCGGTGCGGTCGGCTTCATCGTCAACCGGCTCCGCGGCGACTCCGGTGGCGACAACTGGCAGTCCTCGTACGTGCCGTCCCCGCCGCCGACGGCCACCGAGGACGACCACGGGGGTGCCTCGCCCGACGAGGCGATCGCCGACTCGACCGGGGGCGCTCACGCGGCCACCACGCCGGACGACCCGGCCGACGTCGTCCCGATCGACGACCGCCCGTAACACCAGCACCCGCACTGACGACGACCGGCCGGAGGCGAGCCTCCGGCCGGTCTGGTCGTTTCTAAGGGTTTGCGTCTAGGGCTGGGCGCTCGCGGCCTGGGCCTCGGCCAGGTCGGCGGCCTCGTCGGCGCGCACCCGCTGGACCGCGCGGTGCTCGGCCCAGAAGCTGAGGACCGGGATCGTGCCGCACAGCAGCGTGACGATCGTGAAGGTCGGCTCCCAGCCCTCGCGCCGGGCCAGGAAGAACGCCGAGCCGAGGAAGATCATGTAGAGCCAGCCGTGGGCGACGCCGAGGTAGCCGCTGATCGCCTCGCCGAACTCCTGCCAACCGGAGCCGGGACTGACCAGCTCGGGGGTCGAGGGGAAGATCCCCCACATCGAGCTGCCGTCGAAGTTGCCGAGCGGGACGCCGATCAGGCACAGCACGATGAGCAGGACGCCGACGATGTAGGCCATCACGCGGTAGGCGAGCAGCGGGCGGTTCACGCCACCGACGCTACCGCGCCGGCGCGCCAGGCTGCGGCGTACCTCGGCCGGGGCCAGCAGGGTCGTGGTCCCGGCCACAGCGCCGCCGGCGGCCACCGACGAGCCGTCCGCAGCGGCTCCGGCGGCGACCTCCTCGGCGACCCGCCCCTCCAGCGCCACGGTGTCGCGCGCCCAGCGCCACCACAGGAACACGACGAAGCCCCCGAACAGAAACCACTCGAGCGCGTAGAGGAAGTTGCGCAGCCCGCTGAACGCCGCGGTGGTCGGGAGCTGGTCGAGCTCGGCCGGCTCGAGACCGGCGGTGCCGTCGTTGGTCGCCGCGGCGCCGGTGGGCCAGTCCCCGGGCGCCACCTCGTCGGCGACGATCGCGTAGGCGCCGTAGAGGTCCTGGTCGACGTGCTGGATCAGGTCGGCGGTCCGCACCTGCGGGAGGATGTCGTCGGTGCGGTCCTCGTCGGCGACGTTGGTGCCCTCGGTGGGCTGCAGCCACGCCACGAGCTCGGCGCTCCCGGTCGGCGGGGCCGGCGCGGTCTCGACGTCAGCGGTCCAGCCACGCACGATCGGCAGCGCCGGACCGTCGGGCTCCCCGATCGCCAACGGGGTCACGACCCAGTAGCCGTCCCGCCCGTCGCTCTCGCGCCCGGAGACGTAGACAGTGCTCTCCGGCAGCCAGGTGCCCGCCACCACCACCGGCTGCCCGACGTCCTCGCCGGGGAACGGGTCGTCGGGGCCGATCACGGCGGCGAGCGGCTCGGGCTGCTCGCGTGTCAGGTCCGCGGCCGAGTCCTCGCGCACGGCCTGCCACGACTCGAGCTGCCAGAGGCCGAGGAGGACGGTCACGGTCACCGCCGCGAGGGCCAGGAGGTGCGCCCCCCAGTAACGCGGGGCAAGCAGCGTCGGCACGCTCTCATGGTACGAGCGGCGCCACGGCCGGCGCGCTTCCGGGGCGACGCCGTGGGAGCCGGGTCACGCAGGGCGACAGGCACCTGCACCTGTCGCCTGCCTGGGCCGACCCGGGGGTGGCGTGATCGGCCACCCATCCGATCAACTTGCTCGCGGCCCGATCCATGGCTGCGTCGTGGCTAGGAGGTGGCCGCTTCTCTTTCAGGTGTCCGATGTCAACTCCTCGTACGGACAGTCAAGGCGTCGCCCGAGCCAGGCGTTGCCATGCTGCCTAGGGGTGTCGGTGTGGACGGTGCTCGCCCGCCGGCCGCCGGCCAGCGGACATTGGATAAGTCAGTCGTGATGCAGAACAGACCCGCTCCACCACATCAGCCGCCTCCGTCACCGGGACGTGCTCCCACACCCGCACCAGGGACCAGCCGGCCTCACGAAGGGCGCTGTCGTAGAGCCGGTCTCGTTCGACGTTGCGAGCCAGTTTCGGGCCCCAGTACCCGGTGTTCTGAGTCGGCGGCCTGCCGTGGTCCGGACAGCAGTGCCAGAAGCACCCGTCCACGAACACGGCCACCTTCGCGCGGGTAAACACGATGTCCGGGCGCGGGTTGATCGTGCCAAGGTCGAGACGGAGGTCCTTGCGGAACCGGAAGCCGCGCCGGTGCAACTCGGAGCGGAGCGCCAGTTCCGGCTTCGTGTCGGTTCGGCGGTTGGCCCGTGCCCAGGCGGTGCGGCTCACGCCTGCAGTATGCCTCGACATGACATCGAACACTTGCTCGAACGACACGCCCGGGTTAATGCCTCCTGTCGATGGTCGGGACCGTAAGCTATGGGCCATGCCCGCGAGTTCGCCGACGTTCCGATTCATTGACCTGTTCGCAGGGGTGGGTGGGTTCCATGCCGCGCTCGCCTCGTATGGCGGAAAGTGCGTGTATGCGGTTGAGGTCGACAAGGCAGCCGCCTCTGTCTACGAGCGCAACTGGGGGCACCCGGCGCTCGGCGACATAACGAAGGACGCCGACAAGGACGAGGGTCTGATGAAGGTCCCCGCCCATGACGTTCTGGCCGCTGGATTCCCCTGCCAGCCGTTCAGCAAGTCAGGCGCCCAGCACGGTATGGACGAGACTCGCGGAACCCTGTTCTGGAACATCGCCTCGATCATTGAGGCACACCACCCCAAGGTGGTGCTGTTGGAGAATGTTCGGAACCTCGCGGGACCTCGTCACATCCACGAGTGGGATGTCATCATCGAGACCTTGCAGGACGAGGGTTACCGCGTGTCCGAGACTCCCGCGATCTTCTCTCCACACCTGCTCCCACCCGAGCGGGGTGGGCGCCCGCAGGTCCGCGAGCGGGTATTCATCACCGCCACTCACAACCCTGAGGGCATCGGCGAAGGCTTGCCCGTCCACCCGGTGGCACTGCCAGGCGACAGCATCGACGGGTGGGGGCCGCAGGAATGGCACCTCGAGGATCTGCTGGACGACTCACACAACATCGCCGGCTGCGACCTCACCCCCGCGGAGCAGTCGTGGATCAACGCATGGGATGAATGGGTCCAGCACTGGTACGAGGCGACCGAAGGCCGACGTCCGCCCGGGTTCCCGATCTGGGCCGACGCGTGGACTGAGCACAACCGCGTGGTCAAGCACTTCGGGTTCGTGCCCGGCTACCGCGACCTCATGGAGGACGATCCGACGCTTCCTAAGTGGAAGGCGGGTCACCTGGCCAAGAACTACGACCTGTACGCCCGACACCGCGGGTGGATCGACGTATGGGCGAGGAAGTGGAACATCTACACGGACTTCCCGCCCTCCCGCCGGAAGTTGGAGTGGCAGGCCCAGGACACCCCGCGCCTGTGGGACACCGTCATGCACTTCCGTCCGAGCGGGATTCGGGCCAAGCGGCCGACCTATCTGCCTGCCCTGGTCGCGATCACGCAGACGTCTATCATCGGTCCTCGCCGACGTCGTCTCTCCCCTCGGGAGACTGCACGGCTGCAGGGTCTACCCGACTGGTTCGACTTCGGCGACCAGCGCCCCGCCGCTTCGTACAAGCAAATGGGCAACGGTGTGAACGTCGGTGCGGTCTGGCACGTAATGCGTGAGCACGTCATGCGAGACGAGGACGTACTCAAGCACACCGCCGCGGGACGAAGGATCATCGCCGCTGTGACAGGCGCCCCGCCGAGCCCGGACGAGATCCTTGGCTCTATGAAGTGAGGCCGGTGAGTTTGCCGACGAGTGCCTCGAATTGCTCGTCGCTGAGCGTGCCGTCTGAGTGAAGTTTCTTCGCCTGCTGGATCTGAGCCACGATCGACTTGTCCTCCGCCGATGCAGCCGCGACGTCTACAAACATCGTGCGCAGGCGCGGGAAGTTGCTGTTGTCCACGATCAGGCGTACCGCCTCCAGGCCGGGGTCCTTGACCGCTGCTCCGGGGTTCTCGGGCATGGTGAACGGGATGACGCAGTCCGCGTGCAGCACCGCAAACCCGGCGACATCGGCCTTGGTAAGGCTGGTGGAGTCCTTGTGCCAGGCGACCACCTCAACCATCTCGGGATGAGCCTCGGGGTTCACGTACACGATGCCGGGGAGATCGGGCGACAAAAAGACAGTGTCAACCACCAGGCCGAGGCCAGGCCCGCCCTGACCGTTGGTGATCGTGAACTTGCCGCCTCGCCGGTACGAGGTCTTGACCGACCAGAGACCCTTGGCCTCCGCAAGCACCGAGGCAGTGTCGTGGCCGTCGGCGTTGTGACCATCGGGCATGGTGACCAGCCCTGCGCGGTAGGCCGCCAGCGTGATGATCCACTCGCCGATGCCACCGGTGATGAATCGCAGGCCGCGATCAGACGGGTTGTAACTCTCAACGGCGAGCCGGTAGGCCCACTCCAGCTCGGTCCTGAGGGACGGGTCCTTGAGGAACGCGGCGCGGAGCGCTTCGAACTCAGAGGATCCGCTGCTCGTTCCGATCACCGCCGCAGACTACTCAGCTGGTGTTCAGGCGTCCCAGAACCCAGAATTTTTACAGCCTCAAGATCCAGGTGGGCAGTAGCACCGATCATCGCGCCTGTTCTGCCGCATTGAAGTAGTCCCATACCGAGGCGAGAGCCTCGGAGGAAGCGGCGCGTGACTCATCGGACAGCTGTCGGAGTCCTTTGCCATTCAGTTTCAGATACTCGGTGTCACCCACTGTCTTCGAGAGGACAACCCTGCAGGAACCGGGTCGATCGCGAGCAGCGCAAGATCGAACAACGTGTGTGGATGTCGGCTCGCAACAGCAGGCCGTTCGTCACGACATTCGATGCCGGCACGCGATACGGACGGAGGTGAGCTGCTTCGAGCCCAGCCTCCGTCCTGGTGTCCGTAACCGCGCACTGGCCGTCATATGCGGCCAGAAGCGACGCCCGAAACACCTGCTGGCCCCTTCGAGCGACGATCTGGCGAGTCACCCGTTGTCGGGCGTCGTAGTCGTCCTGCGGAATTGGCCAGGCTCTTCGCCAAGCGTCTCCTCGGCGTCATCGGATCGAGCGGATTGGGACAAGTACGAGGTGCTCGGGCTGGCAGTTCCCACGGGCTGGTCGGATGGATACTTCAGTACACGCGCTCGCGGAGCACGCCTACGGGAACACCGTCCTCAACACAGCGTATGAGCCCGGGATTGATAAACTCACGATCGCGCTGGCCTGGATATGCATTCTCCTGGTGGTACGCGAAGTGCCAGGTCCCGTCGTCGCGCTCGTAGAGGTTACCGTCTGGATAAGGACTATCTAGGTTGATCCGAATGCTGACCGCCTACTCCACGTCCCGCGGTTTGAAGATCCCCTTCGGTCGGCTGGACAGGTGAAACATCCGCCCTGCGCGGCCGCGGAAACCCTGTTGCCTCGTCCTCCCGGTCGAGGGACCACTGGAGTCTCTCGGCATGGAGCGGCGATAGGCTGTCCAGATCTAGGTGCGGCACGCCACTGCCTATCACGCACTCCCGACGCAGACCGGCAAGACGACCCAAACCGCGTCTACATGCGACCAATGCTCAGGCGGAGACCGGCTCATGCGTCTAGGCTCCATAGAGCACCCCCAGGAGGATGAGTGAGCACCGAGCCAAAGCTCTGGAACCTTTCCACGTTGAAGTCCGCGAGATACGACGCGAGCGGGAACGTTGAAGTCGACCCAAATAACCCGGTTGTGTTCTCGATTCCACAGTTCCAGAGATCACTGGTTTGGCCCGAGAAGAAGCAGCGGGACCTCATCGCGTCCATTCTCAAGGGCTTTCCCATGGGGGCCCTGCTGCTAGTCGAACACAGGCAGAAGAAGCAGGTGACGCTGCCCAACGGCAGCACGGTCGATGCGACCGTCTACGGAATCATCGATGGCCTCCAGCGCACGAACGCGATCGTGAGCCACCTGCGCCAATCCTTGGCCTTCGCCACGGAAGAAGCAGTCGAAAGTGTCGAGTTCGACGCATTTCACGCTGATCTCAACGCCGAGGCCGGCGGCGGCATCGATGCTGACGCGCTCATGAGTGCCGTCGTGGGCTGGATGAGTGAGACCAAGGTCCCCGAGCCAGTTAGCGGATTCGACTTCGACACCTTGCTGGATAGCGTCGCCGCGGGCCTTGAGATCAAAATTTCCGCGCAGTCTAAGAAGACCCTCAAGCAAGCCGCTAGCGCGCTCATCCAGTACATCGGCAAGCGCGTCGACATCAGCAATTACCAGATCCCAGTGCTCGTCTACAAGGGCTCGCCAGCGAACCTCCCCGACATCTTCGAGAAGATCAATACCGCAGGCACCATCCTCTCGAAGTACGAGGTGTTTGCAGCCGCCTGGGTGTCGACTCAAGTCACGGTCAAGGACACCGACGTGCAAGCGGCGATCGCACGTCGCTACAAAGTGCTTGAGGACGAGGGGTTCGACGTCGACAACGGGGGCGGACAGGTCTATAGCCTGTTCGACTACCTCCATGGCCTGAGCCAGGTTCTGGGTGAGCGGTACCCGCTGCTCTTCTCGGCGGCCGACGCCAAGAGGAACAACCTCTCTGGCGCGTTTCCGCTCGCGACGCTAATGCTTGGCCGAACGCTCGACAAGATGAACGAGCTCCACACGTTCTTCCCGGTCGACAACTCCGGACACCTTGAGGTCGATGCGTTCGAGAAGGCCGTCCTCGAGTCTGCCAAGTTCGTAAGCAAGTGCCTCGAACCACACCTTGCCTTCAAGTTCGTGAGTGACACGGAGGCGCCGGCTCACAGCGAGCTGCAGATCGTCTCGATGATCGCTGCCGTGGCCGCCAACCTGTTCGACCACAAGAAGAAGTTCTCCGACCGCGGCTCGGAACCAGTGCGGACCGCCCTCAAGAAGAAGTTCCAGGAAGCACTACCCCAGCACTACATCTACGACATCATCCGTCAGTACTGGCGCGGCTCCCTCTACACCTACGCCGCAGAGCGCGTCTGGAACGGCGCGGCGCCGTCGAAGGTCTACGCGACGCCCGTCGATGCAAACTCGTTTGATGCAGCCATCAAGACCCTGGAAACCGAGCAAGCGGCGAAGGTGTCTCACCGGCGCAGCAACGTGACGTCCTTCGACCGGGTCTTCCTCAAGTTCGTCTACTCGAAGAAGGTGAGCGTCGCCGACCAGGCGGCGCACAAGTTCGACGTCGAGCACTGGCTGCCGATCAAGCGCCTCCAGGAAATCACCAAGAACTCGGACCCGTGGCCAATGGGCATGATGGGGAACCTCGGGGTGCTGACCGTCGGGTCAAACCGGCGGAAGAAGGACGAGACGGTTAGCGAGTACTTGGGCCGGAGCACCAGGAAGCCGACGCCCGCCGAGCACGCGCTGATCAAGAAGATGATGTTCGTTCCCGTCGCCGACATCAGTATCCCCAAAGGCACGGACGGCAAGGACAAGATGACGCGGGCCCAGTACGACAGCATCGTCAGGAAGAACTGGCGTGCGATGTGCAAGGACCTTAAGAAGCACATCGGGCTCTGATCGTCTCCCAGAGGAGCCCGTGCGATCGAGGGTGACCTCGACCGGGACGGGGCGCGGGAGGGACTTGTCAGGGCGTGGCTCTAAGGCTGGGGTCAAAGGCGCTCACCCGTGGTGGGGCGCCACGAGGTCGCCGTCATGCGCGTCCGGAATCGCGCCAGCCGCCGGGCGCCGGCGGGGAGCAGCGGCTAGCGTGAAGCGCCCCAGGTTTGATGCCGCATCCTTGTGAGTTGGAGGGATGCGAACCATGCCGAAGAAGATCGATCCGCAGATCAGGGAGCGGTGCGTGCGGCTGGTCCTGGAGCAACTGCCGGAGGACCCCTCACTGACTGCGGCTGCTGAGTCCGTCGCACGCCGTGAGGGCCTAGGCAAGGAGACGATGCGCCGCGCCAGGGCGCCGCGGGCGAGGAGCTCGCTGAGGTCGGGGAACTGAAGGCAAGGTCCGCCGGCTCGAGGAGGACAACGAGATCCTGCGCAGGACCTCGATTTTCTTCGCGGGGAACTCGCCCCCCGCAATCGCTGATCGTCGCGTTCGTCGACGAGCCGCGGCTGAGGACCACGCGGTCGAATCGACCTGCCGATTTCTGCGTGAGCAGGGCTGTCAGGTCGCCGCGCGGACCTACGCGGCTGGGCGCGCACCAACCGTCCGGTCGCGGACCGCACGATCAGCGATGCGCTGGTCCTCGACCAGGTCCGCGACCGGCCGTGGCGGATCGACCACGGGGGGGCGTGCGCCGGATGACACCCGAGGGTCTCTACGAGCGTCGGAAGATGACCGCGCTCGTGCGCCGCTCGGCGCCGGGGACCTCGCCCGGACGCGTCTACCGAGCGATGAGATCGTTTGGCCTACACGGAATCCGACGCTCGAAGGGGGTCCGGACCACGATCCCGGCCAAGGCGGCAACCGGGCCGACGATCTGCTCGACCGTGATTTCACCGCTGTCGCGCGAACAGGACCTGGGTCAGGACGCCACCTACGTCCGGACCTGGGCGGGGTTCGTCTACGTCGCGTTCGTCCTCGACGTATTCGCCCAGAGGATCGTCGCTTGGACATGGCACCCACCAAGGCCGTCGAGCTGGTCGACGTGCCCGTGCGGATGGCGCTGTGGCAGCGCGGGCGTGAAGGAAACCCGATCGCGCGCGGTGAACGGATCGGCCACGCCGACACCGGGTCCCAGTACACCTCCATCACGTTCACCGATCACCTCGCCTCCGAGGGCATCCGCCCGTCGATCGGGTCGGTGGCCGACGCGTATGAGAATGCGCTGGCGGGTGCGTGATTGGGCTCACAAAACCGAGTGCATCCGCACCACGGTCTTCCACACCGGTCCTTACCGGACCATCCGCGACGTCGAGGCCGCCACCGCCGGCTGGGTCGACTGGCACAACAACAGGCGCCTGCACAGCAGCCTTGGGGTGGCCTTGGGATGATGAGCCCAGTGGAGTTCGAGCAGCCCACTACGCGACTCTCTCAACCGGGGCCGCAACCCGTATAGGAGCGACGGAGAACTTGGGCCGCTTCAGTGAGCACGACCCCAGGCTGACCTGGGGTTATGTCGGTGGAGCCTAGGGGACTCGAACCCCTAACCCCCTGCTTGCAAAGCAGGTGCGCTACCAATTGCGCCAAGGCCCCCGGTGTGGGACGGGGATCAGCCCCGGGCGGAGCCGCCGTTCCGGGTGACGGAGTCGGTGGCCTCGGCCCACAGGGCCTCCTCGGCGCGACCCTCGTCGAACTTCTTCTTCGCGAAGGCGGCGCCGATGCCGGCGAGGAGCAGCCAGACGAGCTTCTTCATCGAGCCTCCTGTGCGCGGGGCGCCGACCTGGTGGTCGTGCGTGGTGGGCCTAACAGGACTTGAACCTGTGACCTCTTCCTTATCAGGGAAGCGCTCTAACCGTCTGAGCTATAGGCCCGCTACCGGCACGCGCCGGCGGTCGGCCCGAGGGGGCCGACCGAGGGGAGAGACTACCCCACCCCGGAGGAGCCGGACAAAACGGCGTCCCCGGGGAGGGGCGGTCTCAGTTGTCCTCGGAGAGGGTGACCTCGACGCCGCCCAGCAGGGCGGCCGCCATGTTGTACAGGAACGCGCCCAGGGTGGCGACCGCGGTCAGCAGTACGACGTCGACCACCGCCACCAGCATCGTGAAGCCCACGACCCGGGTGGTCCCGAGGTAGTTCTCGATGTCGAAGTCGGCGCCGTCGTCGCCGCCGACGATGTCGCGGACCGAGGCGTTGATCGACTCCCAGACGCCGGCGGCGCCGAGGACCGACCACACCATCAGGACCGCGACCACCGTGACGACGCCGAAGGCGATCGCGAGCAGGAACGAGGTCTTCATCACCGACCAGGGGTCGACCCTGGTCAGCCGCAGCCGCGCCCGGCGCGGGCGCCGCTGCTGGTCGGGCTTCGCGGTCTGGGCGTTGGAGCGGTGCTCCTCCGCGGCGCCGGCGAGCCGGCCCTGGATCCGCTGGCTCAGGGGCGGCCGGACGGCTGTGTCGTCCGGGCCCTCACCCGGGGCTGGGCGGATCGAGGTGGTCTCGGCGGAACGGTCCGGCATCAGACCTCATCCCTCGGCTCGTCGTCGGTGGTCCCATCGATTGTTGCATCCGCTTCCGCATCCGACGAAGGCGTCTGCGCTGCGGCCGCCAGCACCACGGGGTCGGTGACGGCGCCCTCGGCAGCCTCCTCGGCCGCGACCGCGGCGGCCTCCTCGACCTCGTCCTCGACCTGGGACTCCACGGATCGGGCCACGACGGCGACGCTGTCGTTCTTCTTCGGGCTCACGAACTTCACGCCCATCGTGGAGCGTCCGGTGGGCCGGAAGTCCTCGTTGATCGGGCTGCGCACGACCTGGCCGTTGGCGGTGATCGAGAGCACCTCGTCACCGTCCTCGACGATGAACGCGCCGACCAGGCCGCCGCGGTCGGTGTTGGCCAGCGACATCGCCTTGATGCCGAGCCCGCCACGCGACTGCAGGCGGTACTCGTTGATCCGGGTCCGCTTGGCGTAGCCGCCGTCGGTGATCGTGAAGACGTACTGCGGCTTCACCTCGGCGACCTGCTCGGTGCTGGCCTCGACGCCCGCAGAGTCCTCGTTCTGCTCGGCGAGGCCGGCGGCCTCCTCGGCCGCGACCTGGTGGGCGCGGATCACCGACATCGACAGCAGTGCGTCGCCGTCGCGGAACTTCATGCCGGAGACGCCCGAGGTGGCGCGGCCCATCGGGCGCAGCTGGCTGTCGTCGGCGCGGAACCGGATGGCCTGGCCCTTGCGGGAGACCAGCAGGATGTCGTCCTCGGAGCTCACCAGCTCGGCGCCGATCAGCTCGTCGTCGTCCTCGCGGAAGTTGATCGCGATGACCCCGGCCTGGCGGGGGCTGTTGTAGTCGCCGAGCCGGGTCTTCTTGACCAGCCCGTGCCGGGTGGCCAGGACGAGGTACGGCGCCTGCTCGTAGTCGCGGATCGCCAGCACCTGGGCGATGCTCTCGTCGGGCTGGAAGGACAGCAGCCCGGCCACGTGGCCGCCCTTGGCGTCGCGCGAGGCCTCGGGGAGGTTGTAGGCCTTGGTGCGGTAGACCCGGCCCGCGGTGGTGAAGAACAGCAGCCAGTGGTGGTTGGTCGTGGCGATGAAGTGCTCGACGACGTCGTCGCCGCGCAGGCTCGCGCCGCGCACGCCCTTCCCGCCGCGCTTCTGGGTGCGGTACTGGTCGGCGCGGGTCCGCTTGGCGTAGCCGCCGCGGGTGATGGAGACGACGAGGTCCTCGTCGGGGATCAGGTCCTCCATCGACAGGTCGCCGTCGGCCGCGATGATCTGGGTACGCCGCTCGTCGCCGTACTTCTCGACGATCTCGCCGAGCTCGTCGGCGATGATCTGCCGCTGCCGGGCGACGTTCGCGAGGATGTCGCGATAGTCGGCGATCTCGATCTCGATGGCGGCGAGCTGGTCGATGATCTTCTGGCGCTCCAGCGCGGCCAGGCGGCGCAGCTGCATGTCCAGGATCGCGTTCGCCTGGAGCTCGTCGATCTCCAGCAGCGCAATCAGGCCCTGGCGCGCGTCGTCGACCTCGGGAGAGCGACGGATCAGCGCGATGACCTCGTCGAGCATGTCGAGCGCCTTGACCAGGCCGCGCAGGATGTGGGCCCGGGCCTCGGCCTCGCGGAGCAGGAACTCCGTGCGCCTGCGGATGACCTCGACCTGGTGGGTGACCCAGTTGCTGATGAACTGGTCGATCGAGAGGGTGCGGGGCACCCCGTCGACCAGCGCCAGCATGTTCGCGCTGAAGTTCGTCTGCAGCTCGGTGTGCTTGAGCAGGTTGTTGAGCACCACCCGCGCGACCGCGTCGCGCTTGAGGACGACGACCAGCCGCTGGCCGGTCCGGTCCGAGGTGTCGTCGCGGACGTCGGAGATGCCCTGCACCCGGCCGGAGTCGGCGAGCTCGGCGATCTTCACGGCCAGGTTGTCCGGGTTGACCATGTAGGGCAGCTCGGTGATCACCAGGCAGGTGCGGCCGCGGGAGTCCTCGTCGACCTCGATCACGGCGCGCTGGGTGACCGAGCCGCGACCGGTGCGGTAGGCCTGCTCGATGCCCTGGCGGCCGACGATCAGGGCGCCGTTGGGGAAGTCGGGGCCCTTGATCCGCTCGATCAGCGCGTCCTGGAGCTCCTCGCGGGTCGCGTCCGGGTGCTCCAGCGCCCAGCGGGCGCCCTCGGCGACCTCGCGCAGGTTGTGCGGCGGGATGTTGGTGGCCATGCCCACCGCGATGCCGGCCGAGCCGTTGACGAGCAGGTTCGGGATCCGGGAGGGCAGGACGACCGGCTCCTGCGAGCGACCGTCGTAGTTCGGCTGGAAGTCGACGGTCTCCTTCTCGATGTCGCGGACCATCTCCAGCGCCAGCGGCGCCATCCGGCACTCGGTGTACCGCATGGCCGCGGCGGAGTCGTTGCCCGGCGAGCCGAAGTTGCCCTGGCCCTGGATCATCGGGGCGCGCATCACCCACGGCTGCGCGAGCCGGACCAGGGTGTCGTAGATCGCGGTGTCGCCGTGCGGGTGGTACTGACCCATCACGTCGCCGACGACGCGGCTGCACTTGGAGAAGCCCCGGTCCGGCCGGTAGCCCCCGTCGTACATCGCGTAGAGCACCCGGCGGTGCACCGGCTTCAGGCCATCGCGTACGTCGGGCAGCGCGCGCCCGACGATGACTGCCATCGCGTAGTCGATGTAGGCGCGCTGCATGGACGTCTGCAGCTCGACCGGCTCGATCCGGCCGCCCGGGCCCTGGGGCGCGCCGCCGTCGGTGGGCGTCTGGGTCACGATTGCTCTCTCTCGGTGCTTCTAGCGGTTTCTAGTTCTCGTCTTAGAGAGTCGAATAGCTCCGTAGGAACTGCTCGCCATCCTGCGGACCTCAGATGTCGAGGAATCGGACGTCCTTGGCGTTGCGCTGGATGAACGAGCGCCGCTGCTCGACGTCCTCGCCCATCAGGATCGAGAAGATCTCGTCGGCCTGGGCGGCGTCCTCGAGCGTGACCTGCAGCATCAGCCGCTGGTCGGGGTCCATCGTGGTCTCCCACAGCTCCTTGGCGTTCATCTCGCCCAGACCCTTGTAGCGCTGGACCGGGTTCTCCTTGGGCAGCTTCTTGCCGGCCTCGAGGCCCGCGGCCATCAGCGCGTCGCGCTCGGCGTCGGAGTAGACGAACTCGTGCTCGTGGGGCTTGTTCCAGCGCAGCCGGTACAGCGGCGGCTGGGCCATGTAGACGTGGCCGTGGTCGATCAGCGGCTTCATGAAGCGGAACAGCAGCGTCAGCAGCAGCGTGTTGATGTGGTGGCCGTCGACGTCGGCGTCGGCCATCAGCACGACCTTGTGGTAGCGCAGCTTGTCGATGTCGAAGTCTTCCTGGATCCCGGTGCCCATCGCGGAGACGATCGACTGGACCTCCTGGTTGCCCAGGATCCGGTCCAGGCGGGCCTTCTCGACGTTGAGGATCTTTCCGCGGATCGGCAGGATCGCCTGGATCCGGGGGTCGCGGCCCTGGCGGGCCGAGCCACCGGCGGAGTCGCCCTCGACGATGAAGACCTCGCACTCGGCCGGGTTCGTGGACTGGCAGTCCGAGAGCTTGCCCGGCAGGCCGCCGCCGCCGAGGATCCCCTTGCGGTTGCGCGCCAGGTCGCGGGCCTTGCGGGCCGCGATCCGCGCCTGCGCGGCGGCCTGGGCCTTGCGAACGATGTCGCGGCCCTCGGCGGGGTTCTGCTCCAGCCAGGCGCCGAGCTGGTCGTTCATCAGGCGCTGGACGAAGCCCTTGGCCTCGGTGTTGCCGAGCTTGGTCTTGGTCTGGCCCTCGAACTGCGGCTCGCCGAGCTTGACCGAGATGATCGCGGTCAGGCCCTCGCGGATGTCGTCGCCCTTCACCCGGTCCTCGGGCTTCTTGATCAGGCCCCACTCCTCGCCCCAGTTGTTGACCAGGGAGGTGAGCGCGGCCCGGAAGCCCTCCTCGTGGGTGCCGCCCTCGTGGGTGTTGATCGTGTTCGCGAAGGTGTGGACCGACTCGTTGAACGTCGTGTTCCACTGCATCGCGACCTCGAGCGACATGTGGTTCTCGACGTGCTCGGGGGTCTCGGCCTCGAAGGAGATGATCGTCGGGTTGGCCTTGTCCTTGCGCCGGTTGAGGTACTCGACGTAGTCGACCAGGCCGCGGTCGTACTTGAAGACCTGCTCGATGCCGCCGGCCTCGCCGCGGCGCGGGCCGTCGGCGACGCTGGCCTCGGACGGGGTGGCGACGGTGTCGCCCTCGATCGCGTCGATGACCTCCTCGGCCGCGGGGCGCTCGTCGCGCACGACGATCTCCAGCCCCTTGTTGAGGAAGGCCATCTCGCGGATCCGGTTGGTGATCGTCTCCAGGGAGTACGTCGTGGTCTCGAAGATCTCCTCCGAGGCCCAGTAGGTGACGGTGGTGCCGGTGCCCTCGCCCGGCTCGAGCGCGCGGACCTGCTCCAGCGGGCCGTCCGGCTCGCCGATCGTGAAGGACTGGCGCCACAGGTGGCCGCGGTTGCGCACGTCCACGATCAGGTGCGAGGAGAGCGCGTTGACGACCGAGACGCCGACGCCGTGCAGACCGCCGGAGACCTTGTAGCCGCCACCGCCGAACTTGCCGCCGGCGTGCAGCATCGTCAGCGCCATCGTGACCGCTGGCATGTCCTGGCCGGGCGCGGTGTCGGTGGGGATGCCGCGGCCGTTGTCCTCGACCTTGACCGCGCCGTCCGCGCACAGGGTCAGCACGATCCGGTCGCAGTGCCCGGCGAGCGCCTCGTCGACCGCGTTGTCGACGATCTCCCAGATCAGGTGGTGCAGGCCGCGCTCACCGGTCGAGCCGATGTACATGCCGGGACGCTTGCGGACCGCCTCCAGGCCCTCGAGGACCTGGATCGCCGACGCGTCGTACGCCGTGTCGACGTTGTTGCTGCGCAGTGGGGCACTCTTCTCCGGGGTCTCGGCAGGATCCTGCTCGACAGACTGGTCCCCAGGCATGGCCACCTCTTCTTGAACGTTCTTGAGCGTGCTCGAGACGAGCGCGACATGAGTCGGGTCGCGCACGGCGACCCAACCGACCATGTTACCCGCCGGCGGGCCCGAATCCACGCATCCACCCGCCGGCTGGGGATGATCGGGGCCGGAACTGGCCGCTGGGGAGCCCGTGAAGGCGGACCAGAGCGTCCCGCAGGGTGCCAGTGAGGGGCCGGTACGTCGGAGGGGCCGCGAGAACGCCTGCGTGGCGGCTCCTGTCGCCGACCGACGCTCAGCCGTAGGTGTCGCGCGGACCGCGGCCGTCACGGGAGGAGCGCAGGCCCTTCTTCCACGTCGGCAGGTGCGGACCGAGGACCTCGATCAGCACCACGACGCCGTGCCCGAGCTCCTCGTTGAGGCGGCGCACGACCGTGGGCGCCAGCAGCCGCAGCTGGGTCGCCCAGGCGGTGGAGTCGGTGCGCACCACGAGCTTGCCGTCCTCGAAGGTCTCCGGCGTGCAGTGCTGGGCGACCTCCGCGCCGACCAGCTCCTCCCACCGGCCGAAGACGCCCTGGACCCGCAGGTCCAGCTCCCAGCCGCGGTCGCCGACCAGGCGCGCCAGCGTGACGTCGAGCAGCTGGGGATCGCGGTCGTCGGGATGCGCGCCGCTGACCCGGCCCCGGCCCGGACCGCCGTCCCGGTTCCCCCGGCGCGGCTTGCGGCGGGCGGCCGGCGAGGAGGACGCCGTCGCCCGCGCGATCGACCGGGCCAGGTCCAGGCCGTCGTCGTCGTGCGCCGGGTCGGCTCCGGCGTCCGGCTCCGGGGTGGCGGGGCCGCTCACGATGCCCTCAGTGTCCTCGCCGGGCTCACCGGGTTCCTCCGGGCGGACCGGGTCAGGACTCACGGGTGATCTCCCCGCCGGCCACGGCGTACCTCGTCCCGGCGAGGGCGGGCGGGACGTCGGCGCCGACCGCGGCGGTGACCAGCACCTGCTCCGCGCCGGCCACCAGCTCGGCCAGCTGCGCGCGCCGCTCGGTGTCGAGCTCGGCGAAGACGTCGTCGAGGATCAGGATCGGGTCGTCGCCGTCGGAGCGCAGCAGGTCGTAGGAGGCCAGCCGCAGCGCCAGCGCGAAGGACCAGGACTCCCCGTGCGAGGCGTAGCCCTTGACCGGGAGGCTCTCCCCGGCGCCGTGGCCCAGGGTCAGCACCAGCTCGTCGCGGTGCGGGCCGACCAGCGAGATCCCGCGGTCCAGCTCGTCGTTGCGGCGCCGCTCGACCTCGGCGAGCAGCAGCCGGGCCAGGTCGTCCCGGTCGGTGGCGCCGGCCAGGTCCAGCGACGCGCGGTAGCCGATCTCGGCGTCGTCCCGGGTCGCGCCCCGGGCGACTGTCTCGTAGGCCTTCCCGACGTACGGCGCCAGCGCGTCGACCAGTGCCAGGCGCTGGGCCAGCAGCTCGGCGCCGGTGCGGGCCAGGTGGTCGTCCCAGACGCCGAGCGTGGACAGCGCCGCCTCCTGCGAGGAGCTGCCGCGGCGCGCGGCCCCGGCGGTCTTGAGCAGCGAGTTGCGCTGCTTGAGGATCCGGTCGTAGTCCGAGCGCACCCCCGCGAGGCGGGGGGCGCGCAGCACCAGCAGGTCGTCGAGGAACCGCCGGCGGTCCGACGGGTCTCCCTTGACCAGTGTCAGGTCCTCGGGGGAGAACAGCACGGTCCGGACCAGGCCGACGATGTCGCGGGCCCGGGGCAGCGCGGCCCGGTTCACCCGCGCCCGGTTGGCCTTCCCGGGGACCAGCTCGACCTCGAGGATCGCGGTCCGCCCGTCGCGGACCACTGCCGCGCGGACCACGGCGCGCTCCGCACCGGATCGGATCAGCGGCGCGTCGGCCGCGACCCGGTGCGAGGAGAGCCGGGAGAGGTAGTCGATCGCCTCGACCAGGTTCGTCTTGCCCTGCCCGTTGCGGCCGACGAACGCGGTGACGCCGGGCTCCAGCGGGACCTCCGCGGTCGCGTAGGAGCGGAAGTCGTGCAGGGTCAGGTGCGAGACGTACAACGGCGGCTAGCTCTCCGCAGGGCTCGACTCGGCGCCGGACCCCGCCTGCCGGGCCGTCTCGGACTGCTCCGGGTCGGTCCGCCCCGCGGACGGGGCGTCGCCGCCCTTGGGGGCGGAGGTCTGCATCGCGTGCCCGCCGAACTGGTTGCGCATGGCGGCCACCGCCTTCATGGCCGGCGAGTCGTCCTGGCGGGAGACGAAGCGTGCGTACAGCGCGGCGGTGATCGCCGGCGTCGCCACCGCGTGCTCGATGCCGGCCTCCACGGTCCAGCGGCCCTCGCCGGAGTCCTCGGCGTACCCGCGGATCCCCTCGAGGTTGGGCTGGTCGTCGAGCGCCGCGACCAGCAGGTCCAGCAGCCAGGAGCGGATCACCGTGCCCTCGCGCCAGGAGCGCAGCACCTCGGTGACGTTCTCGACCATGTCGACCTTCTCGAGCAGCTCCCAGCCCTCGGCGTAGGACTGCATGATCGCGTACTCGATGCCGTTGTGGACCATCTTCGAGAAGTGGCCGGCGCCGACCTTCCCGGCGTGCACGGAGCCGAAGTCGCCCTCCGGCTTGAGGGTGTCGAAGACCGGTTGGACCTTCGCGACGTGCTCCGGGTCGCCGCCGTACATCAGGGCGTAGCCGTTCTCGAGGCCCCAGACGCCGCCGGAGACGCCGCAGTCGACGAAGCCGATGCCGCGGGCGGCCAGCTGCTCGGCGTGCTCGAGGTCGTCGGTCCAGCGCGAGTTGCCGCCGTCGACGACCACGTCGCCCTCGCCCAGGAGGTCGCCGAGCTCGTTGATCGTCTGCTGGGTCGCGGCCCCGGCCGGGACCATCACCCACACGACCTTGGGCGACGGCAGCGCCGCCACCAGGTCGGCGAGCGAGTCGACGTCGGCCAGGTCCGGGTTGCGGTCGTACCCGACGACCGTGTGGCCGCCGCGGCGCAACCGCTCGCGCATGTTGCCGCCCATCTTGCCCAGGCCGATGAGTCCGATGTCCATCTCACGTCTCCTCGTCGTCGCGCACAGGTCCGCTCCCACGCTAGTCCGCCAGGCGTGAGCCGGCCCCGAGGGTCAGGACAGCAGCCGGCGCGGCATCAGGAGGTAGCGGAAGCCCGGGTCCTTGCCGTCCTCGGTGACCGAGCCGCTGATCACCACCGGCTTGGACGCCTGGGTGAAGGCCAGCTCGACAACGGCCTCGTCGATCGCGGTCAGGCCGTCGAGCAGGAACTGCGGGTTGAACCCGGTCACGATGTCCTCGCCCTCGATGTCGGCGGGGATCGACTCCGAGGCCTGCGCCTCGTCGCCGGAGCCGGCGTCGAGGGTGAGCACGCCGTCGCTGAACTTCAGCTGGACGGCGGTGTTGCGCTCGGCCACCAGGGCGACGCGCTTGACCGACTCGACCAGCGCGGCCTTGTCGACCTTCGCGACCGTGAGGTGCTCGTTGGGGAACAGGCTGCGGACCTTGGGGAACTCGCCGTCGAGCAGGCGGGTGGTGGTCCGGCGTACGCCGCCGGCGGCCGCGCCCTCGAAGCCGATGATGCCCTCGCCGGTCCCGCTGGTGGCGAGCGCGATCGTGACCTCGCTGCCGGCGGTCAGGGACTTCGCGGTCTCGCCGAGAACCTTGGCGGGCACCAGCGCGGCCACCGACTCGTCGGGGGTGCGGGGGTCCCAGCCGAGCTCGCGCTGGGAGAGCCGGAACCGGTCGGTGGCCAGCAGCGAGATCGTCGAGCCGTCGATCTCGACGCGGACGCCGGTCAGCACCGGGAGCATGTCGTCGCGCCCGGCGGCGGTCACGGCCTGGGAGACGGCGTGCGCGAACAGGTCGCTCTGCACGGTGCCGGTCGCGGCCGGCATCTCGGGCAGCGCCGGGTAGTCGTCGACCGGCATGGTCTGGAGGCTGAAGCGGGCCGAGCCGCAGGTCAGCGAGACCCGGGTGCCGTCGAGGACCATCTCCACCGGCTTGGCCGGGAGGCTGCGGCAGATGTCGGCGAGCAGCCGACCGCTGACCAGGGCCCGGCCGTCGTCGCTGACGTCGGCCTTCAGCGTCGCCCGAGCGGAGGTCTCGTAGTCGAAGGTGGAGAGCACCAGGCCCTCCTCGGTCGCATCGATCAGCAGCCCGGCCAGGACGGGGACGCTGGGACGGACCGGGAGGCTGCGGGCAGCCCAGGCGACGGCGTCCGCGAGCACGTCGCGCTCGACGCGGAACTTCACGATGTGGTCCTTCAGGGGTCGGCTCTTGGGATCCGCATCCTGCCATGAGGTCGCCCTCGGCGGCAGCAGTGGGCGTTCTTGGCCCAGTTCGCGCGGATCGGTTCGGTTCGGTGCGGGCCGGGCCGCACCGGGTTATCCCCAGGAGGTCGGCAAGTTTGACGTTTCCTGGTCATCGACTGATCTAGAGGTACGTGGGAGTCATAGGGTCGGTGGACTCTGTGGATAACTCGGGTTCGTGCTGGTCAGCGCGGCGAGTCGGGTGCACAGGGGCTGTGCAGGAACTCGTGAACACTCGGACGGCGATGTGGACCCGGCCCCCGGGGGACGTGGTAGTTACCGGTTCGTCCACAGGGTGTCCCCGTGGGTGGTCGTCCCGAATAACAGGTAATCCACATCGACCGGGGGCCGGATCGGCCGGCGCCCACCGCGCGTCAGGCGCGGATCAGGCGTGATCAGGCGAGGGTGAGGGTGACCTCGATGTTGCCGCGGGTCGCGTTGGAGTAGGGGCAGACCTGGTGCGCCTGCTCGGCCAGGGCCCGGGCGTCGTCCGCGCCGAGGCCGGGCAGGGTCACCTCCAGCTGCACGGCCAGCTCGAAGCCGCCCTCACCGTTGTCACCGACCGAGACGTCCGCGACGACCTCGGAGTCGGTGGTGTCGGCGCCGCTCTTGCGAGCGACCGCCTTGAGCGCGGAGTGGAAGCACGCGGCGTACCCGGCGGCGAACAGCTGCTCGGGGTTGGTCGCGCCGCCGGGGCCGCCCATCTCGCTCGGAACCCGGACGTCGAGGTCGAGGAGCCCGTCGGTGGACTGGACGTGGCCGTTGCGGCCGTCGCCGGTGGACGCTGCAGAGGCGGTGTAGGCAGGTTTCATGGGCCCAACCTAGGTCGGGAGCCCTGGCCGGGCCCCCGCCCGCGGGCGGGATCGAGCCGGGTCTCAGGACTGGCGAGCCTGCATCTTGACGCGATTGGTGAGCTCGCTGACCTGGTTGAACACGGCCCGGCGCTCGGCCAGGAGCTGGTTGATCTTCCGGTCGGCGTACATCACGGTCGTGTGGTCGCGGTTGCCGAACTGGGCGCCGATCTTCGGCAGCGACAGCGCGGTGAGCTCGCGGCACAGGTACATCGCGATCTGGCGGGCCATCACCAGGTGCCGCCCGCGGCTGGGACCGGTGAGCTCCTCGATGGACAGGCCGAAGTACGCGGCGGTCTGGGCGATGATCAGCGCGGCGGTGATCTCCGGCTCACCGCCCTCGGGGATCAGGTCCTTGAGCACGATCTCGGCCAGGGTCATGTCGACCTCCTGGCGGTTGAGGTTCGCGAAGGCGGTGACCCGGATCAGGGCACCCTCGAGCTCGCGGATGTTGGTCTGGATCTTCGAGGCGATGAACTCGAGCACGTCCGGCGGCGCCGTGAGCCGGTCCATCGCGGCCTTCTTGCGCAGGATCGCGATCCGGGTCTCCAGGTCCGGCGGCTGGACGTCGGTGATCAGACCCCACTCGAAGCGGTTGCGGAGTCGGTCCTCGAGCGCCTCGAGCCGCTTGGGCGGCCGGTCGGAGGTGAGGACGATCTGCTTGTTGGCGTTGTGGAGCGTGTTGAAGGTGTGGAAGAACTCCTCCTGGGTCTGGGTCTTCCCCTCCAGGAACTGGATGTCGTCGATGAGGAGCACGTCGACGTCCCGGTAGCGGCGCTTGAACCGGTCCTGCCGGTCGTCGCGGATCGCGTTGATGAACTCGTTGGTGAACTCCTCGCTGGACACGTAGCGCACCTTCGCGCCGGTGTAGAGCGAGCGCACGTAGTGGCCGATCGCGTGCAGCAGGTGGGTCTTGCCCAGACCGGAGTCGCCGTAGACCAGGAGCGGGTTGTACGCCTTGCCCGGCGCCTCGGCCACCGCGACGGCCGCGGCGTGCGGGAACCGGTTCGACGACCCGATCACGAAGGTCTCGAAGGTGTACTTGGGGTTGAGCCGGGTCTCGAGCGCGTTCGGCTTCTGGGCCGCCGGGGCCATCGGGGGCGGCAGCAGGTGGCCGTCGCTGGGGACGTGCGCCGGGCGGCGGCTGCCGAGGCCGCCGACAGTCGACATGTCGACATCTCGATAATCTGCCGGCGCCTCGTGCTCGGGCTCGGCGGGGGGAGCCGGCTCGATGATCTGCTCCTCCAGGACCGGGTTCACCGTGACCGCGATCCGGATCTCCCGCCCGAAGGCGATGGTGAGCGCATCCTCGAGCTGGGCGCGCAGGCGCCCCTCGAGCTGGTCGCGGGTGAAGTCGTTGGGCACCGCGATGATCGCGGTGTTGCCGTGCAGGGTGACCGGCTCGCTGGCCCGCAGCCAGGCGCGCTGGTTCGGCTGGAGGTCGCCGACGACGCCCTGCCAGGCAGTGCTGAGCTCGGAGGAGTCCTGGTCCACGGTGCGGGTCCTTCGTCTCGGTGCTGGTCTGGTGCTGGTCAGAGCGTCGGGGTCGAGGGTCTGGGTCGGACGTCTGGGTCGGTGTGGCGTGGAACCGGTCGAGCGTGATCCACATCGCGACCGAGGCG